>NZ_JBIWAQ010000015.1:112366-210458 GCF_044760155.1 Kitasatospora sp. NPDC098652
GGGTGGCCGTTCGGGTGGCTTCAACCGTGACCGCGATGACCGTGGTGGCCGTTCCGGTGGCTTCGGTGACCGCGAGCGCTCGGGCGGCTTCAACCGCGACCGTGACGACCGTGGCGGCCGCACCGGTGGCTTCGGCGACCGTCCGGCCCGCTCCTTCGGCGACCGCCCGTCCTTCGGCCGGGACCGCGACGAGCGCGGCGGCAGCAACAGCCGTCCGTTCTCGCGCCGCGACGACCACCGCGCCGGTGGCCGTCCGCAGGCCGACCGCGGTGGCTTCAACCGTGACCGCGGTGGCTTCGGCGACCGTGACCGCGGTGGCTTCAACGGTGGCGGCTTCAACCGCGACGACCGCAAGCCGCGCTGGAAGAACTGACCTCGGACGAGGTCGTGCGGCCCGGTCGGTGATCGACCGCCGGCCGGCTGACTGAACCACACACGAAGGGCCCGCTCCGTCCCCCGGAGCGGGCCCTTCGTGTTCCCCCGGTATCCCCCGATACCCCCCCACACCTCGCTACCGCTCGCCCCCCGAGGTGTTGTTCTGGAAGTGAGAATAACCTGTGGCGCGCGCCGAGGGTAGTCCCGTAGCGTCACGGACATGAGCAGCAGACTGCACGACGTGGCACGGGAGAACGAGGAGATCGCCGCGCGGGGGAGCTACCGGACGGCCGGGGGCGAACTCGTGCAGGTGGGGGAGCAGTTGGCGGCCGCCCGGGCCGGCACGGTGTCGTACTCCCCGGAGGGGCTGGACGCGCTGCTGGCCGCCGGGGAGCGGGGGCCCGCGGGCGGGCCGGTCGAGGTCACGGCCGAGGGCAGCGTCGAGGCGGCCCGGCGGCTGGTCGCGGCCGGGGCCGGGCCGGTCGGGGTGCTGAACTTCGCCTCCGCACGCAACCCCGGCGGCGGGTACCTGCGCGGCGCCCGCGCCCAGGAGGAGGACCTGTGCCGCAGCGCGCTGCTGTACAGCTGCCTGCTGGAGGCGCCGGACTACTACGAGGCGCACCGGGCCTCGACGGACCTGCGGTACAGCCACCGGGTCGTCGTCTCGCCCGGCGTGCCGGTGGTCCGGGACGGCCGCGGCGGCCTGCTGGCCCGGCCGTACCCGGTCACCTTCCTGACCTCGCCCGCCCCCAACGCCGGTCAGCTGGAACGGCGTTCGGCCGGTACGGACGTCCGGGGCGTGCTCGCCGAGCGGGCCGTCCGGGTGCTGGCGGCGGCGGCCCGGCACGAGGTCCGTGCCCTGGTGCTCGGCGCCTGGGGCTGCGGGGTGTTCCGCAACGACCCGGCCCAGGTCGCCGAGGCCTTCGAGGGCGCGCTGGCCCGGTACGGGGGCGCGTTCGAGCGGGTGGTGTTCGCGGTGTGGGACCGCACGCCGGTCTCGGCGAACCGGGCGGCCTTCGAGGCCCGGTTCGGCCCGGCGGTCGTCCCGTCCTGAACCGGGCGGGCGGCTCGGCGCTTGCGCGCCGTGGGGCTCAGCGCTTGCGGGCGGAGAGGCTCAGCGCTTGCGCGCGGAGAGCACCGTCGCGGCCGTCGAAGCCGCCGCGACCACCCCGGTGACGGCGAACACGGACGGCCAGGCGCCGATCCGCTTCGCCAGCGGGTGCGAACCGCCGAAGGCCGCCACGTACAGGCCGGTGAGCGCCGCCGCGGCCGCCGTGCCCGAGCTGCGGCGCCACTGCGCGGCCGCGCCGGCCCCGGCCACCGCCAGCACCGCGCCGCCCAGCTCGCGCCGGCCGCTCCAGCGGGCCACGCCGTAACCGCCGACCAGGCCGCTCGCCGCGGTCAGCGCGGCGGGCGCGGCGGATGCGAGCGCGTTCGGGACCTTCGCCATCGTCGACTCCACTCGTGGGGCTCGTAAGGACGTGTCGGCTTCCGACCCTAACCCGGTGAACGGAGCGGCCCGCCGGGGCCCCGGAGGACTCAGCCGAAGGCCGCCGCGGTGGGCACCCCCGGCACCGTGCGGGCCAGCAGTCGGGCCGCCTCCGCCGGGTCGAGCACCCGCTCCAGCCGGAGGTCGCCCGGGACCTCCGGGAGGAAGCGCCCGGCCGACCAGCTGCGCTCGTACGGCAGCGGCTCCAGCACCAGGGTGCGCACGCCGTCCAGCAGCGGGACGTCGCTGGGCGTGCCCTCGTTCCACAGCCAGGAGCCGTCCGGGGCGACCAGGTTGAAGGCGCCGGTGGCGGTGAGCCGGCGGCCGTCCGGGAACGCCGTCCGGGCCAGTGCCACCACCTCCGGGTCCTGCGGGAGGCCGGGCAGGTGGCCGCCGCCGATCAGCACGTCGGCGAGCAGGGTGTGCAGCTGGAAGGTGTCGCTCAGGCCGCTCATCCGCAGCAGGTAGCCGGTCCCGGTGGGGCGGTCGAGGACCAGCAGCGGTTCGTCGTCGAGCACCAGCGCCAGGTGGGTGAGGCCCTTGAAGTCGTGCCGCTCGCCGCCGTACCGGTCGAACAGCTCCAGCAGCACCTCGGTGACGCCCGAGGCGCGGGCCTCGGCCCGGACGGGCGGGTGCGCGTAGACCGCCCAGGCGGCCTGCTGCCACAGGTGCAGGGTCCACCAGGCGACCACGGCCAGGTGCGCCTGCCAGGGGTCGAGGTGTTCCGGGTGCTCGATCCGGGCGTGCGCCTCGGCCGGATCGTCGGCCTCCTGGTCCGGCAGCGGCCCGCCGCCGGTCCGCGCCCAGTGCTCGACCAGCCGCTGGGCACCGGTCAGCGCCCCGCGCAGACCGGCCAGCACCGGGCCGGCGCAGGCCACCGGATCGGCACCGGACTCCACGCAGGCGCCCACCACCATCGCCAGGTGCGCCCGGGGGAACGGCGGCGCGTCCGGCAGCAGCGCGGCCAGCCGGGGGCCGGCCGCCCGCCGCTCGGCCGGGCCGGCCGGGCCGAACAGCCCGCCGACCAGGCTCAGGGCCGGGCCGAAGCCCTCGTCGTCACCGGCCGCGACCACCGCCTCCAGCTCGGCCACCGCCTCCAGGAGGGTGGGCTGCTGACGGGTCGGCGGAAGGTTCTGGGAGGACATCCGCCGCAGCATAGGCGCAGCCGGCCGGGCTGTCAGCCGTGGGTGCGAGCCGGGCTGTCAGCCGCGGGTGCGAGACTGCGGCCATGACGGACAGCGCCCCTGACAGCACGGCCGACCGGGCGGTCACCGACGGCCGCTACCGGATCCGCAACGTCGGCAGCGGCCTGCTGCTGGAGGTCGCGGAGGCCTCCCGGCGCAGCGGCGCCCGGATCCGCCTCGGCGCGGCCGACGGCACCGACGCCCAGCTCTGGCGGCTCACCGCCGTCCACCCGGGCGGCGCGCTCTTCCACATCGAGAACGTCAACAGCGGCAAGCGCCTGGACGTGACCGGCGCCTCCCCGGACGACGGCGTTCCCGTCCAGCAGTGGTCCGCCAACGCCTTCGGCGCCCAGGAGTGGCTGCTGGAGGCCCACGTGGACGCCCCGGGCACCTACACCGTCACCAGCTTCATCAGCGGTAAGCCGCTGACCGCCACGGACGCCGGTGTCCAGCAGTGGGAGGACACCGACGCCCCGACCCAGTGGTGGCGGTTCGAGCGCCAGGACTGACCCGCGGGGGCCTCGGCCGTTCCGGCCCGGGCCGGGGGCCCTGACCCCCGGGGCCGCCGCCCTCAGGCCGAGAGGTTGGCCCGGAGGGCGGCGAGCTCGGCCTCGGTGGTGCCGTGGGCGGCGAGGTAGGCCGGGACGGTGCCGTGGTGGGTGCGGATCCAGGCGAGGGAGGAGGCGATGAGGTCGGCGTCGACCGGGCGGGAGACCCGCTCGGTGCCGGTCTCGTCGATGTACGGGGTGGGGCCGTCCTCCAGGCCGAGGCCGGCGTTGGAGCGCAGGAAGTCGGCGGTGATGTCGGCGTCCGAGGCGCCCAGCAGGGACTGCAGGACGGCGACGGTGAGGCCGGTGCGGTCCTTGCCGACGGCGCAGTGCACGATCGCCGGGACGGCCTCCGCGGCGGCCAGCCGGCGGATCACGGCGGCGAGCGAGGGGCCGGCCGTCTCGGGCATGAAGGTGTAGAGCGCGGCCTGGTCCTCGGGCCACGGCCGGTCGAGGTCCTCGCGGTTGGCGGGCAGGGTCGGCAGGTTGAGGGACTCGTGGTCGAGGCCGTGCCGCTGGTCCGGCCAGACCTCCAGCTCGAACGGGCTGCGCAGGTCGATCACCGTCCGCAGGCCGAGCTCCTTGAGCTTCCGGGCGCCCTCCTCGGTGAGCGTGTGGAGGGAGCCGGAGCGGTACAGGACGCCCCGGCGCAGGGCGCCGATCCCGCCCGCGTCACGGAAGTTGCGCACACCGGCGATGTCGATGAAGGCAGCGGTCATGGCCCCACGGTACGGGCGCGGACGGAGCGGGGGGAAGGAAACCGGAGAGGACCGTTCGCCGAATCCCCGCCCCCCGGCCGGGGCCGTCAACGCCCGCCGGAGACCTCCAGGAACGCCCCCGTGGTGTACGAGGCGGCCGGGGAGAGCAGGAACAGGATCGCCTCGGCGACCTCCTCCGGCTCCCCGCCGCGCCGCATCGGCAGGCCCGGGGCGACCCGGTCGACCCGGCCCGGTTCGCCGCCGAGCGCGTGGATGCCGGTGTGGATCAGGCCCGGGCGCACGCAGTTGACCCGGATGCCCTCGGCCGCGACCTCCAGCGCCAGGCCGCGGGTCATCGAGTCCACCGCGCCCTTGGCCGCCGCGTAGTCGACGTACTCGTTCGGCGAGCCGATCCGGGAGGCGGCCGAGCCGACGTTGACGATCGCGCCGCCGCGCCCGCCGTACCGGGTGGACATCCGGCGGACGGCCTGGGCCGCGCACAGGAACGGGCCGGTGATGTTCGCCGCCCAGATCCGGTTCAGCCGCTCCTCGTCGATCTCCTCCAGCCGGCACTGCCGCTCCAGCGTGCCCGCGTTGTTCACCAGCCCGGTGAGCGGCCCGAGTTCGGCGTCCACGGTGGCGAACAGCCGCTCCACCTCGGCGCTGCGGGTGACGTCCGCCCGGACGGCGACCGCGGTGCCGCCCTCGGCCCGGACGGCGTCCACCACGGCGGCGGCCGAGGCTTCGTCCGTACGGTAGTTGACGCACACCCGGTAGCCGCGGCGGGCGGCCAGCAGGGCGGTGGCGGCGCCGATGCCGCGACCGGCGCCGGTGACGAGCAGGACTTCGTCGGTGCTGGTGTTCGACATGGGCCGTACGCTACCCGGCCGGCCACCCCCGCGCGGCGGCCTCCCGCAGCGCGGCGACCCTGGGGGCGCGGCTCCTCGGCGAGTCGAGACTGAACCCGCGGGCGTCGCCCAGTTCGTCCCGGACGAACGCCTCGGTGCGGGCCACCGCGGCGCGCAGCGCGTCGTCCGGCGGGACGAAGGACAGGTGGACGAGCTCGGCCCGCTCGGTGTCGTACTCCCACAGGCCGACGATCCGGCCGCGGTCCAGCACCAGGTGGGTCTGCGGGTCGGTCTCGCCGCCGAAGGTGCGCCCGGCCCGGCCGGCGGGCAGCGGGCGGGCGGCGTCGGCGGGGTCGAGCAGCCGGGACAGGTCGCGGTGCAGCAGGTGGATGCCGTCGATGCCGGCCAGCAGGGTGTAGTGCGGCTCGGCCGGCCGCTCGAACCCGGCGAACTCCTCGGCGAGTTCGGGCGGCAGCAGCAGGTCCGAGCCGGGGGCGACCGGCACCGGGCCGGCCTCGGCGACGGCCCGGCGGGCGGTGGCCGCGGAGAAGCCGGAGAACCAGCGGAAGTGTCCGAGGGTGGCCGGCCCGGCCCAGGAGAAGTAGCGGCGGGCGAGGTCCACGGCGTCCCCGAGGACCGGCTGGTCCCAGCCGACGTAGCCGTAACGCTGCTGGTCCAGGCGGCCGTTGACGGGCACCCGGCGGATCCGGCCGCGCGACTGCAGCAGCCCGAGGGCGAGCGGCAGGGTGGTGGCCAGGCCGCGCTTGCGGCCCGGCTCGCCGAGCGGCCGGACGGCGTCGCCGACCGCCTCCCGGATCGTGGTCGGATCCAGCGGCCCGCCGTCGGCGAGCGCCCGCTCGACGGCCAGGCAGAGCTGCTCCACCTCGTCCCGGCCGACGCCCAGGTGCTTGGCCGCGGCCGCCAGTTCGCCCTCCGGGGCGGCCGCGCCGACCGCCAGGCCGAGCGCGAAGTCGGCGGCCGGCAGCAGGTACGTACAGCCCCGGGCGGACGGCAGCTCGTGCACCGAGAGGTCGGCCACCGCCGCGTCCACGGCCGCCCGCCCCAGCCCGGCCCGGGCGAACAGGCCCAGGTACGGGGCGGCGCCGCCGACCGAACGGGCCCAGCCGGTCGCGGCCAGCACCTCGGCGGCGGACGCGCCGGGGTGCGGGCGGTCCAGCCACTGCCGGTGCGACCACCAGGCCCGCAGCTTCTCGACACCGACGGCTTCCGGGCGGGGATCGTGCTCCATGGGCCCAGTATCGGCGGCCGGGCGGGCCCCGGACCGGAAATCGCTCGCCCGGCGCGGCCCGTTCCGGGGAGGATGCGGTACCCGGCGGAACCGGTGATCGAGAGGAGGACGCATGACCGACGCACCCGGCACGGTGCCGCTCTCCGGCACCGTGCCGCTCTCCGGCACTGTGCTGCTCTCCGGCACTGTGCTGCTCTCCGGCACTGTGCTGCTCTCCGGCATTGTCGGCTCCACCGCCTACGGCTTCGCCCACGCGGGCTCCGACGTCGACCGGCTGGGGCTGTTCGCCGTCCCCACCGAGGAGTTGCACGGCCTGCACCGCCCGGCCGAGTCGCACGTCACCACCGAGCCGGACGTCACCCTGCACGAGGCCGCCAAGTGGTGCCGCCTGGCGCTGTCCTGCAACCCGACCGCCTCCGAACTGGTCTGGCTGCCCGAGGAGCTGTACGAGACCGCCACCCCGCTCGGCCGGGAACTGGTCGCGATCCGGTCGAGCTTCCTCAGCGCCCCCGCCGTCCGCCGGGCCTATCTCGGTTACGCGGACCAGCAGTTCCGCAAGCTGCTGACCCGGGACACCACCGACCCGGCCACCCGCCGCCGGGCCGCCAAGCACGCCCGGCACCTCGTCCGGCTGGTCGAGCAGGCCGTCCGGCTGCACCGCACCGGCCGCAACCTGATCCGGCTGCCCGACCCCGAGCGCGTCCGCGAGCTCGGCGAACGCATCGCCGACCGCCCCGCCACCGCCGAACAGCTGCTCGCCGAGGCCGCGGACCGGCTCGCCGGCCCCGGCGTCCTGCCCGACGCCCCCGACCCCCGCCCCGCCGAGGCCTGGCTGCGCCGCGTCCGCGCCGCCCACTACGCCCCGCCCCGGGCCGCAGCCCCGGCACCCGGCGCGCCCACCCAATCCACTGGCGGAGCCCTGGGGCCCACCGGGTAGGATCGCCGTGGCCCTCTCCACCCGGGATCCTCCGGGGCGCAGGGCCGCGGGCCACTAGCTCAATTGGCAGAGCTGCGGACTTTTAATCCGTAGGTTCAGGGTTCGAGCCCCTGGTGGCCCACATCAGCGCAGCATCCCGGCCGGCACGATCGGCCGGGATGCTGCCGTTTCCGGCCGTTCAACGGTGGGCGCGCCAGAGGCCGTAGAGGCCGACGCCGGCACCGGTGATCACCTCGAATCCGCCGGTGCCCGCGGCCAGGTGGACGGGCCGGAGCCCCCGGTGCGGGCACGCCCGACCGGCGCGGACCCGGTGGAAGGCCCCGCCCGGATTGAGTGATGTGGACTCAACTACCATGCGGCCATGGGACCTTTGAAGCCTGATCCAGCGCAGTTGGTGATCGGACTCGTCTGCTTCTTCCTGATATTCGGAATCCTCGGGGCGGTGCTGCTGCCGCGGATCGAGAAGGTGCTGGGGGAGCGGCGGGACGCCACCGAGGGGGGTGTCGAGCGGGCCGAGGAGGCGCGGGCGGAGGCCCGGCGGGTGTACGAGGAGTTCCAGGCGGAGCTCCTCGCGGCGCGGCACGAGGCGGCGGCGATCCGGCAGACCGCCACCGAGGAGGGGGCGGCGCTGATCGCGCGGCTGCGGGCCGAGGGGCAGGCGCTGCGGGACGGGATGCTGGCCGAGGCGCAGGTGCAGCTGGCGGCGGACCGGGTGCTGGCCGAGGCCGAGCTGCGGGAGGACGTGATCCGGCTGGCCACGGAGCTGGCGGGGCGGGTGATCGGCGAGCCGGTCGCCGAGCTGCCGCGGACCCGGGCGATCGCCGACGAGTTCTTCGCCGCGCAGGACGCCAGGGCGGGCGCCGGCGCCTGACCTCCCGGAGCGCCGGGAACTTCCCCACCAACGGCCCGGGCCCCGGGCAGTGGATCAGCCGCTGCCCGGGGCCCGGGCCGTTCTGCCGGGAGGCCGCCGAGGCCCCCGCTGCGCATGCGTACGCCCGGGCCCGGGGCCGTGCGTAAACGGGGATTTCAGTATGTACCGGGCCTCCGCACGCGTGGTCGAATGACCGGGTAGTCGCTGGTGCCGGGGGCAGGCGGCCGGCCCGGGCGGGGTACCGGAAATCCCGGGACATCCCTTCGCGCACGGGCCGGAAATACCTCGTCCTGACAGAACCTGGCAGACCGAGGAATAAGAGGTAACCGTGGCCGAGCATTTCCTTTCCGCCTATCTCACGCCGCCGGGGCCGGGTGCGGTCTTCTCGGTCCGGCACGACCAGAACGTCGCGCTGTGGCGCCGGGACGGGGCGGACGTCGAACTCGTCCGGGTCTGGGAACTGGAGCGGGTCAGCGGGCAGAAGCACCATTTCTGGCCGCTGTACACCGAGGGCCGCTCGGCGGCCTTCCTGTCGGCGCTGCTGGCCGAGGAGGGGCTGACCCTCGACGACGTCACCGCCACCTGGGGCACGCCCGGCCTGCCGAAGGCGCAGCCGGTGCCCAAGCCGGCCGGGGCCGAGGACTTCCCGCTGCACAGCCTGGCGCACCTGTTCAGCGGCGTGCTGCGGGACGTCCCGCTGTTCCGTGAGGGGCAGATCGTCGGCCTGGCGATCGACGCGCTGCCCGACTACGCCCAGGAGAGCCGCCCCAACCCGTACTGGTACGCGGGCTGCGTGGTGAAGCAGGGCGAGATCACCTTCGAGCCGGTGGAGTCCCCCGGGCCGCTGTACACCGCGGCCGAGACGGTGTTCGGGCTGGAGCCGGGCTCGCTGATGGCGCTCGCCTCCGCCTCGACGGCCGCGATCGAGTTCGACGCCGAGGCCGCGATCGCCGGGGTCACCTTCTTCGGCGGCTCGGCGACCCAGCCCTGGAAGGCCGCCCACGACCTGGTGCGCTCGGTGGTGGACGCCGCCGAGGAGCAGCTCGCCGACGCGGAGCTGGACGACTCGCTCAGCCGCGAGGACCACCTGCGCAGCGCCGTGATGAAGGTGATCCAGCGCTGCTGCGAGGGCGTCGCGATCCGCAACGTGGAGCGGCTGCTGGAGGTCGGCGGCATCCGCGCCGAGGACACCCACCTGGCCACCACCGGCGGCTACGCGCTCAACTGCCCCACCAACACCCTGCTGATGGACCGCTTCGGCTTCCGCGGCCTGGTCACCCCGCCGTGCGCCAACGACTCCGGCCAGGGCATCGGCCTGGGCCTGCTCGGCCTGTACGGGGCCGGCGCGCTCGACGGCTCCGAGCTGCGGATCACCTCCCCGTACTACGGCCGGGACGTCCTGGACACCGAGGAGGCGCTGGCCGAGTTCGCGCCGTGGATCGTCTCGGTGACGGACTTCGAGGACGAGCGCTTCGTCGCCGACGTCTCGGACGGCGTGGTCGCCTGGGTGGACGGCCGGGCCGAGCTCGGGCCGCGCGCGCTGGGCCACCGCAGCCTGCTCGGCGACCCGCGCTCGCCGAAGGTCAAGGACCTGCTGAACGAGTACAAGCGGCGCCAGTGGTGGCGGCCGGTCGCGCCGATGGTGATGGCCGAGCACGCGGGGGACTGGTTCGCCTCCGACCGCGAGTCGCCGTACATGCTGGAGGCCGTGCAGGTCCGGCCGCAGGTGCGGGAGCTGGTGCCCGCGATCGTCCACCTGGACGGCTCGGCCCGGCACCAGACCGTCACCGCGGCGTCCAACCCGCGGCTGCACCGGGCGCTGGACGCCTTCCGGGCCGCGACCGGGGTGCCGATCCTGTGCAACACCTCGCTCAACGACAAGGCCGAGGCGGTCGTCGACCAGGCCGCGCAGGCGCTCAACTTCTGTGTCCGCAAGGGTGTTTCGGTGCTCTACCTGAGCGGGCGGCGGGTCGAGCTGCGGGCCGAGCCGGTGCCGACCGCCGGGGTGCCGGCGCCCGTGGCCCCGACCGAGCCGCGGCCGCGCGCGCTGGAGCACTTCGCCGGGCAGGAGGCGGACCGCGACGCGCTGTGGCAGGGCTGGCTGGACGCCGGCTACACCGTCGAGGGCATGTACCACCTCTCGCGCAGCCACCAGCTGCGCGCCGAGCAGGAGCTGTCCACGCCGGAGCGGGTGAACCTGCTGGCGGCGTACCGGGCGAAGGTGGACCCGTCGTTCTCCGGGCTGGTGAACAACTTCGTCCGCACCCACGGGCCGGGCGGCTCCTTCGTCGACCCGTCCACGCTGACCGGGGCGTTCGGGGTGATCAACCCGCTGCGCAAGGGCCGCTGAGCCAGGGTCGCTGAGCAAGGGTCGCTGAGCCGTCGGGGAACGGGTCGGGGGGGGGGGGGGTGGGAGCCCCCCCCCCCCCCCCCCAAACCCCCCAACCCCCCCCCCGGGCAACCGCCCTAAAGGGGGCGGCGGGGGGCGGGGGGGGGGGGGCGGCGGGGCGGGGGGGCGGGGGGGCGGGGGGGGGGGGGGGGGGGCTTCCCCCCCCCCCCCCCCCGACCCGTTCCCGCTGCTAAGCCTCCGGGCGCCATCGTCAGTAGCGCGGCTTCCGGGTCAGCGCCAGGCCGCCCAGCAGGAAGGCCACCCCGAGCACACCGGCGACCACCGCGGAGGTGGTGTCGGCGGGCTTGTGGCTGGCGTCCATCACGGCGGTGACCAGGCCGGCGACGGCGCTGATGTAGCAGAAGATGGTGATGAAGATCTTCACCTTGGGGTGCATGGAGGTGTTCCTTTCCGGTTTCCGGGAGGGGTGTGGTGCGGTCAGGCGGTTTCCTGCGGTCCGCGGCCCGCGGGTGCGGTCGCGGCGGCGGTGAGGCCGAGCAGCATCACCCAGGCGTCGGGGTCCGACCGGAAGCGGTTCCAGCGGTCCGCCGCGAGGGCGAGTTCGGCCAGGGAGAGGACGCCCCGGGCGACCAGCGGCTCCAGGCGCCGCGGGCCGAGCTGCGGGGCGAAGGCGTCGGTCGGGTGGTCGTCGTTGGTGGTGGCGAACGGGCGCAGCACCGGCCGCTCGAAGCCGGCCGCGCGCAGCAGCCGGGGGAGCCGGCGCCCGATCGAGCGGTCGCCGCCGTCGGCCCGCTGGGCGGCGGCCATCTTGGCGTGCACGCCCGCGAGTTCGGGGTACGAGGGCTCGGCGGCGCCCCACAGCGCGGAGTCGACCTCGGTGACGGCGACGGTGCCGCCGGGACGCAGCACCCGGCGGACCTCGGCGAGCACCGCGACCGGGTCGGGCACGTGCTGGAGGACGTAGCGCAGCAGGACGAAGTCCACGCTCGCGTCCGGCAGCGGCAGTTCGGCGCCGTCGGCGACCAGCAGGGTCACCCCGGGGCCGGCCGCGTGGGCGAGGAGTTCGCCGTCGATGTCGGCGGCGACCAGTTCGGTACCGGCGGGCAGCGCGGCGCGCAGCCGGCGGGTCACCGCGCCCGGCCCGGCGCCGAGTTCGAGCACCGTGCGGGCCGAGGACAGGCCGAGCTCGCGCAGGATGCGCAGCTCCTCGGGGAAGGAGAGCGCGGCCTGCGCCTCCAGCCGGTCGAGTTCGGCGGCGAGGCCGCCGCCGGTGGTGCGGGCGGGGTCGTAGGAACCGCCGACCGGTCGTACGGGCGTGCTCATCGGGGCCTCGCGATCATCGTCATGCCGTGCTTGGGGCGGAGGGTGACCAGGGCCTCGGGTTCGACCGGGAAGCCCTCGACCAGCTCCAGCCGGACGGACTGGAGCAGGGAGGCGAGCACCAGGACGGCCTCCAGCATCGCGAAGTGCTGGCCGACGCAGATCCGGTCGCCGCCGCCGAACGGCAGGTAGAGGTGGCTGGGCAGGTCGGCGCCGTCGAAGCGGTCCGGGAGGTAGGCGTCCGGCCGCTCCCAGTACTCGGGGTGGCGGTGCAGCACCCACTGGCTGACGCAGACCAGGGTGCCGGGCTCGACGTGGTACCCGCCGATGACGTCCGGCCCGACGGCCCGGCGGGAGATCAGCCAGACCGGCGGGTAGAGCCGCATGGCCTCCTGGATCGCCCGCCGGCAGGCCGGCAGCGCGGCCAGGTCGGCGGCGGTCGGCGGGCGGCCGCCGAGGACGCGGTCGACCTCCTCGCGGACCTTGGCCAGTTCCTCGGGGTGGCGGTCGAGCAGGTAGAGGGTCCAGGTCAGGGACTTGGCGGTGGTCTCGTGGCCGGCCATCACGATGGTCAGTACCTGGTCGCGGAGGTCCTCGTCGGAGACCAGGTGGTGGCTGGACATCAGGGTGTCCAGCAGGTCGCCGCCCGCTCCGGCGGCGCCGCCGCCCGTGCTGCCTCCGCCCGCGCTGCCTCCGCCCGCGCCCCCGCCCGTGCTGCCCCCGCCCGCGCGGCGGGCGGCGATCAGGGTGCGGGTGACGGTGTTGAGGAACACCCGGGCGCGGCCGAAGTCGGCGTACCGGCGGGCGGTGTCGGCCGGGTCCGGGTCCGGGGTCGGTACGTAGTGGCCGATGCAGCGGTTGACGGCGTCCACCGCGCGGGCGAAGCCCTCGCCGATGCCGTCGAGGTCGGCGCCCAGGATGGCGTGGGTGAGGATGCCGAGGGTGAGCGCGGTGAGGTGCTGGTCCACCTCCAGCGGGGTGCCGGCCTCGATGGCGGGCCGCCAGCGCTCCAGCATCCCGGCGGTGGCGTCGGTGACGATGCCGTCGAAGGTGCGGACGGCGGTGGGGCGGAACGCGGGCGCGGTGAGGTGCCGCTGGCGGGCCCAGTCGGCGCCGTTGCTGGTCAGCAGCCCGTTGCCGAGCAGCGGGCGCAGCATGGCGTCGTCCGGGGTGCCTTCCTTGGTGTAGTTGGCGCCGTTGTCCTTGAGGACGTGCCGGGCGTACTCGGGCCGGTTGAGCAGGTAGACGGTGTCGCCGTCGGCACGGTGCCGGGTGACGTCGCCGTAGCTGCGGGCCAGGCCGGTGATGAAGTCGAGCGGCGACTCCCTCATCAGCGCCATGTCGATGTCGTCGGCAGGGCCTGGCGGGACGGTGTGCGTAGGCACGGTGCGGACCACCCCCGTGTTTCCTCTCGGTGCTCACCCGGGACTTCCGGAATGCGTACGCGCCCGGCGAACACGTACGTACGCATTTCCCGTCGATTTCCCGGTACGCATTCGGATGCGTATGTCGATACGTATTCTGATGCGTATTCAAGGGCGCGGGACGCCTGAAATCTACCGCACCGGCCGCACGTGCTCAATACTTAGTCCGGGCACCGGAAGTGAGGTCTTGGCGGCCAATTGCGGCCGTGTCATTCTTCATTCGTCGGCAGCGCCGGGAAGTACGAAAGTGCCGAGGCCGGCCGACGGCCAACCGGAAACCAGAGAAAAGGAAATTCTCATGGCTTTGGACCAGAGGAAGCGGGCCGAGTTCGTCAACGGCTACACCCGCGCCCTGATCAGCGCCTGGTCGAGCGAGGAGTACGCGGCCCGCCTGCGTACCGACGCCCGCGCCGCCCTCGCCGAGGCCGGCCTGGAGCTCCCGGCCGACGCCGAGATCGTCATCGTCCAGACTGCCGCCGAGGGCGAGCAGGAGGGCAACCTCGAGGTGCAGGTGGAGCTGTACGAGATCGGTCTGGCGACCGGCCGTTACGAGTTCCACATCCCGGAGACCCCGCAGATCGACACCGCCGAGCTCAGCGAGGGCGACCTGTCGGACATCGCGGCCGGCGGCAACTCCTGCTGCTGCCCGTGCTGCTGCTGCACCTGATCCAGCCGGGAAACCCGCAAGCCGGGCAAGGCGCCCGGCCGGTCGACCTGATGACCAGGCCGACCTGATCACCCCACCAAGGAGCGATCCACAGTGGCGACTGCCGTCGGGGAACACCCCGTCTCAGTCCGCGGCCTTCGCAAGAGCTACGGCGACTGGCACGCGGTCCAGGGTCTGGATCTGGACATCCACCAGGGTGAGGTCTTCGCCCTGCTCGGGCCGAACGGCGCGGGCAAGACGACGACCGTCGAAATCCTGGAAGGCGTCCGCCAGCGAACCGGCGGTGACGTGCGGGTCCTCGGCTGTGACCCAGCCGAGGACCGGCGCGACTGGCGCGCCAGGATCGGGGTGGTCCCGCAGACCACCGGCGCCTACTCGGACCTGACGGTCCGTGAGGTGGTCGAGCACTTCGCGGCGTTCTACCCGAACCCGCTCCCGGTCGGCCAGGTCATCGACATGGTCGGACTGGGCAAGCACGAGAAGAAGCAGAGCACCGACCTCTCCGGGGGACAGGCCCGTCGGCTCGACGTCGCGGTGGGCATCGTCGGCGACCCGGACCTGATCTTCCTCGACGAACCCACCACCGGGTTGGACCCGGTGGCTCGCCGGGAGGCCTGGGACCTGGTCCGCTACTTCTCCGAGCGCGGTCGTACCACCGTGCTCACCACGCACTACCTCGACGAGGCCGAGGCGCTGTGCGAGCGCGCCGCGGTGATCGTCGCCGGCCGGGTGGTCCAGTGCGGGCCGCTGGCCGAGTTCGGCGGCCGAACGCAGACTCCGACCACGGTCTCCTTCCGGATTCCGCCGGAGCTGGCCGGCCGCACGCTGCCGTCGTTGCCACCCGGGGCCGACCCGGCCCCGGTGGGCGCGGACGGCGTGCTCAGGATCGGCACCCACGCCCCGACCGCGCTGCTCGCGGCGCTGGTCCCGTGGGCGCACCAGGCGGGGGTGGGCGAGCTGCCCGAACTGCGGGTGCACCGGCCGACCCTGGAGGACGTGTACCTGGACCTGATCAGGGAGCACGCCGACGGCACCGACCGCGGCGCCGACACCACCCAGCTCATCTCCGAGGCGGGCACGCGATGACCCTCACCCAGCCCAGCACGACCGCCCCGGTCACCGGCACCCCCCGGGCGGCCCGGCACACCGGCCGGCTGCCCGGCATCTGGCGGGCCGGCGCGGCCCGCTCGAAGGTCGAACTGCGCGCGTTCTTCCGGAACAAGCAGTCGCTGGTCTTCACCCTGATGTTCCCGGTGATCCTGCTGGTCGTCTTCGGCTCGATCTTCTCCGGGAAGGTGGCCGGCACCGACACCGACCTCAAGCAGGTGTTCATGGCCGGCATCATCGCCGCCGGCGTGATGAGCACCTCCTTCTCCGGCCTCGCGATCAACATCGCGATCGAGCGCGACACCGGCACCGTCCGCCGGCTCGCGATGACCCCGATGCCCAAGTCGGCGTACTTCGTCGGCAAGCTGGTGCGGGTCATCGTCACCACCGCGCTGGAGGCCGTGCTGCTGATCGGCATCGCGCTGGCCCTGTTCGGGCTGCCGCTGCCCAGCACCCCGGAACGCTGGTTCACCCTCGGCTGGGACCTCGCGCTCGGCACCGTCGCCTGCGCGATGGCCGGCGCCGCCTACTCGGCGCTGATCCCCAACAGCCGGTCCGCGGCGGCGATCGTCACCCCGGTCTTCATGGTGCTGCAGTTCATCTCCGGCGTGTTCTTCCCGTTCGGCCAACTCCCGGCCTGGATGCAGACGGTGGCGGCGTTCTTCCCGGTCAAGTGGATGGCCCAGGGCTTCCGCTCGGTCTTCCTGCCGGACTCCTTCACCGCCGTGGAGCCTGCCGGGAACTGGGAACTGGGCCACATCGCCATGGTCCTGGTCGCCTGGTCGCTGGCCGGCCTGGTGCTGACCGCCTTCTCCTTCCGCTGGCGCGGACCCCGGGTCCGCTGAGACCTCCTCGGAGCTGGAACATGACGACGGCACCGGTGCGCCTGCCGGAGCACCTGATCCACCCGTTCGCCCCCGCCGGGCGGGCGAACCCGCACCCGGCGTACCGGTGGCTCCGGGCCAACGACCCGGTCCACCACGACCCCGCGTCCCGGCTCTGGCTGGTCACCGCGCACGCCGACTGCGCGACGGTGCTGCGCGACCCGCGCTTCTCCGCCGCCCAGGGCCAGCGGGAGCGCGCCCGCGAGGACGCCCTGCCGCCGTCCATGCTCACCACCGACCCGCCGGACCACCAGCGGCTCCGGGCCCCGGGGGCGCTGCTCCTGGGGCCGGCGGCCGTCCGCTCCCTCGCCGACGGGCTCGCCGCGGACGTGGACGCGCTGCTCGACCGGCTGCCGGCAGGCGGGCGGGTGGACGCCGTCGCCGACCTCGGCCGGCCGCTCGCCACCGCCGTGTACGCGCGGCTGTTCGGCCTGCCCGCAGCCGAGTTGAAGCGCTTCGAGGCGCTCGCCCGGGCCGCCTCCGTCAACCTCGACCCGATGGTGCCCCCGGCCCGCGCCGCCCTCGGCCGCAGCGCCGCCACCGCGCTCACCCACTATTTGGACGGCCACACCGCCCGGGTCGAGGGCCGGGACGTCCCGCTGGCCGCCCTGGCCGCCGACGACCGGCTCAGCCGCGCCGAGATGCTCGGCGTCCTCAACCTCGCCGTGATCGGCGGCTGGCAGCCGCTCGCCGAGTTCATCGGCAACGCGCTGCACCTGCTGCTGCCTGACCGCCCGGCCGTCGCCCGGCTCGCCGCCGCCGACGAGGACCTCGCCCGCCTCGCGGTGGACGAACTGCTCCGGCTGGAGGCCCCGATCCCGTTCACCGCCCGGGTCACCACCGACCGGGTCGAACTGGCCGGCGGGGTGCTGCCGCCCGGCGCCCGGGTCCTCGCGGTGCTCACCGCCGCCAACCGCGACCCGGAGGTCTTCGCCGACCCGGACGCGCTGCGCCTCGACCGCAGCCCCAACCCCCACCTCGGCTTCGGCGGCGGCCCGCACTTCTGCCTGGCCGCCCCGCTGGTCCGGCAGACCGCGGCCCTGCTGCTGCCCCGGCTGGTCCGCCGCTTCCCGGCCCTGCGCGGCCCGGACGGCGCCCCGGACTGGGACCAGTGCCTCGTCCCCCGCCGACTGCGGGCCCTTCCGATCGAGCTCGGGGGTGGGCTGTGACCACCTACGACGTGATCGTGGTCGGTGCCGGAGCGGCCGGGCTCAACTGCGCCCGACTGCTGGCCGGGGAGGGCCTGCGGGTCGTGGTGCACGAGGCCCGGGAGCGGCTCGGCGGGCGGATCCACACCTTCCGGCCCGCCGACGGCGGCCCGCCGCTGGAACTCGGCGCCCAGGTGGTGCACGGGGAGCACAACCCGGTCCACGAACTGCTCGGCCCCGGCCGTACCGCGGCCGTCCCGCGCCGGGTCACCGCCCGGATCGTCGAGGACGGTGCCGAGCGGTCGATGGGCGCGCTGAGCACCGGCCGCCGCGCCCCCTGGCAGCTGGAGGCCGCACTGCTGCGCACGCCCGGTGTCACCGGCCTGTCCGTCGGCAGTTGGCTGCGCGCCTGCGGCAGCACCGGCGCCGAGGCCGCGGCCGCCACCGAGTGGTTCCGGCAGAACTGGGCCACCGACCCGGAGCAGCTGAGCGCCGCCGGAGTCGCCGCCGCACACCGCGGGGACGCCGTCGGCGAGGGCGAGTTCGCCGTCGACGGCGGCTTCGCCCGGCTGCCCGAGCGGCTGGCCGGGGGGCTGGACGTCCGACTCGGCTCGGTGGTCCGGGAGTTGTCGTACGAGCCCGGTCGGGTCACGGTACGGACGGACGCCGGGAGCGCGGTCGCCCGCGCTGTCGTGCTCACCGTCCCGCCGGCCGCCGCGATGCCCGGCCTGCCCGCGTGGAAGCTGGCGGCCGCCGCCGACCTGCCCGCCGGGGACGGCTGCTGCGCGGTGGTCACCCTGGACCGGCCCGCGCCCGACACCGTGATCGTCTTCGACGTGGACGGCCGCACCGGCTTCACCCGCTGCGCCGCCGGGCGCCCCGAGGTGCTGGTGGTCGCCAAGGCGGGCGCCGCGGCATCGCTGCGCGCGGCCGTCGCCGACCGTACGGCGCAGTCCGACCGTACGGCGCTGGCCGAGCTGCTGGCCACCGCCCTGCCCTGGACCTCCGGTGCCACCGTGCTGGACGTCGCGGTCGCCGACTGGGGCCAGGACCCGTACGCGCGCGGGGCGTTCACCGCCCCCCGGGCCGGGCTGGAGGACGCCGCCGGGCGGTGGGCCGAGCCGGTCGACGACACCCTCTTCTTCGCCGGGGAGGCGACGGTCGCGGGCGAGCAACTGCCCTGGGTGCAGGGCGCCCTGGCGAGCGGCGAGCGGGCCGCCGAACAAGTCCTCAAGGCGCTCCGGTGAACGCCCGCCGAGGAACGCTCTCCGATGATCGCCCGCCGATGAACGCCCTCCGATGAACGTGAGCCCGATGACCGTGCACCACGGCTGGTACCTGCTGGCCTTCCGATCCGAACTGGCCGACGACATCACCCCGTTGGCGATCGGTCCGCGCCGCCTGATCGCCGTCCGCGACGGCGGGCGGGTCCGCGTCCTGGACGCCAACTGCCCGCACCGCGGTGCCCACCTGGGCTACGGCGGGCGGCGCGAGGGCGACTGCGTGGTCTGCCCCTTCCACGGCAAGCGGATCGGCCTCGGCGACCCGTCCAAGCACTGGTCCGTCGCCGAGCACCGGGTGCTGGAGTGGGGCGACGCCGTGTTCGTCCGGCTCTCCGAGCACCCGGACGGCGACCGCGGCTTCGAGCGGTCGGTCCAGGGCTGGCAGCAGGAGTACCCGCTGGTCGCGGCCGTCGCCCTGCCGGTCGCGGTGCCGTCCGAGTACGTCGTCGAGAACGCCTTCGACCCGGACCACTTCAAGGCCGTCCACGGCGTCCCCGGCAACCGGGGGATGGCCACTCGGGCGGGTGAGCACGGCGAGCTCGTCATCGAGGGCGAGTTCCTGATGCAGACCTCGCCCTGGCAGGACGCCCGCACGCTGGAGGAGATCCGCTGGGAGGCGGTGCGCACCGGCCGGGTCCGCTGGGACTTCAAGCCGCGCTTCCACGCCCAGGCGTTCAGCCCCAACGTGGTGGTCACCGAGTTCGGCCCGCCCGAGACCCGGCAGGTCATCGTCACCGGCTCCGTCCCGACCGGGGACGGCGGCTGCGTCGCCCGGGTCGCCATCGGCGTCCGCGAGGACCAGCGGGCGGCGCTGCCGGCCCTGCTCGGCGGCAGCGAGAAGGCGCTCGCCGAGGACAAGGTGGTCTGGGAGCACCTGGACCACACCATGACCCCGCGCTACGACGCCCGCGACGAGCCGGTGCTCGCCTTCCGCCGGTTCTGCGCCGACTTCGGAGCCCGACTTGACGACTGACCTGCACCTCCGCCGCCAGGGCGAGGGCCCGGCCGTGCTGTGGATCCACGGCTACACCATGGACTCCACCACCTGGCAGCCGCTGTGGGACCGCCTCCCCGGCTTCACCCACATCGGCGTCGACCTGCCCGGCCACGGCGGCTCCGCCCCGCTCCCCCCGGGGCTGACGCTCCCCGCCCTGGCCGGGCAGCTGGCCGAGGTGGCGAAGGAGACCGGCGCCCGCCGACTGGTCGGCCTCTCCTTCGGCTCCGTCTCGGCCCTCCAGCTCGCGATCCAGCAGCCCGGAGCGCTCGACCGGCTGGTCCTCGCCGCCCCCACCCTGGCCGGCACCCCCAACGAGGACTCCGCCCGGGTCCGCTACCGGCAGCTGACCATGCTCCACCGCATGGTCGGCCCCGGCGAACAGCTCGCCGACCTCTGGATGCAGTCCCCGCCGGACATCTTCACCGGCACCCGGCGCCACCCCGAACTCCGCGCCGCCCTGCGGGAGGTGGTCGCCCGGCACAGCTGGGCCGAGCTCGGCAACCGCGCCATGGACGCCCTCACCGCCCACCGGCACACGGTGGACGACCTGCGCCGGATCACCGCCCGCACCCTGGTCGTCCTGGGCGAGGAGGACATGCCCGCCTTCACCCGCAACGCCGAGCTGCTCCGCGACACCGTCCCGGACTGCCGGCTGGCGACCCTGCCGGAGACCGGCCACCTCCCGCTCCTCGAACGCCCCGACGCCTGCGCCGAGTTGCTCGCGGACCACCTCGCCTGAGCCCAGGGCCGTCCACCTCGCCCGAGCCCCGGGCCGTCCACCTCGCCCGAGCCCGGGGTCGTCCACCTCGCCCGAGTCCAGGGTCGTCCAGGTCGCATTCACGCCAGCGCCGGGGCCGGCCCGCTGCTGCACTGGACGGGTGTCCACCACCCTCCGCCCCACCTCACCCGCCACCGCCCGTACGCCAGGCCGGGGTTGGCCGGCCGTCGGCTCCGTCATGGCGGGGATCTTCGCCATCGTCACCACCGAGATCCTGCCGATCGGCCTGCTCACCCCGATCGGCGCCACCTTCCGGATCTCGGACGGCACCGCCGGGCTGATGATGACCCTGCCGGGCGCCGTCGCGGCGGTCGCCGCCCCCGCCGTCACGGTCGCCGTGCGGCGGGCCGACCGGCGCGCCGTGCTCTGCGGCCTGATGCTCGCCCTCGCGCTCGCCGACCTCCTCAACGCGCTCGCCCCCGGCTACTGGGCGGTGCTCACCGCCCGGATCGTGCTCGGGGTCGTCATCGGCGCGTTCTGGTCGCTCGGCGCCGGGCTCGCCCCGCGTCTGGTCGGCGCCGAGCGGCAGGCGCGGGCCAACTCCGTCATCTTCTCGGCGGTACCCCTGGGCTCGGTCCTCGGCGTACCCGCCGGGGTCCTGCTCGGCCACCTGGCCGGGTGGCGGGCCGCCTTCGCGGCGATGGCGCTGCTGAGCCTCGCCGTGGCCGCCGCCCTCGCCGTGACCCTGCCCGCGCTGCCGCCGCAGGCCCCCACCCGCCTCGCCGTGCTGCGCGGGCTGCTGCGCACCGGGCCGGTCCGGGCCGGCCTGGTCGTCACCCTGCTGCTGGTGACCGCCCACTTCGGCACGTACACCTATGTCACGCCCTTCCTGGAGGACGTGACACACGCCGGGCCGGACGCCGTCTCCGTGCTCCTGCTGGTCTACGGGGCCGCCGGCGTCGCGGGCAACTTCGCGGGCGGGCTGTGGGCCGGTCGGCGCCGCGGCGCCCTCACCCTCGCGATCGGCCTGCTCGCGGCCTCGGTCCTGCTGCTCCCGGTCCTCGGGGCGTCCCGGCCGGGTGCGGTGCTGCTGCTCGTCACCTGGGGCCTCGCGTACGGCGCCGTCCCGGTCTGCGTGCAGGCCTGGTTCGTCCGCGCGGCCCCGCGCGCCCCGGAGGCGGCCACGGTGGTGTTCACCTCCTCCTTCCAGGCCACCATCTCGCTCGGCGCCCTGGCCGGTGGCGCGGTCGTCGACGCCTCCTCGCCGTCCGCGGTGCTGGTGGTCGGCGGGTGCGTCGCGCTCCTCGCCGCGGCGGTGGCGCAGGTCGGCTCGCGGTCCGTCAGCGCCACCCCCGGAAAGGCCACCCCCGGAAAGGCCACCGCCTGAAAGCCCGAGGAGCGGGAAGTCGGCCCCACCGACTTCCCGCTCCGGAACCGGGGGCGCTACTCCTGGAGGAAGGTCTCGCTGAAGCTGGTGCCGCCGGAGCCGAGGCCACTGGTGGTGGCCTCGTAGCCACTGTTGGAGCTGGGGTCGAGGGCGACCGGGCTGAACGAGCCGAGGGACTTGCCGTTGACGGTGGCCGAGGTGAAGTTCAACGTCCCGAAGTCGGGGTAGGCGCCGGTCGGCGACTCGATGATGACCTCGGCGCTGGTCCGCTGGGCGCTGGTGGACTTGGTGGTGGTGTAGGTCCAGCCCTTGGAGGAGTCGGTCAGCTTGAGGGTGTACCGGCTGCTGCCGGCGTAGGTCACCGAGGCGCTGATGTGGTCGCCGGCCGATACCGGGTACGAACTGAGGCTCAGGTAGACCGGGGCCGCCGGGTACATCTCGTACCAGGCCTGGTTGACCGGGCTGCCGCTGGAGCAGTCGGTGGCCACCCCGGTCTGCTCCACGCTGGAGGAGCCGTACCCGTCGATGCCGACCCACGGGGCGTAGAGGTCGTTGGTGGAGTTGCAGGTCGCGGCGGGCTCGGTCCAGGACGCCGAGACCGAGCTGAAACCGCTGCCGGTCGCGGCGTAGCCGCCCCAGTTGTAGCCGTTGGTGTTGTACGAGAGGGGGCGGAAGGCGAGCCCCTGGACGGCTGCCGCGGTGCTGGGGGCGGCGGGGGCGGCCAGCGAGGTGGCGGCCGCCGCGAGGGTGACGACGCGGACCAGGAATCTGCGCATGGTGGCTCCTTCGTGAGGGGACGAACAGGAGCGCACGCGCCAACGATGGCCTTGGGGGCGGCCGTTGACGGGTGGCAGTACAGCTTGAGCCGACTGTCATGACCGGGGCAAGAGGATCAGGGGGAAGGTTGGCCAAGCCATTGCACGGTCGAGTGCACTTCTTGACGAACCGTCCGAGCCGCCAACCGACCGCGCCCCGGCGGCAGTTGCTCGACGGGGCGCGGTACGAACCGGGGCGGAAGGGGATCAGGTCACCCGGACCGGGCGGACCTCGACCAGGTCGCCGGGCGCGGCCGGCATCCAGCGGGCCCAGGCGACGGCCTCGGCCTCGTCGGCCACGTCGATCACCCAGAGACCGCCGAGGTGTTCGTGGCCCTCGCGGTAGGGGCCGTCCGAGACCGGGGTCTGCGCGCCGCCCGGGATGCCGCCGGGCACCACCAGACGGGCGCTGCAACTGCGGCGCAGGCCGCCGCCGTAGCGGACGGTGACGCCGGCCTCGTGCAGCGCCCGTCCGAACCGCGCGTGGGCGGCGTCGAGTTCGGCCTGCTCGGCCTCGCCCAGTCCGTTCCAGACCCGCTCGTCGCCGTGAATGAGCAGGGTGTATTCCATCGTTCCCTCTTCTCCGTCCAGCTGCTACATCTGTCGGCTCGCCAGCCGGGCGAAGAGCCCGTCCCGGTCGGCCAACAGCTCCTCGTACCGGCCCTGCTGCACCACCCGGCCCTGGTCCATCACGATGATCCGGTCGGCCTCGGCGACGGTGGACAGCCGGTGGGCGATCACCACCCGGGTGGCGTTGAGTCTTCGGGTGGATTCGGTGACGAGCCGCTGGGTGGGGTTGTCCAGGGCGCTGGTGGCCTCGTCGAAGAAGACGATGCGGGGCCGGGAGACGAGGGCCCGGGCGATCATCAGGCGCTGGCGCTGGCCGCCGCTGAGGGTGCTGGTGCCCTCGGACAGCACGGTGTTCATGCCCATCGGCATGGCGGCGATGTCCTTGTCGATGCCGGCCATCTCGGCGGCGGCCCAGGCGTCGTCCAGGGTGTGGTTGGTGGAGCCGACGATGTTGGCCTTGATGTCCCCGGCGAGCAGGGCGCCGTTCTGCAGGACCACCCCGCACTGGCGCCGGACCGCGGAGACCTCCAGCTCGCCGAGGTCCTGGCCGTCGTAGAGCACGGTGCCGCTCTCCGGGCGCTCGAAGCCGAGCAGCAGCCGCAGCACGGTGGACTTGCCGCTGCCGGACGGCCCGACCACGGCGACGAACTCGCCGGGCTCGATGCTCAGGGTGACGTCCTGGAGCGCGGCCGGGCCGTCCTCGCCGTAGCGGAAGGTCACATGGCTGAGGCCGAGGCGGCCGGAGAGGTCGCCCGGGTCGGCCTTGCTGTCGTCGACCTCGGGCTTCTCCTCCAGGATCGGCCGCAGCCGCTCCAGCATCGGCACCACGCCCATCGCGGTGACGGCCGCGGAGGTGAACTGGAGGCTGGAGGCGATCAGCAGGTTGAAGGCGGTGAAGAAGGAGAGGAAGACCGGCACCGGGACGTCGCCCTCCAGCGGCCCGGCGATCACCCCGAACACCACCACCGAACAGACCAGCGGGAAGCCCGCGTTGAAGGTGGTGACGGCGTTCTGCACCCGGCGGGAGGAGGCGGCCAGGCCGCGGCCCTTGCCGAGTTCGGCGGCCCACACCCCGAACACCCGGTCCTCGGCCGCCGTGACCCGCAACTTGGGCACGGCGGTGAGGAGTTGGAAGACCCGGGCGGACATGGCCTGCTCGTGGGAGTACAGCCGGCGCTGCCAGCGGACCTCCAGCCGGCCGGCGGCCAGGCCGACGCCCACGCCGACCAGCACCAGCAGGGTGGCCAGGCCGGCCAGCCGCAGGTCGTAGAAGTAGACCAGGACGAGGTTGGCCAGGCCGGTCAGCAGCCCCAGGGTCGCCGTGGTCATCATCCCGGAGAGGGTCTCCTGGGCGGCGCTGACGCCGAGCACGGTGGTGCCGAGCTCACCGGTGGAGTAGTTGGCGAAGAACGGCGCGGGCAGCGAGAGCAGCCTGGTCCAGACGCCGACCTGCATCGCGGCGGTGGAGCGGCTCTCGATCCGCAGCACGGCGATGTTCTGCACGATGGAGAGGGCGGCGACGGCCATCGCGGAGCCGATGACGACCAGGGCGCCCTCGGTGATCAGGTTGCGCTGGGCGTGGGCGACGAAGGTGCCCAGCACCTCGCCGGTCATGATCGGGACGAGCAGCCCGATCAGCGCGACCAGGGCGGCCATCCCGGTGAACATCCACAGGTCCTGCCGGTTGTTGCGCAGGCCGAAGCGGAGCAGGGCGGAGACGGAGCGCACGGCGGAGGGCAGCGGCCGGTAGAGGACGGTGGCCTTGTTCTGCAGTTCGGCGGCGAGCTTCGGGGTCAGCGGGGTGACGCTGCCGCCCTCGGCGAGCACGTAGCCGGTGCCGAGCGGCAGCAGGGCGACGGGGGCGCCGGTCCTGCGGTAGCCGACCATCGCGCCGAGGTCGTCCCGCCACCAGGTGCCGTCCAGCCGGACGGAGCGGGTGCGCACGTGCGAGGCCAGGGCGATCGCCTGGAGCCGGTCCAGCCGGTGGTGGTGGCCGGTGCCGGCCACCGGGGCGGTGACGCCGAAGCCCTCGTGGGCGGCGACCAGCCGGGCGGCGGCCAGGGTGGGCTCGTCGCCGGTGGCGTCGCCGATCCGCAGCCGGGAGGAGGTGTCGCGCAGGATGGTCTCGAAGCCGCGCGCGGAGTCGGCGAGGGTGCCGGCGTCGCGCTCCTGGCGGGCGGCGATCTGCTCGGTCTCGGTGTCGCGGCGGCCCTCGATCCGGCGGTCGACGGTGTCCAGCAGTCGCCCGCAGTGGGCGGCCAGGCGCTCCCAGAGTCCGCCCTGGTCGAGCAGTTCGCGCGGGGAGCGGGCCCGGACGGTGGCCGGGCCGGCGGCGACCAGCCAGTCCCGTTCGGTCAGCAGGACCTCGGCGCCCTCGGTGAGTTCGCCGGTCGCGCCCTCGGGCGCCTCGACGGTGCCCTGCTCGACCCGCACCCACTGGAGGCCGTCCACCGAGCGCAGGGCCTGGCCCTTCTTGAGGGCGGTCGGCCCGGCCGGGTCGAGCGGGGTGAACTCGCGTGGCGGCAGGGTGTCGCGCAGCGCGCCGGCCAGCGCGGTGAGGCCGCGGGCCAGGCCGGCCAGGAACTGGTCGGCGGCGAGCCGCGGTCCGTCCTGCTCCCGGCTCCGGTCGGCGCCCGGCGTCTCGACCCGGGAGGCGGGGAGGAAGGCGGCGTCGGCGCCGAGCACCGGGCGGGCGACGATGCCCCGGCGGGCCCCGTCGGCGGCCGCGCCGGGTACCAGGGTGCCCGCCTCGATCCGGCAGAGGAAGTGCCAACGCCCCTGGGGCGCACCGGAGTCGAGCCGGACGGCGAACAGGTCGACGGCCCCGGAGCGGACCAGCAGCAGCTGCCCGGGGTCGTCCAGCACGAGGTAGCGTTCGGACCGCGCCTCGGCCGCCTCGGTGAGGGCGGGCGAGAACGCCTCGGTGGACAGACTCACAGTTCGTCCTCCTCCTCGCGGCGCGCCGACTCGATCAGCGCCGTGTAGTGCCCGCCGAGCGCCAACAGCTCGTCGTGGGTGCCGCGTTCGACGATCGAGCCCTCGTGCAGCACGATGATCTCGTCGGCGTCGCGGACGGTGGAGAGCCGGTGGGCGATGATCAGGCAGGCGCAGCCGCGGCGGCGCAGGTTGTCCATGATCACCCGCTCGGTCTCCGGGTCGAGCGCGCTGGTCGCCTCGTCGAGCACCAGCAGGGTCGGCTCGCCGGCCAGCGCCCGGGCCAGCTCCAGGCGTTGGCGCTGGCCGCCGCTGAAGTTGCGGCCGCCCTCCAGGACCGGGCTGTGGATGCCGCCGGGGCGGGTCATCACGGTGTCGAAGACGGCGGCGTCGCGCAGTGCGGCGGTGACCGCCTCGTCCGGGACGTCGTCGTTCCAGAGCGTCAGGTTGTCCCGGACGGTGCCCTCGAACAGCGAGATGTCCTGGTCGACGTAGGCCAGGGAGGAGGCCAGCACGGTACGGGAGATCTCCTCGCGCGGGCGCCCGTCGAGCAGGATCCGGCCGGACCACGGGGCGTACAGGCCGGTGAGCAGCCGGCCCAGGGTGGACTTGCCGCTGCCGGAGCCGCCGACCACGGCGACCCGGCGGCCGGGGACGACGGTCAGGCTGAGGTCCTTGATGATCGGCTCGGAGAGCGGGCTGTAGCCGAAGCGGACGGACTCGAACTCCAGCGTGCCGTCGAGCTTGGGCCCGGCGGGCGGTTCGGGCCGGGCGAAGGCGGCGGCCACGGGGTAGCGCTCGACGTCGTACAGCCGCTTGATGTCGGCGGTGACGTCCTGGAGCCGGCCGCCCAGGTTGGTGAGCTGGGTGACGGGGCGGCTGAGCGCGGCCAGCAGGGTCTGGAAGGAGACCAGGATGCCGACGCTCATCGCGCCGTCCACCACCCGCTGGCCGCCGACCAGCAGGATCAGCCCGCTGTTGAGCGCGGCGAGCATCGGCGGCACGACGGTGAGCACGGCGCTGGGGATGCCGAGCTTCTGCTTGGCGGTGACGACCTTGGCGAGGAAGCCGGCCCAGCGGCCGAAGGCGTCCTGCTCGGCGCCGGTGGCCTTGACGGTCTCGATCAGCGAGAGGGTGGTGAAGGTGGTCGCGGTGAGGTTGCCGCGGTCGGTGCGCAGCGCGGCCACGGCGTCGGTGCGGGCCCGGGCGACGGCCTGCAGCACGACCACGTTGAGCAGCGCCATGCCGACGCCGACGACGCCGAGCAGGATGTCGTAGCGGATCAGCACGGCCGCGTAGAACAGCACCAGGCCGAGGTTGATCACGGTGAGCGCGAGGTCCCGGGAGAGGATCTCGGCGACCACGTCGTTGCCGGACACCCGCTTGGCGACCTCGGCCGGGCGGCGCTGGAGGAAGAAGTCGACCGGCAGCCGCAGCAGGTGGCGGAAGAACCGGGCCGAACTGACCAGCCCCATCCGGATCTCGATCCGCAGCAGGTAGTGCCGCTGGACGGAGGTCAGCACGAAGACGACGACGGCGGTGCCGGTCATGGCGGCCAGCAGCGGGAGGAGGTAGCCGCTCCCGCTGCCGGCCAGGACCCGGTCGATGAACACCCGGGTGTAGGCGGGGATCGCGATGCCGGGCAGCACCAGCAGCAGGCTGGCGAGCAGCACCAGCGGCATGGCGCGCCCGGTCGGGAGGCGGCGCTCCAGCAGGGCGCGGCCGATGCCGCCCTTGTCGCCGCCGGGCCGGAAGTCGGGGCCCTTCTCGAAGGAGAGCACGATGCCGGTGAAGCCGGAGTCGAACTCGTCCCACTCCATCAGCCGGGGTCCGCTGGCCGGGTCGTTGACGGCGACGACGGTGCGGCCGTACCGGGTGCGGATGCCCTCGACGACCATGAAGTGCTGGAAGGCCCAGAAGATGATGACCGGGCCGTCGAGGTCGCGGAGCTTCTCGGCCTCGGTCTGGTAGCCGCGGGCGGTGAGCCCGTACGTGCGGGCGGCGTTCAGCAGGGTGGAGGCGCGGGCGCCGTCGCGGGAGACCCCGCAGACGCCGCGCAGGTCCTCCAGCGGGACCCAGCGGCCGTGGTAGCCGAGGATCATGGCGAGGCTGGCGGCGCCGCACTCCACCGACTCCATCTGCAGGACGGTGGGGACGGCGTGCCGCCAGCGCCGCGGCGCGGCCGCCCGGGTGGGGCGGCCGCGGCGGCGCTTCGACTTCTCCGGCTTGTTCGGGTCCGGCTCCGGCACGGGGGCGGAGGCCCGGGTGCTCTCCGGGACGGTGGCGGTCATCGGTGCCTCCTCTCAGCGGCCGAGGATCAGGTTGAACGGGGTCTGCTTGCCGACGTTGATGGTGGCGGTGACGGCGACCTGGGTGCCCAGCGGGTTCGGCGGGCCGCTCTGGGAGGTCCACGCGAAGCCGCTCGGGGTGTTCGGGTCGGGCGTGAGGTCGACGACGACCAGCCGGGGCGCGTCCTTGCCGAGGTAGCGCTGGGCGGCGAGGTCGCCGCCGACCAGGCCGGAGACGGCCTCCCGGGTGAGCGCGTACGGGCTGACCGAGCTGACGGTGCCGCGCAGCAGGCCGAAGGCGCCGGCCGGGGTGGTGGACACGTTGAGGTCGACCTGGTCGCCGGGCTCCAGCCCGACGGCGCGGGTGGCCGGCACGAAGACCATCGCGACCGTCCGCTCCTGCGGGTCGTCGACCCGTTCGACCGAGGCGACCGGCGAGCCGGGGGCGACGACCTGGCCGTCGGTGACCGACAGGCCGACCACCCGTCCGCCGAACGGGCTGGTGATCTCCCGGCTGTGGCCCTCGGTGTCCTCGACCCGGGCCACGGACTGGCCCTGCCGGACCTGGTCGGAGGGCTTGGCGAGGACGGTGCGGACCATCCCGCCGTACGGGCTCTGGATCATCGCGGTGCCGTGCGGATGGGTGAGCAGGCCGGGGGCGTCGACGGTGATCGGGATCGTCCCGGCGAAGGTCCACAGCAGCGCGGCGGCCATGGTGATCATCACGACGAACAGGGCGATCCAGCCCCGCGGTGCGGCGAGCAGCGTCGGCGAGTCGAGCTCGTCCGGCTCGCGCATCCGCTGCAGCGCCTTGAAACGGAACTTCATCTTCTGGCTTCTCTCCGTGGGACGCCGACGTCCTGGCGCAGCGTCGGCGGTCGGCTGCCGATCACCAGCTCACCGACGGTGCCCTCGGTGAAGTAGTCGAGGCCGCTGGCCGCGGCGAAGTCGGCCGCGTCGCCGCCGCCGAGACCGCAGACCGCGAGGTCCATCGCGGTGCCGACCAGGTAGAGGGTCTGGTAGAGCGCGCCGACGTGCTTGAGGATCAGCGGGTAGGCGACCGTCTCGTACTTCCACATCACCCGGCCGAACCGCGCGGTGACCAGCAGCACCACCTGCGGGTCGGTCTGCATCAGGCAGGACTCGCGGGCGCTCCTGACCAGTTGGGCGGTGGCCGGGCTCGGCGCGCTGACCAGCTCCAGCTCGTGCCGGTCCGTCGCGTAGTGCCACAGCCCGGGCTCCAGGCCCGCGCAGGAGGTCACCAGCGGGTACAGCTCCAGCTCGTGCACCGCGCCGCCGCTCGGGTACGGCCGGTCGGCCAGCTCCTGGCCGTCCCCGCCGGTGAAGGTCTGCCGCCGGCGGGCGCTGCGGTAGAGCAGCCCGCCGAGCTGCTCCAGGGTGATCGGCGCCTGCTCGTCGTGGTCGCGCACCGAGCGGCGCTGCTCCAGCACCTCGGTGAACGGCCGGTCGGTGCGGGCGAGTTCGTCCAGGTCGGGGACGGGCAGGGCGACCTTCTCGCCCGCGAACGGCGCGGGCGAGGCGGGCTCGGGGGCGAAGCGGTCGCCGAACCGGTAGGTGCCGCCGTAGCCGGCCACGCTGGTGGGCCGCCGGGTGCGGGAGTGAAAGGCCAGGTCGGCGGCGGTCCACTGGGCGAACCGCTGCTCCTCGGCCTCGGGCTCGGCGCCGGGGGCGCCGTAGGCCAGCAGCCCGGCGGCGGCGAACAGCCGCAGGGTCTGCCGGACGGCGTCCAGCGGCAGGGCGCCCGGGAGTTGGGCGAGTGCGGCGGGGCTGGTCCAGCCGGCCAGGGCGGCCAGCAGGCCGGCCGCCCGGGTGGTCAGCTGGACGGCCAGCGGGCTGCCCGGGGAGCGCACCAGCAGGGCGCCGTCCTCGACCGCGGCGGTGGCGAAGCGGGACAGCTTCACCTGCCCGGTCGGGTCCGGGGTGGGGCCGGGCTCGGCCGCGCCCCGGCCGACCGGGCGCAGCCGGGCCAGCGGCTCGTCGGTGCCGGCGGTGCCGTCCGGGCCGTCCACGGCCAGGTGGACGGAGTGCTCCAGCATCCCGGCCATGCCGAGCCGGCGGCGGGTCAGCTGCCAGCGCAGCAGCCCGGCGTCGCCGTCCCGGGCCGCGACCAGGGCGGCCAGTTCCTCCTCGGTGTGCTCCCCGGCGGCCAGCGCGGCCACCGCCTCCCGGGCGCCGGGCGCCAGGTCGGGCAGGTTGAGCGCACCGACCGGCGCGGTCAGCCGGACGGCCTTCGGGCCGAGCGGAGCGAACGCGCCGTCGGGGCGCAGCCGCAGCCGGCGCACCGTACGGGCGGCGGCGGGCAGGTGGATCCGGTCAAGGGCGGTGGTCATCGCGTCGGTACCCGGCCGTTCCTAGAAGAAGACGTTCTTCGGGTTGAGCTGCTCCTCGGTCCGCGGAGCGGCCAGTCGGCCCTGGCGGACCGGCACGTCGTAGAGCCGGCCGGGGGCGAGGCGGCGCCAGAAGTGGCGCATGCCGGGGGCGATCACCTTGACCACGGCGAGGTCGAGGTCGGGGCGGCTCTGGTCGAGCACGATCACCTCGACGCCGGCGGCGCGGGCGCGCTCGACGCAGTCCCGGACGTGTCCGGCGAGGTCGTCACCTTCGAGCGGGGCGAAGTCGGCGAGGGTGGTGGCGGCGAGCTCGCGGCCCGGCAGCAGCCAGGGCTCGTCCGCGACGGTCGCTGTCCTGCACCACTCCAGGGTCTCCAGGTCGTCGGTGCGGTAGAGGGTGTTGCCGTTCTCGTCCCGCCGGTCGATGAAGGGCAGGAACTGGTTGACCTCGGTGAGTGCGCGGATCGCGGCGATCCGCGGGTCCGGGTGGGCGCCGAAGCCGACCATGATGTCCTCGACCTCGTGGAGGCGCCGGGAGACGGCGGCGAACACCGGCACGCCGAGGTCGGAGGTGAGGTCGAGCACCCACAGCTCGCGGTCCACCGAGGCGTAGAAGGCGCGCATGGTGTCCACGTACGGGTCGTTCAGCGAGTCGAGGTCGAACTCGGGCTGGGAGGTGCGGTTGTACCACCACAGGGCGACCGCGTCGCGCTCGACGACCTCGCAGAAGCCCTGGAGGATCGCCTCCTCCAGGGTGTTGCCGCTGGCGCAGCCGTTGGAGTCGCCGACGCAGTAGAAGTGCTGCTGGAGGTCGGGGTGGCCGTACCAGGCGTAGCCGGAGGGGATGAGCCGCTCCTCGTCGTGGGTGAGCGACCAGGCGCGGGTCCAGTCCAGTTCGGCGTCGACCGGGAACGGGTCGGGCACCAGGTGCAGCCGGTGCTTGGGGTCGGCGTTCCACTCGGCGCGGTTCGCGAACTGGGCGTCGGAGAACTGGAGCAGGGCGTCCATGTGGACGGCGACGGCCGGGTCGAGGTCGCGGTAGGCGGCGCGCACCACCGGCTCCTCGCCGCGCCAGACCGCCGAGTAGCGCTCGATCGCCTCGCAGATCGCGCTGACCTTGGCCTGGATCTCGGAGCGGCCCTTGCCGCCGCTCTGGCCGCGCATGTTGCGGCGCAGCAGGTCCATGTTGTCGTTGACCATGGCGAAGTTGTGGCCGGCGGTGAAGCTGTAGGTGATGCCGTTGCCGGTGTCGTCGTGCGCGCCGAGCCGGGTGATCGCGCCCAGGTGCGGGCTGATGTGGTGCTTGAGCCGGTCGTAGGTGAACTGCGGGGCCTGGACGCGGTAGCCGCCGTCGGTGGTGTGCCGGGCCGGGCTGGGCTGGAGGACGACCTTGGGGCTGCGCTCGGTGAGCAGCGCCGGGTCGCCGCAGCTGGGGCACTGGGGCTGGCGGACCAGGGTGTGCTCGGTGGTCTGCAGGGTGTTGAGGTCGAGGCTGACCATGGTGCCGGAGAGGGCGGAGCAGCACTCGTCGGCGAGGATGCGCGCGGTCTCGGTGGCGAGCAGCTGGGCGGTCATCGCCGGGCCGGCCGGGATGGCGGCGCGGGTGGGGTGCAGCGGCACGGTCTCGCCGCGCTTGCCGGCCAGGTAGCGCTCGACCTGGCGGTTGCCGCTGATCCGCTGGGCGAGGCAGGTCCAGCAGCCGGTCTCGTCGGGGCGCAGCAGCGGGCCGAGCCAGGGGGAGGTGCCGGTGGGCTTGGCGAGCAGCCAGGGGCGCCGGTCGGCCAGCCGGGCGGTGTTCAGCCGCTCCAGGGCGGGGGCCAGGTAGTCGTCGGTGAGGACGACGACCATGGTGTCCGGGCCGCCCTCGACGGCCTGGTCCTCGGTGACGGCGCGGGCGCGCAGGCCGGTGGCGGTGAGCGCCTCGACCAGCGGGGCGGCCTCGGCGGCGCCGAGGGCGAGCACCAGCAGCTCGGTGGCCCGGGCGGCCTCCAGGGCGACGGCCGGGTCGACGCCCTGGGCGTCCCAGTAGGCGAGCACGTGGTCCGGCAGTTCGGGCCGGCCCTCGGCGAGGTGCCCGGCGGCCTCGTAGCGGCGCAGTGCGGTCAGCGCCTGGCCGAGCGGGACCTCGCCGCCCAGTTCCTGGAGGATCTCGGCGACGGTGCGCCGTCCGTCCAGGTAGGGCAGGAGGCGCACCGCGGCGGCCCCCGGGACGAGGTAGTCCTGACCCTCTCCGAGCAGGAAGACCTTTTCGCCCACCGTCTCGGTGAGGAAATGGGCCTTGAGCCGCGGTCGCTCCATAAGTCATCCCCCTGTGTTCACAAGTTCGTCGCGAGTATTCGAGCACGGCGCCAATTGGGCTGTACATACTGCATATCCGTCGGCGCCGTCGAGTTACGCATCGCCTGGAATTGCGTATTCCGCTCGGCCGGTACGTATCCCGGTACGTATTCGCCCGGTGCGTTGACAGGGGGGTGCGACAGGCGATACTGGTGTGTCCGCACGCGGGTACGACGGGGGGTTGCGGTGCCGACTGGAGTTTTGCTGCACCGGGAAACGGAGCTGGCGGAGCTGGCGCGCGCGGTGGCCGGGGCGGCCGCCGGCCGTTCCGCTGTCGTGCTGGTCAGGGGCGCGCGCGGGACGGGGAAGAGTGCGCTGCTGCGGGCCGCGCTGGCCCGGCTGCCGGAGGGCGCGGTGGTGCTGCGGGCCCGATGTCACGACAACGAGCGGGACTTTCCGTACGGCGTGGTGCGCCAGCTCTTCGACCCCTTCATGCGCATGACAACAGATCCGGCGCCGGCTCCGCAATTCCCGGGCGAAACACCCCGGGAATTCCCTGCGACGGCCCTCGGCGGAGATCTGCCGGACGCCCTCGGAAGAGCCCTCCCGGCTGGTTCCGAAAACACCGGCAACGGGCGCGAAAGGGTGCTGAACGACCTTTTCCACGCGGCCCGTTCACTCACCGCCCGGACCTCCGTCGTGATGGCCGTGGACGACCTCCACCTGGCCGACGAGGAGTCCCGGCAGTGGTTCTCCTACCTCGCCCGCCGGCTCGACGGCCTGCCCGTCGCCCTGCTCGCCAGCACCGCCGACGAGGCCGCCGACCCGCTCGCCGCCGAACTCGCCGCCCTGCGCCACGCCCGCACCCTCACCCCCGGCCCGCTCTGCGACAGCTGCGTGGCCGAGCGGGTCGCCGAGGAGTTCGACGCCCCGGTCGACCCGGAACTCGCCGCCGTCTGCCACGACCTCTCCCGCGGCAACCCGCTGGTGGTCGAGGAGCTCACCGCCCGGCTGGCCGCCGCCCGGATCAACCCCGGCTCGCCCGACCTCGACACGGTCCTGCGGATCGGCGCCGGCACCCTCGCCGACACCACCCTCAGCTGGCTGCGGCAGAGCCACCCCCGGGCCGCCGAACTGCTCACCGGCCTCGCCGTCCTGGGCACCGGCGCCGACCTCGCCACCGCCGCCCTGCTGACCGGCCAGGGCGAACTCCTCGCCGACGAGGCCCGGGAGGCGCTGCACCGCACCGACCTGATCGAACCCGGCCCGCCGGAGACCTTCCGGCACGAGCTGGTCCGCACCGCCGTGCTGGCCCGCACCGACCCGCGCGTCCTGGTCGCCCTGCACGAGCGGGCCGCCGCCCTGCTCGCCCGGCTCGGCGCCCCCGCCGCCCGCACCGCCGAACACCTGATGTCCTCCGGCACCACCGGGCTGGACTGGGCCGTCCCCGTCCTGCGCACCGCCGCCCGGGACGCCGCCGCCGACGGCCACTGGGACGACGCCGCCCGCTACCTCCAGCGTGCCCTCGCCGACGCCGCCGACCCGGAGCTGGTCCGCTCGCTCACCGGGCAGCTCGGCACCGTCGAACTCCACCGCGACGTGGCCGCCGCCGCCCGCTGCGCCGCCGGCCTCGCCGCCACCCCCGACCCGGCCGAACGGGCCCGGCTGCTACGGCCGTTCGCCGGGCCGGTGCTCGCCCTCAGCGCGGCCGGCGCCGCCGCCGTCCCGTTCGCCGAGGCCGCCGCGGCGCTCGCCGCCACCCCCGGCCCCCCGGCCGAACTGCTGCTGCCGCTCGCCGCCCAGGCCGCCCTCACCGGCCGGCGCACCGCCCTGCGGCCCGCCCTGGCGGCCCTGCGCGCCGAACCGGCCGAGCCCGCCGGCACCGCCCTGCTCGGGGCGCTGGCCGCGCTGGCCGCCGCCGGGGGCCAGCCCCGTACGGCGGTGCGGCTGGCCGGGCGCTGCGTGCGCCGGGTCTCGCCCGCCGAAGCCGGTACGGAGGTGCTGGGCGCCGCGATGGCCTACGCCTGGACCGGGCGGCTGGACGAGGCGGCCGCCTGGGCCGGGCGGGCGGTCCGCTCCGCCCAGCGCTGGAACCACCGCGGCGAACTCGCCCTCGCCCTGCTGGCCCGCTCCGACATCGCCCACCGGCAGGGCCGCCCCGACGCCGCGCTCGCCGACGCCGAGCAGGCCGCCGACCTGGCCCGGCAGATCCGGGCCGAGGACCTCGCGGGCGCCGCGCAGGCGCTGGCCGTACGGGCCCGGCTGCGCCGCGGCCTGCCGGTGGACGCCGCCGCACTGGCCGGGGTCGAGCTGCCCGCCGAGGCGCACCCGCTGCTGCGCGCGGTGCTGCTGGAGGCCCGCGGCCTGGTCGCCGCGCACCGCGGCGACCACCAGCAGGCGTTGCGGCTCTTCCTGGAGTGCGGGCACCAGTTGGCCGCCCGGGGCGTGGCCGACCCGGCCTGCGTGCCGTGGCGCGCCCACGCGGCCCAGGCCTACCAGGCGCTCGGCGAGCACGCCGCCGCCCGGACCATCGCGGCCGACCCGCTGCCCGGCGGTGACGCCCGGCCGCGCCCGGTCGAGGAGCGCGGCGGCCCGGCGATCGGCACCCGGGACGCCGGTCCGGTCCGGCTGACCCCGAGCGAACGCAGGGTCACCGAGCTGGTGCTGCAGGGCCTGAGCAACCTGGAGGTCGCCGAGCGGCTCTGCCTCAGCAAGCGCACGGTGGACACCCACCTGGGCCGGATCTACCGCAAGCTGGCGATCAAGGGCCGGCCCGAACTGGGGGCCGCGGTCAAGGCGTTGTGACAGACGCGTCCGTCCGAGGCGCGCGCCCGGCTCAGAGCGCCGCCACGAGTCCGAACTCCGCGCCCCACGGGTCGCGCAGCACCGGCGGCTCGTCCGTGCCGGGCCGCATCAACCGGGCTCCCAGCCGGACCGCCCGGTGGACGGCGTCCGCCGGGTCGACCGCGCCGAAGTGCGGCAGCCAGCACGGACGGCCCTGGTCGCTCTCCACCACGCGCGCGTGCACGAAGCCGTCCAGCGTGAACTCCCCCTCCGCGCCGAGCCGGTAGCCGAACAGCGGCCCGTAGAAGGCCTCGGCCTGGGTCGCGGACGGCACCCGCAGCTCGTGGCCGCAGATCGCGCCCGGCTCGTCGGCGAGCACCACGCCCTCGGCCCGGGCCCCCTCCCAGAAGCCGACCGTGACCCCGGAGGAGTCGACGGCGAGCAGCAGCCGGCCGTTCTCCCCGGCGGGCACCGGGGGCATCACCACGCGTCCGCCCAGCCGGCCGACCTGCACGCAGCAGTGCTCCGCGTCCTTGGTCGCCAGGTAGACGTTCCACGCGGCCTGCGGCGGCAGCCCGACCGGCGCGGCGCCGAATCCGCCGATGACCTCCCCACCCAGCACGGCCAGTTGGTAGTCCGGCGACTCGGTGACGAACTCCCAGCCCAGCAGCGCCGAGTAGAACTCCCGGCTGCCGCTCAGATCGGGAGTGATGCAGTCAGCCCAGCACGGTGCGCCGATGGCATAGCTGGTACGTCGAGGCACGAGTCGTCCTTCTCCTTGGTCATGGCGTGGGTCATGGCGTGATCGATCAGTCCGGCGGCCTCCTCCGCCCCGCTCACGCCGGGCAGGTGCAGGCAGTGGGTCGGTGCGTCGGCGAGCAGTCCCGAGGACCCGGCCGGCCAGGTCCTGGTGGTGAACTCCCATGGTGCCAGCCGTACTTCCTCGTCGACGCTGCGACACAGCCGGACCAGCGCGGGCGGGGCCAGTCGGGCCCGGACCGGGACGACCGGGCCGAGGCTCTCCGGCCGCACCAGCAGCACCTCGCCGCCGACCGGGGAGGTGACGGTGCGCCAGGTGCCGTCCGGCAGCCCGGCGCCGCGCAGCCGGGCCGCGGCCGGCCCGCGCGCCTCCAAGGGCGCGAGGTAGGGCAGCACGTGCCCGGTGCGGCGGTCCAGCACCAGCAGTCGTCCGGAGACGAACGCCCAGGAGCGCTGCGCCAGCGCGGCGCCGACGTTGGCCTGCTCCGAGTACGGTCCGCCGACCAGTGCCACGGTGGCGTCGCCCTTGGCCAGCACCACGGCGGGGGTGAGGCAGAACCGGTCCTGGAGGGCCGCGAACGGCGGCACCGCGCCGGGGAGGTTCCCCCAGCCCCGGAAGGTGCGGCGCAGCAATGGCGTTCCGTCACTGCGGCGCACCAGGAAATCGCCGGGCGCGTCCTTCCCCGGGGTGCGGGAGAATTCCACCCGCAGTTGGTCGGGGTCCCGGGAAATCCCGGTGAGGTGCGGCCCGAAATGGAACGAGATCTCGTCGCGGTCGGCCCGGACGAGGGCGATCTCCGAGCCGAAGAAGTCCAGCACGATCGGTTCGATAACCGGCACTGTCGCTCCTGGCGGATTGTTGCACATTCAATTTATGCGGCGGTCCGGAGTTCCGCCGACGGGCCTTCCCCGCCGCCCGGCCGTACTGCCCGTCGGCCGGTCGTGGCGGGGGTGGCGTCAGCCGTCGTGGCCTGCGGAAGCGGCCGTCAGTTCCAGTGCCAGTCGGCCGGGGTCGCGGCACCGTGCAGCATCTCCAGCTGGGACGCGCGGAGGTGGGTGGTCAGGCCGTTCGTGAACTGCTGCACCGAGGCGGTGGCCGGGCCGACGGCCGGGGCGGAGCCCGGCGTGGCGTACGCGGCGCCGGTCAGCACGCCACTCGCGAAGGCGGCGGCGACGGCGGCGACGGCGGCGGTACAGGCGAGCTTGCGGTACGAAAGCAGCATGAGGGTCCCCCAGGACAAAGTGCGATTCGGAAGCGGGTGCCGGCCAATTCACCGACCTGATCGGTCGGCCGTCGGTGATGACGGTCCGTAATCATCGGCGGGCCCGGCCGGGGAGCTCGCGGCTCCCCGACAACCGAAAGTCTGGAGGATGTCGAGGGCTGCCGGAAGGTGTTCGGGGCGGCAGGAAGATCGCGGTGGCACCTTGGTGCCATTACCTTCTCATTACCTTTATCCCGGCCGGTCGATCCGGGGGCCCGAAAGAAACGCTTCCGCAGTTGTCCCTGACCTGTCCGTCCTGGCATGATCGGGCAGCGGACTTGTCCGGCCAAGTGCCGGAAATCGGTAACCGGCTGCGGGGGAGTGGTGCGCCGATGACGCGGGGGATCGACGATGCCGCGCAAGCGGTCTATCGATTGATGCTGACGGATCCTCAACTGGATGTCGAGGGGTTGGCCGGCAAGCTCGGCCTCACCGGGGCGCAGGTCCGCGCCGCCCTCGACCAGCTCGCCGACCTGCGCCTGCTCCGCCCCTCCGAGGTCGAGGCCCCGGGCACGCCCTCCGGCGCCCTGCGGCCGGTCGACCCGAGGGTCGGACTCCCGGCCCTGCTGCGGTACTACGAATCCGTGCAGCAGCGCGCCCAGCTGGAGTTCGAGCGGCGCCAGGCCGAGATCTCCGGCATGCTCGCCCAGTTCCGCGACGAGTCGGCCGAGGACAGCCAGCTGGAGCGACTGCTCGGCATGGCCACCGTGCAGGCCCGGATGGAGGAACTGGTCAGCTCCGTCCGCGACGAACTGCTCACCTTCGCCCCCGGCCGCGCCCGGCCCGCCGCCTCCCTCCAGGCCAGCCGCCCCGACAACGAGGAGCTGCTCGCCCGCGGGGTGTCGATGCGCACCGTCTACCTGGACGCGGTGCGCAAGGACCGGGCCACCGTCCAGCACGCCGAGTGGCTCACCGGCCTCGGCTGCGAGGTGCGCACCGTGCCCGCGCTGCCGCTGCGGATGCTGGTCATCGACCGGCAGGTCGCCCTCGTCCCGATCGACCCCGCCAACACCCTCAAGGGCGCCGTCCAGATCTCGTCACCCGGCGTGCTCGCCGCCCTGGTCTCGCTCTTCGACCAGACCTGGTCCGACGCCACCCCCTTCGGCACCCCGACCGAGCGCGACGAGGAGGGCCTCACCCGCCAGGAGCAGGAACTGCTGCGCCTGCTCGGCCAGGGCTACACCGACGAGGCGGCCGGCAAGCACCTCGGTGTCTCGCTGCGCACCACCCGCCGGATGATGGCCGACCTGATGGACCGCCTCGGCGCCCGCAGCCGCTTCGAGGCCGGCCTGCTCGCCGGCCGGCGCGGCTGGCTCTGAGCCCGCCGCGTCCCGACCGCGCCACCCGCCTGCGGCCCAAGTCCGGGCATTCGACGTCAAACCGCCTGCGCTGCCGCCGGTTTGACGTCGAATCGTTTTGGCCTGATCCACCGACCGGATCGCCGCCCGTTACGGCGTCACCGCCACCGAGTCCGCCTCGGCCGGCCCGGACAAGGTGGTCGTCACCCTCGGTACCGGGTTCACCGGCGTCGCCTCCGACCGCCCCACCGGTGCCCCGACCGACCCCGGCACCAACGTGGCCCAGCAGGGCCCGATGGTCGACGCCCAGGCCGACGGCGGCATTCCCTGCGTGTTCTGACCCGGCTCCCGGCCCCCTTCCGGCCCCCTTCCGGCCCCCTTCCGGCCCCCTTCCGACCGCCTTCCGGCGTCCGTTCCGCCCCCTCCCGGGCCGGCGCCGCGGTCCGCCGGAATCAGCCCTTTTCAGATGGTCTGTGACGGGATCGTCCCGTGGCCGCCGGGGTGGGTGGTGCACCGGGGGTCGGTGATCACCTTCGATCTCCATATGATCGGAAGCCACGATGGTCGGTCTGTACTGACCTTCGTACGTACAACCAGGGAGCGGTTCGGGTCGTCTCCCTGGGTGCGGTGCGCCAGATCGTCCGGGGCGTCGCTTCCGTCGGTGAAAGGTACGCGCATGGCAGGTCGCAGGGGCGAGAGCCCGGCTCGGGGCGAGGACGCGCCCGGGGCACTCCCGGCGGACGGTGCGGCGGGCGGCGTGCCCGGACCGCGCTCCGGCGGCCGGGCCGAGGCCCGCCGCGCCGCCCAGGGCAAGGGCGGCGGCCGGGCGGACAGCGGCTCCGCCGGCTCCGGCACCCCCGGCGGCGGCACCGGCGGACGGGCGGCGGCGCGGCGCGGCGCCAAGCCCAAGAAGAACGTGAAGAAGATCGTCGCCTGGTCCGCGGCCGGCGTGCTGGTGCTGATCGCGGGCGCCGGTGGCGCGATCTACTACAAGCTGAACGCCAACATCAAGTCCTTCGACGCCGACGCGATAGCCACCGACCGCCCGCCCGAGGCCAAGGCCGACGCGGACGGCAACAAGCCGGTGAACGTGCTGCTGATCGGCTCCGACAGCCGCGGCAAGAACAACGCCGACCTCGGCGGCGGCGAGGACGGCGGCGCCCGCTCGGACACCACGATCCTGCTGCACGTCTACGCCGACCACAAACACGCCGTGGGCATCTCGATCCCGCGCAACACGATCGTGCCGATCCCGTCCTGCAAGCTCCCCAACGGCAAGTGGACCAAGGGCGGCAACGATCTGTTCAACGCCGCCTTCTCGGTCGGCGGCAGCGACGACGGCAACCCGGCCTGCACCCAGAACACGGTGGAGAAGGTCACCGGCATCCGGGTCGACCACACCATCGTGGTCGACTTCAACGGCTTCTCCGCGATGACCAAGGCCGTCAACGGCGTGGACGTCTGCCTGCCGAAGCCGATCTACGAGGGGGACATCAACCCCAACCTGCACAAGAAGGGCAACCTCGTCCTCCCGCAGGGCAAGCAGACCGTCCAGGGGCAGCAGGCGCTCGACTACGTCCGCCTGCGGCACGGCATCGGCGACGGCTCCGACATCGGCCGGATGAAGCGCCAGCAGGCCTTCATGAGCTCGCTCGCCACCAAGATGAAGAAGGACGGGCTCAGCCCCACCAACCTGCTGCCGCTGGCCGACGCGGCCACCAAGTCGCTGACCGTCGACCCGGGGCTGGACTCCGCGGACAAGCTGCTCTCCTTCGGCCTGTCGTTGAAGAACATCGACATGCACGACCTCAAGTTCGTGACGGCGCCCTGGCGCTACCGCACCCAGGACGCCAACATCGACCTGGTCCAGCCGGACGCCAACAAGCTCTGGGAGACCCTCAAGGCCGACCAGACCATCGACGGCCAGAACGCCACCGGCCAGCAGCCGGACGCCGCCGCCAGCCCGAGCGCCGCCCCCCAGCCGACCACCCCCAGCACGCCCGCCGCGGCGGCCGCGGACGCCTCCAACGCCTCGGTCAAGGTCGCGGTCTACAACGGCACGCTGGTCAACGGCCTGGCCGGCAAGGCGACCGACCTGCTCAAGGGCGCCAAGTACACGGCCAGCACCGCGGGCCAGGCGGCGAACACCAAGTACCGGACGACCACCATCGAGTACAGCTCCAGCCAGAAGGCGAACGCCGAGAAGCTCGCCGCGCTGTTCCCGGGCGCCAGCCTGGAGCCCGGCAGCTCGCGCGGCATCTCGTTGATCGTCGGCCAGGACTTCGCCGCGGCCAACGGCATGGGGGCCGGCGCGTCCAGCGCGCCCGCCACCGCCGGTGCCCAGACGCCCGCGCAGCCGCTGCCCACCACCGTCACCAACGACGCCCGCTCGGCGGACGACGACATCTGCGCCAACACCACCTACGGCAGCGGCGGCTGATCCCGCCCGCCGGACGACCGACCGCACGACCCCCGGAGCGCGTGGCTCCGGGGGTCGTGCCATGGTGGCGGTAGCGGGGGACCCACCGGCCACGGCACCGAAAGGGCGGACCCCATGCCCGAGATCGCCATGCAGTTCGACATCGCCGCGTCCCGGGACGCCGTCCTCGCCGCGCTCAACACCCACGACGGCCTGACCGGCTGGTGGACCACCGGGGTGGACCGCGAGGGCGAGGTGCTGCTGCTCGACTTCCCCGGGGTCCCCGAGCCGTTCCGGCTGCGCCGCGAGCGGGCCGACCGGGACCGGGTGCTGTGGGCCAATGCCGGGGCCTTCCCGCCGCACTGGGCCGGCACCTGGATCAGCTGGGAGCTCTCCGACCAGCCCGACGCCCCCGGCCGCACCCGGCTGCTGTTCCGGCACGGCGGCTGGCAGCCGGGCAGCGAGGAGGGCGTCCCGATGGTGGCGGGTACCTGGGCCGAACTGCTGGTCCGGCTCAAGGACTACGCGCAGAGCGGCAAGGCGCAACCGCTCTTCGTCACCGCCCTGCGCCACGACGAGGAGTGACCGCCCGGCCACGGCCCGGGCACCGGGCGCCCACCACCCCGCCACCGCCCCGCCACCGGTCGCCCACCAGGGCGCCGTCCGGTGGCGGGAAGCCGGTGCCGGCCCGAGGGTGGGCGGTGTACCGCCGTCGTACCGCCGTTGTACGGGCCGTCCGCCCGCCCGCCCGACGACCCAGCCGCCCACCACCGCCTCCGGGAGGCCCCGCGATGCCCCCAGTGACCGATCCGTACCAGCCGGGCACCCCGTGCTGGATCGACCTGATGGCGAGCGACCAGCAGGCCGCGCTCGACTTCTACCGCGACCTGTTCGGCTGGCAGGGCGAGCTCGGCCCGGCCGAGTTCGGCGGTTACTCCGTGTGTACCCTCAACGACCGCCCGGTCGCCGGGATCATGCAGCAGTCCGCGCCCGAGGGCGAGCCGCTGCCGCCGGTCGGCTGGACCACCTACCTGGCCTCGGACGACGTCGAGGCGGCCGGCGCCGCCATCACCGGCGCCGGCGGCACGATGGTCTACTCCCCGATGGACGTCGGCACGATGGGCCGGATGCTGGTCGCCGCCGACCCGGTCGGCGCGAGGTTCGGGGTCTGGCAGGCGATGGACTTCATCGGCGCGGGCGTCGTCAACGAGCCCGGCGCGCTGCTCTGGAACGAGCTGAACACCGCCGACACCGAGGCGGCCGGCCGCTTCTACCGGTCGGCCCTCGGACTGCGCCCGGCCACCGTCCAGGGCATGGACGGCTACTACTCGCTGAACGTCGGCGACCGCACGGTGGGCGGCATGCAGGCGATCCCCGGGTACCTGGAGCCCAGCACCCCCTCGCACTGGATGACGTACTTCTCGGTGGACGACACCGACTCCACGGTGGATGCCCTGGTCAAGGCCGGCGGTTCGGTGCTCCAGCCGCCGTTCGACATGCAGTCCGGCCGGATGGCCGTGGTCAGGGACCCGCAGGGCGCGCTGTTCGTCGTCGTCCAGCTGCCCGAGGCGCAGCTGCCGGACTCGCCGTAACCGCCGCCCCCGGACGCGGCGGGCGACCGGATGCCGCCCTTCCGGCGACGCGCCGCCGGGAATGGGCGGCATCCCCCGCGTTCCCGGGGCAGACTGCACCCATGCTGGGGCTACCGGACGACATCCGCGCTTTCCTCTTCGACCTCGACGGGGTGCTCACCCGGACCGCAACCGTGCACGCCGCGGCCTGGAAGGACACCTTCGACGCCTTCCTGCGCGCCGAAGCCGCCCGCACCGGCGGGCCGTTCGTCCCCTTCGACGCCGTCACCGACTACGACACCTACGTGGACGGCCGCCCGCGCCTGGACGGCACCCGGGCCTTCCTACGGAGCCGGGGCATCGACCTGCCCGAGGGCACCGAGGACGACCCGCCGAACACCCGCACCCTGCAGGGCGTCAGCCGGGCCAAGAACGACACCGTGCTGCGGCTGATCCGCGAGCAGGGCGTCGCCCCGTACGAGGGCTCGGTCGCGTACGTGCACCGGCTGCGCGAGCTGGGACTGCCCCGCGCGGTGGTCTCCTCCAGCGCCAACTGCCGGGACGTGCTGCGCTCGGCGGGCATCCTGGACCTGTTCGACGTGATCGTGGACGGCGTGGTCGCCAAGCAGCGGGCCCTGCCCGGCAAGCCCGCCCCGGACACCTACCTGTACGCGGCCCGCGAGCTGGGCGTCGAGCCCGCGCACGCCGCCGTCTTCGAGGACGCGCTGGCCGGAGTCGCCTCCGGCCGGGCCGGCGGCTTCGGCGCGGTGGTCGGCGTCAACCGCACCGGGCAGGCCGCCGAACTGCGCCGCGACGGCGCCACCGTGGTCGTCGACGACCTCGCCGAACTGCTGTCGGAGGACGAAGGGGAGCAGGCATGAGCCCGGCGGACAACTTCACCATCGATCCCTGGCAGATCACCGAACACGGCCTGGAACCGGCCTCCTTGGCCCGCGCCGAGTCCGTCTTCGCACTCTCCAACGGCCACATCGGCCTGCGCGCCAACCTGGACGAGGGCGAGCCGCACGGCCTGCCCGGCACCTACCTCAACGGTGTCTTCGAACTGCGCCCGCTGCCCTACGGCGAGGGCGGCTACGGCTACCCGGAGTCCAGCCAGAGCGTCATCAACATCACCAACGGCAAGATCATCCGGCTGCTGGTGGACGACGAGCCCTTCGACCTGCGCTACGGCGAACTGGTCAGCCACACCCGCTGGTTGGACTTCCGCGAGGGCGTGCTGCACCGGGAGTGCGAGTGGACCTCCCCGGCCGGGCGGACCATCCGGGTGCGCTCCTCCCGGCTGGTCTCGCTGACCCAACGGGCCATCGCCGCCGTGGAGTACACCGTCGAGGCGGTGGACGGGCCGGTGCGGATCGTGCTCCAGTCCGAACTGGTCGCCAACGAGCAGCTGCCCGGCGGTCCCGAGGGCGACCCGCGGGCCTCCGCCGTGCTGGAGGCGCCGCTGCAGGCCGAGGCGCACCACGCGAGCGGTACCAAGGCCGTGCTGGTGCACCGCACCCGGTTCAGCGGCATCCGGGTCGCCGCCGGGATGGACCACGTCATCGAGGGCCCGGAGCGGCTGGACACCGTCGCCGAGGCCGAGGCCGACCACTGCCGGATCAGCGTCACCACCGTGCTGGCGCCCGGACAGCGGCTGCGGCTGGTCAAGTTCATGTCCTACGGCTGGTCCGGCACCCGCTCGCTGCCCGCCGTCCGGGACCAGGTCGAGGCCGCGCTGAACGCCGCCCGGTACACCGGCTGGGACGGCCTGGTCGCCGAACAGGCCGACTACCTCAGGGAGTTCTGGGAGACCAGCGACGTCGAGATCGAGGGCGACGTCGAACTCCAGCAGGCCGTCCGGTTCGCCGTCTTCCACGTCCTCCAGGCCGGTGCCCGCAGCGAGGAACGCGCCATCCCCGCCAAGGGGTTGACCGGCCCGGGCTACGACGGGCACAGCTTCTGGGACACCGAGACCTTCGTCCTGCCGGTGCTCACCTACTGCCTGCCCGGCGCCGTCAACCAGGCGCTGCGCTGGCGGCACACCACGCTCCCGCTGGCCCGCGAACGCGCCGCCCAACTCGGCCTGGCCGGTGCGGTGTTCCCCTGGCGGACGATCCGCGGCGAGGAGTGCTCCGGGTACTGGCCGGCCGGCACCGCGGCCTTCCACATCGGCGCCGACATCGCCGCCGCCGTCGCCCGGTACGTCCGGGCCACCGGGGACGCGGAGTTCGAGCGCGAGTACGGCCTCGAACTCCTGGTGGAGACCGCCCGGATGTGGCGCTCGCTCGGCCACCACGACAGCGCCGGCCGGTTCCGGATCGAGGGCGTCACCGGCCCCGACGAGTACAGCGCCGTCGCCGACAACAACGTCTACACCAACCTGATGGCGCAGACGAACCTGCGCGCCGCCGCCGAGGCCGCCGTCCGCCACCCGCGCGAGGCCGACGCGCTCGGCGTGGACACCGAGGAGACCGCCGCCTGGCGCGACGCCGCCGCCGCGATGTACGTCCCGTACGACGCGGACCTCGGCGTCCACCCCCAGGCCGACGGCTTCACCCACCACCAGGTCTGGGACTTCGAGGGCACCCCGCCGGAGAAGTACCCGCTGCTGCTGCACTACCCGTACTTCGACCTGTACCGCAAGCAGGTGGTCAAGCAGGCCGACCTGGTGCTCGCCATGCAGACCCGCGGCGACGCCTTCACCGACGAGCAGAAGGCCCGCAACTTCGCCTACTACGAGCGGCTCACCGTCCGGGACTCCTCGCTCTCCGCCTGTACCCAGGCCGTGATCGCCGCCGAGGTCGGGCAGCTCGACCTCGCCTACGACTACACCGCCGAAGCCGCCCTGATGGACCTCCACGACCTCGGCGGCAACACCCGCGACGGCCTGCACATGGCCTCGCTCGCCGGGGCCTGCATCGCCCTGGTGGCCGGCTTCGGCGGGCTGCGCGACCACGGCGAGACGCTGGACTTCCGGCCCCGGCTGCCCTCCGGGCTGATGCGGCTGAGCTTCTCGCTGCTGGTCCGCGGCCACCTGCTCGGCGTCCGGATCACCCACGAGGGCACCACCTACACCCTGCGCCGCGGCGAGGTGATCCACCTGCGGCACGACGGCGAGACGGTCCAGGTCAAGGCCGGCTCCCCGGTCACCGTGCCCACCACCGTCCCGCCCGCCCAGGAGCGCTGCGTCCAGCCGCCGGGCCGCGAGCCGGCCCGCCGCCAGCCCCAGGCGGGCCTGGTGACCGGCAAGCTCGGCCAGCAGGACCACCTGGCGGCGGAGTAGCCGCGCCGCTCGCTCGCCTGTTCGGGCCCGCTCCGGATGCGGGGCGGGCCCCCACCCCGGAGGGTGGGCACGTCCGGTGACAACCGGCGCCCGGCCGACGCCCGGCGCCCGGCGAAGGGGTGCGCCCGTGGCGACCGTGGCCGAACAGATGGTGGAGGTGCTCCGGCAGGCCGGGGTGGAGCGGGTCTACGGCGTGGTCGGGGACAGCCTCAACCCGGTGGTCGACGCGATCCGCCGGGCGGACGGCATCGGCTGGGTGCACGTGCGCAACGAGGAGGCCGGCGCTTTCGCGGCCGCCGCCGAGGCCGAGCTCAGCGGCCGGCTCGCGGTCTGCGCCGGCTCCTGCGGCCCCGGCAACACCCACCTCGTCCAGGGCCTGTACGACGCCCAGCGCAGCGGCCTGCCGGTGCTCGCGCTGGCCTCGCACATCCCCTCCGAGCAGATCGGCACCGGCTTCTTCCAGGAGACCCACCCCGAGCGGGTGTTCACCGACTGCAGCAACTGGTGCGAGATGCTCTCCACCCCCGCCCAGCTGCCCCGGCTGCTGCGGGTCGGCATCCAGCACGCGCTGGGTTCGCACGGCGTCTCGGTGCTCGCCTTCCCCGGGGACGTCGCCGCGCTGCCCGCCGCCGGGCCGACCGGCAGCAGCCACTTCCTCACCGAGCAGGCGGTGGCCGCGCCGCCCTGGTCCCAGGTGCAGGAGCTGGCCCGGCTGCTGAACGAGGCCCGCCGGGTCGCCCTGTTCTGCGGTGCCGGGGTGCGCGGGGCGCACGCCGAGGTGATGGCGGTCGCGGAGGCCCTGCACGCGCCGGTCGGGCACTCACTGCGCGGCAAGGAGTGGATCCAGTACGACAACCCGTACGACGTCGGGATGAGCGGCCTGCTCGGCTACGGAGCCTGCCACGAGGCGCTGCACTCCGCCGACCTGCTGCTGCTGCTCGGCACCGACTTCCCGTACGACTCCTTCCTGCCGCAGGCGCACACCGTCCAGGTCGACCACAACGCGACCAGGCTGGGCCGGCGCACCGCCCTGGAGCTGGCCGTGCACGGGGACGTCGCGGCCACCCTGCGGGCCGTCCTGCCGCTGCTGGAGGCGAAGTCGGACCGCTCCTTCCTGGACGGCCTGCTGCGCAAGCACTGCAAGTCGCTGGAGGACGTGATCGGCGCCTACACCCGGGACATCGAGAAGCACCTGCCGATCCACCCGGAGTACGTCGCCTCGGTGCTGGACGACGTCGCCGCCGAGGACGCGGTGTTCACCGTGGACACCGGCATGAACAACGTCTGGGCCGCCCGCTACCTCCAGCCGAACGGCAGCCGCCGGGTGATCGGCTCCTTCCTGCACGGCTCGATGGCGAACGCCCTCCCGCACGCGATCGGCGCCCAACTCGCCTGCCCCGGGCGGCAGGTGATCGCGATGGCGGGCGACGGCGGGATCGGCATGCTGCTCGGCGAACTGCTCACGGTGGCCAAGCACCGGCTGCCGGTGAAGACGGTGGTCTTCAACAACGGCGCGCTCGGCATGATCAAGCTGGAGATGCTGGTCTCCGGCTACCCGGAGTACGAGATCGACAACGGGGACGTGGACTACGCGGGCATCGCCCGGGCGATGGGCATCCCGGCCAAGCGGGTCACCGAGCCGGCCAGGGTCCGGGAGGTGCTGGCGGAGGCGCTGGAGCGGCCCGGGCCGGCCCTGGTGGACGTGGTCACCGACCCCAACGCGCTGTCCATCCCGCCGCGGATCACCGCCGCCCAGGTCAAGGGCTTCGCGCTGGCGGCCGGGCGGACGGTGCTGTCCGGCGGGGTCGGGCGGATGGTCGACCTGGCGCGCAGCAACCTGCGGAACATCCCTCGGCCGTGAACCTCTCGTGCCAGCGGTAGCGGTTTGCCCCTGAGGCAAATTTCTTGCCGCTGCGGCAGGGCGGGTGTCCACTGGTTCACATGACCAGCAGCACCACCGGTGCCACCGGCACTCCCGCCGACGACGGCCGGATCGACGACCAGGAGGTCGCCGGCCTCGCCGCCCGCCTCCGCGAGCACCGGCTCAGCAGTCGGCTCACCCTGGAGGTCGCCGCGGGCCGGATCGGCCTCTCCCCAGCCTATCTGTCCCGGCTGGAGACCGGTCGCCGCCAGCCCTCGCTGCCCGTCCTGCTCGGCCTGGCCCGCGCCTACGGCACCTCGGTCTCCGGGCTGCTCGGCGAGGCCCTGGTCGAACCGGACCCGGTGGTCCGCGGCGGCGCCATCGAGCCCGGCCGGGCCGGCGGCTGGGGCTACCGCCGGGCCGGCGCCCCCGGCCGCGCCATGCAGGCCCTGCGGGTGCACGTCCCGCCGGGCGTCCAGGACACGGTGGTCCGGGTCCACCCCGGCGAGGAGTGGCTGTACGTCCTGCGCGGGGAGCTGCGGGTCACCCTCGGCGACCGCGTCCACCACCTCGCTCCCGGCGACTCCGCCCACTACGACTCGCTGACCCCGCACTGCATCGCCGCCGAATCCGGCACCGGCGTCGAACTGCTCTTCGTCCACACCCTGCTGCAGAGCCCCGGCGGCGAACTCTGCCTCGGCGGCGGCCCCGCCGCGAGCCACTGACCCGCCGTCGGACCACCTCGGAGGAGATCACCATGGCCGATCCCACCACCACTGCCAACAGCGCCACTGCCGGCAGCACCACTGCCGACAACGCCATTGCCACCAGCACCGCGGCCCCCGACACCGCCGCCGGCCCGAAGACCGTGGACGCCGGCAAGTGGGCGAACAAGCGGGTCTACCACCGCCTGGTGATCTACACCGTGGGCTGCCACCTCTTCGCCGGGTTCATCATCCTGCTGTTCGAACTGGGCACCCGCAACAGGTAGTCAGGCGTCGCGGAGCACCCGGCAGAGGGCCTCCAGGGCCGCCGGGAAGGCGTGCTCCGGCGGGGACGCGTAACCGATCACCAGCGCGGGCCCGGCCTTCTCCTCCGCCCCCTCCGCCCCCGGCGCCCCCGGCGCCCCCGGCGTCGTCGGGTCGGCGCGGTGCGATGCGAGGCCGCTGAGGGCCAGCCCGGCGGCCTGGGCGCGGGCCAGCAGTTCCGCCTCCGGCGTTGCACCGGGCGGGAGTTGCAGGACGGCGTGCAGTCCGGCCGCGATGCCGGTGACCTCGACCCGCGGGGCGTGCTCGGCGAGCGCGGCGACCAGCCGGTCCCGTCGGCGCCGGTAGTGCAGTCGGCAGCGCCGCACGTGCCGGTCGTACGTCCCCGAGGTGATCAACTCGGCCAGGGTCAGCTGGTCCAGCACCGGGGACATCATGTCCGCCAGCGCCTTCAACCGGGCGACCGGTTCCACCAGCGCGTCCGGCAGTGCCAGCCAGGCCAGCCGCAGGCCCGGGGCCAGGCTCTTGGCGGCGGTGCCCGCGTACACCACCCGTTCCGGGTCGAGCGCCTGCATCGCGCCGAGCGGCTGCCGGTCGTAGCGGAACTCGCCGTCGTAGTCGTCCTCGATCACGTACCGGTCCTGCTCGCGCGCCCACCGCACCGCGGCCGCCCGCCGGTCGGCGGACAGCGGCGCGCCGGTCGGGTACTGGTGGGCCGGGGTGAGCAGGACGGCGGCGGGGCCGGCGTCCAGCCGGTCGACCAGGGCGCCCTCGCAGTCCAGCGGCAGCGGGACGGTCGCCAGCCCGGCGGCCCGCACCACGGCGTGCTGCGGCGGCAGCCCGTACGCCTCCACCCCGAGCGACCGGGCCCCGCGCTCCTTCAACGCCGCGCACAGCAGGCCCAGGCCCTGCTGGAAGCCGCCGCAGACGAGCAGGTGGTCCGGGTCGGTGCGGACCCCGCGGACCCGGGCCAGGTAGCCGGTCAGCGCCTCGCGCAGTTCGATCCGGCCCAGCGGGCTGCCGTAGCCGAACGCGTCGTGCGGCGCGGTGGCGAGGGCCCGGCGGGCGGCTGCCAGCCAGGCGGTGCGGGGGAACAGCGAGAGGTCGGGCCGCCCGGACATCAGGTCGTGCCGGACGCTCCGCGGCCGCCCCCCGGCCGGTGCGGACCGCGCGCCCCGCACCGGTACGGCCCGCCGCGCCACGGTGGTCCCCGACCCCTGCCGCGAGCTGAGCCACCCCTCGGCGGCGAGCTGCCCGTACGCCTCGACCACCGTGTTGCGGGCGATCCCGAGGTCCTCCCCGAGCGCCCGCGAGGACGGCAGGCGCGTTCCGGGCGCCAGCCGCCCGTCCTGCACCGCCTCGCGCAGCGCGTCCTCCAGCGCCGCCCGCAGGCCGGCGCCGGCAGCGCGTCGCTCGGTGAGGTCCAGGTGCAGATCGCCGCCGAAGGAGGTCCAGGAGCCGTTCACGGGCCCCATTCTGACCTGTCGCGGTGGGTGCCGATGTGCTCGAAGCGGTGGCCGCCCTCCTTCGGGTTCGGCAGAATCGGGTGGGGTCGTCGGGGTTGGTGGGACCAGTGGGATGGTCGGGACGGTCGGTGCCCGTCAGCGATCCGACGGATTCCGAGGCGAGGATGTGACAGATGGGCGAGGAAGACTCCGAAGCGGAGCTGCTGGCCGCGCGGTTCGAGGCGGAGCGCCCCCAACTGCGCTCCGTGGCCTACCGGATGCTGGGGTCGGTCGCCGAGGCGGAGGACGCCGTCCAGGAGGCGTGGCTCAAGCTGAGCCGCAGTGACGCGGGCGAGCTGCGCAACCTCGGGGCCTGGCTGACCACGGTGGTCGGCCGGATCTGCCTGGACCAGCTGCGTTCCCGGGTCTCCCGGCGGGAGGATCCGCTGCCCGAGCAGGAGGGGCGGGTGCGGCTCCCGGACCCGGTGGTGACCGGGTCGGCGGCGCTGGACCCGGTGCACGGGATCCTGGTCGCGGACTCGGTGGGGATCGCGCTGATGGTGGTGCTGGAGACGCTCTCCCCGGCGGAGCGGTTGGCCTTCGTGCTGCACGACATGTTCGACGTGCCCTTCGACGGGATCGCCGAGGTGCTCGGCCGGACCGCCGCCTCGACCCGCCAACTGGCCAGCCGGGCCCGCCGCCGGGTGCAGGGCGCCACCCCGGCCGGCGACACCGACGAAGGGCTCAAGCGCGCGGTGGTGGAGGCCTTCCTGGCCGCCGCCCGGGGCGGCGACTTCGACGCCCTGCTGGCGGTGCTGGACCCGGAGGTGGTGGCCCGGTCCGACGGCGGCACGCTGGTGCCGAGCGCGCTGCGCCGGGGCGCGGCCGAGGTCGCCGCCCAGGCGATCGCCTTCGCCCGGTTCGCCGCCGACGGACACCTGGTGCTGGTCAACGGCTCGCCCGGAGTGGTGTCCTTCGCCGAGGGCCGTCCGCTGTCGGTCATGTCCTTCACGATCCACCGCGGCCGGATCACCGGACTGGACATCCTCACCGACCCGGCCCGGCTGGGCGCCCTGGGGCTCGGCGCCTGAGTCGCGTCCGGCAACTCCCCCGGGCCGTACGGCAGTTCGCCGGACGGCCCGGGGGGCATCGGGTACGGCCGTCGGTCGGCCCAGGCTGCTGGTCGGCCCAGGCCGTCGGTCAGCCCAGGCCGCCGGTCGCGCGGAGGTTCTGCCCGGTGATCCAGCGGGCGTCCGGCCCGGCCAGGAAGGCGACCACGTCGGCGATGTCCTCGGGCTGTCCGAGCCGGCGCAGCGGGGTCATCCCCGCGACTCGGTCGAGCGCCTCGGGCGGGTTGGTGGCGCGCAGCAGGTCGGTGTCGGTGGCGCCGGGGGAGACGGTGTTGACGGTGATGCCGCGCGGGCCGAGTTCGGCCGCGGCGACGGCGGTGAGCTGCTCGACGGCGCCCTTGCTGGCGGCGTACGCGGCGATGCCGGGGACGGGGCGGGCGGTGTTCACGCTGGAGATGTTGACGATCCGTCCGCCGTCGCGCATCCGGCGGGCCGCGTAGCGGACGGTGGCGAACACGGCGCGGGTGTTGACGGCCAGCACGGCGTCGAAGGCCGTGTCGTCGAGGTCCGCCAGCGGGGTGGGGGTGAAGGAGCGCGCGGCGTTGTTCACCAGGATGTCCAGCCCGCCGAGCCGCTCCTCGGCCGCGGCCATCAGCCGCTCGGCGGCGCCCGGCTCGCCGAGGTCGGCAGGTACGGCCCAGGCGCGTCCGCCGCCCGCCGCGACCGCGTCGACCACCGCCTCGGCGGCCGCCCGGTCGGTGGCGTAGCCGAGGACGACGTCCGCGCCCTCGCGCGCCAGCCGCTCGACGATCGCCCGTCCGATGCCCCGCGAGCCGCCGGTGACGACCGCCGCCCTGCCCTCGGCCACCCCGCGCACCTGTCCTGCCACCGTTCCTCCACCGTGAAGTCGCCTGTCCTGCCGGTGACATGGTCGCCGAGGCGACCGTTCGGCGCGCGGGATTTCCTGCGGGACGGTCGGGACGGGCGGGACAGGACAGGCGGGACGGGCGGGTGCCGGAGCTGCGTGGGGCCTCAGACCGAGAGGTAGACCGCGCTGCCGAGGCCGGCCAGGAAGCAGTACACCGCGAACGGGGTCAGGCTGCGGGTCTCGAAGTACTTGGTGAGGAAGCGCACCGAGATGTAGCCGGCCACGAAGGCGGAGACGCTGCCGGCCGCGACCGGGCCGAGCACGGAGGAGTTCTCCGGCTTGAACAGCTCGGGCACCTTCAGCGCCGAGGCGGCCAGGATGACCGGGGTGGCGAGCAGGAAGGAGAACCGGGCGGCGTCCTCGTGGTGCAGTCCGCGCAGGATGCCGGCGCTCATGGTGACGCCGGAGCGGCTGATGCCGGGGAACAGCGCGAGGATCTGGGCGGCGCCGATCCAGGCGCCCTGGCCGTAACCGAGCCTGGTCAGCCGGATGTCGGAGGCGATCGCCGGGTCGAGGCCGGGCTCGTCGACGGGGGCGGCGAACCCGGCCCGGCGGCGGCCGCTGCCACCGCGCTTGAGCCGTTCGGCGCCGAGCAGCACCAGGCCGTTGAGGGCGAGGAAGACGGCGGCGGGCAGCGGCTTGCCGAGGGCGTGCCGCAGGGCCTTCTCCAGGACGAGTCCGGCCACGCCGACCGGGATGGTGGAGATGATGAGCAGCCAGGTGAGCTTCTCGTCCCGGGTCTGCACCCGGCGGTACCGGATCGAACTGACCAGGCCGCTGACCACCCGGACCCAGTCCCGCCGGAAGAACACCACCAGGGCGAGCGCGGTGGCGAGGTGCAGGGCGACCAGCGCGGCGAGGTAGGGGGAGCCGTCGGCGGTCATGTCGAGGTCCTGCTGGATCTTCCCGCCGAGCACGGCCGGGAGCAGGATGCTGTGGCCCAGGCTGGAGACCGGGAAGAGTTCCGTCACACCCTGCAGCAGGCCGACGCCTATCGCTTCCGGGTAGGTCAGGGTGGACATCGCGCACCTTCGCTCGGGGTCTGCGGCCGCCCGATCCCGGTGGCCACCGCGAAGCTACTACGGGCATGTAGACGCCTGGCAGGCCCGCTCCCAGAAGTTCATCGAGCGTATGTCCGGGCGTCACCGGGGCCCGTCCCACCCGAACAGCGCGCCGACCACGGTGCCCAGCAGACTGCCGAACGGCACGCTCCGGTGCACGGCGGCGCCGAGCAGCAGACCGGCGGTCGCGGCGAGCGGGACGCCCAGCAGCGGCAGGGCGACGGCCAGCAGGGCGGACAGGCGGGGCGGGCGGCCCATCGGGCGCCTCCTTCTGGGGCGAGGGGTCGACGGAGCCCTACGATGCAGCCTCCCGCAGCGTCAGCTTCAAGTCCTTTTCAGGGACTTGGCGCGGACGATCGTCCGACTCGGACGTCGGTCTGACACGGACGTCGGTCTGACACGGACGTTGGTCTGACACGGACGTCCGTATCGGCCAGGCGTCCGGACGATCGGACGGTCGATCAAGACGTACGTCCGACCAAGACGCACGTCCGTCCCGTCAGACCTCCACCCGCCGCCACCCCGACCCGTCGGCGGGCACCGGGGCGGTGGCGAAGTCGTAGCGCAGCAGGTCCGGCCCGAGCGCCAGCAGGGAGATCGAGGAGGAGCCCCAGATCCGCCCGTCGCCGAAGTCCCGGCGCTGGATCAGTGCGGCGTCCTCGTCCGGCGCCAGCCCGTCGCCGGTGATGACCGGCAGCCAGCCGCCCCAGGCCCGTTCGGTCGGGCTGTCGGCGGTGGGGTTGGGCCGGGGTTCGGCGCGGAACCGGGCCCGGAAGTGGTCGGCGCGGGCGGCCATCAGCGAGCGGATCCGCTCGGAGGCGGTGCGGTTGGCGGCCATCCCCTCCAGCCCGTCGTTGAGCACCACGCTGAGCCTGGTGGGCAGTTCGTGCTCGGCGAGCCGGCCGCCGCCCCAACTGGTGACCCGGGCGCCGTCGGGGCGGACCTGGACGAGGTGGAAGGGGTCGTACGGGGTGAGGTCGAGGTGGCCGATCCCGCCCTCGCGGACCGCGGTGAGCGGGAGTTCGCCGCGGCTGAGCCGGCTGTCGGCGGGGGCGAGCGGGCCGAAGCCGTTCAGCAGGCAGGCGGCGGTGCGCCGGGTCGGGTCGACGGCCAGCCAGGTGCCGCCGGCCGCGAGGTCCAGTCCGCCGAGCAGTTCGGGCCGCTGCGGCCAGTGGTGGTCCGGCGGCAGCCAGGCGCGGCCGAGGTACTCGTCCCGGACGGAGAGCAGCAGCACCGGTACCGCTGCCTCCGGCTCGATGCTGATGAACGCCGTGCACACGGTCCCGTTCCCCCTGGTCCGATCCGCCGGTCCGATCCGCTGGTCCGATCCGCTCCGAAGATGCGAAGATCCACCAGCGATCCTCGCACGCCCGTTCGCGTGCCGGAAGTGGCCCAAGGATCCGGGCGGCAAATGCACCAGTGGCGCGGGCCAGTCGGCCCCTAGGCTGGCGACCGTGACGACGAACGAGACCGAGACGCACCAGACCGAGACGCACCAGACCGAGCCGCACCAGACCGAGACGCACCAGACCGACTCCGCCGTGCCCGCCCCCGAGCTGCGCCTGCAGCTGGGGCGGCTCGCCCCCGAGTTCTACCAGGCCATGATCGCCGTGGACCGGGCCTCCCGGCAGGGCCTGGACCCGGTCCTCGCCGAGCTGGTCAAGGTGCACGCCTCGATGATCAACGGCTGCGCCTTCTGCATCGACATGCACGCCACCGACGCCCGCAAGAACGGCGAGCAGGACCACCGCCTGGTCTCCCTCCCCGCCTGGCGCGAGACCCCCTGGTTCACCGCCCGTGAGCGCGCCGCCCTCGCCCTCACCGAGTCGGTCACCCTGCTCACCCAGGGGCACGTGCCGGACGCCGTGTACGCCGAGGCCGCCGCGCACTTCGAGCAGGCCGAACTGGCCCAGCTGATCGCGCTGATCGCCACCATCAACGCCTGGAACCGGATCGGCGTGTCCACCCGCATGAGCCCGGCCGCGAAGTGAGCGGGGCCGCCATGACCACCCAGCAGGAGAAGGCCCGGCTGCTCCGGCAGCTGCACCGCCCGGGCGAGCCGCTGGTGCTGGCCAACGTGTGGGACGCGGCGAGCGCCCGGCTGGTGGCCGGCGCCGGGGCGCGGGCGCTGGCGACGGCCAGCGCCAGCGTGTCCTGGTCGCTCGGCAGCCCGGACGGCGGCGGCGCCGACCGCGAGCAGGTGCTGGCGCGTACCGCCGAGGTGGTCCGCTCGGTCGACCTGCCGGTCACCGCGGACCTGGAGAGCGGCTACGCGGACACCGCGGCCGGGGTCGGCGCGACCGTCACCGCGCTGCTCGCCACCGGCGCGGTCGGGGTGAACCTGGAGGACGCGGACCACACCCCGGAGCAGGCCGCGGAACGGGTCGCGGCGGCCCGTGCGGCGGCCGACGCGGCCGGCGTCCCGCTGTTCCTGAACGCCCGGACCGACGTCTTCCTGCACGGCCTGGGCGAGCCTGAGGGCCGGCTGGACGAGGCGGTCCGCCGGCTGCGGGCGTACGTCGAGGCGGGCGCGGACGGCGTGTTCGTCCCCGGTGTCGCCGACCCGGAGACCATCGCCGCCCTGGTCGCGGCCGTCCCGGCCCCGCTGAACGTGCTGGCGGCGCCGGGCGCACCCACGGTCGCCGAGCTGGCGAAGCTGGGCGTGGCCCGGATCAGCCTGGGCCCGGGCCTGGCCAAGGTGGCCTACGCGGCGGTGCGCCGGGCGGCCGAAGAGGTGTACGCGAGTGGCACGTACGCCTCCCTGGACGGCGGGCTGACCTACCCGGAGCTCAACGGCCTGTTCACGGGCTGAGCCCCGGCCCGGGCGTGGGACGGGAGCAGGCGACAGGCAGGAGCGGGCGGCGGACCGCACGGGGGTCGGTCGGCCGCCCGCTCCACGGTGCGCCCGGGCGGCCCCGGAGCGGCGGGTCGCCCGGGGGCGCCGGACGGGTCAGGGGGCGCCGGACGGGTCAGGGGCGACGGACGGGTCAGGGGCGCCGGACGGGTCAGCCGATCTGCCCGCTGATCCCCGGGTGGGACATCTGGTTGGTGCCGATGGCCTCCACCTCGTCGGCCGTGTGCCCGACCACCGGGAGCTTGCCCGCGGTCTGCAGGGCGAGGTCGGCGGGGGAGAGGTTGAGACCGTCGGTGAGGCCGCCGGTGGCGTCCGGCGAACTGGCGACCTGGCTGGTGGCGGAGGCCGCCGGGGCGGCGAGGGCGAGGCCCGCCATGGTGAGGGCGGCGAGGGTGGCGAGTTTCTTCATGCCCTGCCGAACGACCGGGCCGCCCTCAGGTAACCGGCTGGCGGCCACCGTCACCCCCGCCGCCGGGTCCGCCCCCGGATCGCGCACCCGTCCTGCGGGTCACACTCCCGCCCCTCGGGCCGTCACCCTGCTGCCGCTCCCGCCCCTCGGGCCGTCACCCTGCTGCCGCTCCCGCCCCTGCGGCCGTCACCCGCAGCGTCCGCACGCTGTTGCTCACGAACGAGCCGATCGGCTCCGGCCGTTCGCCCTCCGCCAGGGCCAGCGCCGGGAACCGCGCGAACAGGTGCCGCAGCGCCGTCTCCGCCTCCAGCCGGGCCAGCCCCGAGCCGAGGCAGAAGTGCGGGCCGTGCCCGAGCGAGAGGTGCCGGGCGGGCTGCCGGGTGAGGTCGAAGCGGTCGGCGTCCGGGTAGTGCCCGGCGTCGCGCCCGGCCGCGGCGTACGAGGCGAGCAGGGCCTCGCCGCGGCGGATCACCACGTCGCCGACCTCGATGTCCTCGCTCGCGTAGCGCAGCGGGAACTGGCCGACCGGTGAGTCGTACCGCAGCGTCTCCTCCACCACCGCGGACCACGGCTGCGCGCCGTCCAGCACCAGTCGCAGCTGGTCGGGGTGGGCGAGCAGGGCCCGGACCGCGTTGGTGATCAGGTTGAGCGTGGTCTCGTGCCCGGCCACCAGCATCAGCAGCAGGGTGCCGACCAGTTCGGCCTCGCTGAGCCCGTCCCCGGCCTCGCGGACGGCGATCAGGTCGGTGGTGAGGTCGTCCCCGGGCCGGGCCCGCTTGGCGGCGACCACCGAGGCCAGCAGCGCGTTGAGGTCCCGCTGGGCGGCGAGCGCCGCCTCGGGGGTGGCCGAGCTGGAGACCAGGGTGTCGGAGAGGTGGTGCAGTTCGTCCTGCTGCTCCGCCGCGAGACCGAGGAGTTCGCCGATCACCTGCATCGGCAGCGGGTAGGCGAAGTGCTCGCGCAGGTCGAACTCGCCCTCCAGTTCGGCGACCCGGTCGAGCAGTGCGACGGTCCGGGCCTCGATCGCGGGGGCCAAGGCGGCTGTTCGGCGCGGGGTGAAGGCCTGGCTGACCAGTCCGCGCAGCCGCTTGTGGTCCTCGCCGTCGGCGGTGATCATGCCGGGCACCGCGACGAAGTTGAGCAGCGGCCAGCCGTAGGGCAGCCGGCCCTCCCGGAAGAGGGTCCACAGCTGGGGGTTCTTGCCGACCCGGGGGTCGGCGAGCAGCGCCTGGAGGGTGTCGTGGTGGGTTACCGCCCAGACCACCACCCCGCCAGGGAGCTCCACCAGGACGGCCGGGCCGGCTGCCCGGAGCCGGGCGTTCTCGCCGTGCTGGTCGCGTCCGTAGGGGTCGAGCCGGACGGGCTCGGGGCGGGAGCCGCGGGGGTCGTCGGCGGTGTCCATGCGGGCCTCTCGGGGGCGGGCGGGCGGGGCGGGGTGAAGGCGCTGTAGAGCACCGGAAGGGCGACCAGGGCCCGCGACCACGGGGACGGACGCCAGGACAACTCGCCCGGCGGTACGGCCAGTTGGAGGTCCGGAAGGCGGTGCAGCAGGGTCTCGATCGCGGTCTCGACGATGATCCGGGCCGGGTGCTGGGCCGGGCAGACGTGCCGGCCCGCGCCCCAGGCGAGGTGGGCCCGGTTGCCGCCGAGCGAGCCCTGGGCGGCGGAGGAGGCGCCCTGGGCGGCCGGGTCGGCGTTGGCCGCGGCCAGGCCGAGCACCAGCATGTCGCCCTTGCTGATGTACTGGCCGCCGAGGACGGTGTCGCCGGTGGCCCAGCGGCCGGGGAAGTTCTGGGTCGGCGGGTCGCGCCAGAGCACCTCCTCCAGCGCGTCGGAGACGGTCAGCCGCCCGCCGGTCAGGGTGGCCCGGAAGCGGCGGTCGGTGAGCAGCAGCCGCAGCGTGTTGCCGATCCAGTTGATGCAGGTCTCGTTGCCCGCGACCATCAGCACCACCAGGTGGTGCACCGCCTCCTCGTCGGTCAGCGCGGCCGGGTGGGCGAGCAGCCAGGAGGTGAGGTCGGCGCTCGGGGCGGTGCGGCGCTGCCGGACCAGTTCGGTCAGGGTGTTCTGGAACTCCCCGGCGGCGCGCACCGATTCGGGCCCGCTGTCGACGAAGTGGCTGATCAGCTCGATCATCCGGGGCCCGCTGCCGGTGGGCAGGCCGACCAGCTGGGTGGAGACCAGCAGCGGCAGGGCGCGGGCGTACTGGCCGATCAGGTCGGCGGTGCCGTCCGGGCCCCAGCTGTCGATCAGCCCGTCGGCGGCGGCCTCGGTGGTCTCGCGCAGCTGCCGGTGGTCGATCTGGGCCAGGGTGTCCGAGACGGCGGCGCGCAGCCGCTGGTGCTCGGCGCCGTCCAGGTTGAGCAGGGTGGGCCGCCAGGCGGTCATCGGCTGCAGCCGGGAGTCGGCGGCCAGCCGGCCCTCGGCGGGCACCCGCCACTGCCGCGAGTCCTTGGAGAACAGCGCCTCGTTGCGGGTGAGTTCGAGCAGTTCGGCGTAGCCGAGGACGAGCCAGGCCTCCACCCCGGGCTCCAGCTCGATCGGCGCGACCGGGCCGTGGCGCTCGCGCAGCCGGGCGTACAGACCGTGCGGGTCGTCGGCGACGGCCTGCCCGTGCAGCGGGGTGAGCGGGACGCCGACCGGCAGCCCGGCACCGGGCGGCGCGCCGTACGGGGCTCCGGTCCCGTACCCACCGGCGACGCCGTACGCGCCACCGGCACCGTACGGGCCACCGACGCCGTACGGGCCGCCGGTGCCCTGCGGCCCGCCGGCGCCGTGCGGCCCGCCGGTGCCGTGCGCGACCGGGCAGCCCGAGGACCGCGGGGGCTCGGGGGCGGTCACGGCTGGAGCTCCAGCAGCGAGCTGCGGTGCAGGTGGTCGACGAAGTCGATCAGCAGGTCGTAGGACTGCCGCCGGTCCCGGGCGTCGCAGTACAGGATCGGCACCTCGGGCAGCACGTCCAGCGCGGAGCGCAGCTCCTCCTCCGGGTAACTCGGCGTGTCCGGGAAGGTGTTGACGGCCACCGCGAAGGGGATGCGCTGCTCCTCCAACCGGCCGAGCACGTCGAAGGCCTCGTCCGGCCGGCGCAGGTCGACCATCGCGATGGCGCCGAGCGCGCCACGCGACAGGTCGTCCCACAGCGGCCAGAAGCGCTGCTGCCCCGGCGTACCGAACAGGTACAGCGCGAGCCGGGAGTTGAGCGTGATCCGGCCGAAGTCCAGCGCGACCGTGGTGGTGGTCTTGCCGCTGCGCCCGGTGAGGTCGTCCACGCCGCTGCTGGCGGCGGTCATGGTCTCCTCGGTGCGCAGCGGGGTGATCTCGCTGAGCGAGCCGACCAGGGTGGTCTTGCCGACCCCGAACGGGCCGGTGACCAGGATCTTCACCGCGCCCTGCACCGTGGACGGCAGGTACTGCGGTCCGGCCGGCGCGTCGGTGGGGGCTTCAGCGGAGTTGGCGGAGGCCAACGAGCACCTCTTCCAGGAGGGTTGTGGGCAGGCGTTCGGCCTGCGGGACGGGCGGGAGCACCTGCACGGCGCCGAGGTCCCAGAGGTCGCCGACCAGCACCTTGACGACGCCGAGCGGCAGCCCCAGGTGGGCCGCCACCTCGGCGACGGACAGCAGGCTGTGGCAGAGCCCGAGGATGCGCCGGTGCTCCCGGTTGAGCAGGGCGTGCTCGGGCAGTTCCGGGGGATCGGCCGGCCCTAACGGCCCGGGCAGGGCGCTGACCAGGCTCTCGATCGCCAGGTCGGCGCGGGTGGGGCGGCTGCGCCCACCGGTGATGACGTAGGGCCGGACCGGCCCGTTCACCGGTGGCCCCCCGCCGCGTGATCGACGCGCGGCGGGCTGGTGAGGTGGGCGCCGATCCGTTCGACCAGGACCTGCATCTGGTAGGCGACCAGCCCGGCGTCGACCGCCTCGCTGGTGACCACGGCCAGGTGGGCGCCGGCCCCGGCGGCGACGATGAACAGGTAGCCGCCGCCGTACTCGATGATGATCTGGCGGGTGGCGCTGCCGGGGCCGCCGAAGCCCGTCGCGACGCCGCGGGCCAGCGACTGGAGCCCGGAGCAGGCGGCGGCGAGCCGTTCGGCGTCCTCCCGGGCGATGTCGGCGCTGCGGCCGATCTCCAGGCCGTCGTTGGAGACGACGACGGCGTGCTGGACCTGGGGGACGGCGATGATGTCGGCGAGCAGCCAGCCGAGATCGGGGGTGGTGGTCATGGAACTCTCCGGGGCGATGGGGAAGTCGGGGGAGGTCGGGGGAGCGGGGCGGGTTCAGTGCGGGGCGGGTTCAGGGCGGGGCGGGTTCAGGGCGGGCCGGGTTCAGTGCGGGCCGGGCGGGCCCTGGGCCCGGGTGCGGGCCGCCGACCGGCCGCTGGCCGTGCCGGCCTGGAACATCGCCATGAACGCCTGGGCGTCCCGGGCCGAGCGGTACGGCGGCTCGGGCGGGGGCGGGGGAGCGGCGTGCTGGGCGGGCCGGTTCGCGCGGTCGCGCCGGTGGCTCCGGCGGGGCAGCGGCGGAGGGGAGTCGGGCGCCGGGGCCCGGCCGGCGGGCGGGGTCTCCACCAGCGGGTGGGCGGCGCCGGGGTGGTCGGGGCCGACGGCCGGCCGGGGGTCGGGGGTGAACGCCCGGTCGTCCGGCCCGAGTCCGGGCACGGTGGGCGGCAGCGGCTCGGTGAGCAGGGCGTTCGGCAGCAGCACGACCACCCGCACGCCGCCGTACGGGGAGGGCGCCGAGCTGAGGGTGACCCGGAACCCGTAGCTCTCGGCGAGCCGGCCGACGGCGGCCAGCCCCAGCTGCGGCACCTCGCCGAGCCGGGAGACCTCCAGGCTGCTGCCCCCGGCGAGGGCGGCGGCGGCCTTGGCGACGGCCTGTTCCGGCATGCCGACGCCGCCGTCGTCGATCTCGATGACCGCGCCGTTGTGCACCGGCATCAGGGTGACGAACACCTGGGTGCTGGGCGGGGAGTAGCGGGTCGCGTTGTCCAGCAGTTCGGCGATGGCGTGGATCAGCGCCTCGGCGGCGGCGCCGACCACCGCGGTCTCGATCCGGCTGCGGACGACCACCCGCTGGAACGGCAGGATCCGCGACTGGGCGCCGCGCACCACGTCCTCCAGCGACACCGGCTCCGGCCAGTGCCGCCCGGCCCGGGCGCCGCACAGCACGGCCAGGGTCTGGGCCAGCCGGGCCTGTTGGGCGGCGGCGTGGTCGGCCTTGAGCAGGCCCTCCAGCAGCGCCGGGTCGTCGTGGGTACGCTCCATCTCGTCGAGCAGGGCCTGCTGGTCGTGGGCCATGACGAGGATCCGGCGGGCGACGCTGAGGAAGGCCCGCTGGCTGGAGGCGGTGAGTTCCTGCTCCTGCTGGACGGCGGCCAGGTCGGCGCCCCGGCGGGAGAGTTCGGCGGTCAGCTGCTCCTCGAGCCGGGCGAGTTCGCCCGCCAGCCGGTCGGCCCGGCCGCGCTGGGTGACGGACACGGCGCGGTACCGCGCGGCGGCCACGAGGGCGAGGACGGCGAGCACGCCGGTAGCCGTTGCGCACCACTGAGTCATCGTCACGCCGCGAATTCTAGGGCGATGATCCTACGAAGGTGTGAACGGATCTCGCCATGTGACCGGATCTCGTCAATATCGAGTCAATACGCCGCCGTTCCGGCGTCGTTCGACCCCGACCGCGGAGCCCTGACAAGCCGTCCGATCGTTCGTCCAGGGTCTTTTGACCTCCCTCGACGTGACGCGTGGTGGCCGGTTCGGGTCCCGGGATGTGTGGGGCCGGTGTGCACGGTGTCGCCGAACCGGCGGCATCCGGTGCAGGAGCGCGCCGTCAGGCGTCGGGCGCCATCCGGTGCAGGAGCGCGCGGTCAGGCGTCGGGCGGCATCCGGTGCAGGAGCAGCAGCGCCACGTCGTCCGGCCGGGAGCGGCGCTCGGTCACGTTCAGGGTGAGCAGGTCGGCCAGCCGCTCCAGCGCGGGGGCCGCGCCGATCCGCTCCGGGCCGGTCCGCCGGGCCCACAGCTCCAGCCCGCCGATCATCCGGTGCACCGACTCGTCGTAGTCCTCCTCGCGGTCCTCGACCAGCCCGTCCGTGTAGGCCAGCAGGGTCTCGCCGCCCGCCAAGCGGGCGGTGGCCAGCGGGTACGGCTGCCCCGGGTCCACGCCCAGCGGCGGGCCGCCCGGCAGCTCCAGCTCTACGGCCGTGCCGTCGGCGGCGATCCGCACCGGCGCCGGATGCCCGGCCCGGGCCGCGGTCAGGCCGCCGTCGGCCGGGTCCAGGGTCAGGTAGAGGCAGGTCGCGAACAGCTCGGTGTCCAGCTCGGACAGCAGCCGGCTGGTCCGGGCCAGGGTCGCCGCCGGGTCGTGACCGTCCGTGGCGTACGCCCGCAGGCCGCTGCGCAGCTGGCCCATCACGGCGGTCGCCTCGGCGTTGTGGCCCTGCACGTCGCCGATCACCAGCCCGATCCGGCCGTCCGGCAGTTTCAGCAGGTCGTACCAGTCGCCGCCGATCTGCATGCCCTCGGTGCTCGGCAGGTAGCGGGCGGCACTGGCGATCCCCGGCAGCCGGGGCAGGGTGCGCGGGAGCATCGCGCGCTGCAGCTCGCCGGCCCGGTGGTGGTGGGTGTCGTACAGCCGGGCCCGCTCCAGGGACTGCGCGAGGATGCCGGCGAAGGTCGAGTACAGGGTGCGGTCCGCGCGGCTGAACACGCGCTCGGTGGCGAAGGTGATCAGGCAGGAGCCGACCTGCCGGCCGGAGGCGACCAGCGGCAGCACCGCCCAGGCCGCCGGGGCGTCGGCCCCCACCGGCCCGGCGCCGGGCTCGCTGAACAGCGGGGCCGAGCGGGCCGGCGGCGAGGGCTGGCTCACCTGCTCGGAGACGGCCTGCTCGGAGACCGCGTGCTCTGAGCGGACCTGCTCGGAGCCGACCTGCTCGGAGCGGACCTGCTCGGAGAGGTCCGCCAGCCGGGTCAGCTCGGCCCGGCGCGGTCCGCCGTACCCGGTGTGCGAGACCGGCAGCAGCCGGCCCTCGTCCACCAGGTCCAGCACGATGCCGGCGGCGCCGAGGGCCGGGCGGGCCACGTCGGTGACGGCGGCCGTGACGTCCCGGACGGTCACCGCCCGGGACAGCGCCCGGGTCAGCGACAGCAGCAGCGCCGTCCGGGCCCCGGCCGGGTCGTGCGGCGGCTCGGCGTCCCGGGCCCGGCGGTGCTCCACGTCGGCGAGCAGCCCGGCCATCCGCACCGGGCGGCCGTGCACGTCCAGCATCACCTCGCCGGACTCCTCGACCCGCGCGACCTTCCCGCCCCGGCGCAGCAGCCGGTAGCCGATCCGGTAGCGGCCGCCGCTCGCCAGCGCCTCCGCCAGGGCCGCCTGCACGTCCGGCAGGTCCTCGGGGTGGACGATCCGCTCCAGCTCCGGGGCGGTCCCGTCCGGCTCGACGGGCCGGCCGGCCACCGCGAAGGCGGCCGCGTCCCAGTAGCTCTCCCCGGTGACCAGGTCGCGCTCGAAGGCGCCGTGCCCGGCGGCCCGCACCGCGAGCGACAGCAGCGGGCGGGCCGGGGCGGCGTCCGGCGCGGGCGCGAGCCGCTGCGCGGGCCGGTCGCCGGTGTGGCCTGCGGTGCGGTCGCCGGGGTGGTTTCCGGCGCGGTCGCCGGTGTGGTCGAGGGTGTGGTCCAGCAGGTGGTGCAGCCGGTGGGCGCAGGCCCCGGCGATCGTCTCCAGCACGTCCAGGTCGCGCCCCGGGACGGTGCCCCGGTGCGCCAGGGCGAGGGCCAGCACGCCGATCGACCGCTCGTCCACCACCAGCGGCAGGCTGACCACGGCGACCATCCCGGTGCCCAGCCCGGCGTTCCGGTTCGGGTAGTCGACGCTGGTGTGCTCCGGGCCGAGCAGGTACGGGCGGCGCAGCCGCAGCGCCATCGCGGCGGGCAGCTCGCCGGCCGGGTCGACCAGGCCGTAGCGCTCGTGCGCCCAGTCCGGCAGCCCGTGCGAGGCGGTCAGCCGGAGCATCCCGGCGGGGTCCAGCAGGTACAGCGCGGAGCCTTCGCCGGTGATCCAGTTCGGGCCCTCGGCGAGGACGGTGCCGAGCAGCTCGGCGGCGCTGGTGCAGCCGAGCAGCAGGCGCACGCAGCGCATCGGGCTGCGGGTGGCCGGGCCGCGGGCGGCCGGGCTGCCGGCCGGCGTCCGGCTCTCGTCCTCGGGGATGGGCACTAAATCTTCATACCCCATTTCCATAGCCGCGGCCGGAGTCCGGCCCGGAGCCTCATCCGGTCGCGGCCGTGCCCAGCCGTCGCACCAGCACCAGCGTCCGGTCGTCCGCCACGTCCTGCGCCACCGTGCGCACCAGCCGCCCCGCCGCACCCCGCACCAGCTGCTGCTGTGTCCGGTGGGTGCGCACCTCCGGCTCGGCCGCCGCCAGCAGCCGGCCCACCCCCTCGTCCAGGTCCCGGCCCGGCACCTCCACCAGGCCGTCGCTGAACAGCAGCAGCGAATCCCCGTGCGCCAGCCGCCCCGGCACCCCCGGGTACGGCGCCCCCGGCACCAGCCCCAGCGCCGGACCGCCGTGCTCCGACGGCACCCAGCCCGACCGGCGGCAGAACCGCACCGGCGGCGGATGGCCCGCGTTGAACAGGCGGTAGCGGCCCGTCGCCGGGTGCAGCGCCAGGTGCACGGCCGTGGCGAAGTCGTCCTCCCAGCCCATCCGTACCAGGTGGTCGTTGGCCGCCGGCAGGAACGCCTCCGGCGGCACCCGGCCCAGCAGCATCGCGAACGCCCCCGACAGGTGCGTCGACCGGGCCGCCGCCCGGGTGCCCTTGCCCGACACGTCCACCAGCACCACTTCCAGCAGGTCCTCCTCCGGCCGGTGGGCGCACAGCAGGAAGTCCCCGGAGAACGACGCGCCGCCCGCCGGGGCCAGCGCACTGTCGAAGTGCCAGTCCAGCAGCCGCTCCGGCAGCCGGGCCAGGGCCCGGTTGTGCTCCGCCAGCTCCAGCAGCATCGAATCGCCCTGGGTGCCGCGCAGCCCCAGCCGGTCCCGGAACCGGTTCGCGGTCAGCACCGTCGCCCCCGTCGCCGCCACCACCACCGTCACCCCCAGCCGCACCCCGTGCGGGTCCTGCACCACCGCCCCCAGCAGACCGCCCGCCAGCGCCGCGCACACCAGCACCCGCAACTGCCCGCGCCGCAGCACCAACCCGCCACCCACCACCGGCAGCACCAGCGCCGACGGCGGCCACCCGTACGGCAACAGGACCGGCAACACGCCCAGCACCGCCGTCACTCCGAGCAGCACCCCCAGCGCCACCCGCCCGGCCCGGACGTCCCCGTCCAGCAACCGGCCGTACCACCGCCGCACCCTCGCTATCAGTGCGGGCACCCGGGACCTCCGCGAAGGCGTGGGCGGTCCCCTGTCATGACCACCAGTCAGCCCGGCCACACTAACCCCTCCCCTCCCACCCCCCACCTCCCGCCCCGCAGCCCCGCCTGCTGCTGCGCCCCGCCCGTCCCCGCCAAGCCCGTTCCGGGCCCACGGTCACCAGAAGTCACCCCGCCCGACTCCTGACGCGCCCCCGAGCCCCGGCCCCCCGCCGAAGCCCCGCGCTCCCCCCGCCGCTGCTCCCGCGCAACAGGAAGCCGGCCAGCCCGACTTCCCGCGCACTTCCCGGCTTGCCCGCCCCCTCAGCACAGTGGCCGCCCGCCCGCGCCTGCCGCCCCGCAGCCCCTTCTTCTCCCCTGCCCGGTCTCCTTGCTGCTGCGCCCCGCCCGTCTCCGCCAAGCCCGTTCCGGACCTGCGGTCACCAAAAGTCGGCCCGCCCGACTTCTGACGCGCGCCCGAGCCCCGTTCGCCCGCGCCCAGTAGCCACCGCCCCCCGCCGAAGCCCCGTGCTCCCCCCGCCGCTCCCGCGCAACAGGAAGTCGGCCGGCCCGACTTCCCGCGCACTTCCCGGCTTGCCCGCCCCCTCAGCACGGTGGCCGCCCGTCCCCACCTGCCGCCGCCCCACAGCCCGTTCTCCGCTGCCCGGTCTGCGTGCTGCTGCGCTCCGGCCGTCTCCGCCAGGCCTGTTCCGGACCTGCGGTCACCAGAAGTCGGCCCGCCCGACTTCTGGTGCGCGCCCGAGTCCCGGCCGCCGATGCTGCTGCGTTTCCTTGCTGCGTTTCCTCGCCCCGACGGTTCGGGGCAGGTGGCCCGCTGACGCCAGAGGTCGGCCCGCCCGACTTCTGGTACGCCGCTTCTTACCGCAGCATCCCGGCCGCCCGCGCCGAGTAGGCGCCGCCCTCCGCCGTAGCCCCGTGCTTCCTCCGCCGTTTCCGCGTAACAGGAAGTCGGCCGGCCCGACTTCCCGCGCGCAGCCCCCGCCCGTGGGAGAGTCGGCCTCCTCGCGGAGGGGCCCCGCCGGATCTCGTCGATCGGTGGGGCCGCACTCTTTCAATGCCCCGGCTACCTCTGCCGGAAGGTTTCTTCTCGGTCTGCCTCGCACGAGAAGTCGATGGGGCCGACTTCTGGCGCGCTCACTGCCGCCGCCGCGTTCCTCCGAGGCCCGAGAGGCGCGGCTGGTCGCCCGGTGGCCTCTTTTTTCCCACGGGGTGCTGCGCGAGAAGTCGGCCGGGCCGACTTCCTGGGCACCTCCCGGCTTGCCCGCCCGCCGATGCCTGCCGCCCCGCAGCCCGTTCTCCTCTGCCTGGTCTGCGTGCTGCTGCGTTCCGGCCGTCTCCGCCAGGCCCGTTCTGGGCCTGCGGTCACCAGAAGTCGGTCCGCCCGACTTCTGACGCGCGCCCGCGCCCAGTAGGCGCCGCCACCCGCCGAGGCCCCGTAGCTCCGTGCTCCCTCCGCCGTTTCTGCGTATCAGGAAGTCGGCTGGGCCGACTTCCCTTGCAGAGGCGCCCGCCTGGTGGGGTCGTGCCTTTCCAGCGCCCCGGTTGCCCGCGCCGGAAGACCCCTTCTCAGCCTGCCTCGCGCCAGAAGTCGATGGGGCCGACTTCTGGCGCGCCCACCGGGCGCCCGGTGGCCCCTTTCTCACGGGGTGCTGCGCGGGTTTCGGCCAGGGTCTCTGCGGTGGGGGTACCTCCCGGCCGAAGGCTGGGGGAGCGTCGCGGGCCCCGGCCTGAGCCGCGGGGCGCGGTCTAGGCGGTGGCCGTTCCGGGCCAGGTGTGGAGGGCGGTGGTGAGGGTGGTGATGAGGCGGTCGTGGGAGGTGGTGGGGTCCTCGGCGAGTTGGAAGGCGCCGGCGATGGAGAGGGAGGCGAAGCCGTGGGCGAGCGAGCGGACGGTGCGGGCGGCGTGGATGGCTTCGGGGCCGTCGAGGCCGTAGCCGCGGAGGACGGCGACGATGACGCCGACGAGCCGGGTGGCGGCGCGGGTGAGGTCGTCGTCGGGCTGGGGGGCCTGGGGGAGGGCGGCGTAGCGGTGGGGGTGTGCGGTGGCGTAGGCCTGGTAGGCGCGCAGGACGGCGGTGACGGCGTCGTCCCCGCTGCGGCCGACGGCGGCGTCCGCGAGCCGGTCGGCGAGCTCCTCGGTGACCCGGACCGCGATGAGGCGCCGCAACTCGCCGAGTCCGCCGCTGACGTGCTTGTACAGCGAGGGGGTGGCGACGCCGGCCCGGGTGGCGACGGAGGCGAGGGTGAGGGCTTCACCGCCCTGGTCGTCGATGAGGGCGAGGGCGTGGTCGACGACCTGGTCGGGGGTCAGTCCTACGCGGGGCATGGCTTGGTTCTCTCCGTACGGGCGGGGGTTCAGGCGAGTTCGGCGAGGAAGGGCAGCAGGGCGTCGGCGACGGCCTGCGGGTTGTCGGCCATCGGGTAGTGCCCGGACCCTTCGATCATCACCTTGCGGGCGCCGAGCTTCTCGGCCTGGAGGTCGGCGACGGCCTCGGGCTTCGGGAAGTCGGGGTCCTTGCTGCCCATGAGAACGAGGGCCGGGCAGCGGACGGCCGCGCACCAGCCGACGGGTGCGGAGTCGCCGGTGACGTGGCCGCGGGTGGCGGTCCGCCGGCCGGGGGTGCGCAGGGCGGCGACGAGCCCGTCGACGTAGCCGTCGAGGTCGGCGGGGCGGGGGCCGGGGTAGGCCATCTTGCGCAGGTAGAAGCCCCAGACGCCGGGCCACCGGACCATGGCGGCGCCCATGGCGACCATGACGCCCCGCATGAGGGCGTTGGACCGGTGTTCGACGAAGGCGTCGATCAGGGCGATCCCGGCGACCCGCTGGGGTGCGTCGCTGGCGACCTTGACGACCGTCGCCCCGGTGTAGGACTGCCCGACCAGGACGGCCCGTTCGATGCCGAGGTGGTCGAGCAGGGCGAGGACGTCGGTGGCGATGGCGGCGGGCCCGTAGTCGTCCCAGACGATCGAGGAGTCGCCGAAGCCGCGCAGGTCCATGGTGACGACCCGGTGGCCGGCGGCGGTGAGCAGCGGGTGCAGGTGCCGGTAGGCGTGGCGGGAGTCGAGCATCCCGGGGAGGAGGACGACGGGGGTGCCGTCGCCCTGCCGGGTGTCGTCGTACGCGAGGCGGCCGCCGGGGACGTCGAGGAACTGGGTGCTCGGGGTGCTGGTGCCGTTCATGGTGGGCCTCCGCCGGCTCGCTCGTTTCTGCCTGTAGCCATAAAGCTAAGGCTAATAGCCTTAGCCGTCAAGCGTCCGGCCGACGACGAGGGCGCTTCCCGTTCACGCCCCCTCGACCCGGAAGGGGTCGTGCTCGCTGAGCAGCTTCTCCAGCCGGGCCTGGTCGACCCGGGCGACGGTGTCCAAGGACTCCTGTCGGTCCCGGATCACCTTGGCCAGCGTGAACGAGGAGGTGACGGTGTAGAGGAGGCCGATCCCGAGGAAGGCCCGGGTCCAGCCGCCCACCGGCAGGTAGGCGATCCCGGCGGCGAGGGCGGTGCCGGAGAGGGCGAAGGAGAGGACGGCCTGGACGAAGTACGCGGCCGTGGTCCGTGACTGCATCGGTGCGCTCATGGCGCCAGGATGCGACGGGGCGGCCGGGTCGCACATGAGTAGGAGTACTCAGATGGGCCCGGTGGCTGAGGGGTCGTTCGTTGACGTCCGATCACCTGTTCCACAGTGGCCCCGGGCGGATGGCTTGGAATCAGAGCGTCCTAGGATTAACGTTTGATAACGCAGCGCGGTCGTCAACGCCGTACCCAGACGGCACCGTGCGCCGTCGCCTAATCCCGCCGACCGGCCTCCGGGCAGGTCAGGGAGCCGGGGAACCACGTTCCTTGGGGTGAATCGGCGGGGCTCCGGCCCGGCCGTAGGAGACCTTCCTGCTCCGAACCCGTCAGCTAACCCGGTAGGCGCGAAGGAAGGAAAGGAGCGCGCCTCCGTGGCGTCGACGCACACCCCGGCACACCCGGCCGGCCCCGCAGCCGGTACCCAGCTCCTCGACCACCCCGGCCCGCACGGTGCCGAGCCCCGCGACGGCGGGTCCGCCGGACCGGCCGAGCCGTTCGCCCCGGAGGCCGAGGCCAACCGCCACCGGATGCCGCGTCAGGCCCGCGGGGCCTCCCCGCTGCTCGGCGTCACCGCCGTCGCCGCGACCCTGGGCGCCACCGGCTTCGCCTCCGCGACCCCGGCCGCCGCACCCGCCGTCGAGGCCCCGGACGAGACGCCCGTCGCCCTGGCCGCCGACCCCGGCCTCGCGCTCGCCGCCCGGATCCAGCAGCAGGCCGACAGCCAGCGCACCGCCGCCGAGGAGGGTGCCCGGGTCCAGGCCGCCCAGGAGGCCGAGGCCAAGGCCGCCGCCAAGGAGGCGGAGGCCAAGCGCGCCGCCGAGGAGGCCGAGCGGGCCAAGGCCGCCGCCCTCACCCTGCCGGTGAAGGACTACAACCTCTCCGCCCACTACGGCCAGAGCGCCCGCTACTGGGCCCACCTGCACACCGGCCTGGACTTCGCCGCCGACACCGGCACCGCGGTCTACGCCGTCGGCCAGGGCACCGTCACCTCGGCCGGCTGGTCCGGCTCGTACGGCTACCGGATCGTCGAGACCCTGCCCGACGGCACCGAGATCTGGTACTGCCACCTCTCCTCGATCATCAAGGGCTCCGGCAAGGTCACCGCCGGCCAGCAGATCGGCAAGGTCGGCGCGACCGGCAACGTCACCGGCCCGCACCTGCACCTGGAGGTCCGCCCCGGCGGCGGCGCCCCGGTCGACCCGGAGACCTGGCTCCAGCAGCGCGGCCTCACCCCGTAGGACCGATGACGCGGCAGGGCCCCGGGCGGCGCGCCCGGGGCCCTGCCGCGTCAGCTCACTCCTGCTCGTCCTGCTCGTCCTGCTCCTCCAGCTCCTCCTGCTCGTCCGCGGGCAGCTGCGCCAGGTAGGCGTCGATCTCGGCCGCCCCCGGCTCCGGCGCGAGCTCCGGGAACTCCTCCACCAGTAGCCGCGGCAGCCCGGGCACCGTCCACTCGCCGAGCAGGTCGAGCGCCGCCTCGGCCGCCGCCGCCTCGAACTCCTCGAAGCCACCGGCCAGTTCGTCCGGCATCGGGCGCCCCAGCGCGTTCAGCTCGGCCAGGTTGCGGTAGCTGCGCCGCATCAGGCCCTGCTCCAGCAGCAGCCGCGCGCCGTCGGTGGCCATGCCGACGGACAGCACCCGGCCCGGCCCCCAGCCCTGCTCGTCCGGGTCGTCCAGCCAGCCGGTCGGCGTCAGCGCCTCGTACCCGGCCAGCCGCTGCTCCTCGTCGAGCGCCGCGAAGCCGGCCAGCCAGTCCCGGACGGTCGCCGGATCTGTCACGTCCACCCCGTGCGCGTGCAGCAGCACCGCGTACAGCCGGGGCCAGGTCACCAGGTCGGCGCGGCGCAGCAGCCCGGCCGCGACCTCACCCTGCCACTCGGCCTCGGCGTGCAGCCGCTCCTGGCGCTTGGCGTTGAGCCGCTTCGCCGCCCGCTGGTGGTCGACCAGCAGCCGTACGGCCTCGCCGTACGCGAGCGGGTCCTGCTCCGGCGCGGGTTGGACGTAGAGGTGGAGCCGTTCGTACAGCAGGTGCTCCACCTCGTCGGAGGTGAGTTCGGGCCAGCCGTCGTGCATCCTGCCCCCGCCCAGCTCCAGCAGCGCCAGCACCGCGCGCAGCGGCGCTTCGGCCACCGGCGCGCGGTCCTGGCCGGCCGCCCAGGCGAGCAGGTCGGCGGCCCTGGTGCGCGGGGCGAGCCGCAGGTCTTCGTCGTTCATGTTCCGAACGGTAGCCGCCGGACGCCGGTAGGGTCGGCAGCCATGGTCCCCGTACGCCTCGCCGGCCCCAGGCTCGCCCTCCGCGAGTACCGCCACACCCCGGAGGAGGTGGACGCGCTGCACGCGCTGTACGGCGATCCGGAGGTGACCCGCTACCTCCCCTTCGAGCCGCGCGACCGCGAGACCTGCGCCGACCAGCTCGAGCTCTACCTGGAGGAGGCGATGGCCGAGGAGCGGGGCGTCTACCGGCTCGCCGTCGTCCGGCGCGAGGACGCCGAGGACCCGGAGGACGCGCTGCCGATCGCGCACGCCAGCCTCACCCTCGGCAAGTACCGTTCCGCCCACCTCGGTTACGTGCTGAGCCGCCCGGTGTGGGGCCGCGGCTACGCGGGCGAGATCGCCGGACTGCTCTGCGAGCTCTCCTTCGGGGCGCTCGGCCTGCACCGGCTGGCCGCCCGGGTCGACGTCGAGAACGAGGCCTCGGCCAAGGTGCTCACCCGGCTCGGCTTCCGGCTGGAGGGGCGCGTCCGGCACGACCTGTACAAGGGCGGCGCCTGGCGCGACTCGTACCGGTACGCACTGCTCGCCGACGAGTGGTCCGGCCCGGCCGGCCCACCGCAGGGGGGATAACCCCACCCCCGATCCGCCGGTCGGCCGGATGTTTGCCGGGCCGCGCCCCGGCCAGACTGGACCACGTCAGCAAGTACGGAAGACCAGGACTACGAGGGGCCGGGGACCGGGAAATGAGCAGCAGCGGCAGCACGCTGGGTCAGGGATGGGACGCCCCGGGCGGTTACGGCGACGACGGGGCCCGCCCGGCCAGGGCCCACCGCACCGAGGAGCCGCCCGGCTTCTGGCGGGCGCCGTTCTCCGGGCACTACTACCGCGAGGTCGGCTACGCGCTCATCGGGCTGCCGATCGCGATCGTCGGCTTCGTCCTCGCGATCGTTCTGTTCAGCCTCGGCGTCGGCACCTTCGTCACCGTCCTCGGCCTGCCGGTGCTGGCCGCCCTGACCAGCACCGCCCGGGGCTTCGGCCGGGCGGAGCGGGCCCGGGTGCGCGGGATGCTCGCCCTGGACGTGCCCGGCCCGGCGCCGGTGCGCCAGGTCCGCCCGGGCGGCTGGGGCTCGGTCACCGCGCGGCTGGCCGACGGGGCGGGCTGGAAGGCCGTGCTGTACCAGGTGGTGATGTTCCCCTGGGCGGTGTTCAGCTTCTGCCTCACGCTGACGTTCCTGCTGCTCGGCTGGGCGATGGCGCTCTACCCGCTCTACCACTGGGTCTTCCCGCGCTACACCCCCTGGCGCGGGTACCAGCTGTTCGACTTCACCGACAGCCACCACGTCCGGCACGTCTACTACGTGGAGGGCACCTGGCAGATCGCCGCGTTCTCGGCGATCGGGGTGCTGCTGATCTTCCTCACCGCGCGGCTGGTCCGCGGTCTGACCAACGTCAACCGGGCCGCCGCCCGGGGGCTGCTCGGCCGCTGAGGCCCGGCCCCGCGCCCTCCCACGTACTCCCGCACCTCCCACGTACGCCCGCCCCTGCGCCGCCCCCGCCCCTGCGCCGCTCCCGCCCCGCCCGTGCTCCGGACGCGCTCCGGATGCGGGTGGGGCGGGCCCGTGTTCGGATGACCGGGTGGCGACCGCCCCCACCCCCGTGCCCGCGCCGGACGTCCTGGTCACCTCCCGCCCGCTGGACGAGTACTGCGCCCTGTTCGGCCTGACCCGCGCCCGGCTCGCCGCCCTGCCCGGCCCGCTGCTGGACTGCCCGGGCGGTGCGTCCGGCCTGGCCGCCGAGGCGCGCGAGCTGGGCTGCCGGGTGATCGCCGTCGACCCGGCGTACGCGCTGCCGCCGCCCGAGCTGGCCGCCAGGGCCCTGGCCGCCCGGGCGTCGATGGCCAGCGCGATGGCCGCCCGCCCACAGCTGTACCCCTCGCCCCGCCCGCGCGGCCCCGCCCGCCCGGAGCGCTACCTGCGCAGCTGGGACCGCGCCCGTCGGCTGTTCGCCGCCGACTCGGCCGCCCACCCGCAGTGCTACCTGGCCGCCGCGCTGCCCCGGCTGCCCTTCGCGGACGGCGCCTTCGCGCTCACCCTGAGCGGCTACCTGATCTTCGCCTACCCCGAACTGTTCGGCCCGGAGCGGCAGCTGGCCGCGTTGGCCGAGCTGGTCCGGGTGACGGCCGCGGACGGGGAGGTGCGGGTCCAGCCGCTGCACGACGGCCGGGGCCGCCGCTGCGGCCACCTCGACCGGCTGCGGTACGCGCTCGGCGAGCGCCGGATCGCCAGCGAGGTCCGCCGGGTGCCGCGCGAGGACGGCCGCACCCGCAGGATCCTGGTGCTCCGGGCCGCCGGCGGGGGACCACGGGGGCCCGCACCGGCACACCCTCTGTAATGGTCACTGGGCGGGTCTGCCCCTATACTCGCCCACATGAGCGAGACCACGATCCGGCCCGCCCAGCCCGCCGACGCCGACCGGCTCACCGCACTGATCCAGGCCTCCGCCGCCTACCGCGGCGACTACTTCGCGATGATCGACGGCTATGCCGTGCGGCCCGACTACATCGAGCGCCACGAGGTGCGGATGGCCGTGGACCGCACCGACGACCGGCTGCTCGGCTTCTACGGGCTGATCCACGAACCGGCCGAACTGGACCTGATGTTCGTCGCCGACGACGCCCAAGGGCTGGGCATCGGACGGGCGTTGATCGCCGACATGCTCGACCGGGCCCGGGCCGCCGGGATCGCCGCGGTCAAGGTCGTCTCGCACCCGCCCGCCGAGGGCTTCTACCTCCAGATGGGCGCCGTGCGCACCGGCACCCGCCCGCCGCAGCCCAAGACCCCCTGGTCGCAGCCCGAACTGCGCTTCACCGTCTAGGGGTTCGCCGGCGGGTCGACAGCCGCGGGCCCGGACGCCCCTGGCCCGGATGCCGCCGGCCCGGATGCCGCAGGCCCGGATGCCACCGCTTCGGACGCCGCAGGCCCCGAGCCCTCCGCCGCGGCCCCCGTCGGCTGCGCCGGGACGAAGGCCACCGCCCGCAGCCGGGACAGTATCTTCTCCGCCAGCCAACTGCGGTCCGACCCGTACGGAATGCCCCGCGGGTCGACCAACTGCGCCGCCACCGCATCCCGCAGCCGCTGCGCCTCCGCTCCGGGCAGCCGGGAGAGCAGGCCCCGGGCGGCCAACAGCGCGTGGTACTGCTCGAACCCCGAGCGCGGGTGCTCGATCGCCTCCAGCACGCTCGGCAGGTCCGCCAGCGACGGATCGCCCTGCATCAGCGCGAGGGCCTGGATCCGGCGGCCCTCCGAACCGTCCGCGAACAGGGCCCGCACCTGGTCGGCGGTCAGCGCCGAGCGGGTCGCGGTCGACCGGACCTCCGCCACCACGCCGTCCGGCCCGGCGGGGGAGTTCGAGGACGGCGGCAACTGGGCTGCCAGCGCGGCGGGTTGCTCCGCGCTGCCACCGAGCAGCCCGAGCTGCTGCATCGCGCGTACCCGCAGGTCGTCGGCGCCCACCTTGTCGCCGCGCCGGTCGCGGTCCTGCCCGGCCAGGAAGAGGTCCAGCGCCTCGTCCGTCTCGGTCAGCACCCGGGGCAGCGCCAGCCTGGTCACCAGCCAGCCGGCCAGGAAGCCCAGCACCAGGAAGTAGAGCACCAGCGCGGCCGCGAACGGCACCGCGGCGTCCTCCCCGCCCAGCACGGGCGCCAGCGCCGTACCGAGCTGGTGCAGCCGTTCGCCGAGCGAGCCGAGCTGGGTCAGCCCGACGCCCAGCAGCACCTTGGTCAGCCAGTCGGAGACCTGCTCCAGATTGGTGTTGGGCGCGTACCAGCCCTGCGGCTCGCCGGAGCCGTTCTTCACCCGGGGCACCCCGAACAGGAAGCCCAGCGCGCCGCCGAGCACCGTCGAGGCACCGGCCACCACCAGGCCGCCGCCGAGCGCCTGCCAGGCCTGCGCCCGGCCGAGCGCGAACAGCAGCAGGCCGAGCAGGCCCGTGCCGGTCAGCACCCCGGCGGCCGTCCACTGCGCCGTCCGCAGTGCCGACCCGCCGGCCCGTCGCCGCGCCCTCGCCATCGCCCACCCCCTGTGTCCGCGCCGCTGCGCCCCGTCGTGGCCGAGGGCCCGCGCCGACTCTAGCGCCGCGGCCCCAGCACGGGAACGACCCGGGGGCGCCGCCGCTACGACGGTCCGGCGCAAACGCAGACGGCCCGCAGGCTGCTCCTCGACGCCGGCCCGTGCACTGGCCTGGCGCCGAGGCACCGGGGATGTACCGGTGAGCCTGCGGGCCGGGTGACTGCTGTGGATTTCGCCTGCCGGAGGCCAGGGGCCTCACCCTGCGCAGGCAGGGGCGGCTCTAGCGAGCAGCCACCTCACGCATCCTGATGGAACTCAATTCAGGATCACCTCCTTTCAGTGTGCCGCCACTGTAGGCAGCCCCCTGTCGGGAGGGCAACGGATTATTCGCGGGCGTCGCTCAGGCGCCCTTCACCTTGTCCTGGAACTTGGTGTAGTCGATCACGTTGTCGGGCGACGGGATCTGGAGGGTGACCGGCTTGTCGTAGTCGGTGAAGTCGATCTGGCCCTTGTCCGCGCCGGTGGTCTTCTCCATCCGCACCGGGTAGAACTTGCCCTCGGTGGCGATGTGGAGGAGCGACTCCTCGCCCTTGTCGTCCTTCTCCTTGAGGCTGAACGTCTTGACCCCGTTGACGGTCCCGGCGCTGCCCTTGGTCGGGGTGCTGCCCGCGTCGTCCTGGAGCATGTCGCTCGCCCAGGTGAGCTTGCAGAAGTCCATCATCGGCTTCATCTTGGGGTCGCCGTCGAAGCCGGTCAGGTAGCGGCCCTTGAAGAGCTCGGCGACCGCGTCGCCCTTGGGCCCGCTGAACGTCTTCCAGAACTGGGTGTCCGGCTTGATGAAGGACTGCTTCCCGTCGCTGATGAGCTCGAAGGAGCCGACGCCGGGCATGGCCATGGTGCCCTGGCAGTTGCCCTTGGTGTCCATGGCCATGTTCATGGTCATGACGCCGTCGTCGGTGGGGATCTTGCCGGCGATCTTGAGCGAGGTGGCGGCGGCCAGCGCCTGCCGGGCCTGCTTCTCGATCTCCTGGGCGGTCAGCTTGTCGGTGTCGAGCTTCGCCACGGTCGGAGTCGGAGTCGGCGTGGCGGTCGGGGTCGCGGCCGCCGCGGCGGTGGTGGCCGCAGGCGCCGCGGCCTTGTCCGAGTCCTTGTTGTCGCCACAGGCGGCCGTGCCGGCCCCCAGCAGGAGGCAGATCGTGGCAGTGCTCACCAGGCGCTTCGACAGCATGAGGTCGTTCCTTGTCCAGGGAACGGTCCCGCCGCCCCCCACTTGGATGAATTTTTCCTCAGTATGGGGGAGCGGTCTGACAGCAGATCTTGAAAAAGGGCGCCGTTACCGCTTCGTGGCGGGACCGTGTTCTACCCGTGCTGGGAACGCATAAGGGCCCGGAGGACGAATCCTCCGGGCCCTTACGGCTACTGAGTAGCGGGGACAGGATTTGAACCTGCGACCTCTGGGTTATGAGCCCAGCGAGCTACCGAGCTGCTCCACCCCGCGTCGGTGAACACCACACTACGGGGAAGTCGCCGAGATGGGAAATCGGTTCTGCAGAACGGCCTCCGCTCACGCTCAGCGCCGGCCCCCGGACCGCCCCCCGGACCGCCCGCCGTGCCGCACGGCGCGGGCTCTGGCCCAGAGCGCGAAGCCGACCAGCGCCACGAAGCAGGGCACCATCAGCACCCCGTAGACCACCAGGAACCCGTCCGTCCCCAGGTCGGCGGCGGCGTTCCAGGTGCCGTGCAGCACCATCGCCAGCAGTAGCCCGGCGGGCGCGGCCAGCCGGGCCAGCCAGCGCCGCCCGCTGGTCAGGGCGACGGCCAGGCCGATCCCGGTGAGCGCGGTGAACAGCGGGTGGGCGAACGGGGAGAGCAGGGCGCGCAGCACGAAGGTCTGCACGGTGCTGTCGAAGTCGCGCAGGCTGGGCGGATCGCCCAGGCCGATGCTGTCCAGCCGGTTGCGCTGGTCGGTGGTGAAGGCCCGGCCCAGGTAGAGGGCGTTCTCGGTGAAGGCGAAGCCGCAGGCCGTCATCCCGCCGAGCACCACCCCGGCGGCCAGGGTGCGCGGCCGGGAGCGGCGGTGCGTGCCACCCGCGCCACCCGCGCCACCCGGGCCGCCCGGGGTGGCCGGGGCGGGCGGGGCCGGGCGCAGGTAGGGCAGTGGTCGCAGGTACGGGCGGAGCCGCAGCCGGCCCCGGGCGTGCGGCCCGGCCGGGCGGCGCTGGTACGGGCGGGGGCGCCGGGGCGCGGGCGCCCGGTGCAACAGCGGCGCGCAGGGGCGGCCGGAGCGGCGGCCGTGGCAGCGCAGTCGCTGGCCGAGCGGCAGCAGCAGCACCAGCAGGGCGGTGGCCTTGGCGCTCTCCTCGATCACCGGGGTGGCGATACCGGCGCCGAGCAGCCCGCCGAAGGCGTGGTGGTGGGCGGTCAGGTAGTCGGCGGTCCAGTTGTTGGCGAGGATCGCGACCGTGGTGGCCGCGCAGGCACCCCAGCCGAGGCAGAACACGGTGTGCCGCAGCGGCACCCGGGCGGTCAGGTTGAGCCAGGCCAGGCCGCCCAGCACGAAGGGCAGCGGCACCATCGCCAGGCCCAGTCCCACCAGCAGTCCGACGGTGCCGGTCTGCCGCTGGACCAGGTGCAGGATCAGCACCCCGCAGCAGACCAGGGTCAGGACGGCGGAGGTGGTGACGGAGGAGAGCGCCAGCGAGCGGCCGCGGCCCGGGGCCGCCGCGGTCGGGCCGGCCGGGAGCCGACCGGCGACGAGGGCGGGCGGGGCGGCCGGTGCCGCTCTGCCGGGCCGGGACAGCAGCCGGTCGGCCCGGCGCCTCCGCGGCCCCGGGATGGTCCGGGTGACGCCGGTGCGCGGGACCGTACCCGGTGCGTCGGCGGCGGTGCGGACGGTCGCCCGGGGCCCGCCGCCGGGCGGGCTGCCCATGCGGCTCAGGGTAGGCCACGGCGGCGGCCCGTCGGGAGGACTCGGGACGAACCGTTCGTCCCGGGCGCGACCGGCCGGTCAGCCCGCCGCGGCCCGTTCGAACGGCTGCCGACGGGTCAGCGGCGGCGGAACAGCAGGTCGTGCACCACGTGGCCCTTGGCGATCCCGGCCCGCTCGAACTTGGTGACCGGCCGCCAGTCCGGTCGGGGCGCGTAGCCGGGGACGCTGCCGTCCGGGTGGTCCGCGGGCTCCAGCCAGCCGGTGCCGTCGCCCTCGGGGTGCAGGTTCTCCAGCTCGGGCGAGGCGGACAGCACCGCCAGCATCTGCTCCGCGTACGGCTCCCAGTCGGTCGCGCAGTGCACCAGGGCGCCCGGGGCGAGCCGGGGCAGCACCAGGTCGAGGAAGGACGGCTGGACGAGTCGGCGCTTGTGGTGCTTGGGCTTCGGCCACGGGTCGGCGAAGTAGACCCGCAGGCCGGCCAGCGAGGCGTCCGGCAGCATGTCGCGCAGCAGGATGACGGCGTCGCCGGCGGCCAGCCGGACGTTCTGCGAACCGTCCCGCTCCAGCAGGCCGAGCAGGTTGCCGTGGCCGGGGGTGTGCACGTCGGCGGCCAGGATGCCGGTCGACGGGTCGGCGGCGGCCATCGCGGCGGTGGTCTCGCCCATGCCGAAGCCGATCTCCAGGGTGACCGGCAGACCGCCGAACAGTTCCCCGAGGTCGAGCGGGGTGCCGTCGATCGGGACGCCGTACGTCTCCCAGCTCCGGTCCAGGGCGCCCGCCTGGGCGTTGGTCATCCGGCCCCGGCGCGGCTGGAAGCTGCGGATCCGCCGCTCCCGGTGCTGTTCCTCGGTGGCCTTGTGCGGGTACATCGGCGCGGGGTAGGCGGCCGGCGCCGCGGACAGCCGGGCGGACGGCGATTGCTGGGGGATCGGGGCGGTGGCAGTCACAATCACCCGAGTCTACGGGGCCGCGCGGGGCGCCCGGAGGGGTGTGTGACGGGGTTCATCCACCGGTCCCGGCGACCGTGGCCCCCGGTCCGGCCCGGGCGGGGGCAGCCGGGCTCAGCCGCCGGCCTCCAGGGCGGCCAGGGCCCGGCGGGCCACCTCGCGGCCGATCGGCAGCGAGGCCGTCGCCGCGGGGGAGGGGGCGTTCAGCACGTGCACCGCCCGGCGCGGGGAGCGCGGGTCCGCCGGGTCGAAGCCGGCGAAGGCGAAGTCGTCCAGCAGCGAGCCGTCCCGGGCCACCGCCTGGGCCCGCACCCCGGCCGTGGTCGGCACCAGGTCGGCGGCGGTCACGGCGGGCAGCAGCCGTCGGACGGCGGCGGTGAACGCCCGCTTGGACAGCGAGCGGTGCAACTCGCCGACCTCGTACCGCCAGTGCCGCCGCAGGATCCGCCAGGTGCCGGGGAAGGCGAGGGTCTCGGCCAGGTCGCCCGGGCGGACGGTGCGCCAGTCGTACCCCTCGCGGGCGAGCGCGGGCACCGCGTTCGGGCCGACGTGGACGTCCCCGTGGATGCCCCGGGTGAGGTGCACCCCGAGGAACGGGAAGGCCGGGTCGGGCACCGGGTACACCAGGCCGCGGACCAAGTCCCGCCGGTGCTCGGACAGTTCGTAGTACTCCCCGCGGAACGGGACGATCCGCACCCCCGGGTCGTCCCCGGCCAGCCGGGCGATCCGGTCGCTGTGCAGCCCGGCGCAGTTCACCAGCACCCCGCAGCGCAGCTCCCCGCTGGCCGTGCCGACCGTCACCCCGTCCCGGCGCCGGGCCACCGCCCGCACCGCCGTGCCGGGCCGCAGTTCGGCGCCCGCCTCCCGGGCCAGCCGGGCGTAGGTCGTGGCGACCGCCGGGAAGTCGCAGATGCCGGTGGTGCCGACGTGCAGCCCGGCCCGCCCGACCACGGCCGGCTCGTACCGGGCGATCCCGGCCCGGTCCAGCTCGGTGACCGGGATGCCGTTCGCCCGCCCGCGCTCGGCCAGCGCCGCCAGCCGGGGCAGCTCGGCGTCGTCGGTCGCCACGATCAGCTTGCCGGTGACCTCGTACGGGAGGCCGTGCTCGCGGCAGAACTCGACCATCTCGGCGGCGCCGGCGACCGCGAAGCGGGCCTTGTACGAGCCGGGGCGGTAGTACACGCCGCTGTGGATCACCCCGCTGTTGCGCCCGGTCTGGTGCGCGGCGAAGCCGTTCTCCTTCTCCAGCACGGCCAGCCGCAGTCCGGGCCTGGCCCGGGTCAGGGCGTACGCCGTGGCCAGTCCGACGATCCCGCCGCCGACCACCAGGACATCGAAGTCGTCCGCCACGCTGCGCTCCTCGTCCACCGCCGGGTCGCCGTCGCCGAGGCCGGTACGGGCGACGCGCGCCGCCCCCGCCCCGGCTTCCGCCGCAGATGCTGCCACGGCTCCGGGCGGGGGTCGAGACCGCGTGACGGGCGGGGCGGGGCGGGTGCCACGGGTCGGTGGGACGTCACGCGTCGGTGGGACGTCATGCGTCCGTGGGACGTCACGCGTCGGATCTCGCGCATCGGTCGGCCCGTCAAGGCTCCGCTGCGCGGGTACGCGTCCTTCGTCCGTTCGACCCGGCGCATGCCGAGGTGGGCGGCAGTGTCCTGCCGCCCACCTCGCCCCCCGGGGCATCGGCCGGTCCCCCCGGACCGGCCGTGGTGCGGCGCACCGAGTCCCCCGACTCCGCGCGCCACACCTCTCGTATGCGGCCGTGGCACCGCCGCGCCGGGCCCCCGGCCCCGCGCGGCGCCGCCGCCCCCCGGCCGGCCGCGTCGTGGTCAGACCTCCCAGGGCCAGCCGGCGTCGGCCCCCGCCTCCAGGAGGGGGATCAGCCGGAAGGCCGCGTCGCTCAGGCCGCCGAAGGTGTGCCGGTTGGCACCGCCGCTCGGGCCGTGGCCCGTCGCGTAGCCGGCCAGGTTCCAGGTGTAGACCGGGACGTGGGCCGGTATCGCGGAGAGCGGGTCGCGGCCCCCGTAACCGGCGCCGGGCTGCTCGTCGGTGACGATCACCACCCGGTCGTGGCCCCGGTAGTGGTCCCGGACGGCCTGGGCGGTGTTGGTGCCGCCGAGGCTGGAGAAGCGCTCCAGCACCCGCAGCACCGCCTCCCCGCGGCCGACCTCGACCACCCGGCTGAGGCTGCCGAACTCGACCAGGTCCGCCTCGGCCGCCCGCACCTTCAACGCGGTGCCGAAGATCGCCGCCGAGTCGGCCCGGTTGAGCTGGGTCTGCGCGCTGGGCCGGTCGAACATCGAGCCGGAGCGGTCGACCAGGATCAGTGTCCGGCCGGGCAGTTCGGGCACGTTGGCGAGCGAGTGGCCGAGCGCCGTCTCCAGCGCGTGCCCCCACCGCAGCGAGGGCGCGTGCCGGTACGCGGCCAGGTACCGGAACGGGAACTGGCGCGAGCGCCGTACCTCGCCCCGGTCGGAGATCCGCCGGGCCACCTCGGCCGCGGCCTCGTCCGACACGCCGGCCCGGTCGAAGTTGCGCAGGTTCCGGACCAGCGCCATCGGGCCCATGGAGGGGATGACCGCCTCCCAGACCTCGGCGTTCATCGGGCCCTGCAGCCAGCCCGCCAGCGCCTCCCAGGTCAGCCCGGCGGCGGCCAGCCGCTCCGCGCCGTCCTTCGCCGTCACGGCCGCCCGGCGCTCCTCGACGGGCAGCGCGAGCAGCTCGCGGTTGGCGGTCAGCATCCGGTCGGCGGCGGGCGGCGCGGCCTCCTCCGGCCGGTGCCGGCGGTCCAGCGCGTACTGGAACAGCGGGCCCTGCCAGGGCTTGGCCGGGTCCGGCGCCGGGTGGGTCAACTCCAGGACGTCGCCGAAGCGGTAGCCCTTGCCCGCGGTGTCGTACTTGAGCAGCGCGCGGGCGTCGTACAGCCGGCGCACCGCGTCCGCGACACCGCGCTTGAGCGGCTTGGGCAGCGCCCGGCCGTAGCGCGAGGTCCAGTACGCGAGCAGCTCGCCGGGCTCGTCTGCCCGCCGCAGCACGGCGTCGACGGCCTGCCGGGAGTGCCCGTGGGCACCGGCGTCCAGCCGGGCCCGGGTGAACTCGGCGGCGCCGACCAGTGCGGCGGTGCGCAGCTGCGCACCGTGGCGCAGCCAGCGCAGCAGCCCGAGGGTCCACTCCGGGTCGCTGACGGCGAGTTCGCGCACCAGCGCCGTGTAGCGGTCGTCGCGGGCGCCGCCGCGCTCGTAGAAGGTGTCCTGCCCGACCATGTTGGCCACGGCGAGCAGGAAGAGCTCGGACTTGGCGTCCCGGACGTGACCGGTGCCGCCGTTGTGGTTGGCGGTGCGCTTCCCGGTCGTGGTCACCGGTGACTTCGGACTCGCCTTGGTCTTGCGGATGTTGAACCTGGACATGCTGCAGCCCCCCTCGGCGTGCTCGGTCGTCAGCGGGAGGGAGGCATGCTGCGGCCGGGGTGCCCGAGATCGTGCCGGTCGTCGTGCGACGACCGGCGTCGGCGGAGGTATATGCCTTGTGCTCTACCGGATTGAGCTAGCGGCCGCGCTCGCGCACGGCACGCCCGGGATTTGAACCCGGAACCGCAAGATCCGAAGTAACCCCCGCCTGCGCACCGGGCACTCCGAAGCGCAGCTGCCTCCCGAGATCAATGGATTCGGCTGCGGTTTTTGGGTTTGCTTCAACGCGCCCCGAAAAGGGGGCACTCCACAGAAGTAACCGCCGCCGTCGCACCGGGAGGTGCGGAATTCTATTCACGTGTAGGTGTCCAGAGTTCAAGGACGGCTGAGGTGACATAGCTGCTCTGCCAACTGAGCTACACCGGCACGAGAAGTACCGGTGGCGGGACTCGAACCCGCGACACGCCCATTAAGAGTGGAAGTAACCTCTGCCTGCGCACCTGGACGAGAGAGACCTTATCCAGGCCCCTCCCGCAGGCGCACCCCATTTATCGCGGGGGTTCCGCGAAGTCCTCGTACGGCGTCCCGAGCGGCTCACGCCGGAGCGACGATCACCGCCCGCGCCCGCTCGGTCAGCTCCCGGACCCGGCGCTCGCCCTGGAAGGGCTCCAGTCGCCGCAGCATCTCCACCACGTACTCCCGGCTGCGCTGCGAGGAGATCCGGCCGGCCACCTCGACGGCGCGCTCGCCGGCGGCGACCGCGGCGTCCAGGTTGCCCGCCTCGGCCTCGGCCATCGCCGAGACCACCAGCCGCAGGCCGTGCGAGCGGACGAAGCCCTCGGTGGGCTTGGCCAGCGCCTCGCGGGTGAACTGCCGGACCTTGGAGGGCACGCCGAGGTCGCGGAAGCACTCGGCGGCGTCGGCGGCCAGCCGGTCGTAGGCGTAGAAGTCGATCCAGGCCGGATCGGGGTCCCCGGCGCGCGCTCGTTCGAGTGCGCTCTCCGCCGCGCCGAGCGCCGTCGCACACGCCGCCGCGTTGCGGGCCTTGGCCTGGGCCCGTGCCTCCACCAGGTGGAAGAAGCTCATGGTCCGGGCGGTGGCCAGGCTGCGGTTGCGCTCCAGCGCGGCCTGGGCGAGGTCGACGGCCTCCTCGGCGAAGCCCCGGTAGCCGGCCTGGAGGCTCATCGAGGCCAGCACATAGCCGCCGAGCGGTACGTCGGCGGCGGCCCGGGCAAGCCGCAAGGCCTGGATGTAGTACCGCTGGGCGGCCTCGTGCTGGCCGGTGTCGAAGGCCATCCACCCGGCCAGCCTGGTCAGTTCGGCGGTCGCGCCGAACAGCGCCCGGCCGACCGCGTCGCTGTACGAGGCCAGCAGCAGCGGCGCCGCCTCCACCCGCAGGCACTCCGGCACCATCGACGAACGCCAGTCCCCGCCGCCGTACTTGGAGTCCCAGCGGCGGGCCTCCTGGGCGGCCTCGCGGAGCTTGACCGCGTCCGAGTGGCCGACCCGGTACGAGGAGTTCTCGCTGGGGGAGCGCGGCGCCTCGCGGGCCACCGAGCCGTCCGCCGGGTTGATCAGCCAGCGGGAGACGGGCGTCGCGTACGCGGCGACCGAGAAGGTGCCGGCCAGGCTGTCGCTCCAGCGGCCGCCGCCGGGCCCGCGGCGCAGGTCGAGGTCGACCCGGAACAGGTCGGTGGCCGAGCGCACCGCGTCGGCCACCTCGCGCGGGAAGGCCAGGCCGAGTTCGGGCGCCGGGTCGGTGTCGCCCAGGCCGATCTCCTCCAGCGGGACGGGCCGGCCGAGCTTGCCGCCGATCGCGGTGGCGATCAGGTGCGGGACGGGCCCCTGCGGCACCATGCCCTTGCTGACCCAGCGGGCGACCGAGGTCTTGTCGTAGCGCAGCGTCAAACCGCGTTGCGCGCCGAGGTCGTTGACCCGCCGGGCCAGTCCCGCGTTGCTGATCTGGGCGAGGGTCAGGAGCGTGCCGAGCCGTTCGTTCGGTCCTCGTGGGCTGACGGTCATGGTGGCGGCGGCACCTCCTGCGGCCTTGTGCGCGGGGCCCGGGCGGCACCGGGCCGTAGCTGCTGTACCTAGAGTAGTCGGACGCGTTCCGACGGTTAAGAGGCCGCATTCCGGATGGCGGGATCGCGCACCCGGCCCTGCCGCGCCGGATCGTCGCGGGGGTTGGTCCGGACCACCCGGAGCGGTTCGGCCGCGCCGCGCGCCGGAGCGCCGTGCTCCGGTCCCGTGTTCACGTGCGCCCGGCCGTGCCCCCTGGCCCGACCGGCCACTCGGCGATTCGCTGGTGGTCGTGGGTCGGCCCGCCGTCGAGGACCCGGCGGGCCGGGGGACGCCGCCGCCTCAATCCCCGCGGGCGGCGGCGAAGTCCGGGAGGGCATGCGGATGCCCTCCCGGGCGGGGCGACGCCTTTCGGCCATCTCGCGATGCCCATGTCAAGGGCGTGCGCCCGGGCGGTCCGGGCCAGGGAGGGGGAGGCCCGGCCCGCCCGAATCCACCCCCACCCCGCCCCCGTCGCCGCCCCCGTCGCCGTCCCCATCGCCGTCCCACCGCCTCCCCGCCGCCTCACCGCGCCCGACACCGCGCACCGGGCCCCGCGAAACGGAAGCGGAACCGACAACACCGGCCCCGGCAGCGCCCGGTGGTGGCACGATGTCCCCAGACGGCGCGCCGGAACGCGGGCACGCCCGGACGCGCCCACGGGCCGCCCCCGGCACCCCCACCCGGCCGCCCGCCCGGCGCCGGACGCGCCGCGCGAGTGCAGGTCCTCGTCCGGTGGAGGCGCGATGCGGTGGCTGACGGGCTGGAGCACGGGCACGCCCCGGGCGGGCGCGCCGGTGCACGAGGCCCTCGCCACGGTCGCCCCGATCGCCGCCCGCCCCCTGTGGACCGGCCCCAACCCGCTCTGGGCCGTGGGCGACTGGCGGCCCGAGGAGATCCGCCTGGTCACCCTCCGCCCCGGCGCCCGCCCCGCCGTCAGCACCGGCCCCACCGCCCCCGACCCGGTCGAGGACACCCCCGCCACCACCCGGCTCGCCGTCCTCGGCCACTGCGGCGCCACCGACGCCGAACTCGCCGCCGGCCTGGCCGGCGCCCGCGGCGGCGCCGTCCGCCACCTCACCGCCTGGCCCGGCAGCTACACCGTCGTGCTGCGCACCGGCACCCGCTCCACCCTGCTGCTCACCGACCTCGCCGGAGCCCAGCCCGTCTTCCACACCCCCTGGGCCGACGGCACCGCCTACGCCACCGCCGCCCTCCCGCTCGCCGACCTGGTCGGCGCCGCGCTGGACACCGGCCACCTCGCCGCCCGGCTCGCCTGCCCGGAGTCCCCGGAGGCGCTCGGCACCGGCACGCCGTACCTGGGCGTCCAGCGGGTGCCGCCCGGCCACGTGCTCGCCATCCGCGGCGGCCGCCCGTACCTCGACGCCTACGACGAACCGCCCGGCGCCGAACAGCCCCGCGACGAGGCCCCCGCCATCCGCGAACTCACCCGCGCCCTGCTGGAGTCCGTCCGCTCCCGGGTCCGCACCCCCGCCCCGGCCACCGACCCGGCCGGGCGCGCCCGGCTCGGCGTCGACCTCTCGTACGGGACGGCCTCCGCCACCGTGGCCCTGCTCGCGGCCGCCGTACCGCTGCCGCCGGTGCCGGCCGGGGCTCCCGGCGCGCCGACCGGGCCGGCCGCGACCGGCGGCCGGGGTGCCGCCGGGGCCAGGAGCGGCGCGGTCAAGGGCTCCTGGGCCCGGGAGGCCGCCCAGGGCCCCTCCGTCCCCGAGCAGTTGGCCGCCGTCACGCTCGGCGAGACCGAACCGCCCACCAGCCTCGCGCTCGCCCCCGACACCCCGCGGCTGCGGCACACCGTGCTCGACCCCGGCCCCGACACCCTCCCGTACGCCGTCCTGCGCACCGACCCGCAGTCCGGCCCGCTCACCGACGAGCCCGGCCCCGAACTCGTCGCCGCCGCCCGGGCCGGGGCCCGCTTCGACGCCGGGGGCGCCGACCACCTCACCGGCTACGGCGCCCGCCAGGTCCTGGACGGCCACCCGGCCCGGCTCGCCGACCTGATCCGGGCCGGCCGGCCCCGCGAACTGCTGCCCCCGGTCGCCGCCCTGGCCGGCGCCGACCGGGCCGCCGCGGGCGTGCTGACCGGCGCGCTGCGCACCCCGCTCACCGTGGTCCGGGCCGCCCACCGGCTCTCCCGGGTCCGCTACGCCGAGGCACTGGACGAGGCCGCCGCCAAGCTGACCGCCCGGCACGTCCCCGACGGCGCCGGCACCGCAGGCGACCGCTCGGCCGTCGACCTCGCCTGGTGCGTCCCCGGCCCGGCCGCCCGCTGGCTCTCCGACGAGGCGCTCTCCTCGGTCGCCCTACGGCTGCGGCTGGCGGCGCGCCGACCGGCGCCCGAGGAACACCCGGGCGCGCACCGGGCCCGGCACGCCCTCTACCGCCAGGCGCGCTCCTACCGCACGCTCCTGCACGCCGCCGAACAGCCCGGCCAACGGCTGCACGCGCCCTTCCTCGACAACCAGGTGGTCCGCGCCGCCCGGCTGCTCCCCGACGACGTCCGCCTCCAACCCGGCGCCCGGCACGCCCTCCTGCACGCCGTCCTCACCGGCGCCGGCCGCACCGACCTGCCCCCCGACTGGGGCCGCGGCCCCCGCCCCGACCGCACCGCCCCCGCCCGGGCCGGCCTGCGCCTCGCCGCCGACGGCCTCGCCGAGCTCTTCGACGCCCCCCTGCTCGCCGAGGCCGGCCTCATCGACCTCCCCGCCGTCCGCGCCGGCCTCGCCCACTCCACCGACCCCGCCACCCCCCTCTCCCCGGCCGCCCTGGCCGGCCTGGCCGACCTCGTCTCCACCGAACTCTGGCTCCGCCGCCTCCGCGCCCGCCGCCACGGCGCCTGCTGGACCGGCCTCCCCCACCCCCAGGCCCCGGCCCTGACCCCCTGACTCCCTGATCTCCGGTCACCCTGGCCGATGTCCCGTCCCGCCGGGCACCTTCCCGTGCACCGGAAGTCGGCCGCTCCGACTCCCGGTGCACAGCCCCCACCCCGCACGGTCCCTTCGGTGCGGTCCCCACTCGCCCATGCCCGCCGCCCGGGGCCTTTCTCCTGCGCCCGGTCTGCCTGCCGCTGCGCTCCGTCCGTCTCGGCCGAGCCCGTTCCGGGCCTGCGCGGTCACCGGAAGTCGGCGGGCCCGACCTCCCGTCCCTCCCCTTCCGCCGCCACGGCGCCTGCTGGACCGGCCTTGCCCATCCCCAGCCCCCGGCCTTGACCCCCTGATCTCCGGTCACCCTGGGCGATGTCCCGTCCCGTCGCGTGCCTTCCCGTGCACCGGAAGTCGGCCGCTCCGACTTCTGGTGCACGGCCCCCTCCCCGTGCGATCCCTCGGTGCGGTTCCCGCTCGCGCGTGCCCGCTGCTCCGGAGCTCTGGGGCCCTTCATCTGCGCCTGGTCTGCCTGCCGCTGCGCTCCGTCCGTCTCGGCCGAGCCCGTTCCGGGCCTGCGCGGTCACCAGAAGTCGGCGGGCCCGACCTCCCGTCCCGCCCCTTCTGCCGCCACGACGGGGGCTGGCCCGCACCCCTGACCTCCGCCCTTGCCCGCCGGCCCCCGTGCCCCGGTCCACCACCCCCGCAGCGCCCGGGCCGCCACGCCGAGTCCGTGGCCGAGCACACGGTCCCGGCCCGGCGGACCACCCCGGCCACCGCTCCGGTGACCTCGGCCCCGGCAGCCGCTTCGGCCCTCGTCCCGGCCCCCGTGCCCGGGCGCCGGGCGGTGGCGGTCGCCCGCTGACGGCCCGCACCCTTCGCCCCGTCCCCACCCCGTCGGCCCCTGGCCGACCGGGCGCGGACGTGCCGGGGCTCCGTCCGTGGCGTGGGCCTAGGTGTCGGTGGCGCCCGGCAGCCCGCCAGGGACGGGCCGCCGGGGTGTCCCCGCCCCGCCCCCGGCCCGGCCCGCTCCCCGCTCGGCGCGGCGTCGCCGGGCGGGGAGCGGGCCGGGCGGGATGATGGCGGGGCTGTGTGTCCGCGGTGAGGAGCGTGTGCGGTGGGCGGTGTGGGCCCGGGGCGGGAGGTTCCCGTGGTGCTGTCGGTGCTGGGGCGGCCGCCGACGGGCAGGCCGCCCGGGGTGCTGGCGGCCTGCGACGGGTCGGACGGTTCGCTCTGGGCCCTGGACCGGGCGATGACGGAGGCGGAGCTGTTCGGGCTTCCGCTGTACGTGCTGGCCGTGGTGAACCCGGCGCCGGCCGGCTACCCGCCGGGCATGGCGGAGCTGGTGCAGGAGAGCGTGGAGACGCTGGTCGAGAGCATGGCGGACGGGCTGCGCCGGGCGGTGGGGACGGTGCTGCGGCAGCGGGTCCGGCCGTACGAGGGGGAGTTGTCGCTGCACGTGGTGCTGGGCAATGTGATCGAGGTGCTGCTGGAGGCGTCGACCCGGCAGCACACGCTGGTGGTCGGGACCCGGGGCAACGGCGGCTTCGTCCGGCTGCTGCTGGGCTCGGTGAGCTCGGCGGTGGTGCACCACGCGGCCTGCCCGGTCCTGGTGGTCCCCGCGCCGGCCGAGGGCTGACCGAGGGCTGACCGAAGGCTGACCGAAGGCTGACCGAGGGCGGGCCGAAGGCTGACCGCCCCGGCGGCCCCGGGCGCGGTGCCGGGAATGTACCGAGATGGTTCATCGTTCACCTATCTCGTACATCCGCCACGAGACGCCCCTTGGAGCCCCCCGAATCATGAAGGTCGAGATCTGGTCCGACATCGCCTGCCCCTGGTGCTACATCGGCAAGCGCCGCTTCGAGCAGGCCCTGGCGGACTTCCCCGGCAAGGAGGCCGTCGAGGTCGTCTACCGCCCGTACCAGCTGGTCCCCGACGCTCCGGCGACGGCGAGCCCGCACCGCGCCTGGCTGGCCGAGCGCTACGGCCCGCAGTCGGTCGCGATGGACGCGCGGGTGGCCGAGCTGGGCCTGGCCGAGGGCATCACCTACGACTTCGACGCCGCCCTGCACGCCAACACCTTCCTGGGCCACCGCCTGCTGCACCTTGCCGAGGCCGAGTACGGCGCCGAGGTGCAGGGCCGGCTCAAGGAGGCGCTGCTCAAGGCGCACTTCACCGACGGTGTGGACGTCGGCGACCGCGCGGCGCTGGCCGAGGTGGCCGTCGCGGCGGGCCTGGACCGCGAACGGGTGGCGGCCTACCTGGCGGGCGACGAGGGCACCGCCGAGGTCCGGGCGCAGCTGGCCGAGGCCCGCGAGCTGGGCATCACCGCCGTGCCGACCTTCGTGTTCGAGGGCAAGTGGGCGGTCCAGGGCGGGCAGGAGGCCGAGACCTTCCGCAAGGTGCTGGAGCAGGTCGCCGCCGAGATCGGCGAGCGCCGTCCGGCACCGGTGCAGGTCGCCCCGGCCGGGGAGGCCTGTGCGGACGGCTCCTGCGCCATCTGACGCAGCGGCGCAGCGGCGCTCGGGCACCCGACGCCAGGCGTCACCCGTCACCCGACGCCCGTCGCACAGCAGCCGAGTGACAAAGGGCCCGGGGCCCGTTCCGAGCAACCAGCCGGAACGGGCCCCGGGCCCTTTCACATCCCGAACGTCACGCCTCTCAGGCCGTCACGCCATCCCGCCGTCACGCCTCTCAGGCCGTCACGTGCACCGGAACCGGGCCTGCGCCCAGTCCGCGACGTTCAGCGCCGACCAGATCCCGCTCGCCGGCGTGACCACCAGCCGGATCGACTTCTGCCCGGCCAGCGGCACGTGCACCGGCACCGCGTCGTCCCCGGCGGCGAGCACCTGGGAGCGCCACAGGGTGCCGCCGTCGCCCGACTGGACGGTGAAGACCACCCCGCCGGGGCTGAGCGTGGCATCGTCCACCCCGGCGACCGCGTCGAAGGACGTGCAGCTGCGGTTGAGGTCGATCAGCGTGGTGGCCGGCGCGTGCACGGTGATGGCGTGGCGCTGGTACTCGCCGCCGATCCAGCCGCCGTCGCGCTGCCAGAACCGGTCGCTGCCCTGCTGCCGGATGCTCGGCCCCTCGGGCGGGGCCCGGTGGTGGCCGGGCTTGACCACGGGCAGCGAGTCGCCCCAGTAGTCGCTGGGCACGGGCGGGGTGGGCGTGGGGACGGTCGGTTCGGGCACCGGCGGGAGGGTCGGCGTCGGGACGACGGGCACCTCGGGCGTCGGCACCGGCGGGATGGTCGGGGTGGGGACGGCGGGCGGTTCGGGGGTGACCGCGGGCGGCTCGCTCCGCGGTGCCCGGGTGGCCGCCGGCGGCCGGCTCGCCCTGGCGCTGGGCTTGGGGCTGGGGCTGGGTGTGGCGCTCGGACTGGCCGCGGGCGGCTCCGGCGCCGGGGCGGCGCTGCTGGGGGCCGGGGCGGGCGGTGCGGACGCGGGGGCCGCCGGGGCCGGGGCGACCGGTGCGGGGGCGACCGGCGCGGTGGTGACGGGGGGAGCGGCGGCCGGGGGCTTCGGCTCGGGTGAGCCGGTCAGCGCGTACGCGGCCACGGCGGCGGCCGCGACCGCCACGGCGGCGGCGATCCCGGCCTTGGCGGCGGTGCCGAGGCCCTCGCCGGCCACGGCACCCGCGCCGGCCCCGCCGCCGGACGCGCCGGAGGCACCCGCGGCGCCGGCCGCTCCGGCCGTTCCCGCGGAGGTGCCCGAGGACCCGGCCGCGGCGGCCGCCGTACCCGCCGCGGCCGCACCGCCGACGGCGGCGGCCCCGCCCACGGCGGCCGCGACGGCGCTGAACCCGCCGACCCCGACCCAGACCAGCACGCCGCCGGGCAGCAGCGCGCGCAGGCCGGTGTTGATCTCGGTGAGTTCCAGGCAGGCCGCCGTGCAGCGGTCGCACTCCTTGAGGTGCCGTCCGACCTCGGCCGAGGCCCGCTTGCGCAGTGAGCCGCGGGCGTACGCGCCGAGCCGGTTGGCGTAGGCCTCGCAGCTGCTGGCCTGGCTGCCGGAGACGTGGGCCTGGAGGAAGGCGGCGGCCAGCCGGTCGCGGGCCCGGTGGGCCTGTACGGCGGTGGCGTTGGCGGTCTTGCCGAGCATCACGGCGACGGTCTTGGGCGATTCCTGCTCGACCTCGGTGTGCCAGAGCACCACCCGGTCGTCCTCGGGCAGTTCGGCGTAGGCCTGCATGACCATCCGCTGGTCGGCCATCGCCATCGCCCAGGCGTCGGCGCCGGGGTCGGCCAGGTCGTAGTCGACCACGGCGGCCGAGGTCTGGGCGAACACGCCGAAGTCGTCGACGAGTTGTTCGCGCCGCTCGCTGCGGGTCCAGGCGGCGGCGACGTTGCGTACGGCGGTCAGCAGGTAGGCGCGGACGGCGAACTCGGGCCCCTTGCCCGCCTTGAGCGCTTGCAGGGTGCGGGCGAAGACCTCGCCGGCGAGGTCCTCGGCGGTGAAGCTGTCCCGGCAGCAGGTGCGGGCGTAGCGGCGCACCGAGTCGGCGTGCCGGAGGTAGATCTCCTCGTACGCGCGGTCGTCGCCGGCCCGGACCCGGGCGGTCAACTCGGCGTCGGAGGGCGGGCGGTCGCCGTCGACCGGGTCGGCGGGGGCCGGGACGGTGGGCCGGGCGGTCCGGCCGTCGCCGACGAAGGCCTCGGGGGCGACGCGGCCGCGGCCGGCGGGGGCCTGGCCGGGCACCCGGCCGGGCGGCAGCGCGGCGGCGGCGGACAGCGTCTCGCGGCTGGGCATCCCGGCCTGGTCGGGGACGTGTCCGGGGCTCGAACCGGCGGTCGAACCGGGACTGGACCCGGGACTCGAACCGGAGGCCGAGCCCGAACCGGCTGCGGCGCCGGGTACTTGGGCGGCGCCGGTGCCGCCGAGGCCCGCGGCGGACCCTTCGGCCGCGCTACCGGAGTAGCCCCCGAAGTCGAGGCCGTACCCGTAGTCGTTCTGTTCCTCGGCGCTCACAACGGACCCCAGATTCCACGACAGCCCCCGTAGTGTGGCAGGGCGCGCGGGAGTGCGTAGGCGCACGGTTCCCCGGCGTACGGCGCCGACGGCGCGCGAAGGGCGCGCATCGGGACATTGGCTCCAACCACGGGCAAAGGATGGCATAGCGCAGGGGTGGGCGGTAGCCGGACCGGCCGGTACCCACTCTTCCGAGGGGCGGTCGCGTCGTGTTCTCCCAGCGTGTTGCGCGGGGTCGCACGACGCCCGCACCCGGCGCGCGTTACCTGTCCGCGCGCCGGTGTCCCGTCCAACTCCCGTGCCCGTCGGGCGCGTCGACCGTGCCTGTACCGACGCGACCGGCACTGCCCCGTTCCCCGGGGCGGTCCGAGCCGGGGTCAGCGGGCCCGCAGACCGTCCAACAGGAGCTGCAGCAGCCGGTCCGACGGCCCCGGAGCCGGCTGCCCGTCGGGCTGCGGGCCGGTCGCCGTGAACCCGGCCGACGGCGGCGCCGTGACCGAGGGCCGCGCCGCGTGCACCGGCACCGACGCGGTCAGCACCAGCACCACGTCCGACACCGTGACGCCCGGCCGCAACTCGCCCGCCGCACCGGCCCGCGCCACCAGGGCGGCCAACAGCTGCAGCAGCAGCCGCGGATCGGCGTCCGCCGCCGAGGGCTCGACCGGCGCCCCGGACCGCGCCTCCTCGCCGCGCAGGTCGAAGCGGACGGCCGCCGACGCCTCCGCCGCCCGCTGCTCGGGCACCCGGCCCAGCTCCTCCGCGTACCGGAACGCCTCCGGTGGCAGCAGCCGCCCGGCCCCGGTGCCGACCGCCCGGGCCAGGTAGCCGGCCAGTGCCTCCCAGGCGCCGTCGCCGCCGTACAGCGACTCCCGCGCCTGCGCGGTCAGCCAGGCCACCTCCTCGGCGGCGATCCGCTGGACCAGCACCTCCTTGCTCGGGAAGCGCCGGTAGACCGTGCCGACCCCGACCCCGGCCCGGCGCGCCACCTCCTCCATCGGAGCGCCGTAGCCGAACTCGCCGAACACCTCCCGGGCCGCGCGCAGCACGCTCTCCAGGTTCCGCCGGGCGTCGACCCGGAGCCGGGCCCCGGGCACCGGCGCGGTGGCCTGCGGGGGCTCCGCCCGGTACGGGACGGCCGCGTACGACATCCCGCCCGGTGGCAGGTCCACCGGGCCGCGCTGCTCCGGGACCATGCCCTGTCCGGCGTGCGGTGTGCTCGCCCGCCCCAATGCCTGCTTCTGTTCCATCATCCCAACTCTCCCCCGCAGGCGTCCGAAACCGGACCCTGTCGTCGCCCGCCCCTGCACCCCCCGGTGCAGCCCAGCCCGTCAGAAGTGACCAGATGACCCATTGCTCGTGCCGCCCGTCGCGTTCCGGTGACCACGGTCGTGCCGCCGAACCGCCTCGGGGTCCGGCTCGGCGCGTCGGCACCGACCGGGGCCTCGTCCGGGAACTACCCTTCCCCGGATGACTCTCCCCCAGTCGGGATCTCGCGCCAACGCTGGAACTGGCCGTAGTGGCCGCTCCACGGTGCGTCGCCGCCGGTTGTCATGGCGGTGGCCGCTCCGGCACACAATCCGACCATAGTTCACGGCTCTTCGAAGCCGAAAGTACGTCAGAAAGTCGCCCGGGAAGCACAACTGGCCACGCCCGTCACTTCCGTCGCAACCAGCCCCGTACGGACTGTGGACAAGACCACCTCCGACGGTCCTTCATAGGGGGGCGTGATGGGGGGACACCCCCGGCCGCGAGGCCGGGACGAATCGTCACACCGGCTGGAGGTGCACCATCAGGATCCTGATCGTCGGCGGCGGCTGCGCCGGGATGGCCACCGCGCTCCACCTCCAGCGCGGCCTGCGGGAACAGCTGCGACGCGGCGAGGTGGAGATCACCGTGGTCGAACCCCAGGCGTACTCCACCTACCACCCGCTGCTGGCCGAGGTCGCGGCCGGCTCGATCGACCCCCGGCACGTGGTCGTCCCGCTGCGCGGGGCCCTGCCGCACTGCCGGGTGGTGACCGCCCGGATCACCCGGATCGAACACGCCGCCCGCCGCGCCCTGGCCGACGCCGCGAGCCCCGGCGAGACCCCGGCGCCGCTCGAACTCCCTTACGACGTCCTGGTGGTGGCCCCGGGATCGGTCTCCCGCACCGCCCCGGTACCGGGCCTCGCCGAGCACGGGCTCGGCTTCTCCACCGTCGGCGAGGCGGTGCACCTGCGCAACCACGTGCTGGAACAGCTCGACCTCGCCTCCGCCACCCGCGACCCGGCCCTGCGGCAGTCCGCGCTCACCTTCGTCTTCGTCGGCGCGGGCTACGCGGGCGTCGGCGCGCTCGCCGAACTGGAGGACATGGCCCGCACCGCCGTGCGGAGCTACCACAACGTCCGCGCCGAGGACCTGCGCTGGGTGCTGGTCGAGTCCGGCGACCGGATCCTCGCCGAGGAGTCCTCCGACCTCGCCGAGCACACCCTCGGCCAGCTGCGCGAACGCGGCGTCGACATCCGCCTGCGCACCACCCTGGAGTCCGCCGCCGGCGGGGTCGCCGCGCTCTCCGACGGCAGCCGCTTCGGTGCCCGCACCCTGGTCTGGACGGCGGGCGTCCGGCCCTCGCCGCTACTGCGCGACACCGACCTACCGCTGGACACGGCCGGCCGGGTCCGCTGCCTGGCCACCCTCCAGGCGGTCGGCCCGGACGGGCGGGCGCTGCCCGGGGTCTGGGCGGCCGGTGACTGCGCCGCCGTACCCGACCCGAACGCGGACGGCGCCCCCTGCGCGCCCAACGCCCAGCACGCTTTCGCCCAGGCCGAGCTGCTCGCCCGCAACATCGCGGTCGCGCTGGCCGGCGGGCCGCACGCGCCGGGCCTGGTCGAGTACCGCCCCGGGCCGGCCGCCTGTTCCACCTCGCTCGGGCTGCACCGGGCCGTCGCCCACACCCGGCGCGGCGGCCGGCTCACCGGACGGCGGGCGTGGTGGCTGCACCGGGCCCGCCACCTGCGGCGGCTGCCGAGCGCGGAGCGACGGGTCCGGGTGCTGATGGACTGGGTGCTCGGCGGGGTGTTCTCCCGCGAGGTGGTCTCGCTGGGGGCGATGGCGCACCCACGTTCGTCCTTCGAGGGCGGTTTCGATTCCGGGCCGGAGCGGTCGTCCGGCGCCGGGCCGGAGGCCCCCCGATGAGCGACCCCGCCGTCCGAGGTCCGGAGCCCAACCGACGGCCACGCCGGGCGCGCGACTTCCGGAACCGGGCCTCCGCCTGACAGGATCAGCCCGAACTGGTCATTACCCCATGTGTTGCTGTGCACACAAAAAGTGATGATATGCCTGGAAAACGAGGAAGCGGCCGTCGTTTGAACCTCATGCGCTGGAGCGCGCGGATCACCGGAGTCCCCTGGCGTGCCGCCCCACCCAACGGGGCCGGCACCGACGAGGGCACGCCCTCCACCGACGGCATCGTCGTCCCCGGCCCCCGGGACCCCACCAGCCCCGCCGCCACCGCCGAACTTCTCGACCCCCACAAACCCCAGAACCTGCGCGAGGTGCTCAACCGCATCCCCGCCCCGGTCGCCGTCACCTACGGCCCGCTCCACCAGCTCGGCTACGCCAACCGGGCCTACCGCGAACTCTTCGGCGAACGCCCCACCGGCCTGCCCGCGGGGGAGGCCCTCCCCGAACTCGGCACCATGGGCGTCCTGCCCCTGATGGACCAGGTCATCCGCGGCGGCCGGCCCCGCAGCGTCAAGGCGCGCTGCATCCTCGGGCTCACCGGCAACCGCTACTACAACGTCTCCTGCGTCCCGCTCGGCCCGGGCGACACCGGCGACACCCCCGCCGAGGGCCCGCCCGCCGGCGTCCTGATCTTCGCGGCCGAGGTCACCGACCAGGTGCTCGCCGCCGCCCGCCTGCGTGAAGCCGAACGCCGCCAGCGCGAGGCCGCCGTCACCCTCCAGCGCAGCCTGCTCCCGCAGAAGCTCGACCAGCCCGCCGACCTGCGGGTCGCCGCCACCTACCAGCCGGGCGGCGCCGAGGCCGCGGTCGGCGGCGACTGGTACGACGTCATCGCCATCGACGGCGGCCGCACGGCACTCGTCATCGGCGACGTCATGGGCCGGGGCCTGCGGGCCGCCGCCGTGATGGGCCAGCTCCGCACGGCCGTACGCGCCTACGCCCGCCTCGACCTCCCCCCGCACGAGGTGATGCGCCTGCTCGACGGCCTCGCCATGGAGATCGACGCCAACCAGATCGCCACCTGCACCTATGCCGTCTGGGACCCGAGCCGCCGCACCCTCTCCTACGCCTCGGCCGGCCACCTCCCCATGCTGCTGCGCTGCCCCGACGGCACCATCCTGCGCAGCGAGGAACAGAACGGCCCCCCGCTCGGCACCGGGGACGGCCTGCACGTCTCCCACACCCTGCGCCTGCTCCCCGGCACCACCGGCGTCCTCTATACGGACGGACTGGTCGAGCGCCGCGACGAGGACATCGACCAGGGCCTCGACCTGCTGGCCCGCACCCTCACCGGCGCGGTCGGCGCCCCCGAGGTGATCTGCGCCCGGCTCCTCCGGGCGATGGGCGTGACCTCGGAGCACGACGACGACGTCGCCGTCCTGGCCTTCCAGCTGCCGGCGGAGGAGGGGACGGAGGACACCGAGGGCGGCACCGAAAATTCGCTTGCCGTGCTTGACTCGGCCACTCCAGAGGTCTAGTGTTCTTCGAGCTGCCTGTCATGGAGCACCGGACACGCATCTGCGCGGACGGCCCCGAGGCAGCCAATCCCTTGAAACACCACTTCCGGTTCGTGCCGGTCGTTTCGCTTTTTCGCGTCTCGACTCGGTGCTTGTTCGGCGTGCGCGTTTTATCGGATTGCGGCTGGATTCGCTTTTCGGAGCGGGGATCGGCTAGAGTTTGAAACGTCGGACGGGGCGTCAAGCCGCAGAAGACACCGGCGAGTTGGATGACGAAGCCCCGGAAAACGGAGCGGAAAACATC
>NZ_JBIWAQ010000016.1:0-191753 GCF_044760155.1 Kitasatospora sp. NPDC098652
CAACGGCGCCCAACCCCCCACCCACAGAGTCGGCGGTCCGAAAATCACCCAGCCCCCGGAGCGCCCACCCCCGGAACCGCCCCCGGCCCCACCCACCCTCCCGAAAGCCCACCCCCACACCCCAGCCCCGCGCAGCGGCCCCCACACCCCTAGCCCCCCGCCCCCAACCCTCGAACACAAAAAAGACGCCCCCTCCCCAGCCCAAAGGCCAGAAAGGGGACGCCCAAAACCCCAGCTACAACCTCAGTTGTCGCCGTCCTCGTCAATCAGAAAGCCCCGCATCGGCGCCGGAGCCTGCTGCATCGGCTGCGGCGGCTGCGGCCGCACGGCCGCCATCGGCTGGGTCATCCCGGCCGGCTGCATCTGCGGCGCACCGTTCCCACCCTGCTGCCCACCGAAGCTCGGCGCCGGCGGATTCCCACCGAAGGAACTCTGCCCCCCGAACGACGGCGAGTTACCACCGAACGAAGGCTGGTTCCCACCGAACGACGGCGCAGAGCCCATCGACCCCCCACCGGCCGGAGCCATCGACGACGCCGCCGGCGGCAGCGACGCGGTGGCGGGGATCCGCGGCGGCGCGAGCGAGTCGTCGGCCTGCGACTCCAGCTGACGCAGCTGGGTCTCCAGGTACGACTTCAGTCGCGTACGGTACTCACGCTCGAACGCCCGCAGGTCCTCGACCTTGCGCTCCAACGTGGCCCGCGCGGACTCCAGCGACCCCATCGCGACGCGGTGCTTCTCCTGCGCGTCCCGCTCCAGGGCGTCGGCCTTGGCCCGGGCGTCCCGCTCCAGACCCTCGGCCCGGCTGCGCGCCTCGCCGACGATCTTGTTGGCCTCGGAACGGGCCTCGGAGATCGCCTGGTCGGCGGTCTGCTGGGCGAGCGCCAGCACACGGGCGGCACTGTCGCCGCCGGGGCCCTGCTGCTGCTGCATGGGGCCGCCGAGCGGGCCGCCCATCTGCTGCGGGCCGCCCATGGGGCCACCCATCGGCTGCATCTGCTGCTGCTGGCCCATGCCCTGGCCCATCGGGTTGCCCATCTGCTGCGGGCCACCGGGACCGCCCATGGGCTGGAGCATCTGACCGCCCATCGGCTGGACCAGCTGCTGCTGGCCGCCCATGGTCTGGCCCATCTGCTGGGGACCGCCGGGGCCCATCGGACCACCCGGGCCGGCCGGGAGCTGCGGCGCACCGGACGGCAGGCCGAGGGGCTGGTTGCCCATCTGCTGCTGCTGCTGCGGACCACCCGGACCCATCTGCTGCGGGCCGCCGGGGCCCATCTGCTGCGGGCCGCCGGGGCCCATCTGCTGCGGGCCACCCGGACCCTGCTGGCCGGGGACCGGCGGGCCGGATATGGCGGCCGGGACGGGAGCGGCCGGACGCTGGGCGTCCTGCGGCGGCTCCTTCCGCATGTTGGCCTGGTTCTGCGCGGCGGCGCGAGTCGCGGCGGCCAGCTTGGCCCGCAGGTCCTCGTTCTCCCGGAGGAGGCGGGTCAGCTCCGCCTCGACCTCGTCGAGGAAGGCATCGACCTCGTCCTCGTCATAGCCTTCACGCAGGCGGACGGTCGTGAACTGCTTGTTCCGAACGTCCTCGGGGGTCAATGGCATCTCTTCACCTCAACGTGATCGTCGGCACACCGGCATCCTGTCGCATCGCTCACCTACGACTAGGGGTGCACAAGCGAGATCAGGACATACACAATGATCATCAGTACGAAGAAGGACAGGTCGAGCGCCACGCCCCCGAAACGCAACGGCGGGATGAACCGCCGAAGAAGCTTGAGCGGCGGATCCGTGACAGTGTACGTGGCCTCCAGGACCAGGACCATGGCCTTGCCCGGCCGCCACGAACGCGCGAACTGGAAGACCCAGTCCATGACCAGTCGCACGAGCAGGAACACCAGGAAGACGGTCAGGGCGTAGTAGAGCACCGCCCACACGATGTCCATCGCGTTTCCCTCTCCCCGGTCCCGGGCCCTGGGGCCCGCCGCTCGTCACCTGTCGCCAACCACTGTTGATCAGATCCACACGTAAAGTCGTGGCCGGGTCAGCTCTGGTTGAAGAACCCACCCTCGGCGATCCGAGCCTTGTCCTCCGCCGTGACATCGACGTTAGCAGGCGACAGCAGGAACACCTTCTGTGTCACGCGCTCGATACTGCCGTGCAGACCGAAGACGAGTCCAGCGGCGAAGTCTACGAGCCGCTTGGCGTCCGTGTCGTCCATCTCGGTCAGATTCATGATCACGGGGGTCCCGCCGCGGAACTGTTCCCCGATGGTACGGGCCTCGTTGTAGGTCCGGGGGTGCAGCGTGGTGATGCGGTAGGGCTCTCGTTCGTTCACGACCTTGGGCATGATCACCGGGGCGCTCTTCTCCAGGTTGTGGCGGCGTTCGGGTGTGATGGACGACACGGGGGCCATCCTCGGGGTCTCCTGCCGGATCGGCACCGCGGCCGGAACCGGCTGCGGGGTGATCGAGGAGACCGGGGCGGGCGCGGGGGCGGCTGCCGGCCGGGGGATGTCCTCGGTCCGCTGCCCCGTGCGGATCGGCTCGGGGTCCGCGTCGTAGTCGTCGTCGGGGTCGTACCCCTGGCCGTCGTACGTCTCGTCCTCCACGAGGCCGAGGTAGACCGCCATCTTGCGCATCGCGCCGGCCATGCTCCTGTCTCCTCCGCTTGTGGTGGACCGGCTCCGTCCCAGCGGGCGGGCCGCGGCCCTGCCTGCGGATTCCGCGGTCCGCCCACGACGGCCCGTCAAGGCGACGCGCCGTCAGAGTTCGTGGGATTGGGGCCGCGGAGCTGCGATCCACGGTTGGCTAGCACTTCGGAAAGCTGCTAGCTTCTGTCCTATTTTGTCCTGCAGTCTGATCTACTACCCGGTGACGTTACCCGAGGGGTGACCTCACTCCGAGTACCGCCGTTCCGACGCGTACATGTGTCGCTCCGGCGGCAATCGCCTGCTCAAGGTCGCCGCTCATGCCTGCGGAGACCATGGTGGCAGCCGGATGGGCCGCCCGTACGGCGGTTGCGATTTCCGCCAGCCGCTCGAAGGCCCGGACCGGGTCTCCGGCCAGCGGGCCGGCCAGCGGAGCGACCGTCATCACACCGTCCAGGCGCAGCCCGGGCGCGTCGGCGATCGCGTCGGTGAGTTCGGCGACGTCCTCGGGGGCGACCCCGGCCCGGTGCGCGCCCTCCCCGTGCTCCTTGTCCAGTGCCACCTGCACCAGGCAGCCCAGTTCCGGGCGCTCGGACTTGAGCACGGCCGCCGAGAGCGACTCGACGAGCCGCAGCCGGTCCACCGAGTGCACGTGGTTCGCGTAGCGGACCACCGAGCGGACCTTGTTGGTCTGGAGCTGGCCGACGAAGTGCCAACTAAGAGGAAGGTTTCTGCACTGTTCCGCCTTGGGAGCGGCGTCCTGGTCACGGTTCTCCGCGACGTCCGTCACACCCAGCCCGGCCAGCAGCGCGGTGTCCTCGGCCGGGTAGGTCTTGGTGACGACGATCAGGCTGACGTCCTCGCGCGGGCGTCCGGCCGCCGCACAGGCGTCCGCGATCCGGCGCTCGACCACTTCGAGGTTGGTCCCGAGCTGCTCGTACCGGGCCCGCTGGCCGTTCGTCAGAGCCTCCGAGAACTGCCTGCTCCCCGGGAACGGTCCGTAGATGTCGTTCGTCATCAGTGATCAGAGTCCAACCAGACGTAGCTCGCGAGCCGACCCGTGCGCTGCTCGCGACGATAGGAGAAGTGATCGGCGGATTCGAGGGTGCAGACCGGTGAGCGCACCAGTTCGGTGACCCCCGCCGCGGCCAGTTGGGCGGCGACCCCCGCCGGCACGTCCAGCGCCGGGGTTCCCCACGAGGTCTCGGCGAAGGCCGACGGGACGACCTCGGCCACCTCGGCGCGCAGCCCGGCCGGCACCTCGTAGCAGCGGCCGCAGACCGCGGGGCCGGTGGCGGCGGCGATCCGCGCCGGCTCGGCCCCCAGTTCGACCATCGCCCGCACCACCGCGGGCACCACTCCGGCCGCCAGCCCGGGCCGGCCCGCGTGGGCCGCGCCCACCACGCCCGCCACCGGGTCGGCCAGCAGCACCGGGGTGCAGTCCGCGGTCAGCACCGCGAGCGCGAGCGGGCGGTCGGTGACCACCGCGTCCACCGTCGGGGCCTGCCCGAGCGGCTGGCGCTGCGTCACCACGGCGACCTCGGCGCCGTGCACCTGGTTCATCCAGACCACGTCGGCCGGGTCGATCCCCAGCTCCCGGGCCGCGACGGCCCGGTTCTCCCGGACCGCCTCCGGGTCGTCGCCCACCGCACCGCCGAGGTTGAGCTCCCCGTACGGCGAAGTGCTCACCCCGCCCCACCGATCGGTGAAGGCGAAGTGAGCACCGGCGCGAACCGCGTGATCGATCACTTAAGGAAGTCCGGCACGTCGAGCTCCTCGGCCGGGCTCTCCACGAACGGCTGCCGGGCCGGCTGCACCTGCGGCGGCACCGGGGCGGCGGCGGTCGTGGTGGCCGAGGTCTCGGCCGAACGCGCCGGGGCGGCCGGGGCCTCCCCCTCCGAACGGGACGTCACCGAGCCGATGCTCCCGTAGGACGGACGGCCGGCCGGGCGCTCCGGAGCTGCCGGCGGGGTCGCCGGGGCGGCGGGGGTGGTGGACTTCACCACCGGGTCGCGGACGATCGCCGGCGGCTGGCCGCCGTCGAAGCCGGCGGCGATGACGGTGACCCGCACCTCGTCGCCGAGCGCGTCGTCGATGACCGCACCGAAGATGATGTTGGCCTCGGGGTGGGCGGCCTCGCTGACCAGCTGGGCCGACTCGTTGATCTCGAACAGGCCGAGGTCGGAGCCGCCCGAGATGGACAGCAGCACGCCGCGGGCGCCGTCGATCGAGGCCTCCAGCAGCGGCGAGGAGATGGCCATCACGGCGGCGGCCTTGGCGCGGTCCTCACCGCGGGCCGAGCCGATGCCCATGAGCGCCGAACCGGCGTCCGACATGACGGACTTGACGTCGGCGAAGTCGAGGTTGATCAGGCCCGGGGTGGTGATCAGGTCGGTGATGCCCTGGACACCGGAGAGCAGGACCTGGTCGGCCGAGCGGAACGCGTCGAGCACGCTGACCTGGCGGTCCGAGATGGACAGCAGCCGGTCGTTGGGGATCACGATGAGGGTGTCGACCTCTTCGCGCAGGGCGGCGATGCCGTCCTCGGCCTGGTTGGCCCGGCGGCGGCCCTCGAAGGTGAAGGGGCGGGTGACCACGCCGATGGTCAGGGCGCCCAGCGAGCGGGCGATGTTGGCGACGACGGGCGCGCCGCCCGTGCCCGTGCCACCGCCCTCGCCGGCGGTCACGAAGACCATGTCGGCCCCCTTGAGGACCTCCTCGATCTCCTCGCGGTGGTCCTCGGCGGCCTTGCGGCCGACCTCGGGGTTGGCGCCGGCGCCGAGGCCCCGGGTGAGTTCACGGCCCACATCGAGCTTGACGTCGGCGTCGCTCATGAGGAGGGCCTGCGCATCGGTGTTGATCGCGATGAACTCGACGCCCTTGAGACCGACCTCGATCATCCGGTTGATGGCGTTGACACCACCGCCGCCGATTCCGACGACCTTGATGACTGCGAGGTAGTTCTGCGGTGCTGCCACGTCGAAGGCCTCTCGCCTCGAATTTCCGGGTCGACCCGCCCCAACGGGGGGCCGTGTCGACGGATGTCGATGGGTAGGGAGCCTGGTTTCTGACTGAATGTCCGAAATGCCGACCGCCGACCCCAACCCTAAACTTGACCTTTAGGGTTAGTCCTGTGTCTCCGTCACATCACCAATGGACACAGTCTGGTGACACAGGACACTAGGTGGCTCCGGGCACGCGTTTCAACGAACACGCCGAGCTTCCCTTTTTCTTTTGAGCCTATGTGATCATCGGCCGGCAATGGAAACCGGGGTGACCACCAAGGGTCGGGCCGACACTCCGAAGCGTCAACCCCTCCCTCGGGCAGAGAATCTAGCGGATCAGCCGGACACCGCCGGCGCCTCCGGCGCCGTCACGTCGAAGTTGGTGCCCTTCTGCTTCATCAGTGCGAGCAGCACCCGGGCCTTTCGGTCGGTCTGGTCCGGACTCCCCCAGCGCACCGTCGCACCCCCGCTGAGCTGCAGTTCGATGTCGTCGTAGGAGTGCACCAGGACCGATCCGGCCCGCTTGGCGATCTCCGGCGGGAGGCCGGCGGCCACCGTCACCGCGCCCTGCACCAACTGTCCCCGGGAGATCACCCCGTCCACGTCCTTCGCGGACTGACTGAGCCGCAGCTCCACCACCGGCACGCCCGCCGGCGGGGCCGCCTCGGTGGCGAAGCTCACGCCTGTGGCGTCCACCTGGGTGAACTGACCGTCATCCCCCTTGACGGCGGCGGCCGCCGTCCGCTGCACCACCTTGACCTGCAGGGTGTGCGGCCAGCCCCGCCAGACCTCGGCCTTCGCCACCCGGGGGATCGCCTCGACCCGCTGGCGGACGCCGTCCAGGTCGACCCGGGCCAGCGGGCCGTCGGCGAGCCCGCCGACGGCCGCGCGGACCTGGTCCGAGGTCAGCTTCTCGTCCGCGGCGCCCTGGACGGCGACGTCGCGCACGTCCAGCAGCGAGGAGAAGAACACCACCCAGGCCAGCGCGCCCAGCACCGCGGCGCCGAGCGCGCTCAGCACCACGACGCCCCGCCGGGAGAGCCGGAGGCGGGGAGCGGACTCCTCGTCCCCGAACTCGTCCTCCTCGTGGGAGTACCCGCCCCCGGCCTTGCGGCCGGGAGGTGCCCCCAGGCCGGCGGCCGGGGGTGAGCCGGCGGGCCGGCCGTCAGCCACGACGGCGACCGCCCCGGTGTGCCTGGATCGCCTCGTACACCATGCCGACCAGCAGGTCGTCCGCGTCCCGGCGGCCGAACTCGGCGGCGGCCCGGCTCATGTCCCACAGCCGCTGCGGGTCGGTGAGCACCGGCAGCACGTTCTGCAGCACCCAGTCCGAGGTCAGCTCGGCGTCGTCCACCAGCAGGCCGCCGCCGGCCTTCACCATCGGCTGGGCGTTCAGCCGCTGCTCGCCGTTGCCGATCGGCAGCGGCACGAAGGCGGCGGGCAGGCCGACCGCGGCCAGCTCGGCGACGGTCATCGCGCCGGCCCGGCAGAGCATCAGGTCGGCGGCCGCGTAGGCGAGGTCCATCCGGTCGATGTACGGCACCGGGCGGTACGGCGGCATCCCGGGGACGTCGGCGGTCTGCGGCAGCTCGTTCTTCGGGCCGACCGCGTGCAGGATCTGCACGCCGTACTGCTGCAGCCGCGGGGCGATCGCGGTGATCGTCTCGTTGAGCCGGCGCGCGCCCTGGGAGCCGCCGGAGACCAGCAGGGTGGGCAGCCGCTGGTCGAGGCCGAAGTACTGGCGGGCCTCCGGCCGGGTGGCGTTGCGGTCCAGGGTGGCGATGGTCCGGCGCAGCGGGATGCCGATGTACCGGGAGTCGCGCAGCTTGCTGTCCGGGGTGGAGACCGCGACGAAGTCGGAGTAACGGGCGCCGATCTTGTTGGCCAGGCCGGGGCGGGCGTTGGCCTCGTGCACCACGATCGGCACGCCGGCCCGCTTGGCGGCCAGGTAGGCGGGCATCGCGACGTAGCCGCCGAAGCCGACCACGCAGTCGGCGTTGACCCGCTCGATGATCTCCTGGGCGGCCCGGACGGTGCCGCGCAGCCGGCCGGGGACGGTGATCAGTTCGGGGGTGGGCTTGCGGGGCAGCGGCACGGCCGGGATGAGCTCCAGCTGGTAGCCGCGCTCGGGTACCAGTCGGGTCTCCAGCCCCTTCTCGGTGCCCAGGGCGGTGATCCCGATGGACGGGTCGTGCCTGCGGAGTGCGTCCGCGAGGGCCATGGCCGGCTCGATGTGACCGGCGGTCCCCCCGCCGGCGAGTACGACATGCACCGAAATTCACCGCTCCCTGCGTGCCGGTCCGGGGACCGCGCGCGCTGTGGTTCGTCGTCGTGGCAGCACCCGGGCCAGTCGCTTCCTGATCCGGGAGTTCTTGTTCCGGGCGGCCAGGGCCGCCTTCGCGCCCGAGGAGCTGCGTGCCAGGCAGAGCAGCACTCCGATCGCGGACATGGCCGACAGCATGGCGGAACCGCCGTAGGAGAACAGCGGGAGCGGGACGCCCGCGATGGGCAGCAGTCCCAGCGCCGACCCCAGGTTGATCATGGCCTGCGCCATGATCCAGGTGGTGGCGGCTCCCGCGGCGTACCTGACGAAGGGGTCCTTCGTACCGATGGCCACACGGATACCCGCGTAGCCTAGTGCCGCGAAGAGGCCGATCACCGACAGCGTCCCCACCAGACCGAGTTCCTCGCCGGTCGCGGCGAAGATGAAGTCGGTGTGCGCCTCCGGCAGCTGGCCCCACTTCTCCACGCCGGCGCCGAGGCCGGTGCCGAAGCCGCCGCCGAGGGCGAAGGAGTAGACGCCGTGCAGGGCCTGGAAGCAGGCGCCGTCCGGGTCGAGCTTGGTGACGCCGATGCAGCCCAGGCGCTCGGCCCGGTGCGGGACGGTGATCACCAGGGCGGTGCAGACCACGACCGCCACCCCGACGGTGGCCACGAACAGCCGCAGCGGTGCGCCGACCATCCAGAGCAGCGCGAACACCATGGCCACCAGGATCATCGAGGTGCCCATGTCACCGCCGATCATGATCAGCGCGAGCAGCAGCAGGGCCCCGGGCACCAGCGGGACCAGCAGGTGCTTCCAGGTGGTGAGGGTGCCGGCCTTCTGCTTGCGGGCGAGCAGGTCGGCGCCCCAGAGGACCAGCGCGAGCTTGGCGAACTCGGAGGGCTGGAACTGGAAGAACCCGAAGTCCAGCCAGTTCTGGTTGCCGTTGATCCGCACCCCGATGCCGGGCACCGCGACCAGCGCGAGGGCGCCGATCACCCCGAACATCACCGGGTAGACGATCACCCGCAGCACCGCCACCGGGACGGAGGCGAAGCCGGCCAACAGGACCAGCCCGAGGATGGCCGCGATCAGCTGCTTGAGGAAGTAGTACTGCGCGGTGTGGTGCTGGTTCAGCGCCAGGATCTGCGAGGCCGAGAAGACCATCATCAGACCGAGCACGACCAGCAGCAGGGTCGTGCCGACGATCAGCAGGTACGGCGTGAGCGGCCGGTCCAGCCAGTAGCGGACGCGGGCCCGGAAAGCCTGCAACCTCCCCAGCGGACCGGCCGACTTGTACTTGGTCGTGGTGGCGGAGATCACTCGCCACGGCTCGGCGGTGTCCTGCCCGGTCGTACCGGAATCCGCCCTGCCCTGCCCCGCCACCGCTCCCCGCTCTCCCTCTTCTGCGGCTCGTTCGCCTCCGGGCCGCTCCGGCCGGCCCTTCGGCTCACTCGCCGGAGCCCAGCCTCACTCGCCGAGGTCCGCCAGCTCCCGGACGGCCGCCGCGAACAGGTCCCCGCGCTCGCCGTAGTTGGTGAACATGTCCATCGAGGCGCAGGCCGGGGCCAGCAGCACCGTGTCACCCGATCGGGCGAGCGACGCGGCCGTTCGAACGACCTCGGTCATCGCCACCGCGCCAGTCTGGCCCTCGGCCGCCTCGATCACCGGCACATCCGGAGCGTGTCGCTCCAGCGCCGCGCGGATCAGCGCCCGGTCCTCCCCGATCAGCACGACCGCGCGCAGCCGCTCGGCCGCGCCCTGGACCAGGTCGTCGAAGGTCGCGCCCTTGGCCAGTCCCCCGGCGATCCAGACGATCGGCCGGTAGGCGGCCAGCGAGGCCGCCGCGGCGTGGGTGTTGGTGGCCTTGGAGTCGTCGATGTACGTGACCTCGCGGACCGTACCGACCTCGGCGATCCGGTGGGCGTCCGGGCGGAAGGCCCGCAGGCCCTCCCGGACGGCCTTCGGTTCGACCCCGTACGCCCGGGCCAGCGCCGCCGCGGCGAGCGCGTTGGCGATGTTGTGCGGGGCGGGCGGGTTGACGTCCTCGACGGCGCCCAGCTCGGCCGCGTTCCTGGTCCGGTCCTCGACGAAGGCGCGGTCCACCAGCAGGCCGTCCACCACGCCGAAGTTCGACGGGCTCGGCGCGCCGAGGCCGAAGCCGATCGCCCGGCAGCCCTCCTCGACGTCGGCCGCCATGACCAGCGCCTCGGTGGCCGGGTCGGCCAGGTTGTACACGCAGGCCACCACGTTGCCCTCGTAGATCCGGCCCTTGTCGGCGGCGTACGCCTCCATCGAGCCGTGCCAGTCGAGGTGGTCCGGGGCCAGGTTGAGCACGGCCGCCGAGTACGGGCGCAGCGAGGGCGCCCAGTGCAGCTGGTAGCTGGAGAGCTCGACGGCGAGCACGTCGTACGGCTCCTCGGCGAGCACCGCGTCCAGCACCGAGACCCCGACGTTGCCGACGGCGGCGGTGCGCTTGCCGGCCGCGGCGAGGATCGAGGCGAGCATCTGGACGGTGGTGGTCTTGCCGTTGGTGCCGGTCACGGCCAGCCAGGGGGCGGGCTCGCCGGTGCCCGGCAGCGGCCTGCGCAGCCGCCAGGCCAGCTCGACGTCGCCCCAGACCGGCACGCCGGCCGCCGCGGCGGCGGCGAACAGCGGGCTGTCGGGGGCCCAGCCGGGCGAGGTGACGATCAGTGCGGTGCCCTCGGGCAGGCTCGCGCCGTCGCCCAGGCGCACCGCGACGCCCAGGGCCTCCAGCTCGGCGGCGCGGGCCCGCAGGCCCTCGCCGCTGCCGCCGTCGACCACGGTGACGCTCGCGCCCAGCCCGTTCAGGACGCGCGCGGCGCTGATGCCCGAGACGCCGAGTCCGGCGACCACCACGGGCAGGTTCGAGAAGTCAGGATTCGTCGTCATCCGGTCCGGTATCCCGCGTAGAAGAGGCCGAGGCCGACGGCCACGCACAGGCCCTGGATGATCCAGAACCGGACCACGACCAGGACCTCGCTCCAGCCCTTGAGTTCGAAGTGGTGTTGCAGTGGTGCCATCTTGAAGACGCGCTTGCCGGTCATCCGGAAGGAGCCGACCTGGATGATCACCGACAGGGTGATGATCATGAAGAGGCCGCCGAGCAGGATCAGCAGCAGCTCGGTGCGCGAGCAGATCGCCAGACCGGCCAGGGCGCCGCCGAGGGCGAGCGAGCCGGTGTCACCCATGAAGATCTTGGCGGGCGAGGTGTTCCACCAGAGGAAGCCGAAGCAGGAGCCCATCAGGGCGGAGGCCACCACCGCGAGGTCCAGGGGGTCCCGGACGTCGTAGCAGGCGCCGGTGGCGGAGATGAAGTAGGCGCAGCTCTGGGTGTACTCCCAGACGCCGATGAAGGTGTAGGCGCCGAAGGCCATCACCGAGGCGCCGGTGGCCAGACCGTCCAGGCCGTCCGTCAGGTTCACGCCGTTGGAGGTCGCCGCGATCATGAAGTACGCGAAGATGACGAACAGCACCGGGCCGATCGACCACTTGAAGTCGCGCACGAAGGACAGCGACTGGGAGGCCGGGCTGAGCCCGCGGTCGTCGTGGAACTGCAGCGCCAGGACGGCGAACACCAGACCGACGATGGACTGGCCGGCCAGCTTCGCCTTCGCCCGCAGGCCGAGCGAACGGCGCTTGACGACCTTGATGTAGTCGTCCAGGAAGCCGACCAGGCCGAGGCCCGCGGTCAGGAAGAGCACCAGCAGCCCGGAGGCGGTCGGGCTGTCGCCCGTTATCGCCTTCGTGGCGAAGTACGCGATCAGGGTCGCCAGGATGAAGGCGATGCCGCCCATGGTGGGCGTGCCCTTCTTGCTGTGGTGCGCCTTGGGGCCGTCGTCACGGATGTACTGGCCGTAGCCCCCTCGCGCGAGCAGCTTGATCAGGGCGGGCGTGCCGACCAGCGAGAGGATCAGACCGATCATCCCGGAGAAGAGGATCTGCTTCATCATCGGGCAGCACCGTCCGCCAGGAGGGCCTCGGCCACCTTCTCCAGCCCCACCGAACGGGACGCCTTCACCAGGACCACATCCCCCGGCTGAAGCTGACTGCGCAGCAGTTCGACCGCCGCGTCCGCGTCGGACACCAGCACCGACTCCTCACCCCACGAACCTTCGTTCCTCGCACCGAGTTCCATGCAGGCCGCCTCGCGTCCACCCACCGCCACCAGCTTGGTGACGTCGAGTCGGACGGCGAGCCGCCCGATGGCGTCGTGCTCGGCCAGGCTCTCCTCGCCGAGCTCCCGCATCTCGCCGAGCACCGCCCAGGTGCGGCGGCGCTCCGGACCGCGGCCGCCCATCGAGACCAGCGCCCGCAGCGCGGCCCGCATCGAGTCGGGGTTCGCGTTGTAGGCGTCGTTGACGACAGTGACACCATCGGCCCGGTCGACGACCTCCATGCGCCAGCGGGACAGCGCACCCGCTTCGCCCAGGGCTGCCGCGGTGTCGTCGACGGTCATCCCGAGCTCCGTCGCCACCGCGGCGGCGGCGAGGGCGTTCGAGACGTGGTGCTCACCGTACAGGCGCAGTTGCACGGGTGCGGAACCGGCCGGGGTGGTGAGCGTGAACGATGGCCGTCCGGTGGCGTCCAGGCGAACGTCGGTGGCCCGGACGTGGGCGTCCGGGGACTCCCCGAACAGGACCACCTTCGCCTTGGTACGGGAGGCCATGGCGCGCACCAGCCGGTCGTCCGCGTTCAGGATCGCGGCGCCGTCGGCGGGCAGCGCCTCGACCAGCTCGCCCTTGGCCTCGGCGATCGCCTCCTGGGAGCCGAACTCGCCGAGGTGGGCGGTGCCGACGTTGAGCACCAGGCCGATCCGCGGCGGGGTGATCGAGGTGAGGTACTCGATGTCGCCCTTGTGCCGGGCGCCCATCTCCATGACCAGGTGCCGGGTGCTGTCCTCGACCCGGAGCGCGGTCATCGGGTGGCCGATCTCGTTGTTCAGCGAGCCGGGCGGGAAGACCGTTTCGCCGTGGTGCTGGAGCAGCTGGGCGATCAGGTCCTTGGTGCTGGTCTTGCCCGCCGAGCCGGTCAGCGCGACCACCGCGGTGCCCGCGGCGCGGGCGACCACGGTGCGGGCCAGCCTGCCGAGGGCCTCCACCACACTGTCGACCAGGACGGCGGGCACGCCGACCGGGCGGGAGGCCAGCACTGCGACGGCGCCGGCCTCGACCGCGACGGCCGCGTAGTCGTGGCCGTCCACGTGCTCGCCGACGAAGGCCGCGAACAGGCCGCCGGGGCTCACCTTCCGCGAGTCGACCTCGACCGGGCCGGTGACCAGGGTGTCCGGGGCGGCGCCGTCCAGGGTGCCGCCGACGGCGGCGGCCACCTCGGCGAGGGTCAGTGCGATCACTGCTGCTCTACTCCTCGGTCGCCCCGGTCGGCCGTGGTCCGCGCGATGGATTCGCGCAGCACCTCCCGGTCGTCGAAGGGGCGGATCTCGTCTCGAACGTACTGGCCGAGCTCGTGGCCCTTGCCGGCCACCAGCACGGTGTCCCCGGCCCGGGCGCGGGTGACCGCGAGCCGGATCGCCTCCGCCCGGTCGGGGACGACCAGGACGTCCCCGCGCTCGGCCTCGGGCACCGCGGCGGCGCCGGTCAGCATGCTGGCGAGGATCGCCAGCGGGTCCTCGCTGCGCGGGTTGTCGCTGGTCAGCAGGGCGGTGTCGGCGAGCCGGGCGGCGATCGCGCCCATCGGAGCGCGCTTGTGCGGGTCGCGGTCGCCACCGCAGCCGACCACCACGTGCAGCCGGCCCTTGGTGACCTCGCGCAGCGAGGCGAGGACGGCTTGCAGGGCGTCCGGCTTGTGGGCGTAGTCCACCACGGCGACGAACGGCTGCCCGCCGTCCACCCGCTCCAGCCGGCCCGGCACTCCGGGGACTTCGGCGATCCCGGCCACCGCCCGCTCCAGCGGCAGCCCGGCGGCGACCAGCACGGTGATCGCGGCCAGCGCGTTGGCGACGTTGAACGGGCCGGGCAGCGGGACGGAGGCGTCGGCCCCGGCGCCGTCCGGACCGACCACCCGGAAGGTGGAGCCGATCGGGCCGAGCTGCACGTCCACGGCCCGCCAGTCCGCCCCGGCGTCGCCGGTCGCGGAGAAGGTGGTCACCGGGATCTTGGCCTCGGCGGCGAGCCGGCGGCCGTACTCGTCGTCCAGGTTGACCACGCCGTGGCGGGACTTGCCGGGCTGGAAGAGCCGGGCCTTCGCCTGGAAGTAGTCCTCCATGTCCGGGTGGAAGTCGAGGTGTTCGGGGGTGAGGTTGTTGAACAGCGCGACGTCGTACGCGACCCCGTCGGTGCGGCCGAAGACCAGGGCGTGGCTGGAGACCTCCATGGTCACCGCGTCCGCGCCGCGCTCGGCCATCACGCCGAGGATCGCGTGCAGGTCGGTGGCCTCGGGGGTGGTGCGCTCGCTCTTGATCCGCTCCTCGCCGACCCGCATCTCGACGGTGCCGATCACACCCGGGACCCGCCCGGCGCCGCGCAGACCGCCCTCGACCAGGTACGAGGTGGTGGTCTTGCCGTTGGTGCCGGTCAGCCCGAGCATCAGCAGCCGCTCGGACGGGTGGCCGTAGACGATCGCGGCCAGCTCGCCCATCCGGGCCCGCGGCCGGTCGACGACCAGCAGCGGCAGGCCCGAGGGCGCCGCCAGCTCGGCGCCGGCCGGGTCGGTCAGCACGGCCACCGCGCCGGCCGCCGCGGCCTGGCCGGCGAAGGCCGCGCCGTGGTGGTTGGCGCCCGGGAAGGCCACGTACACGTCGCCCGGGCGCACCGCACGGGAGTCGTGGGTGACACCGGTGACGGCGGCGCCCTCGACGGGCGGCAGACCCAGCCGGGAGGCCAGCTCGGCGAGCGGCAGAGCGGCGGTCCCGGTCGGGCGGGGCGGACTCACGGTGGTTTGATCGGGTTTCGGCACGGCGGGAAGGCTATCCGCCGAAGGGTGCCCAGGGCCAAACCGGGCCCTCGCCGCGCCGCCGTCCGCACCGGCCCGCTGGTTGCTCATCCTCGTTCACGGCTTCCACTCGACGGGCAGGTTCGGTGCCTGGCTCCCGCTCGGCGGGACCTGCATGGTCTTCAGGGTGAACTCCATCACCTGCTTGAACACCGGCCCGCACAGCTGGCCGCCGAAGTGCCCGTTGACCGGGCCCTGGAGGGTGCAGGAGACGGTGTAGCGGGGGGCGTCGGCGGGCGCGAAGCCGATGAAGGAGGCGGTGTAGCCGTCGTAGCCCTTGCCGTCGGCGGCCCCCCGGTTGGCGGTGCCGGTCTTCCCGGCGACCCGGTAGCCGGGGATCGCGGCCTTGCCGCCGGTCCCCTGCTCGTCGTCGACGACCGACTCCAGCATCGAGGTGAGGGTCTTGGCGGTCTGCTCGCTGACCACCCGGGTCTGCTCGCCGGCCGGGGTCGGGACGTACTTGCCGTCCGGCCCGGTGATCCCCTGGACGATGCTGGGCGCGACCCGCACCCCGCCGTTGGCGATGGTCGAGTACACCGAGGTGGCCTGGAGCGCGTTCATCTGCATCGGGCCCTGGCCGAAGGAGATGTTGTACTTCTCCGAGGCGACCAGGTCCTCCGGCTTCTTGAGCTTGCCCGCGGTCTCCCCCGGGAAGTTCAGTCCGGTCGGCTGGGCCACCCCGAACTTGCGCAGGTACCCGTCCAGGATCTGGTTGGCCTTGAGCTGGTCGCCGTCGCCGAGGGTCTCGACCGCCTCGATGGTCCCGATGTTGGAGGACTTGGCGAGCACCCCGGCCAGGGTCAGGTACCAGGTGCCGTGCACGACGTCGTCCTTGAACTCCTGCCCGGCCCGGATCAGCGGGTAGGGCACCGTCACCTTGGTGTCCCAGTTGGCCTTGCCGGTGTCCAGGACGGCGGCCAGGCTCATCAGCTTGGCGGTGCTGCCCGGCTCGTACGCGTCCACCAGCGCCGGGTTGCCCATCTGGGACTGCTTGGCGAGGCTCAGGTCGTTGGGGTTGAAGCCGGGCGCGGAGGCCATCGCGATGACCTGGCCGGTCTTCACGTCCTGGACCACCACGTAGCCCTTCTCCGCGCCGGAGTTGGCCACCTGGTCGGTGATCGCCCGCTGGGCCGCCCACTGGATGTCCCGGTTGATGGTCAGCTTGATGTCGCTGCCGGGCACGGCCGGGTCCATCGAGCCCCCGGCGGTGGGCACCAGCCGCCCGCCCGCCTGGGCGTAGCTGCTGTGGCCGTCCTTGCCGGCCAGCTGCTTCTGGTACTGCAGCTCCAGCCCGCCGGCGCCCTCGCCCTCGCCGTTGACGAAGCCGACCAGGTTGGCGGCCAGCCCCTCGGCCGGGTAGATCCGCTTCTGGGTCTCCCGGTTGAACACCCCGGCCAGCGGGTTGGCGCACTCGTTGTCCACCCGGGTGCGCCCGCCCTGGTCGGCCGGCTTGCCGAGCAGCTTCCGCTGGGCCTGGCAGGCGCGCGAGCCGGCCTTCTTCTCCAGGCCCGTCTTGAGGTCGCTGATCTGGCTCTTGGCGGCCGGGGTCTGCTGCGCGGCGAGCCGCTTGTAGCGGGTCTTCGGGGTGTGCAGGTCGGCGGCGATCCTCTCCTTGGCCACGCCGAGGATCGGCGACAGCAGCGCGGCCGCCTGCTCGGGCGCGTCCGGGATGCCGGTCGCCTCGGGGGTGAACATGGCCGGGTCGGCGGTGATGTCGTACGCGTCCACGGTGGCCGCGAGGGCGACGCCGTCGGAGGACGTTATCGAGCCGCGCTCGGCGGTGATCGGGATGTTCTGGTAGCGGTTGGTGTTCGCGTCGGCGGCCAGCGCGTCGGCGTCCACCAGCTGGAGCTGCACCAGGCGCCCGGCGAAGACCGAGAACACCAGCGACAGGACCACGGTGATCACCCGCAGCCGGCGCTTCGGTTCGGCCAGCCGTAGCGCCTTGGGGCGGTGCGGCAGCCTGGACTTCGGGCGCGGTCGTACGGCCGCCTGGCTGCGGGCCGGCGGACGGCCCTCCGGGCGGCGCTGCTGGGGCGCCCGCGGGGTGCGGCCGACGGAGCCGGACCTGGCGGGCTGCGCCTTGGCCGACTGGCCGCGCGCGGGCTGGCCCTTGGCGGGCTGGGCCTTCGGGCTCTGCGCCTTCGGCGGCTGGGCCTTCGCGGGCTGGGCCTTGCCGGACTGGCCGCGGGCGGCCTGCCCCTTGGCCTGCTGCCCCTTCGCGGGCTGGCCGCGCCCGGCCACCGGCCGGGCCGTACCGCTGCGCGGCGGCTGACGGCGGCCGGAACCGGACCCGGAGCCGGAGCCGGCGGGCTGACGAGGCGTCGTCATCGGGTACCACCCCCGTGCTGGGCCGGCGCGGTCGTCACCGGGTTGAGCTGGATCACCGAGTCACCGGCCGAGGCCGCCGGGGTCGGCGGCGCCGGGGGGCTCGGCTGAGCCGGGGGCTGGGCGCTCGGCGAGCCGGACGGCTGCCCGGAGGGCTGCGCCGGGGCCGGGCTCTGCGCGGGGGCCGGGCTCTGCGCGGCCGGCGCGGGCTTCGTCGGCCACGGATCGACCGTCGACTTCTTCACCGGCGGGCTGTCCTGCGCCGGGCCGGGCGTGCCGAGCACCTTGCCGCCGTTCGGCACGTCCAGGAAAGCCATCCCGCCGGCCGGGACCATGCCCAGTTCGCCGGCCCGCTTGGCCAGCGCGTCCGGGGCCGAGCTCTGGTCGATCTCGTGCTGGAGGCTCTGCTGCTCGTCGGTCGCCTTGGTGGTCTGCTTCTGCAGCCGGGACAGTTCGAAGGATCCCTCGTTGAGCGCCGTGTTCAGCGCCAGCAGCCCGAGCAGCCCCGCCGCCAGCAGCACCACCACGAGCACCGCGAACGGCGTGCGCCCGCGCACGGGCCGCCGCCCCGGCCGGACCGTGATCCGCGCCCTGCCCTGTCCGGGGAGTCCTCCCCGCCCCGCCCGGACCTCACCGGCCACCGGCCCCACCGTTCTCCTCCACCCTTCGGACCCCGCCGGAGCCGTTCCTCAGCCCCGCTTGCTTCGGTCCCTGATCCTCTCCGCCACCCGCAGCCGCACGGGCGCGGCGCGCCGGTTCTCCTCGATCTCCTCCTCGGTGGCCAGCTCGGCACCGCGGGTGATCAGTTTGAGCCAGGGCTGGTGCTCCTCCGGGATGAACGGGAGCCCCGGCGGGGCGGTGCTGGTCGCCCCGGCGGCGAAGTACTGCTTCACCAGCCGGTCCTCCAGCGACTGGTACGACATCACCGCGATCCGGCCGCCCACCGCCAGGACATCCAGTGCCCCCGGGATCGCCCGGTCCAGGACCTCCAGCTCGCCGTTGACCTCGATCCGCAGCGCCTGGAACGTCCGCTTGGCCGGGTTCCCGCCGGTTCGACGGGTCGCCGCCGGAATGGCGTTGCGCACCAACTCGACCAGACGCGCGCTGTTGGTGAACGGTTCCTTCTCCCGTTCCCGCAGGATGACCGAGGCGATCTTCCCGGCGAACCGCTCCTCGCCGTACACCTTGAGGATCCGGGCCAGGTCGCCGTGGCTGTAGGTGTTCAGCACCTCCGCCGCGCTGATCCCCCGGGTCTGGTCCATCCGCATGTCCAGCGGCGCGTCCTGGGCGTAGGCGAAACCGCGGTCGGCCTCGTCCAGCTGCATCGAGGAGACGCCGAGGTCGAACAGGATGCCGTCGACCCGGTCGATGCCCAGGCGCTCCAGCACCTCGGGGATCTCGTCGTACACCGCGTGCACCAGCGTGGCCCGGTCGCCGAAGGGGGCCAGCCGCTCGCCGGAGAGCTTCAACGCCTGCGGGTCGCGGTCCACCGCGACCAGCCGGACCTCCGGGAACTGGGTCAGCAGCGCCTCGCTGTGGCCGCCGAGGCCCAGGGTCGCGTCGACCACCACGGCACCCGGGCGGGAGATCGCCGGCGCCAGCGCGTCCATGCACCGCTGCAGCATCACCGGAACGTGCTTGGGACCCGGTTCATTGGTGGTCATGCGCGGTGGCGCCCTTCCTCGGTGCGGAGCAGCCCGACGACCGGGAGCTCCGACCATTCTCGCCCACCACCTGCCGGCACGACGACGCGGCCCGTGGTCCCCGCCCGCTCGAGGGGAAGGTCGTGACCGCCCGGCGCCGGGGAAGGTGCGCCAGGTGAACACGGAGCGGGTGGAGGCCACGAGCCGCATCGGCCGGGCCGCACACCGGTCGGCACGGCCCGGTTGACGGGCTCCGAGGGGTGTGCTCCAACGCGCCGCAACTCTATCGCGCGGACCCCGCCAGTCAATGGTCCGCTCCGGCGCACCACCCGGGCGGCGGTACGGATCACCGCAGGTCGCGGCCGTCGGAGCGGTCCGGCGGGGGTCCCGGCCGGCGGCCCCCGGCGGCCGGCGCGCGCCCCTGTCGGGCGACTGGGTACGAACCCACGCCCGGACCGGCCCGGACGAACCCTCCGGTTGTCGCTATGCACCCGCTCACGGCGGTGCGTTCTGTAGCTCTCCGCCCCACCGCGCGGCCCCGGACCGCACTAACGTCGCCACCATGACAGTGACCCCCGACCGGCCCACGCCGAACGCCGCTGCCGACCCCGCCGGACCCAGCATCATCGACCGCTTCGTGACGGCCAACCGCGAGTACGCGGTGACCTTCCGCGACGGCGGCATGGACGCCCGTCCCGTGCAGAAGATCGCCGTGGTGGCCTGCATGGACGCCCGGCTCGACCTCTTCGCGGCGCTCGGCCTAGAACTGGGCGACGCCCACGTCATCCGCAACGCCGGCGGCGTCGTCACCGACGACACCATCCGGTCCCTGACCATCAGCCAGCGCGCCCTGGGCACCCGCTCGATCGCGCTGATCCACCACACCGGCTGCGGACTGCTCGGCCTCACCGAGGACTTCCGCCGCGAGCTGGAGCTGGAGGTCGGCCAGCGCCCGCAGTGGGCGGTGGAGGCCTTCGTCGACCTGGACGGCGACGTCCGCCAGTCCATGCAGCGGGTGCGCACCTCCCCGTTCCTGCCGTACACCGACGACGTCCGCGGCTTCGTCTTCGACGTCCACACCGGGCTGCTGCGCGAGATCCGCTGAGCGGAGCCCGCCCGCCCTCATTCGGCGAGGGCCGAATGGTGACTTCTGACCGCCGAACGGGGGAGAATGCGCCTGCCGGTCGGACCCCGAACCACCTGGGGAGGCCGGGCCGCAGGCCGCCCACCGGCGCCGGATCCTCGTTCGGAACCGCCCCCGGGACGGCCGCGTCAAGCATGGGGTGGGGTCCGGCCTCGGGTGAGGCGGGCACGGTGTGCCAGGGAGCGTAACGGGTGACGAGCTACAACGATCAGGCCGGTCTCGGCAGTCCTGCGGGGGGCGAGCAGAGGGCGAACGGGTACCGTCCGGTCGGGCTCCCGGAGCTCGCGGCGGTCGTGGAACGGGTCCGCGCCAACATCGAGAGCGTGATCGAGGGCAAGCCGGAGGCCGTCCGGATCGCCCTGACCGTCCTGCTCGCCGAGGGGCACCTGCTGCTGGAGGACGTGCCCGGCGTCGGCAAGACCATGCTGGCCAAGGCGCTCGCCAAGTCCGTGGACTGCACCGTGCGCCGCATCCAGTTCACCCCCGACCTGCTGCCCTCGGACGTCACCGGCACCAACATCTACGACCAGCAGCAGCACGACTTCGAGTTCCGACCGGGCGCGATCTTCGCCCAGATCGTGGTCGGCGACGAGATCAACCGCGCCTCGCCGAAGACCCAGTCCGCGCTGCTGGAGTCGATGGAGGAGCGCCAGGTCACCATCGACGGCACCAGCTACGAGCTGCCCTCGCCGTTCATGGTCGTGGCCACCCAGAACCCGGTCGAGATGGAGGGCACCTACCCCCTCCCGGAGGCCCAGCGGGACCGATTCATGGCCCGGGTCTCGATCGGCTACCCCAGCCCCGAGGCCGAGTTCGCGATGCTCGACGTGCACGCCGGCGCCAACCCGCTGGCCGACCTCCAGCCGGTCGCGCACGCCGCCGACATCCTCAAGCTGGTCGAGCTGGTCCGCACCGTGCACATCGCCGACCCGGTCCGCCGCTACGCCGTCGACCTGGTCGGCGCCACCCGCACCAGCCCCGAGCTGCGGCTGGGCGCCTCGCCGCGCGCCACCCTGCACCTGGTCCGGGCCGCCCGCGCCGCCGCCGCGCTGGACGGGCGCGACTACGTCACCCCGGACGACATCCAGCGGCTGGCCGTCCCGGTCCTGGCGCACCGCCTGATGCCGACCGCCGAGACCCAGCTCGGCCGCCGTACCGCCGAGCAGATCGTGACCGACCTGGTCGCCCGAGTGCCGCTGCCCCGTCCGCAGGGCGGCCCGGCCGTCCGGAGGGGCTGAGGTGGCCTCATCCGACGGAACGGGCGGGCTGCGGGCCGGACTGCACGGCCTCACCACCCGGGGCCGCTCCTTCCTCGCGGCCGGTCTGACCGCGGTGGTCTGCGCCTACCTGCTCGACCAGGACGCGCTGCTGCGGGTCGGCGTCCTGCTCGCCGCCCTGCCGCTGGCCGCCGCCGCGGTGGTCGCCAACACCCGGTACCGGGTGGCCAGCGGACGCCGGCTCAGCCCGCACCGGGCGATCGCCGGCCAGGAGGCCCGGGTCCACCTGCGGGTGGACAACGTCTCCCGGGTGCCCACCGGGCTGCTGCTCCTGGAGGACCAGGTCCCGTACGTGCTCGGGCCGCGGCCGCGGTTCGTGCTCGACCGGGTCGAGCCGCGCGGCTTCCGCGAGGTCTCCTACCGGGTCCGCTCCGACCTGCGCGGCCGCTACCCGCTCGGGCCGCTCCAGCTGCGGCTGTCCGACCCCTTCGGGATGTGCGAGGTCAACCGCGCCTTCGCCGCCTCCGACGTGCTCACCGTCGTCCCGCAGGTCCAGGCGCTGCCGCAGGTGCGGCTCAGCGGTGAGTGGATCGGCCAGGGCGAGAGCCACACCCGCACCCTGGCGCTGGCCGGCGACGACGACGTGATCCTGCGCGAGTACCGGCCCGGAGACGACCTGCGCCGGGTGCACTGGCGCTCCACCGCCCGGTACGGCGAGCTGATGGTGCGCCGCGAGGAGCAGCCGCAGAAGGCCCGCGCCACCGTCCTGCTGGACACCCGCGAGGTGGCCCACCGGGGCAGCGGCCCGGCCTCCTCCTTCGAGTGGGCGGTCAGCTGCGCCGCCTCCGTCGCCGTGCACCTGCTGGAGCGCGGCTACCAGACCCAGTTGCTCACCGACACCGGGCACTGGGTGCCCGGGCCCGGCAGCGGCGGCCACAACGTCGCCGCCGACACCTCCGGGCTGATCCTGGACGCCCTGGCGGTCGCCGACCTGTCGGACGGCGCCGGGCTGTCCCGCGCCGAGGAGCCGCTGCGGGCCGGCGGCGAGGGCCTGCTGGTGGCCGTCCTCGGCGACCTGGACGCGGCCCAGGCCACCCGGCTGGCCCGGCTGCGCAGCCGCACCGGCGGGGCGATCGCCTTCCTGCTCGACACCGGCACCTGGGCCGGTTTGCGGATGCTCGCCCCCGACACCGGCGGCGAGGAGTTCCGCGAGCGGGTCCGGGAGCTGCGCGCGGCCGGCTGGACGGTCCTGCCGGTCCGGGCGGGTGACTCCGTGCCGGACCTGTGGCGGGCCGCCGACGGCGCCAAGACCACCGCCCCCTACCGAGATGAGGCCGGCGCGTGACCACCCGGGCCAAACTGACCGTTTACTCGGCGCTGGCCACCGCCCTCGCCTCGCTGTGCATGCTGCCGCTGCTGAGCACGCGCAGCTGGCTCACCCACGCCTTCCTGGTGATCGCCGTGGTCTCGGCGGTCGGCGCCGGGCTGCGCCGCTCCCCGCTGTACCGCTGGTCGGTGCCGGTGGCCCAGGTGCTGGTGCTGCTGATGCTGATGCTGCTCGGCTTCGCCGGGTCCGCGCTGACCGGCGGGGTGCTGCCCGGGGCGCCCGCGATGCGGCTGCTCAGCCAGGTCTTCTCCTCCGGTCTGGACGACATCGCCCAGTACGCGCTCCCGGCGCCGCCGACCGCGGGCCTGCGGCTGATCCTGGTCTCCTCGGTCGGCCTGATCGCCGTGCTGGTGGACACCATCGCGGTGACCTACCGGCGCTCGGCGCTGGCCGGGCTGCCGCTGCTGGCGCTGTACTCGATCGGCAACGGCGTGGCCGGGGACCACGGCAGCTGGGTCTGGTTCGGCTTCGCCTCGGCCGGCTACCTGGTGCTGCTGTTCGCCGAGGGCGAGGACCGGGTCTCCCGCTGGGGCCGGGTCTTCCGCGGCAGCGCGCGCGGCACGATCAGCTCCAGCCGGATCAGCCAGGGCGGCCAGCAGGTCGGCGTCCTGGCGCTGGCCCTGGCCCTGCTGCTGCCGGTCTTCCTGCCGCGCTGGGACCTCGGGCTGCTGGACTCCGGTTCGTCCGGCGGCTCGTCCGGGCACGGCACCGGCGGGAGCGTGACCACCAGCCTCGACCCGCTGGTCAGCCTGGAGGCGGCGATCAGCAAGCCGTCCGACAACGAGCTGCTCACCTACACCCTGGACAGCGACCTCGCCGACCAGATCTACCTGCGCACCGGCTCGCTGGACCAGTTCGACGGCACCAACTGGAAGCTCGGCAGCACGGTGGTCAGCGACCTCCCGGCCACCCTGCCCACCCCGGAGGGCCTGCGGGTCACCAACGTCCCCCGGATCGAGGGCGACTTCAAGATCACCGGGCTGGAGAAGAGCTGGCTGCCGATGCCGTACCCGGCCGCCTCCGTCCAGGTCCCCAACCGCGGCGAATGGAAGCTCGACCCGGTCACCCGCACCGTCCTGTCGCCCAACGACAAGGCGATCAGCGGCCTGAGCTACCACGTCAGCACGCTGGACCTGCGGCCCACCGCGGACGAGCTGCGCACCGCGCCGCCCGCCCCGCAGGACGTCCGGGAGCGCTACACCGCCCTCCCGTCCGACCTGCCGGCCGTGGTCGCCGAGCAGGCCAAGGCGGTCACCGCCGACGCGCGCACCGACTACGACCGGGCCACCGCGCTGGTGAACTGGTTCACCGGCCCGGGATTCAAGTACGACACCTCGATCGAGGGCGGCACCGGCAGCAACGCGATCGCGGTCTTCCTGCGCGACCGCCGGGGCTTCTGCGTGCACTTCGCCTCCACCATGGCGGCGATGGCCCGGGTGCTGAAGATCCCGGCCCGGGTCGCGGTCGGCTTCACCCCCGGCGACAGCAAGGGCGGCGACGTCTACTCGGTCAGCGGCCGGATGTACCACGCCTGGCCCGAGCTGTACTTCTCCGGCTACGGCTGGATGCGCTTCGAGCCGACCCCGAGCCGGGGCGTCCCGGCCCGCTACTCCGAGGCGTCCAGCGCCCCGGCCACGGCGCCCTCCCAGCAGCCGACCGCCGCGGCGACCAGCTCGGCCGCCGTCCCGGCGCCGTCCCAGAGCTCCGACTGCACCGCCAAGCAGCGCCAGCTGGGCGACTGCGGGCCCAAGAGCAAGGCGGTCAGCCGGACCGCCGACGAGTCCTGGCTGCTGTCCGGCCAGGTGCTCGGCACCCTGGCCGTCGTGGTGGTGCTGATCGCGCTGCTGCTCGTACCGATGTTCTGGCGGACCGCCGTACGACGCCGTCGGCTCGGCGGCGGAGGGCGGCGCCGACCCGGCGGGGACGGCCCGGTCGAGCTCACCGACGCCCAGGTGCTGGCCGCCTGGGACGAGTTGGTGGACTCCGCCTGGGACGTCGGAATTCCCCCGGACGAGTCACGCACCCCGCGCTCGGCCGCCCGGCGGATCACCGAGACGGCGGACCTGGACGCGGACGCGGCGGCCGCCGCCGGACGGCTGGCGCTGGCCACCGAGCGGGTGCTCTACGCCCCGGCCGGGCAGGTCACCACGGCCCCGCTGGCCGCCGACGTCCGCACCGCCCGGCGGGCGCTGTGGGCCGGGGCCGGCCGGGCCGGGCGGCTGCGGGCCCTGCTGCTGCCGCCGTCCTCGGCCCAGCTGTGGTGGCGGACCTCCGACACGGTGCGGGCGGCCCGGGCGGCCGTCGCCACCCGGGTGGGCCGGGCCGCCGAGGCGGTCGCCGGTCCGGTGCGGCGGCTGACCGGCCGGCGCAAGGGGTCCACTCCGGAGTCCTGACGGAACGCGAGAGCCGGGGCGGGGCGGGGGGGGGCCCCCCCCCCCCCCCCGCGGCGGGGGGGGCCCCCGGGCGGCGTCGTCCGCGGCGGGGGCGGCGGGGCCGAACCCCCCCGGCTGCTCGTGGGGGCCGCGGGACCGGGCCGGGGGCTCCCCGCCCGGCGCCAGGGGGCCACCCCGCAGCCCGGACGTCCCGCCAGTGCGGGGGGGGCCCGTCGGCCCCCGCCCCGCCCCGGCTCTCGTCGTCGGTACGTCCTCGTACGTCCTCGGCGGGGCCTGCGGCTCAGAACCCGCCGGTCTGCTCGTCCCGGCGGCGCTGCCAGCGCTGCTCCACCCGGTCCATCATCCCGGCCTTGCGCCGCGGGGCCGCGGCCTGCCGGGGGCCGGAGCCCTGGCCCGCGGGCGCCCGGCGCCAGCCGGTCACCGCGAACACCGCGCACCCGAGCATCACCAGGAAACCGACGACGCTGACCCAGATCTGGTCCGGAACGACCATGCCGCCCATCAGCAGGCCGATCCCCACCACGAAGCCCGCGACGGCCAGGTAGACCCGCCGACGGGTAAAGGTGCGCAGCCCGGTTCCCTCAAGCGCTGACGCGAATTTGGGATCTTCGGCATACAGCGCTCGCTCCATCTGGTCGAGCAGTCGCTGCTCGTGCTCCGAGAGCGGCACGGAGTCCTCCTACTCGTCGGTCGCGGGTGCGACCGGTCCGCCTCCCCGGTCGGGGAGGCCAGTCCAATCAGCCTTGGGCACACGGTCGGACGCCCGTGCGGGGGACCCGGCCCGTGTCGTCCATATGCCCCACGCATCCGGCTGTCATGCTTACCGGCTTTACCCAGATCATACGGTCCGTGGGCCCGTTACGGAGTGGTCTGCGCCGCGTGGGACGGGCCACTTCGACCGGGCAGGGCCGCACCCGGGTCAACGCCGGACGGCTCGGACAAGTGCCCGACCCGATGGAATCGGCCCGGAGCTGGGGAGGGTCCGGAGCACACCCGGGCGGGGGGCGGGCGGCCGGGGGCTCCGGGCGGGGTCAGGCCAGGGTGGCCAGCAGGTGCAGCTGGGTGGCGACGGCGTGGAAGGCGGGCTGCGCGGCGGCGGCCTCCTCCAGCTTGAGCAGCGCCTCCACGGCGCCCGGCTCGGTGTCCACCAGCACGCCGGGCACCAGGTCGGCGAAGACCCGGACGCCGTGCACCGACTCCACCCGCAGGCCCGCGCCCTCGGCCAGTCGGCCCAGCTCCTCACCGGTGAAGCGGCGCGGCATCGGGTCCTGCTCGCCCCAGCGCCCGTCCTCGGCGGAGAGCACCGTACGGGCCTCGTTGAAGTGGCCGGCCAGCGCCCGGGCCAGCACGGCGCCGTTGCGGTTGGCGGCCAGCAGGCTGACCAGGCCGCCCTTGCGCAGGGTGGCGGCCAGGCTGCCGAGCGACTCCGCCGGGTCGTCCACGACCTCCAGCACGCCGTGGCAGAGCACCGCGTCCACGCTGCCGGGGGCGACCAGCTCGGGCAGCGTCTGGGTGTCGCCCTGGACGGCCCGGACCAGGTCCGTCACCCCGGCCTCGGCGGCCCGGCGCTCCAGCGCGAACAGCGCGTCCGGACTCGGGTCGACCACGGTGACCCGGTGGCCGAGCCTGGCCACCGGCACGGCGAAGTTGCCGGTGCCGCCGCCGGTGTCGACCACGTCGAGCACCGGCTGGTCCAGCTCGGCCGACCGCTTCTCCAGGGCCGCCCGCACCACCTCCCAGACCACGGCGGTACGCAGGGCACTGCGGGGACGCGTCGGGTACACGGTCGGGCTCCTTGGCACGTGCAGATCGATCAGGATGCCTCCACCTTAAGCCTGCCGCCCGGCCGCTCCGCCCTCGCCGGGCAGCTCGTCCCCGTCGAGCGGCAGCCGGGCCGCGGGCGGGGCCGGGCGCAGGCCGAGCAGCCGCTCGACCAGGCGCAGGAACAGCGCGGAGTTGCGGATCAGGTCGTCGGCGTCGCGGGCCGAGGCGGCGCCCCGGATGCCGGCCTCGGCGGCGGCCCGGCGGCGGGCGCCGGCACCGTAGTAGAGCGCCCACTCGGCCAGTTCGGGGGCGACCTCGGGCAGCACCTCCCAGGCGCTGCGGATGGCTTTTCGCCGGCGCGGGTTCTTCTCCGGCCGGCCGCGGACGGCCAGCACGGCCGCCACCGTGCGCAGCGCGGCCAGGTGCGCGGTGGCGTAGCGCTCCAGCGGGTCCTCCAGCGCGCGGGCGCGGGCCAGCGTGCGGTGGGCGTCGGCGAGCAGGTCGAGGGCGGCCGGCGGCGCGGCGGCCCGGCGCAGTACGGGGTGGACGTCCCGGGCGGCGGCGCCCGGGGTGTGCGGGGTGTCCGGGGTGAGTGGCAGGGCGGCGGAGTGGAGGCGGGCGGTGACGGGCTCAGGATGGCTGATGGTCATGGTCTCCCCCGTTCCGAGGCAGCGCGCGGGCCGGGTGGTCCGTGCTCCTCCATCGTGACCGGCACCACTGACAACCGGCCCCGGGAACGGACGCGGCGGCGGCGGGCGCGGTCCCCCCGGTCCGCACCCGCCGCCGTCCGCCGTCGCTCCGCCCACCCCCCACCGGGCGGCGGTGCGATCTTCCCCGTTCCCCCCGTTTCCCCCCGTTCCCCCGTTCGGTCACCGGTCTCCCCCCGGCCCGCTCCGCCGCCCCGTGCCGGCGGTGCGGGGCCCGTGACCGGCACCCGACGCGGACCCGGCACCGCCCCCCGGGGCCCTCCCGGCCAGGGGGGCGGACGGATCCGCCGCCCGGGCGGCCGGCGCCCGACGCGCCGCCCTCCCGGGTGCCACCACTCTCCCGTCCCAGCAGGTCGGAGGCCATCCGCTGACGTACTCAACCGCGGAACTGAGTACCTGTACTCAGTCGCATGCCGCGCCCCCGGAGCGGAACCGCGGCGGCGGCCCGGGGCGTCCCGGCTCCGGGTACGGTACGGCGGGGCCGGGGCGGCCCGAACGGGGTCGCGAGGCCCGCGAGAACGAGGAGGGGGACGCGATGACGGTCCTGCCGCTGATCTTCACCAGCGGTCTGGCGAGCGGCATCAACGCGTACGCGGTGGTGCTGCTGCTCGGCCTGCTGGGCCGGTTCGCCGGCGCGGAGTCGGTGCCGCACGCGCTGGAGCGCACCGACGTGCTGGTCGCGGCGGCCGTGCTGTTCCTGCTGGAGGCGGTGGCCGACAAGATCCCGTACGTGGACACCGTCTGGGACGCCGTGCACACCGTGATCCGGCCGATCGCCGGCGCCGTCGTCGGCGTGCTGATCGCGAGCGCCGACCCGGGCTCGCTCAGCGAGGTCGCGGCCGGGGCGATGGGCGGCACCACCGCGCTGGTCACCCACCTGGTGAAGGCCTCGCTGCGGATGGCCGTGAACACCACGCCGGAACCGTTCAGCAACATCGCGGTCAGCCTGACCGAGGACCTCTCGGTGGCCGGGCTGGTCACCCTGGCGATCTTCCACCCCTGGGCGGCCGCCTCGATCGCCGCCGTCCTGCTGCTGGTCGGCCTGCTGCTGGTCTGGCTGGCGGTCAGCCGGATCCGCGCCTTCCGGGCCCGCCGCCGCGAGCGCAGGGCCGTCAAGGCCGCCGAGGCCGCGGCCGGAGCGTACGCGGGTCGGGCCTAGGGCCCGGCTTCAAACTCCCGTCGTTCGCCCGGAGGGCGGGCGGGGCGGCGTTGGGGTGCGTGCATCGCAAGGCGGAGGAGGGACGCGATGCGGTGGGGGCACCTCCCGGCCGAAGGCTGGGGGCCATCGGCGACCGACGACAATGCGGCGAGGTGCGTGCACTGGGGGTACCTCCCGGCCGAAGGCTGGGGGAGCGTCGCCCCGCAGACGGGAGTTTGAAGCCGGGCCCTAGGATCGGGTGCCATGGCACGGATCGTCATCATCGGCGCAGGAATGAGCGGGCTCGCGGCGGCCTCCAGGCTGGCGACCATCGGTCACCGGGTGACGGTCTGCGAGGCGGGCGGCGGCTACGGCGGCATGGTCGGCCGGTACGAGCGCGACGGCTTCGCCTTCGACACCGGGCCCGGCCTGCTGCCGCTGCCCGCCGTCTACCGCGACCTCGCGCTCAAGACCGGCAAGGAGCCGCTGGAGCAGCTGGTCGAGCTGGCGCCGGTGGAGCCGGAGAGCCGGCACCTGTTCCCCGACGGCACCGCCGTCACCCTCCCCAACGCCTCCCGCGGCGGCGTCGGCCAGGCCCTCGACACCGCCTTCGGCGCGGGCTCCGGCGCCCGCTGGAGCACGGTGATGAACCACGGCCGGACGGTCTGGGAGGCCACCCGCCGCCCGCTGCTGGAGGAGCCGCTCCCGGCCGGCCACACCTTCCTGGGCACCGACCCGTACCCCGTCCCGGCACCCACCGGCCTGGCCCGGCTGCGCCGCCCCCGGCCGTGGACCCTCCGGGACGTGGCCGTCCGCGAGCTCGGCGGCCACCCAGGGCTGACCGCCCTGCTCGCCGAGGCCGCCGTCCGGTACGGCTTCGCCCCCGGCGAGGCCCCGGCCGGGGCCACCGTGCTCCCGTACATGGAGCAGTCCTTCGGCGTCTGGTACGTCCGGGGCGGCCTGCGGGCCCTGGCCGACGCCGTGTTCCGGCGCTGCGAGCTGCGCAAGGTCGACTTCCGCTTCGACACCCCGGTCACCCGGGTGCTCGTCGAGGACGGCCGGGCGTGCGGGGTGGAGACGGCGGACGGGCGGATCGACGCCGACCTGGTGGTCTCCGCGATGGACGCGGGCGCGCTGCACCGCCACGGCCTCGCCGAGTGGCCCGGCCGACCGGCCGAGCAGTGGGAGCCGCGCGGGGTGCCCGGCCGGTTCGGCGTGCTGCTGGCCCTGCGCGGGGCGCGCCCGGAGGGCACCGCGCACCGGACGGTGGTGCACGCGGCCGACCCGGCCGCGGAGGAGGCCGCGCTGACCGGCGCCGGCCCGCTGTGCGACCGCCCCACCGTGCAGGTGCTGCGCCCGGACGACCCGGCGCTGCGGCCGGACGACGCCCACGAGTCCGTCGTGCTGACCGCGACGGTCCCGGCCCTGGACGGGTTCGACTGGACCGCCCCCGGGGTCGCCGACCGCTACGCCGACCGGCTGCTCGCCCACGTCGACGCGGCCGGCCTGGGCCTGCGCGAACGGGTCCTGTGGCGGGTGGTGCGCACGCCCGAGGACACCCGTCGGGAGACCGGCGCCCTGGCCGGCGCCGTCGCCCGGCCCGCGCTGGCCGGCGCCGGGGGCCGGTGGCTGCGCACCGCCAACGAGTCGCCCGTCCCCGGCCTGCTGCTGGTCGGCGGCAACGCCCACCCGGGCGGCGGGCTGTCCCGGGCCGGCATGTCGGCCTGCATCGCCGCCGGGCTGATCGGCCCGGCGTGACGCCGGCCCGGGCCGGTCAGCCCTGGTGCCAGGTGTTCTGCTGCTGGTAGCCGTAGTTCTGGTCGTAGGCCGGCTGCTGCGGGACGCCCTGGCCGTGCTGCTCGGGCTGGGGCTGCCACTGCTGCTGCTCGTGCGGCTGGTGCCCGTGCGGCTGGTGCTGCTGGGCGTTCGGGTCCCAGGCCTGCTGGTGCTGCTGCTGGTAGCCCGCGTACGGGGCCTGGGCCTGCTGGTAGCCGCCGTACGGGTCCTGCTGCTGCTGTTGCGGGTAGCCGCCGTAGGACTGCTGGTCGTAGGCGTAGGCAGGCTGCTGCTGGGGCTGCCACTGCTGCTGCTCGTAGCCGGACTGGTAGGCCGGGGCGTACGGGTCCTGCGGCTGCTGCTGGGCCTGCGGCTGCTCGTAGTACGAGGGGGCGTAGACACCGTCCTGGGCCAGTTCCCGCAGCTCGAAGGCGGCGGTCCGCTCGACCTCCGGGGCGTCCTCGGCGAGCGGTTCGGGGGCCAGGGCAGTGTCCGGGGCGGTGTCCGGGGCCGGGGTCTCCTCGACCGCGCTGACCTCGCCGACCCGCTTCTCCTCGGCCGCCGCGGCCGCGACCGCCGCGCCGCCGGTCAGGGCCCCCAGCAGGGGCACCTTGGCGAGCGGGCCGGGCAGGCTGCCGTCGGCCTTCCGCAGCGACCAGCCGGCCTGGTACCCCTTCTTGACCGAGAGGGTGACGAAGGTCTGGCCGACCGCGAACAGGCCCGCTCCGGCACCGATCACCAGGACCGAGCCGAGGCCCATACCGACGGCCACCCCGAGGAAGCCGACCAGGGCGAGCGCCCGCCAGTGCACCGGGGCCCGGTTCTGCAGCAGCACCTCGGCGACCAGCCAGAGCGCCACCACCGCCAACGCGACGTACAGCAGCAGGTATCCGATGCCCATCCGCGCGCTACCTCCAGTCGCGTGCCCGCGCCGGCCGCGCGTGTGCGGCGACTGTACCGGTTCAACGGCCGGGGTACCGCATCGCGTTCCCGCCCTCGGCGGCACCGGCCGGACCCGACCGGGCCCGCCACCGGACGGCGGTGACAGGCCCGTGAACAGCGGTGATCAGCGCTGGTGCAGCCCCAGGTTCTGGTAGATCTCCAGCGTCGCCGTGGAGTGGTTGAGCGTGATGAAGTGCAGACCGGGCGCGCCCTCGGCGAGCAGCCGCTCGGCCATCGTGGTGGCGTGCTCGATGCCGATCGCGCGCAGCGCCGCCGGGTCGTCGATGACGGCCCGCAGCCGGGCCTCCAGCTCCGCCGGGAAGGCCGAGCCGCTGAGCTGCGGGAAGCGCTCCAGCTGCTTGGCGTTGGTCACCGGCATGATCTCCGGGATGATCGGCGTCGCGCAGCCCGCGGCGGTGACCCGGTCGCGGTAGCGCAGGTAGTCGTCGACCTCGAAGAACATCTGGGTGATCGCGTAGTCCGCGCCGGAGCGGACCTTGGCGACGAAGTGCCGGATGTCCTCGTCCCAGTCGGCCGAGCGCGGGTGCATGTTCGGCGAGGCCGCGACGCCGACGCAGAAGTCGCCGATGCCCTTGATCAGCTCCACCAGCTCGTAGGCGTAGGTGACGCCGTCCGGGTGACGGACCCACTCGCCCATCGGGTCGCCGGGCGGGTCGCCCCGGACCGCGAGGACGTTCCGCACTCCCTGGTCGGCGTACTGGCCGATGATGTTGCGCAGTTCGGCGACCGAGTGGTCCACCGCGGTCAGGTGGGCGACCGGGGTGAGCGTGGTCTCGGTGGCGATCCGGCCGACCATGTTGACGGTGCGCTCGCGCGAGGAGCCGCCGGCGCCGTACGTCATGCAGACGAAGTTCGGGTCCAGCGGTTCGAGTCGACGGATGGCGTCCCAGAGCTTCTGCTCGCCGACCTCCGTGCGCGGCGGCATGAACTCGAAGGAGAAGGAGCGCTTTCCGGCCGCCAGGAGCTCGCGGACCGTCTGTGCGCGGTCCGGTCTCGTGGAAGCGATGCCGAGTGCCATGCTGGCAGGTTATCCGGCGCCCGAAGGGGCCGGACAACTCGATCCCACGATTCGGGACAAGTAGTGGACGTGCCTCCGCTTCCGCACCGGCCGCCCCGCGCGCCCCCGGCGGCCCTGCTCGCACATCCGTTCCCGGCCGCCCCGCTACGCTTGCTGCACCCCAGCGAACCAGCGGAGCATCATCGTGACCTCGTCCAGCACCCGGCCGGCCAACCCCATGGACGTGGAGGACGTCCGCACCCGCGTCAACGCGGCCCTCGCCGCGTTCATGGCCGGCCAGTCGGCGCTGCTCGGCACGATCTCGCCGCAGCTGGCGCCCGCCGCCGACGCCCTGCGCGACTTCCTGCTCGACGGCGGCAAGCGGCTGCGCCCGGGCTTCTGCTACTGGGGCTGGCGCGCCGCGGGCGGCCCCGCCGACGGCGACGGGATCGCCAACGCGGCCGCCGCGCTGGAGCTGCTCCAGGCCAGCGCCCTGGTGCACGACGACCTGATGGACCGCAGCGACACCCGGCGCGGCCTGCCCTCGGTGCACCGCCGCTTCGAGGCGCTGCACCGGGACAGCGGCTGGCGCGGCGACCGCGAGCAGTACGGCGCCTCGGCCGCGGTGCTGCTCGGCGACCTGCTGCTGATCTGGTGCGACGAGCTGTTCCTGCGCTCCGGCCTGGACCCGGCCGCCGTGCTGGCCGCCAAGCCGCGGTTCGACCTGATGCGCACCGAGGTCATGCTCGGCCAGTACCTGGACGTGCTGGAGCCGGTGGCCGGCGACTCCGCCGACCAGGGCGCGCCGGAGCGGGCCCGGACCGTACTGCACTACAAGTCGGCGAAGTACACCATCGAGCGGCCGCTCCAGGTCGGCGCCCTGCTGGCCGGGGCCGGGCCGGAGCTGGTCGAGGCGCTCGGCGCGTTCGGGCTGCCGCTGGGCGAGGCCTTCCAGCTGCGGGACGATCTGCTCGGCGTCTTCGGCGACCCGGCCGTCACCGGCAAGCCCGCCGGGGACGACCTGCGCGAGGGCAAGCGCACCCTGCTGGTCGCGCACGCGATGCGGGGCCTGCCGCAGGCCGACGCCCGGCACCTGGACGCCCGGCTCGGCGCACCGGACCTGGCCGCCGAGGAGGTGGCCGGGCTGCGCGAGCTGATCGCCCGCAGCGGGGCGCCGGAGCTGGTGGAGGCCCGGATCGACGAGCTGATGCGGGAGTCGCTGGCCGCGCTGGCGGCGGCGCCGCTCGCCGACGAGCGGGCCCGCGCGGTGCTGCTGGCGCTGGCCGAGGCCGCCACCGTCCGCAAGTACTGAGAGACGACGGCGGCGACGGCCCCGGAGGCCGTCAGGCCGCCGCGCGCACCCGGCGGGCGAGCTCGGCGGCGGCGGCCCGCGGGTCCTCGGCCGCCGTGACGGCCCGGACCACGACGATCCGGCGGGCCCCGGCGGCCAGCACCTCGTCCAGGTTGCCGAGGTCGATCCCGCCGATCGCGAACCACGGCCGGTCGGTGGCCTGCCGCGCCGCGTACGAGACCAGGCCGAGGCCCGGCGCGTGGCGGCCCGGCTTGGTCGGGGTCGGCCAGACCGGGCCGGTGCAGAAGTAGTCCACGCCGGGCTCGGCGACCGCCGCGTCCACCTCGGACTCGGCGTGGCAGGAGCGGCCGATCAGCACGTCCTCGCCGAGGATCGCCCGGGCGGCCGGCACCGGCAGGTCGTCCTGGCCCAGGTGCAGCACGTCCGGCCGGGCCGCGTGGGCGACGTCGGCGCGGTCGTTGACGGCCAGCAGCTTGCCGTGCCGGCGGCAGGCGTCGGCGAAGACCTCCAGCGCCGCCAGCTCCTGCTTGGCCTCCAGGCCCTTGTCGCGGAGCTGGACGATGTCCACCCCGCCGGCCAGCGCCGCGTCCAGGAACTCGGCCAGGTCGCCCTGCTCGCGACGGGCGTCGGTGCACAGGTAGAGCCGGGCGTCGGCCAGGCGGGCGCGCAGCGTGTCCGCCGCCATCAGATCAGCATCGCCTGGGCGCGGCGCTTGACCTCGGTGCCGCGGTTCTCCCGGAGCGCCTGGATCGGGCTGCCGGGCAGCGACGGGTCCTCGGTGAAGAGCCACTCCAGGATCTCCACGTCGTTGTACCCGCAGTCCCGCAGCACGGTCAGGGTGCCGGACAGGTGCTTGACCAGCCCCTGGCCGTCGATGAACGCCGCCGGGACCTGCAGCGACTTGTTCGGGCCGCGCCGGACGGCGATCAGGCCGCCGTTCTTGACCAGGTCACGCACTTCGGTGACCCGGACCCCCCACTGCTCCGAGATGTCGGGCAGGTACATCCAGTCGGTGACCAGGGCTTCAATCTTGCTTTCGATCTCACTCACGCCACCAGACTGCCACCTCCGCGGCCCGCCGCGCACCACTCGCTACCCCGCGACGGCTCCCTTGAGCGCCACCGTGGGGTCCGCGGCGAGCGCCCGGTCGAGCACCGCACCGCGTTCGATCAGCTTCCGGCCCTGGGTGAGGTCGCGCGGCCGGTCCACCGCCAGCAGCGCGCTCGGCACCCCGTCGCGCAGCCAGAGCACCGACCAGGCGGCCTCCTGCGGGCTGCCGCGCCACAGCAGTTCGTCGCCCTCGGCGTGCCGGCCGGCGTACTGGACCATCCGCCCGAACTGCTCGGACCAGAAGTACGGCACCGGGTCGTACGGCGCGTCCGCCCCGAGCACGGCGGCGGCCGCGGCGGAGCCGGACTGCAGCGCGTGGTCCCAGTGCTGGACGGCCAGCCGGGCGCCCGAGCGGGCCGACGGGTAGCTGACGCAGTCCCCGGCCGCGAACACCCCGGGCAGGCCGGTGCGCAGCCGCCCGTCCACCACGACCGCTCCGGAGGCGTCCAGCTCGACGCCCGAGCCGGCCAGCCAGCCGGTCGCGGGCCGGGCGCCGATGCCGACCACCACCTCGTCGGCCGGCAGGCGGGAGCCGTCGGCCAGCAGCACCGCCCCCGGCTCTACGCCAGCCACCCCGACCCCGCAGCGCAGGTCGACCCCGGCCTCGGCGTACCAGGCGGCCATCGCCGAGCCGACCGCGGTCGGCAGCGCGCCCGGCACCGGCGCCGGACCGGCCTCGACCACGGTGACCTCGCAGCCGGCCTGCCGCGCGGCGGTGGACACCTCGGCGCCGATCCAGCCCGCGCCGACCAGCACCAGCCGCAGCCCGGGGCGCAGCAGCGCGCGCAGCGCCAGGGCGTCGTCCAGGGTGTGCAGCAGGTGGGCGCGCTCGGCCCCGGGCAGGGCGCGCGGGGTGGCGCCGGTGGCGATCACCAGCGTGTCGTACGGGAGGTCGCCGCCGTCGGTGCGCAGCACGCCCGGGGCGAGCCCGGTGGCCCGGCGGCCGGTGAGCAGTTCGATGCCGAGCGGCCCGTAGTCGATGTCCAGGGTGGTGGCGTCGGTCTTGCCGAGCAGCACGTCCTTGGAGAGCGGCGGCCGGTCGTACGGCGCGTGCCGCTCCTCGCCGACCAGGACGATCCGCCCCGGCCAGCCGCCCTGCCGCAGCCGCAGGGCGCACTGCGCCCCGGCCAGCCCGGCTCCGACGACGACGGCCACCCGGTCCGTTCCGCTCAGCTCTGCCACGCCCGTCACTGTACCCAGCACCGCTGAACCGGCTCTGAGCCGCTCACCACCGGACCGCTCGCCCGCCCGACACCGCCGGGGCCGCCCCCGTCTCACCCCTCACACGGCCCTTCGGCCGGGCCGACCCCCGGCGTTAAGGTGGACGCACCACACGGGAGCCCGGCGGACCGGGCTGAGAGGCGGGCTGGCACGGCCTGCGACCGTCCGAACCTGATCCGGGTCATACCGGCGAAGGGAGAAGAGCAGCTTTGTCACGCATGCCATCGGGCAGCCGCGCCGACGTGCTGGTGATCGGCGGGGGCGTCATCGGCCTCGCCGTCGCCTGGCGCGCCGCGCAACGCGGGCTGCGGAACGTGATCGTGGTCGACCCCGGCCACGGCCGCGGGGCGGCCGGGGTCGCCGCCGGGATGCTCGCCCCGGTCACCGAGCTGCAGTACGGCGAGGAGCCGCTGCTGCACCTCGGGATGGCCTCCAACCAACGGTACGAGTCCTTCGCCGCCGAGCTCACCGAAGCCAGTGGCGGCCTGGACACCGGCTACCGCCGCTGCGGCACCATCGCCGTCGCCCTGGACTCCGACGACCGCGCGGAGCTGCGCGAACTGCACGCCTTCCACCAGCGGCTGGGCCTGAACTCCAGCTGGCTGACCGGCCGGGAGGCCCGCCGGCTGGAGCCGATGCTCGCCCCCGGCGTGCGCGGCGGCCTACACGTCGCGGACGACCACCAGGTGGATCCGCGCCGGCTGCTGACCGCCCTGGTCGCCGCCTGCGAGCGGGCCGGCGTCCGGCTGCACCGGGCCGAGGCCGTCGAGCTGCTGGTGGACGGCGGCCGCGCGGTCGGCGCCCGGCTGGACGACGGGGAGTCCCTGACCGCCGAGCAGGTGGTCCTCGCCGCCGGCCCGCACAGCCACCGACTGCCCGGGCTGCCCGCGGGAGTGCTGCCCCCGGTGCGGCCGGTGAAGGGGCAGATCGTCCGGCTGCACATCCCGCAGGCCTACCGGCCGTTCCTGTCCCGCAACGTCCGCGCGGTGGTGCGCGGGCAGCACCTGTACCTCGTCCCCCGGGAGAACGGCGAGCTGGTGATCGGCGCGACCACCGAGGAGCAGGGCTACGACACCACCGTCACCGCCGGCGGGGTGTACGAACTCCTGCGCGACGCGCACGAGTTGGTACCGGGGATCACCGAACTCCCGCTGCGCGAGACCTCCGCCGGGCTGCGCCCCGGCTCGCCGGACAACGCCCCGCTGCTGGGCCCGACCGCCCTGCCCGGACTGGTCGCCGCCACCGGCCACTACCGCAACGGCGTGCTGCTCACCCCGGTCACCGCCGACCTGCTCGCCGACTACCTGGCGACCGGCGAAGTCCCCGACCTGGCACGGCCGTTCACGCCGACCCGGTTCTCCCCCGAAACCCCCGTCGCGAAGGCCTGCGCATGACCGAGACCGCCCCGAACAAGAACGCCCCGAACAAGAACGCCCCGAACAAGAACGCCCCGACCGAGACCGCCCCGACCGAGACCGCCCCGACCGAGACCGCCCCGACCGAGACCGCCCCGAACGAGATCGCCCTGACCGTCAACGGCGAGCCCCGCCGGCTGCCCGCCGCCACCACCCTCGCCGAACTGGTGGCCACCGTCAGCGCCGCCAACTCCGGCGTCGCGGCCGCCCTCAACGAGGCCGTGGTGCCGCGCAGTTCATGGCCCGGGACGACGCTGGACAGCGGCGACCGGATCGAGATCCTGACCGCCGTCCAGGGAGGCTGAACCATGGCCGACGACCTGCTGACCATCGCCGGGACGACCTTCTCCTCCCGGCTCATCATGGGCACCGGCGGCGCGCCGAGCCTGGAGGTCCTGGAGCGCGCCCTGCTCGTCTCCGGCACCGAGCTGACCACCGTGGCCATGCGCCGGGTGGACGCGAACACCCAGGGCTCCGTCCTGGACGTGCTGACCCGCAACGGCATCCGGGTGCTGCCCAACACCGCCGGCTGCTTCACCGCCGGCGAGGCGGTGCTGACCGCCCGGCTGGCCCGCGAGGCACTCGGCACCGACTGGGTGAAGCTGGAGGTGATCGCCGACGAGCGCACCCTGCTGCCGGACCCGATCGAGACCCTGGAGGCCGCCGAGACGCTGGTCGACGACGGCTTCACGGTGCTCCCGTACACCAACGACGACCCGGTGCTGGCCCGGAAGTTGGAGGACGTCGGCTGTGCGGCCATCATGCCACTGGGCTCGCCGATCGGCTCCGGGCTGGGCATCCGCAACCCGCACAACTTCCAGCTGATCGTGGAGAGCGCGGGCGTCCCGGTGATCCTGGACGCGGGCGCCGGCACCGCCTCCGACGTCGCGCTGGCGATGGAGCTGGGCTGCGCCGCGGTGATGCTCGCCTCCGCGGTGACCCGGGCCCAGGACCCGGTGCTGATGGCCGAGGCGATGCGGCACGCCGCCGAGGCGGGCCGGCTCGCCCACCGGGCCGGGCGCATCCCGCGCCGCTTCCACGCCGAGGCCTCCTCGGCGATGGCCGGCCGCGCCGACCTGGACACCCGCGAGCGGCCGGCGTTCTGAACCCGTAGCGGATGTCACAAGCCGGTCCCGGAGGCGGTGTCCGCCGGGACCGGCCCGCGCCCGCCCCACTAGACTCCCCCGGGTGGACATGGCACTGCACGACCCCCTGATCGGTACCGTGCTCGACAACCGGTACCGGGTCGAGCAGCGCATCGCGACCGGCGGGATGTCCACCGTGTACCGGGGCACCGACACCCGGCTGGACCGGGTGGTCGCCCTCAAGGTGATGCACCCCCAGCTCGCCGGGGACGAGGGCTTCACCGCCCGCTTCATCCGCGAGGCCAAGGCGGTCGCCAAGCTCACCCACCCCAACGTGGTCAACGTCTTCGACCAGGGCGCGGACGGCGGAAACGTTTTCCTCGCCATGGAGTACGTGCCCGGCCGCACCCTGCGCGACCTGCTGCGCGACCGCGGCGCGCTGTCCGTCCGGGCCGCCCTGGACGTGCTGGAACCGGTGCTCGCCGCGCTCGGCGCCGCCCACCGGGCCGGGCTGGTCCACCGGGACGTCAAGCCGGAGAACGTGCTGATCACCGAGACCGGCCTGGTCAAGGTCGCCGACTTCGGCCTGGTCCGGGTGCTCGGCAGCGCCGACGGCGCGCCCACCTCGACCAGCACCGCCACCGGCGGCACCGTCATGGGCACCGTCTCCTACCTGGCCCCCGAGCAGATCCTCCCGGACGCCCCCACCGACCAGCGGGTCGACGTCTACGCGGCCGGCATCCTGCTGTACGAGATGCTCACCGGCCGCCGTCCGCACACGGGCGACAACCCCGTCCAGGTCATGTACAAGCACCTGCACGAGGACGTCCCCGCCCCCTCGCTGACCGCCCCCGCCGTCGCCCCGGCGCTGGACGCCATAGTGGCCGGCGCCTGCGCCCGGGCCGCCGACGCCCGCCCGTACGACGCGGTGGAGCTGCTCGCCGCCCTCCAGCGGGTCCGCCGCACGCTCACCCCGGAGGAGCTGGACGCCGAGCCGCCGGCCTCCACCCGGCCCAGCCCGCGCTACCCGACCAGCGAGCCGACCTCGGTGATCCAGCCGCTCCCCGGGCCCGCCGACGCCCCGCCGGCGGAGCGCACCAGCGTGCTGGACGTGCCGGCCGAGCTGCTGGACCAGCTGCTGGTCGAGCCCCGCCCGTACGACGAGCCGACCCCGGTCCGGCCCCGCCGGCCCGGCCGGGCGCGCCGCCTCCCGCGCAAGGCGCTGCTCTGGGCGGCCGCACTGACCGCCCTGGTGCTGGCGGTCGGCGGGGTCACCTACGGGATCTCCGAGGGGCTGTACGGCTCGGTGCCGAGCGTGCTCGGCAAGGACCGGTCGCAGGCGCAGCGGATCCTGGACGGCGAGGGCATGCACGGCCGCTTCGTCGAGGTGTTCAGCGAGTCCGTCCCGGCCGGGCAGGTGATCTCCACCGACCCCGGGGTGGGCGCGCGCACCCGCAAGAGCGACCCGGTGACGGTCACCCTCTCCAAGGGCCCCAAGCGGATCGCCGTGCCGGACGTCACCGGCAAGAGCGCGGACGACGCGGCCGCCGCTCTGGCCGGCGCCCAGCTGACCAGGGGCGGGGTGACCCAGACCTACAACGACACCGTGCCGGAGGGCTCGGTGATCAGCAGCACGCCGGCGGCCGGGCAGCAGTTGCCGGAGAACTCCGCGGTCTCGCTGGTGGTCAGCAAGGGCATGGTGCCGGTCCCGGACGTCGGCGGGATGAGCCGGGACGACGCCCAGCGGGCGCTGCAGGCGGCGGGCTTCACCATGAAGGCCGGCACGGACTGGACGCTCGGCATGGGCAAGGTCGGCAGCCAGTCCCCGGCGGCCGGCGAGCGGCGCCCGCAGAAGACCGTGGTGACGGTCAACTTCTCGCTGTTCTGACGGGGTTCACCGCTCGGCCCGCACGGGGTCCACCGCTCAGCGGAGCGGCCCGTCGCCCGGCTCCTCCTGGTAGGAGTAGCGCTGCTCGCGCCACGGGTCGGCCTGGTTGTGGTAGCCGCGCTCCTCCCAGAAGCCGCGCCGGTCGGCCCGCATGTACTCCACCGCGCGCACCCACTTGGGGCCCTTCCAGGCGTACAGCCGCGGCACCACCAGGCGCACCGGGAAGCCGTGTTCGGCGGTCAGCGCCTCGCCGTTGCGGTGGGTGGCGAGCACGGTGTGCGGGTCGGCGAAGTCGGCCAGCCGCAGGTTGGCGCTGTAGCCGTACTCGGCCCAGACCATGACGTGGGTGACGCCGGGCGAGGGGGGCACCAGGTCGAGCAGCAGGGCCGCGGGCACGCCCGTCCATTCGTTGCCGAGCATCGAGAACTTGGTGACGCAGTGCAGGTCGGCGACCACGGTGGTGCGCGGCAGCGCGGTGAAGGCCGCGAAGTCCCAGCTGTGCTTCTCCGCCGAGGCGGTGGCCCCGAACACCTGGAGGTCCCAGGTCAGCGGCTTGAAGCGGGGCACCGGTCCGTAGTGCAGGGCCGGCCAGCCGCGCTGCGCGCGCTGCCCCGGGGGGAGGGTCGGGTCAGACGGCGGAAGCGGTTCTTGTTCGGACTGACCCATGGCTCCATGGTGACAGACGGCGGACGGGCCCCAGCGCGCGCCCCTTGGCCCGGGTGCACGCCCCGCCCGTACGGGCCAATGGTCGATCGTGCGCCCCCCACTTATCTCCCAAATCGGATATTCCGACACATGTCCTAGTGAGTGTGAACTTACTGGAATTTCCTCCCGATACGGTGCCAGGATGCGCAGCGCAGGACTCACCGCAGGACGTAGCGCAGGGAGGCAGCACCATGCAGGGCGACCCGGAGGTCATCGAGTTCCTCAATGAGCAACTCACGGCCGAGCTCACCGCGATCAACCAGTACTTCCTGCACGCCAAGATGCAGGAGAACTTCGGCTGGACGAAACTCGCCAAGTACACCCGGCACGAGTCGTTCGACGAGATGAAGCACGCCGAGACGCTCACCGACCGGATCCTGTTCCTGGAGGGGCTTCCCAACTACCAGCGGCTGTTCCACGTCCGGATCGGCCAGACGGTCAAGGAGATGTTCGAGGCGGACCGCCAGATCGAGGTCGAGGCGATCGACCGGCTCAAGCGCGGGATCGTCGTGATGCGGGCCAAGAACGACGTCACCTCGGCGAACATCTTCGAGGACATCCTGGCCGACGAGGAGCACCACATCGACTACCTGGACACCCAGCTGGAACTCCTGGAGAAGCTCGGCGAGGCGCTCTACCTCGCCCAGCTGATCGAGCAGCCGGAGTCCTGAGCCCCTGCCTCAGGCGACCCGCAGCGGGAGCACCGGGGCGACCGGCGCGATCGGGGCCGGCTTCACGGCGGCCGGCGCGGGCGCGTCCTGGGCCTCCGGGTCGGCGAGGCCGAGCTTCGCGGCCAGCCGGGCGGTCGGGCAGGGCCGGGCGCCGTGCTCACCGAGCAGGGCCTGGATCCGGCGCACGCAGGACCCGCAGTCCGTGCCGGCCTTGCAGCCCTTGGCTATCTGGCGGGGGGTGTTGGCACCGCCGTCGATCGCCTTCTTCACCTGGTCCTCGGTGACCGCATGGCACATGCACACGTACATCGCGGTCTCTCCCGGGGTGAAGCGCCGTGGGGCACGGAGTGGATCTTGACTAAGGCTTGCCTTAGTTCACTAAGCCTCACCTTACCCGGCGATCCGGGCATGAAAAAGCCCCTCCTGGCTCGGGAATCCCGAATCCGGAGGGGCCTTCGTCACATTCGCCCTGCTCAGGACCTACTGGCCGCGGTACATCTCCGCCACCAGGAACGCCAGGTCCAGCGACTGGCTGCGGTTGAGCCGCGGGTCGCAGGCCGTCTCGTACCGCTGGTGCAGGTCGTCCACCAGCACCTCGTCGCCGCCGCCGACACACTCGGTGACGTCGTCGCCGGTCAGCTCCACGTGGATGCCGCCCGGGTGGGTGCCCAGCGCGCGGTGCACCTCGAAGAAGCCCTTGACCTCGTCCAGGACGTCGTCGAAGCGGCGGGTCTTGTGGCCGCTGGAGGCCTCGAAGGTGTTGCCGTGCATCGGGTCGCAGATCCACACCGGCTTGGCGCCGGAGGCGGTGACCTTCTCCACCAGGGTGGGCAGGTGGTCGCGGATCTTGCCCGCGCCCATCCGGGTGATGAAGGTCAGCCGGCCGGGCTCGCGCTCCGGGTCCAGCTTCTCGATCAGGGCGAGCGCCTCGTCCACCGAGGTGGTCGGGCCGAGCTTGACCCCGATCGGGTTGCGGATCTTGGAGGCGAACTCGATGTGCGCGTGGTCCAGCTGGCGGGTGCGCTCGCCGACCCACACCATGTGGCCGGAGACGTCGTACAGCTCGCCGGTACGCGAGTCCACGCGGGTCAGCGCGGTCTCGTAGTCGAGGACCAGCGCCTCGTGCGAGGAGAAGAACTCGACGGTCTTGAACTCCTCCGGGGCCACCCCGCAGGCGTTCATGAACGCCAGGGCGTTGTCGATCTCCCGGGCGAGCTGCTCGTAGCGCTGGCCGGCCGGCGAGTTGCGCACGAAGTCCTGGTTCCAGGCGTGCACCTGGCGCAGGTCGGCGTAACCACCGGTGGTGAAGGCGCGCACCAGGTTCAGCGTCGCGGCGGACGCGTTGTACATCCGCTTGAGCCGCTCCGGGTCCGGGATCCGGGACTCGGGGGTGAACTCGAAGCCGTTCACCGAGTCGCCGCGGTAGACCGGCAGGGTCACGCCGTCCCGGGTCTCGGTCGACTTCGAGCGCGGCTTGGAGTACTGGCCGGCGATGCGGCCGACCTTCACGACCGGCACCGAGGCCGCGTACGTCAGCACGGCGGCCATCTGGAGCAGCGTCTTCAGCTTGTTGCGGATGTGCTCCGCCGACACGCCGTCGAAGGCCTCGGCGCAGTCGCCACCCTGGAGGAGGAAGGCCTCCCCCCGTGCCACGGCGCCGAGCCGGGCGCGCAGCTGGTCGCACTCGCCGGCGAAGACGAGCGGCGGATAGGAGGCGAGCTCAGCAAGGGTCTTGCGCAGAGCCTCTTGGTCCGGCCATTCAGGCTGCTGCGCCGCGGGCAGGGACTGCCAGGAGTGGCCAGTCCTCGTTGTCTCAGTCGTTGCGGTCACACGGCAAGGCTACGGGGTGCCGCGAGCGTTCCGTGACCATTGCCCGATGGGTGAGACGCGTCCCGGACATCTCGGGTGAGCGGACTCACCCGCACGGCCTCGTCCGCTACGCTCGACCCCATGCACGCGCCCCGCAACCACTCCTGGTGGTGGGCCTCCCCCCTGGGTGGCCCACCGATCGCGCGTTCCTAGACGAACACGACGGCCGCCCCTCGGGGCGGCCGTCGTGCGTTCGGAGCAGACGGCCCTCCGGGAGCGGAACCCGCACCGCCCTCGCCATCCACCCCGGAAGGAAGCCGTACTCGTGACCACCCCCGCCGAGCTGCTCGCCCGCCTCACCGCCCCCGGCGCCCCCGCCTTCGCCCTGCTGCACCGCCGCACCCCCCGGCACGCCCCGGACACCGTCGAGGTGCTGCTGGGCACCGTCGACAGCTACCCGACCCTGGCCGACCTGCCGGTCCGGGCCGGCATCCCCGCCGCCGGACCGGTCCACGACCTGCTCGCGCTGGTCCCGTACCGGCAGATCCGCGAGCGCGGCTTCGAGGCCCACGACGACGGCACCCCGCTGCAGGCCCTCGCCGTGACCGAGCAGTACGCCCTGCCGCTGGCCGCCTTCACCGCCGCCCTGCCGCAGGAGCCGGTCCGGCTGTCCGGCGGCGCCTTCGACGTGGACGACGAGGCGTACGCGGCGATCGTCCGCCGGGTGATCGACGACGAGATCGGCAACGGCGAGGGCGCCAACTTCGTGATCCGGCGCGACTTCCACGCCACCCTGGAGGACTTCGGGCCGGCCCTCGCCCTCACGCTGTTCCGCCGCCTGCTGGAGCAGGAGCGCGGCGCGTACTGGACCTTCCTGGTGCACACCGGGGAACGTCCTGCCGGAGGCGGGCCGGGTCGCATCCTGGTCGGCGCCTCCCCCGAGGTGCACGTCCGGCAGAGCGGCGGCACCGTCGTGATGAACCCGATCTCCGGCACCTACCGCTACCCGGCCGGCGGCTCCGACCTCGACTCGCTGCTGCGCTTCCTCCACGACCCCAAGGAGCTGGAGGAGCTCACCATGGTGGTCGACGAGGAACTCAAGATGATGTGCACGGTCGGCGACCTCGGCGGCCAGGTGCTCGGCCCCCGGCTCAAGGAGATGTCCCACCTCGCCCACACCGAGTACGAGCTGCGCGGCCGCACCTCGATGGACGTCCGCGAGGTGCTGCGCGAGACGATGTTCGCCGCCACCGTCACCGGCAGCCCGGTGCAGAACGCCACCCGGGTGATCCGCCGCTACGAGCCCACCGGGCGCGGCTACTACTCCGGCGCGCTCGCCCTGATCGGGCGCTCCGCGAGCGGCGGGCAGCTGCTCGACTCGCCGATCTGCATCCGCACCGCCGACATCGACCCGGCCACCGGGCGGCTGGTCGTCCGGGTCGGCGCGACCCTGGTGCGCCACTCCGTCCCCGAGTCCGAGGTCGCCGAGACCCACGCCAAGGCGGCCGGGGTGCTCACCGCGATCGGCGCCCGGCCCGCCCCCGCCCGGCTGCCGCACCCCGGCGGGCCCCGACTCGCCGACGACCACCGGGTACAGGCCGCGCTGGACTCCCGCCGGGCCGACCTCGCCCCGTTCTGGCTGCGGATGCAGGCGCCGTCCCGGGTCACCGAGGCCCTGCCGACCCTGGTCGTGGACGGCGAGGACACCTTCACCTCGATGCTCTCCCACCTGCTGACCTCGCTCGGCCACCAGGTCACCGTGGTCCGCTTCGACCGACCGGGCCTGCGCGAACTGGTCGCGGCCCACCGCGGCCCCCTGGTGCTCGGCCCCGGCCCGGGCGACCCGGCGCTCGCCGACGACCCCAAGATGGCGGTGCTGCGCCCGGTCGTCGCGGACGCCCTGGCCGCCGTCCGCTCCGGCGCCCGGACGGCCCCGCTGCTCGCGGTCTGCCTCAGCCACCAGCTGCTCGCCGCCGAGCTCGGGCTCGCGCTGGGCCGCAAGGCCGTCCCGTACCAGGGCGCCCAGGAGCGCATCGACCTGTTCGGCGACAAGCGGACGGTCGGCTTCTACAACACCTTCACCGCGCGCTGCTCGGAGGCCGACGCGGCCCGGCTCGCCGCCGAGGGCGTCGAGGTCGCCCGGGACGCCGCCACCGGCGACGTCCACGCGCTGCGCGGCCCCGGCTTCGCGGGCCTGCAGTTCCACCCGGAGTCGGTGCTCACCCGGGACGGCGTGGACATCGTCGCCGCCCTGCTGCGCGAGGCCGCGGCCGTCCGGGGCTGATCCGGCCCCGGGCCGGGCCCTCGAACTCCCGCCCCGCAGGCGGGAGTTCGAGGACCGGTCCTACAGCTCCTCGTCCAGCCCCTGCTCGATCGCGTACCGCACCAGCTCCACCCGGTTGTGCAGCTGCAGCTTGCCCAGGGTGTTCTGCACGTGGTTCTGCACCGTCCGGTGCGACAGCACCAGCCGGTCGGCGATCTGCCGGTACGACAGGCCCTTGGCCACCAGCCGCAGCACCTCGGTCTCCCGGGCGGTCAGCTGCGGGACGGCCGGTGCCGAGGCCGGAGCCGGCTCGGCGGCCAGCCGGCGGAACTCGCCGAGCACCAGCCCGGCCAGGCCCGGCGTGAACACCGCGTCGCCGACGGCCGTACGGCGCACCGCGTCCAGCAGCTCCTCCCGCCCGGCCGACTTCACCAGGTACCCGGTCGCCCCGGACTTCACCGCCTCCAGCACGTCCTGGTGCTCGCCGCTCGCCGACAGCACCAGCACCCGGACCGCCGGGTCGTGCCCGACCACCTGACGGCACACCTCGGCGCCGGGCAGGCCGGGCAGGTTGAGGTCCAGCACCACCACCTGCGGCGAGCAGGCCCGGGCGCGGCGCACCGCCTCCTCGCCGTCGCCCGCCGTGGCCACCACGTCCAGGCCCGCCTCGGCCAGGTCGCGCGAGACGGCGTCCCGCCACATCGGGTGGTCGTCCACCACCATCACCCGTACCGGCCGGTCGGTGGCCTGCGGCCCGGCGGCCGGCTGGTCGGTCATCGGCTGGTCGGTCATTGAGAGGCCTTTCTCGGAACGCGCAGTTCGACCTCGACGCCCTCCCCGGGCGCCGAGTGCAGCTCGGCGGTGCCGCCGAGGTCCAGCACCCGGCCGCGGATGGACTGGGAGACGCCCAACCGCCCGGCCCGCTCCGCCTCGCCGAGCCGCCCGGGAGCGTAGCCCGGGCCGTCGTCGCGGATGCTGACCGTGACGGCCTCCGGCTCGTCCTCCACCAGGATCCAGGCCCGGGCCGACCCCCCGGCGTGCTTGCGGACGTTGTCGACGGCCGCCCCGACCGCCGCGGCGAGCTCACCCGCCGCCGGGCCGGGCAGCAGCACCGGGGTGCTGGGGGCGGAGAGCGTGATCCGCTCGTCGGCGTAGCGGCGCAGCAGTACGGTCAGGTCGCACGGTCCGGCCGGGTCGACCGCTTCGGCCCGGTCCGGCTCCGGCGTCCGCTGGGCCGGCAGCGGGCCGCCGGTCATCAGGGCCCGCAGCGCGCGCTCCTGCTCACCGGCGAGGCGGCCCAGCTCGGCGAAGTCGGAACCGTTGCTGCTACCGCCGCCGGTGCCGCCGCCCCCGCCCAGCTCGGCGCCCCGGCGCTGGACCAGGGCGAGCACCTGGAGCACGCCGTCGTGGATGTCCCGGGAGAGCCGCTCGCGCTCCCGGGTGGCCGCCTCGACCTGGAGCGCCCGGGTGAGGGTGGCCTCGCTGGCCCGAGCCAGTTCGATCACGTACCCGATGGCGCAGCCGGCCACCAGCAGCAGCACGATGTTGTGGATGTTGTCGCCGGTCGGGCCGCCGTGGAAGAGGATGTTGGCCACCCCGATCACCGCGCCGGCCGCCGCCGACGGGCGCCAGCCGCCCTTGGCGGCGAAGCCGAGGACGGTGCCGGCCGCCCAGATGGTCGGCAGGGTGGGCGCGCCGTGGCTGATCCGGGCCGGGGCGTCGGTCATCCCGCTCATCACGATGCCGGTCACGGCCAGGGCGAGGTCGAAGCCGAGGACGTACCAGGTGCAGCGCTGCGGGTTGGCGAAGGCCCGGGTGCTGGCGAGCGTCCAGAGGATCAGCGCGCCGAAGTAGATCCAGCCCGCGACCGGGTGCAGGAAGTGCAGGTACGAGTTGAAGTACCGGAGCAGGGCGTAGCAGAGGGCCAGCACCCGGAAGTACGAGATCGCCTTCCACAGCGGGAGCTCGACGGACATGCCGCCGGCCGCCACCGCGCCGCCCACCGCGGCACCCGTTCTCGCGCCGTCCGCCATCTCCCGGCCCCTCCCCCTGGACCCGACCGGGTCGGTCAGGCCGACCCGGTGCCGTTCTGTTCCTGCTGCGCGGCCTTCTCCGCCTCCGCCGCCTTCTCGGCCTCGGCGGCTTCGGCCTTCTCCGCCTTGGCGGCGGCCCGGCGCTCGGCGTCGGCCTTCTTCTTCTCGTCGGCGATCTGCCGCTTGGCGGCGGTCGCGTAGATGTCCACGTACTCCTGGCCGGAGAGCCGCATGATCTCGTACATCACCTCGTCCGTCACCGAACGGAGGATGAAGCGGTCGTTCTCCATGCCGTGGTAGCGGGAGAAGTCCAGCGGGCGGCCGATCCGGATGCCCGGGCGGATGCCGAAGTTGGGCACCACCTGGCCGGGCGGCTGCACCTTCTCGGTGTCGATCATGGCGACCGGGATGACCGGGGCGCCGGTGGCCAGCGCGACCCGGGCCAGGCCGCCGACCTTGCCGCGGTACAGCTTGCCGTCGGGCGAGCGGGTGCCCTCGGGGTAGACGCCGAACAGCTCGCCGCGGTCCAGCACCGCGATGGCGCTGCGGATCGCGGCCTCGCCGGCGCCGCGCACGCCCGAGCGGTCCACCGGCAGCTGGCCGACGCCCTTGAAGAAGGCGGCGGTCAACCGGCCCTTGAGGCCAGGGGTGTTGAAGTACTCGGCCTTCGCGATGAAGGTCACCCGACGCCTGATCAGCGCGGGGAAGAAGAACGAGTCCGAGAAGGAAAGGTGGTTGCTCGCGATGATCGCCGCACCTTCGGTGGGGATGTTCTCCTCACCCTCGATCCACGGCCGGAAGAAGATCCGAAGCAGTGGCGCGACGATCATCTTCATCAGTCGGTAGAACAACCCGGGCCTCCTGTTATGCGGACCGGTCGATCCTAATGCCCCGCGGCCACCCGCTGTGCCCGGGCCCGCCGTAGGGGGTGTACGTCCCGGCGCGGGGCGTGGGACGATGCGGATTCCTGCAGCTCCCCTCTCAGCGTCCCCTCCCCCAGCGCCACCCGCCCGCGAAGGAGTCCGCCATGCCGCTGCTGCCCGGTGCCGAACCGTACCGCCACCGTGGCGGACCGGTCGGGGTGCTGCTGTGCCACGGCTTCACCGGGTCCCCCCAGTCGCTGCGGCCGTGGGCCGAGGAACTGGCGGCGGCCGGGTTCACCGTCTCGCTCCCGTTGCTGCCCGGGCACGGGACCCGTTGGCAGGACATGCAGGTCACCCGGTGGGAGGACTGGTACGCGACGGTCGAGCGCGAGCTGCTGACCCTCGCCGAGGAGTGCGAGCAGGTGTTCGTCTGCGCGCTGTCGATGGGCGGCGCGCTGGCGCTGCGACTGGCCGCGCTGCACGGCGCCACGGTGTCCGGGCTGGTGCTGGTCAACCCGTCGGTGCGCTCGGACAACCCCGCCGGGGTACTGCTGCCGGTGCTGCGACACCTCGTCCCGAGCATCCCGGGGATCGCCAACGACATCCACAAGCCCGGCGCCCGGGAGCTCGGCTACGACCGGACACCGCTGCACGCCGCGCGGTCGCTGAGCCGGCTGTGGCAGGAGGTCCAGCGGCGGCTGCCCGAGGTGACCCAGCCGGTGCTGCTCTTCCACAGCCCGCAGGACCACGTGGTCTCGCCGGCCAACTCGGACCTGGTGCTGGCCCGGATATCCTCGACGGACGTGACGGAACGGCTGTGCCAGCGCAGTTTCCACGTCGCGACGCTGGACCACGACGCGGCGGAAATATTCGCGGCGAGCCTGGACTTCATCCGACGGCTGGCTCCCGCGCACGCGGCGGGCGCCGACAGGGCCGAATCCGACGATCACCATGGCTGAAGGGCCGGAAGTGCACGAGAGCAGCACGGCGGGCGGCGGGGACGACAAGCCCCGCGAGGACGGCGCGCGGACGGACGGAGCGCGCACCGACGGTGTGCCGAAGGACGCCACCGCCCAGGGGGACACCGCCGGCGGGGGGAACGCCACCGTCCACGGGGACGGCACGGTCCAGAACGGCGGCGTCCAGAACAGCGGCGTCCAGAGCAGCGGCGTCCAGGACAGCGGCGTCCAGGGCGGCCCGGCCGCGGGCGGTACGGAGGCCGACGGCGCCGCGCCGGCGGGGCCCGCCGGGGAGGACACCACGGCTGCGGCGCCGTCCCGCCCGCGCCGCAGCGCTCCCGAGCGCAGCCAGGCCGAGCAGGACGCGATCTTCGCGGCCCTGGTCGCCCAGTTCGACGACCCGGTCGACCTCACCAACCCCAACTGGCCCGAGGTCGAGAACCTCCGGGCGCAGAACGAACTCAAGGGCGGCTACAAGGACGGTTACAAGGACGGCGGCCCCAAGGCCGGCCAGGGCGACCCGGACGACCTCTCGGACCTCGCCCCGCAGCCGCGCGCCCGCTCCGGCCGTCCCGTCCTCCCGGCCTCGGCCCCGGGTCCGCGTGACTTCGAGCTGGCCGAGGACACCGACGAGGGCCACTTCGTCCCGCCGGAGCCCCCGCCGCTGCCGCCCGCCGACACCACCGCCAAGTTCGCCTGGCTGGCCGTACTCGGCGGCCCGGCCCTGCTGCTGATCGACGCGGTGGTGTGGCGGGAGATCTCCGGCTGGCCCGCCTGGGTCGGGGTCACCGCCTTCCTCGGCGGCTTCGTCACCCTGGTCGCCCGGATGAAGGACCGCGACGAGGACGAGCCGGAGGACCCGGACCACGGCGCCGTCGTCTAGGACCGCCCATCTGGCGTGGATCGTGGCGGGCCCTGCCGGGTCGCGAGGTCAGGCTGCCGGGAGCTCCAGCACGGCCAGCACCGGCAGGTGGTCGGTCGCGGCCCGCAGGTCGGCCCCGGTGACCCCGGGCAGCCCGTGCGGCACCCCGCAGCCGAGGACGGTGATCCCGGGCGTGGCGAAGACGGCGTCGATCCGCTGGTAGGGGTTCTCCGGAACGGACGTGAACTCGCCGCCCCAGGGCGCGGTCGGGTACCCGTCCCGCATCCGGGAGGCCAGCAGCTGCCAGCCCGGCCCGTCCGGGTGCTCGTTGAAGTCCCCTGCCACGACGCCGTGTTCGGTGATCGCGAGCTGGTCGAGCAGCAGCTCGAACTGCCCGTACCGCTCCTCCGGGTCCAGGCTGAGGTGGCAGCTGGTGACGGTGAACGGCGCGGTACCGGGCAGCCGCAGCAGCGCGGTGGCGAAGCCGCGCGCGTGCAGGCCGCGGGTCTTGGGCAGCAGCCGGTCGTACACGCCCAGCACCTCGACCGCGCCGGGCCGGCCGAGCAGCAGCGGTCCGGCGGCGGTGCGCCCGCCCCCGGCCAGGACGGCCGTCCCGGTGTTCCGGGCCAGCCAGGCGGCCTGGCCCTCCGGGCGCCAGTAGCGCGGTGACTCCTGGACGCAGACCAGGTCGGGCGCGCAGGCCCGGATCACCCGCGCCAGCGCCCGCCGGTCGTCGCGCAGCGAACGGATGTTGTAGCTGAGCAGGCGCAGTCGGCGCGGGCCGCCCGGCGGCGGTTCGACGGGTGCGGCGGTCATGGTCCTCCCCTGGTGCGGTGTCCTGGGAAGGACGGTAGTGCGACGGCGGCGGCGCGTCCGGGATTGGTCGGGGCCCGGTCGCACCGCCGCCGGCGGGTCTGGCAGGAGGTACCGCGGTCAGGTGCGGGCGAGGTCCGCCGCGCCGACGATGCCGGCCGCGGAGCCCATGGAGGCCAGCACGACCTCGGCACGGGGGCGGTGCACCCCGCCGGTCAGGTAGTGCTCGAAGGCCTTGGCGACCGGGTCGAGCAGCAGCCGGCCGGAGTCGGAGACGCCGCCGCCGAGCACGAACACGCCCGGGTCGAACAGCGCGGCGAGGTCGGCCATGCCGCGGCCCAGCCAGTCGGCCAGCTCGGCGTAGCACTCCAGGGCGAGCGGGTCGCCCTCCTCGGCCGCCTCGGTGATGTGGATGCCGCGGATGGTCTCGGCGACGCCGTCGTTGAGGTCCAGCATCCGCTTGCCGCGCACCGGGTCGGCCGCGGCCTTCTCCCGGCCGTAGCGGCGCAGCGCGCGCCCGGAGCCGTACTGCTCCCAGCAGCCCTTGCCACCACAGCCGCACTGGAGGCCGTCCGGGACCATGTTGAGGTGGCCGATCTCACCGGCCACGCCGAAGCGGCCGCGGTGCAGCCGCCCGTCGAGCACGATGCCGCCGCCGATGCCGGTGCCGACGGTGATCAGCACCATGTCCTGGTGGTCGGCGGCCGCGCCGAAGCGGAACTCGGCCCAGGCGGCGCAGTTGGCGTCGTTCTCGACCACCGCGGACAGGCCGGTGAGCTCCTCGATCCGGCCGCGCAGCGGCTCGTTCTCCCAGTCGATGTTGGGCGCGAAGATCACCGTGGAGCGGTTGCTGTCGACGAAGCCGGGGGCTCCGACGCCGACGGCGGTGACACCGGGGTGCTGCTCCTTGAGCTCGCGCACGGCCTGCGCGATGGCGTCGACCGCCCACTGGGGGTCGGCCGGGGTGGGCACCCGGGTCCGCGCCAGGATCGCACCCGCCTCGTCGACCACGCCTGCCGCGATCTTGGTCCCGCCGACATCGACGCCGATGGTCAGAGCCATGTGTCCCTCAGCTATTCACTCGTTCCCGCTGGACGGAACGGTACCGCCCAACCCTGCCCCCGTACACAGCCTCGCATACATTATCCGAAGACAATTCTGGGACTGCCGGGCCGGGATGCTTCAAAAGTCGTATCGAATTTCCCTCTTCGTGACGTACGGGAGCAGCCTGATCACGCTGCGGAATTCACGGATTCACTGCTTGGCGGACGGCCCGTCAGCCCCGTCAGCCCCGTCGGCGTCCGCGGCATCTTCGGCCCGGCCGGGCGCGTCGAGGTCGATCTTCTCCACCGACGCCCCCTCCCCGGCCGTCCAGCGCTGCTCGTGCCCGGCCACCGCGGCCCGGTAGGCGGCCAGCAGCTCGGCCCCGGCGGCGGCCAGCCCGGAGCCGGCCGCGGCGAGGTGCGAGTAGACCTCCGGCTGCTGGGTGCGCAGGCGGTCGGCCAGCCCGGAGAGGGTGATCAGGGTGGTGGCGCTGGTCTCCTGCGCCTTCTCGCCGACGGCGGCGGCGAACCGGCGCACCTCGTCCACCAGCGGGCCCAGCTCCGGTCCGAACGGGTGGGACGGCCCGCTCCCCTGCTCCGTGCCGGGCTCGGTACGGTCGTCGGTGCTGGTCATCGCGGGCGCCTCCTCAGCCGTGGCCGCACCCCGCGGCCCCGTTCGGGCCGACGCTACCCGACCGGCCGGGCCCCGAGCCCCGCTGATTCGACCCGGGGCCGGAAGGCCCGTCAGCCCTGCGGCCAGAGCGAAGGGTCGGGCGCGAACCGCACCGACAGCACGCCCTCGTGCAGCCCCGCCCCGGCGACCGTGCAGCGGCGCAGCGCGGCGGGCAGCGGGAGCACCCGGCGGTGGGCCCCGAGGCCGACCACCAGGTCGTCGCCCCGGCGGACCAGGTCCAGTCCGGAGCGGTCGGCGCCGGGCAGGTCGAGGTGCCAGACCAGCAGGCCGTCCTCGGCCAGCCGGTCCTCGACCGGCCAGGGCTGCGGTTCGAGCCGCTCGGGGCCGGGCCCAGCCCCGTACAGCCGGTCGGCGACGGCCTCCAGGGTGGCCTCGGCCAGGCCGGTGACCAGCACCGGGGCGTCGGTCTCGGCGGCGAGCCGGTCCAGCTCCTGCTGGCGGCGGCGGGCCAGCTCGGCCAGCCAGGGGTCGGGCGAGGCGAGGGCGGCGGGCGGCAGCGCGCCGTGCACCACGACGGCGTCCGGCCGGTGGCCGTACAGCGCGAGCCCGGCCCGGACCCGGCGCAGCTGCTCGTACGGGTGGCCGTCGGCGGAGACGACCAGCCGCACGCTGGTGCCCGGGTCGCTGATCGCGGCGCGGGACTCGGCGAGCACCGCCGCGGCCTTGGTGCGCCCCTCGTACAGCCACTCGGCGGGCATCGGGACGCCGGCCAGCCCGGCCAGCAGCGGGCGCAGCGCGCGGGCGGCCTGCCGCTGCTCGGGGACCAGCCGCTCCAGGTAGCGGGTGAGCTGCTCGGGCAGGGCGAGGGTGGCGATCAGCTCGGCGGGTGCCGGGGCGAGCACCACCAGGACGTCCTGGTCGGCGGCGGGCAGCGCGCGCAGCAGGGCGAGCCGGGCGATGCCGGGGAGGGCGGTCAGCTCCTCGGGGTCGAGCTGTTCGGCACCGAGCAGGTCGAGGGCGGGCTTGAGCCGGCCGGTGAGCTCGCCGACGGCGTAGCGGAAGGCGGCCTGCTCGTCGATCCGGGAGACCGTCAGGCCCGGCGCGTAGCGAAGCGGTTCCGGCTCCAGCCGGGTGCCGAGCGCGGAGTCCAGGGCGCGGTGCGGGTCGTCGGCGGCCAGCAGCCAGGTGCGGTGGCCGCGCCGGGCGGCGTGCAGGGCGGTGGCGGCGGCCACGACGGGTGCGCCCGCGTCGCCGCTGACCAGGATGGTGCGTGTCGCCGTCATGCCGTCAGCCCCCGTTCCGCCGTGCCCGGGCCCGTCAGCCCTCGACGCGCTTCTTCAGGCCGGCCAGGGCGCGGTCGATGATGACCTTCTCGGCCTTGCGCTTGATCATGCCGAGCATCGGGATCTTGACGTCCACGGCGAGCTGGTAGGTGGCCTCGGTGCGGCCGCCGGACAGCGGGGCGAGGGTGTAGGAGCCGTCCAGCGAGCGGAGCATCTGGCTGCGGACGAGGGTCCAGCTGACCTCGCGGTCGCCGTCCCAGGTGTAGGCGAGGGTGTGTTCGTCGCGGATGGCGCCGGCGTCGAGCAGCAGCCGGACCTGGGCGGCGCGGCCGTCCTCGCCGCTCTCCAGGACCTCGATCTCCTTGACCTCACCGGTCCAGGCCGGGTAGGCGGCGAAGTCCGCGATCACGGCCATGACCGCGGCCGGGGTCGCGTCGATGATGATGCTCGACCTGGTGTGCTCCGCCATGGAAAGGCCCTCCGCCTCGTCCTTCTGCCTGCCCGGTCCGGTCGGGGCACGCTCGGCCCGATCCGCCCGGAGCAGGCTATCGCGACCGGCGATCTCCTCGGCGGCGCGGGCACCGGCGACGGCGGGCGGGATGAAGGCGGCGGGCGGGGCTGGACGGCCCAGGGGACGGCGGGCAGGACGGCCGGCGGGGCATGCTACCGGCCGGTCACCTGTGGGCTGCCGTAGGGTGCCAGTCGAACGACCCGGTCACGGCCTGGTCCGACCCGGCCGGGTGTGACACTTCGAACACCGGGGCCGACCCCCCTGGTCGAAGCTGCCTACCGGGCAGTAACGTCCTGCCGTCCCGCAGCGTCGCGAACGAGGAGCAGTCTTGCTCGACTTCAGCCTTCCGGCCCTCTACCAGGTACCGAGCGGCGGTAACCTCTCCGACCCTGTGCACCGGAACGCCGAGGTGCACCCGGACGTCGCGGTGCTCAGCCGGAAGGTGGACGGCCGCTGGCAGGAGTTGACCTCGGTCCAGTTCCTCGCCGAGGTGCACGCCGCCGCGAAGGGCCTGATCGCCGCGGGCATCGAGCCCGGCGACCGGGTGGGCGTCATGTCCCGCACCCGGTACGAGTGGACGCTGCTGGACTTCGCGATCTGGACGGCCGGCGCGATCACCGTGCCGGTCTACGAGACCTCCTCGGCCGAGCAGGTCGAGTGGATCCTCGGCGACTCCGGCGCCGTCGCCCTCGTCACCGAGACCGACCGGCACGTCGAGGTGGTCGCCGAGGTCCGCGACCGGCTGCCGGAGTTGAAGCACACCTGGCAGATCGAGGGCGGCGCGCTCGCCGCACTGGCCGAGGCCGGCCGGGGCGTCCCGGACGCGACCGTCCAGGAGCGCCGGGCGATCGCCGGCCCCGACGACATCGCCACCATCGTCTACACCTCGGGCACCACCGGCCGCCCGAAGGGCTGCCAGCTGACCCACGGCAACTTCCTCGCCGAGTGCGGCAACGTGGTCGAGCGCCTGACCCCGCTGTTCCGCACCGGTGAGAGCTCCGTGCTGCTCTTCCTGCCGCTGGCCCACGTGCTCGCCCGGATCGCCGAGATCGCCCCGGTGATGGCCCCGATCAAGCTGGGCCACGTCTCGGACATCAGGGACGTCACCGCCGAGCTTGCGTCGTTCCGGCCGACCCTGATCCTGGGCGTGCCCAGAGTGTTCGAGAAGGTCTACAACACCGCCCGCGCCAAGGCCCAGGCCGACGGCAAGGGCAAGATCTTCGACAAGGCCGCGGAGACCGCGATCGCCTACAGCCGGGCGCTGGACGCCGGCGGCGCGGGCCTGGTGCTGCGGCTCAAGCACGCCGTCTTCGACAAGCTGGTCTACAGCAAGCTGCGGGCCGCCCTCGGCGGCCGGGCCACCCACGCGATCTCCGGCGGCGCCCCGCTCGGCGAGCGGCTCGGCCACTTCTACCGGGGCATCGGCTTCACCGTGCTGGAGGGCTACGGCCTGACCGAGACCTGCGCGGCCACCGCCTTCAACCCGTGGGACAAGCCGAAGATCGGTACGGTCGGCCAGCCCGTCCCCGGCGCCTCGGTCCGGATCGCCGAGGACGGCGAGGTCTACTTCAAGGGCCCGCACGTCTTCACCGGCTACTGGAACAACCCGCAGGCCACCGCCGACACCCTCAAGGACGGCTGGATCGCCACCGGCGACCTCGGCGCGCTGGACTCCGAGGGCTACCTGACCATCACCGGCCGCAAGAAGGAGATCATCGTCACCGCGGGCGGCAAGAACGTCGCCCCGGCCGTGATCGAGGACCGCATCCGGGCCCACGCCCTGGTCGGCGAGGTCATGGTGGTCGGCGACCGCAAGCCCTTCATCGCCTGCCTGATCACCGTCGACCCGGACTTCTTCCCGAAGTGGAAGGAGCTCAACGGCAAGCCCGCCACCGCCACCGTCGCCGAGCTCGCCGAGGACCCGGACCTGCTGGCCGCCCTGCAGTCCGCCGTGGACGACGGCAACGCGGCCGTCTCGCACGCCGAGGCGGTCAAGAAGTTCCGCCTGCTGGACACCGAGTTCTCCGAGGAGAGCGGCCACCTGACGCCCTCTCTCAAGCTCAAGCGCAACGTGGTGCTCAAGGACTACGCCGCCGAGATTGAGGCGCTGTACCGGAAGTAGGGCCGCACCGGCGGCAGGACGGTACGCCGAAGGGCCCCGGGGAGTCCCCGGGGCCCTTCGGCGTCGTACCGGCGTCGTACCAGCGTCTTGCCGGCGTACCGGGCGTCAGCTCGCCAGCAGCGAGGTCAGCCGCCCGGCCAGCAGGTCCCAGCGCCACGAGCGCTCCACCCAGCGCCGACCCGCCTCCCCCATCCGACGGCGCAGCTCCTCGTCCCGCAGCAGCCGGACGATCCGCTCGGCCGAGGCCTCGGCCGAGCCGCCCGGCACCACGTACCCGGTCTCGCCCTCCAGCACCGCGTCCGGCGCCCCGCCGGAGTCCCCCGCGACCACCGGCAGGCCGGTCGCCGAGGCCTCCAGGTAGACGATCCCCAGGCCCTCCACGTCCAGCCCCCCGCGCCGGGTCCGGCAGGGCATCGCGAAGACGTCCCCGGCCCCGTAGTGGGCGGGCAGCTCGGCCCACGGCACCGAGCCGGTGAACCGCACCGAGTCCCGGACCCCGGTGGCGTCCGCCAGCTTCTCCAGCTCCGCCCGGTACGGCCCGCCGCCGACGATCAGCAGCACCGCGTCCGGCACGTCACGGAGGATCAGCGGCATCGCCTCGATCAGGGTGTCCTGGCCCTTGCGCGGCACCAGCCGGGAGACGCAGACCACCACCGGCCGGTCCGCCAGCCCCAGCCTCCGGCGCACCTCGGCGCCCCCGGAGCCGGGGTGGAAGGTCGTCTCGTCCACGCCCGGCGGCAGCTGCACCATCCGGGCCGCGGCCCGCGGCCCGACCGCGGCGGCGATCCGCGAGCGGGTGTACTCGCCCAGGTAGGTCAGCACGTCGGTGCCCGCGCCGATCCGCCGCAGCAGCTGCCGGGAGCCCGGCAGCTGGGCCCAGGCGGCCTCGTGCCCGTGGGTCATGCCGAGCAGCCGCCCGGCCCCGGCCCGGCGCAGCGCGGGCGCCATCAGGCCCAGCGGGGCGGCCGCCCCGAACCAGACCGAGTCGCACTTCTCGGCGCGCAGGATCTCGGCGGCCCGCCGGGTGACCCGGGGTGTGGGAACCATCACCTTCGTACGGTCCCGGATCACCGGGAACGGCTGCTCGGCGTCGAAGGCGCGCACCTCGGTGCCGTCCCGCCAGGTCGAGGCGTACACCACGATGCTCCCGGCGGGCTGACGGACGGCCATGTTGTGCACGAAGGCCTGGATGCCTCCCGGGCGGGGCGGGAAGTCATTGGTGACGATCAAGGTTCTGTGCATCAGGCCACGGCTCGCTCGGTCGGGGGGTGCTCGGTGTACCGCTGGGTGATCCGTACGATAGGTCAACACCATGACCCGCCGGGAACGGAACCGCACACGGCAACCGTTTGACCCCCGGGTCAGTCCTAGTACCTAGGCCGCGGATGCGGCGGCCCGGGCGTCCGTCCGTACGACGCCTCCGGTGAGGACGTCGAGACGAACGAGGGAGCGCAGTGGAGTTGGCCCCGGCCACCGAGTCCGGTTCTTCACCCGGCCGCCTCGGCCGCCCGCTCGGGGCGCTCGCCGCCCTCGGGGCGACCTGGGTGGCCACCCGCACCGTGCTGGTGCTGCTGATGACCGGGGTGCTGAGAGCGCCCGGCGGCGACGTCACCGCCGACGTCTGGATGATCTACCACGCCTGGTACGGCGTGCTGCAGACCGGCACCTTCCCGTTCGACGACGTCACCTGGCAGTACCCGCCGGGCGCCGCCCTGGTGATCCTGCTGCCGGGCCTGCTGCCCTGGTCGTACCTGACCTCGTTCTGGGTGATCTGCGGGATCGCCGACGCCGCCGCGGCCGCGCTGCTGATCCGCACCGGGCTGCGCCGGGGCCGGGTGCTGACCGGCGCCTGGCTGTGGGTGGTCGCCGTCCCGCTGCTCGGCCCGATGATCTACAACCGCTTCGACCTGCTGGTCACCGCGCTCGCCCTGGCCGGCCTGCTGGCGCTGGTCCGCCGCCCGGCGATCGGCGGGCTGCTGCTGGGCCTGGGCGGCATCGTCAAGATCTGGCCGCTGCTGGGCCTGATCGGCACCCCGTCCGGCCGCCGCACCCGCCGCTCCTGGACGCTGGCCGCCGCCACGGCGGTCTCGGTCGGCTTCCTGCTGGCGGCCGGGATGAACGGCGCCTTCGGCTTCCTGGCCTTCCAGGGGGCCCGCGGCATCGAGGTCGAGTCGGTGGGCGCGCTGCCGCTGCACATCGCCCGGCTGGCCGGGGGCTGGGACGGCAGGGTCACCATGAACTACGGCTCCCCCGAGATGCTCGGACCGTGGGTCAGCGTGATCAGCAAGGTGATGATGGCCGGCACCGTGCTGGGCTTCCTCTGGCTGCTGCTGTGGCGCTTCACCGCCCGTCGGCGCAACGCCGCCACCATGTACGACGCGGCGCTCTGCGCGCTGCTGATCTTCGTGGTGACCAGCCGGGTGATCAGCCCGCAGTACCTGGTCTGGCTGATCGGCGTCGCGGCGGTCTGCCTGACCGTGCGCGGCACCAGCCAGCGGCCGGTGGCGCTGCTGATCCTGGTGGCCTGCCCGCTCACCCTGCTCGAGTTCCCGACCATGTTCACCCAGGTCCTGAACAGCGAGCCGCTCGCGGTCGCCGTGCTGGGCCTGCGCAACCTGCTGCTGCTGACCGCCGCCGTGCTCTCCGGCATCCGGCTCTGGCGCTCCACCCGCGCCTCGACGGCCCTGGTGCCCACCGTGGTCCTGGCCGAACCCCCGGCCCTGCCGGCGGCCTCCGCCTACCCGGTCCGCCCCGGCATCGCGTACGAGCAGGACCTGCTGGACGGCATCGACCACCCCGCCGGGCGGTAGCGGCCCACCCCAGGGGCCCAGCCCTACCCTGCCCACCCCAACGGCCCGGCCCTCCCGTGCCCGGCTCTCCCGTGCATAGCCCTCCCGTGCCTAGCCCTCCCGTGCCTAGCCCTTCAAGGCCTCGACCTCGGTCAGCCACAGCCCGGTGAACTCGGCCAGTCCGACGCCCAGTTCGGCCCGCAGCAGCCGGTCCGTCCGGTGCGCCCGGTCCTCACCCGCCCCGTCGGCCGCACCGACCGCCCGGTAGAAGGCGACCAGCCGCTGCACCCCGTACCGGCGGGCGATCAGCTCGCAGGCCAGCCAGGACTGCTCGTAGGCCTGGGCGATGCCGTCGGCGCCCGCGGCGAAGTCCGCGTCAGCGGGCAGCGCGGTGGGCAGCTTCCCGGCGGCGACGTCCCGGGCCAGCTCGGGCGCGATCTGCTGCGGGCGCCGGCCGGAGTCCCGGTAGGCCGTCCAGTCGGCGACGCCCTCGGAGAGCCACAGCGGGGTCCAGGCCCGGGTGTCGGCCCGGGTCGCGACATGGGTGGTCTCGTGGGTGACGACCACCTGGCGGCCGAAGTCGCTGAGCTTCGCGAAGGCCTCGGGGTTGACCACCACCCGGTCCGCCGGGGTGTGCCGGGGCGCGCCGGGCGCGGCCACGGTGACCGCCGCCATGCCCGTCCAGCCCGCCGGGTCGGCCTCCAGCAGCCGGGCGAACTGCTGCTCGGTGGCGGGCAGTTCCAGCAGCAGCCGGCCGGGCCAGGCGTCGCCCCAGACGGCGCTGACGGCCGGCACCGCCTTGTCCCCCACCGGGACCAGCCCGGCCGGGTCGGGCCCGTCGGCCAGGCCGAGCACCAGGCAGTGGGCTCCGGCGGCGGTGCGGACGGGGCCGAGGTCCCAGGGCGCCGGGGGCCCGCCGGTGCCCTCCTCGTGCTCGACCCGCCAGCCTCCCCCGTCCCGGACCAGCTCGATCCGGCGCGGGTACACCACCGGGTACTCGTCGTACCCGGCGATCCGCAGCGCCAGCTCGACGGACGCGTCCTGCCGCTCCGGCCCGGCGGGCGGCGAGAGCACCAGGTTCCGGTACGCCGCCTCGGCCCCGGTGAGCCCCGACCAGGCGGGCAGCGAGCGCGCCCGCGCCGCCAGCAGGGCGGTGACCTCGGCCCGCCGGTCGACGGCCCGCCCGCCCGGCGGCGGGGCCACCGGGGGCAGCGAGAGCTGGACCAGCCCGCCGGCCGCCAGCAGCAGCGCGCCGCGCCGGGACAGTACCGGGCGCGCGGGGTCTATCGGGTGGGGACCGTCCGACCCGGGGGGCGTCGTGCTCAGAGCCGGACCACTCCCGAGACCGGCATCGCGTTGACGCTCTCGTACCGGACCTTGGCGCCGGGGTACGGGGCGTGCACCATCACTCCGCCGCCGGCGTACATCCCGACGTGGTGCATGTCCCGGTAGAAGATCACCAGGTCTCCCGGCCGCGCTTCGGAGAGGCTGATCCGCTGCCCGGCGTACGCCTGGGCCTGCGAGGTGCGCGGCAGGGTCACTCCGGCCTGCCGCCAGCTGTAGTACATCAGACCGGAACAGTCGAAGGCACGCGGCCCGGTGGATCCGTAGACGTACGGCGAGCCGACCATCCGCACCGCGGCGGCCAGCGCGGCCGCCCCGCGTTCGGAGGCGGCCGGGGCGCTGCCGAGGTCCAGCCGGTCGGTGCCGCGGGTGGCGCGCTGCTCGGCCTCCCGGGCGTCCTGGGCGACCATCCGGTTCCGCTCGGCGGCGCCCAGGCTGTTGAGCAGCTTCTGCGCCGTGGCGAGGCGCTGCTGGATCTGCTGCTTGCTGTCGGCGAGCGAACGGCGGGCCTCGTCCAGCTCGGCGAGCTTGGCGGCGGTCTCGGTGCGGCGCTGGTCGAGCCGGCGCTGACGGGTGACCAGCTCGTGCAGGGTCTCCTGCTGGCGCTCGGCGGCCTGGCCGAGGGTGCGGGCCCGGGTGAGGTAGGCCTCCGGGTCGCTGGAGAGCATCAGCTGGGCGGTCTGGGTCATCCCGCCGCCCCGGTACTCGGCCCCGGCGACCGTGGCGAGGTCCCCGCGCAGCTCGTTGAGCTGATCCTGGGCGGTGGCGACCTCGCCCTGGAGGATCGTGGTCTCGCCCTGCAGCCGCTTCTGCGCCTCCTGCGCGGCGTTGTACTTCTCCGAGGCCTGTTCGGCCTCGTCGTACAGCTGCTCGACCTGGGCCTTGACGTCCTTGCGGTCGGGCGCGTCCGGCGCCCCGGGGGCGGCCTGGGCGCTGCCGGCGGTCGCCACACCCAGGGCCGTGGTGGCGGCCGCGGTCAGTACCAGCGCACGGGCGAGCAGTTGGGAACGACGGTGCACGGGCATGGCGGCAACGGCTCCAGTCCTGCGGCGCGGCCCCGCGGCCGCGCCCCGGTGGGCGGCCGTCGAGCGGGAGTCCGGTGGCAGACGTTAGCGAGTCCGGGCAAGTGAGTCCAAACCCCTACCGACCCGAATATTTGACCCCTAATCGGACACCAGGTCGAGCCGCCGGAAAAGCCGCAGGCCCGGCCCTCCGTGACGGAGGACCGGGCCCGTGAACGCGTGGGTGGGGATCAGACCCGCACGATGGAGGACAGCGGCATGTTGGAGACGGCCTCGTAGCGCACCGACGCGCCCGGCTTGGGAGCGTGCAGCACCTGGCCGTTGCCCGCGTAGATGCCGACGTGGTGGGCGTCGCCGTAGAAGATCAGCATGTCGCCGGGCTGGGCCTGGGAGATGTCCGAGCCGATCCGGGTGCCGGCGCCGGCCTGCTCCTGCGAGGTGCGCGGCAGCGACACCCCGGCCTGGTTGAACGCCCAGACCATCAGGCCGGAGCAGTCGAAGGAGCCGGGGCCGGTGGCGCCCCAGACGTACGGGCTGCCGACCTTGGTGGCGGCGGCGGCCAGCGCGGCGGCACCGTGCGAGCTGCCCGGGGCGACCTTGACCGGCGCGGCGGTGGAGCCCGAGCCGAGGTCGCTGCGGCTGTTGTCGCGCGAGGCACGGTCCGGGGTGGCCGGCTTGGCGGCGGCGGCCTTCGCGGCGGCGTCGGCCGCGGCCTTCTCCTCGGCCGCCTTGATCGCCTGGCGCTCCTGCTCGGTCAGCGTGTTGAGCAGGTCCTGGGCGGCCTTGAGCTTGTTCTGGACCTCGTCCTTGGAGGCCTTCAGCTGCTGGGTCGTGGCCTCCAGCTCGCCGAGCTTGCCCTGGGCCTCGGTGCGGTCCTGGTCCAGCTTGCGCTGCTGGTCCTGCAGCTGCTTGAGCTGGTTCTTCTGGGTGCTGCCCGCCTGGTTCAGCGCGCCGGCCTGGTTGAGGAAGTTGTCCGGGCTGGAGGAGAACATCAGCTGGACCGTCGGGGATATGCCCCCGTTGCGGTACTGCTCGCCGGCGATCTCGGCCAGGCCGCCCTGGAGGTCGGTCACCTGGGCCTGCTGCCGGGCCACCTGGTCCTGGAGGCCGGAGACCTGCTTCTCCAGCTCCTGCTGCTTCTCCTGGGCGGCGTTGTACTTCTCGGTCGCCTGCTCGGCCTGCTCGTTGAGCTGGTCGACCTGCTCCTTGACCTGGTCCTTGGTCGGCTGCGGGTCGGCGTGCGCGCCGGACTGCGCGGAGAGGGCGACGGCCGCGGCGGCGAAACCGGTCAGGATCGAGACGCGGGTACGGCTGGCGGGCTTGGGACGACGATGGGACGCCACGAAGGCGGACTCCTTCTTCCTACTCCCGCCTACCGGGTGAGCTGACGGGTTCGGGCCGGAAGCATGCCCTACGACGCCTCACCGGCCTCACCTACGGCCGACCTGGCGCCGATTCACCCCGGAGGAACGTGTGGTTCCCCGGCTCCGCTCCGCAGCGCCCCCGACTACTGGGCTCCCCTGTCGGGCAGTCGTTCCGACCTGCCCCGCTGTTTCGCGAACTCGGCGGTAACCACCGCCGCCACCCGGGCTGGGTGATCGACTGTGCGGTGGTTCGGGGCACGACCCTAGTAACTGAACCGTGATCGGTTCAAATCCTTGTCAGAAAAAAGACGGAAGATTACCCATGTTCTTTTGTGAAAATGACTGATGGTGATCAGCGCCGCACGCAAAGCTGATCGACTCTCACCGTCCGGCCCATCGGGGACCCACACCCGAAGCGCCACCCCCGATCGGAGGTGGCGCGGATCACAGGGCCGGAACCGGCCCTCGGGGTGGTGCCGGGGCGTCAGATCCGGCGGATCGTGTTGATCGGCATCGCGTCGGCCTTCATCACCTTCACCACGTCACCGGTGTGCGGCGCGTGGACCACCATGCCGTTGCCGATGTACATCCCGACGTGGTGCATGTCGCCGCCGTAGATCACCAGGTCGCCCGGCTGGGCGGTGGCCAGCGTCACGGCGGTCCCGATGTGGCCCTGCTCCTGCGAGGTGCGCGGCAGCGAGACGCCGGCCTGACCGTACGCCCAGACCATCAGGCCCGAGCAGTCGAAGGTGGAGGGCCCGGTGGCGCCCCAGACGTACGGCGAGCCCTGCTTGCTCATCGCCTTGGCCACCGCCACGGCGGCGTAGCCGCTGGCCGGCGGCAGGTTGCTGAGGTCGACCCGGTCGGCGCCGCGGGAGGCGCGGTCGTCCTGCTGCTGCTGGGCCCGGAGCGCGGCCCGGTCGGCGGCGCTGAGCGAGTTCAGCAGGTCCTGGGCGGCCTTCAACTTGGTGTTGACGTCCGCCTTGGCCTGGTTGAGGTCCTTGGTGGTGGAGTCCAGGGAGGCGAGCACGGCGGCCGCCTCGGCCTTCTCCTGGTCCAGCCGGCGCTGCTGGTCGAGCAGGCCCTTGAGCGCCTCGGTCTGGGTGGTGCTGGCCTGCTGGACACTCGACGCCTTGTCCAGGTAGCCGGACGGGTCGGAGGAGAGCATCAGCTGCACGGACGGGTCGATGCCACCGGTGCGGTACTGCTCGCCCGCGACCTGGGCCAGGCCCACCTGGAGCTGGCTCATCTGGTCCTGGCTGCGGGCCACCTGGTCCTGGAGCTGGTCGGCCTGCTTGCGGAGCTGGTCGGCACGCTCCTTGGCGCCGTTGTACTTCTCGGCCGCCTGCTCCTGCTCCTGCTGGAGCTGGTCGATCTGCGCCTTGACGTCGCTCTTGTTCGGCTGCGGCGCCGCGTGCGCGGCGACCTGCGCGGAGAGGGCGACCGCGGTCGCAGCAGCAGCGGTGAGCACGGAGACCCGTGCGCGGCTGGGCTGCTTCGGACGGCGGTGGGAGGCCAAGAGACCGGCTCCTTCTTCCATCGGACTCACCTGATCAGGTGAGATTCCGGAAAATAGGTTTGACGCCAGACCCTAGTGAAGATCTACCCGTTTTGCCACTCCCCCGAAGGCGTGAACTCCGCTTCCCCCACTGACTTCACCGGATCCGCACACCCGCACGGAAACCCCACTGACCTGCCGTCACCGCCTCCGGCCCCAGCTCAGGGCCGGGCCAGCCGGTTCAGCAGCAGCACCGAGGCCACCGGGCGCGCACCCGCCTTCCGCACGCCCTCCGCGACCTCCCGGTCGGTGGAGACCACCACCACCGGACGGCCCTGCGGCTCGGCCCGGACCAGACGGCGGATCAGCTCGTCCGCGGTCTCGCCGGTCCGGCTGAACCGTACCCGGACCCCGCGCGGCGGCGCCATGATGACCGGTACGTCCAGGTCCTGCCCGTCGAACACACAGGTGACCTCCGCCTGGGTGCGCTGGGCCAGCATCGCCAGCCCGCCCAGCAGCCGGATCCGCTGCTGCTCCAGCGGCAGCGCCGGATACCCGGTCTTGGTCACGTTGTAGCCGTCCACCACCAGGTGCACCTGCGGGATCGCCAGCAGCTGGTCCAGCAGCGCCGGGTCGTCCTCGGCCAGGCCGCGCCGGGCCACGTCGTGCGGCGAGGCCGCCCCCGGCACCACCGCCTCCACCAGGTCCGCCGGGCGGATCTGGGAGACCGGCAGGGCCAGCTCCCGCTGCAGGCCCTGCGCCGACTGCAGCACGGTGTCCAGCAGCAGCCGCAGCCGCATGTCCTCGACGCTGCGGCCCTCCCGGGCCGAACGGCGGCCCTGCTCGACCGCGGTCTCCAGTTCGGACACCCGGTGCCGCAGCCGCCGCGCCTCGGACTCGGCCGCACTGCGCTCCCCGGCGGCCTGCGCCCTCGCCGCCTCCAGCTCCCCGGTCACCCGCCGGGTCTCGGCCTGCGCCCGCCGGGTGTCGCTCTCCAGCGACCGCACCTTCTTGCGCAGCGACTCGGCCTCCCGCCGGACGCCCTCGAACTCCGCGCGCTGGCGCTCCAGGTCCGCGCGCGCCGCGGCCCGCACCTCGGCCAGCTCGGCCTGGAGCTTCTCCACCAGCCGGGAGGCCTCCGCCGCCGCGTCCTCGGCGCCGGCCCGCTCGGCCTCCTCGCCCGCCTCGGCGACCAGTCGGCTCCAGCCGGGCGAGCGCACCAGGTAGGCGGCGGCGGCGACGTCCATCGGATCGGCGGCGCCGGGGACGGTCCCCGACTCCAGCGCCTTCACCAGGTCCGGCTGGCCCAGCCGCAGCCGCTCCGCTATCCGCACCCGGAAGGCCGGCTCGGACTCCAGCGCCGCCGCCAGCGCGGTGGCCGCGTACTTGGCCCGCCGCGCGGGGGTGAACTTGACGTACTGACGCAGGCTCTGCGGCAGCTCCCCGGGCGGCAGCCCGCCCAGCGCGTCCGAGGCCAGCCCGACCACCCGCCGGCGCACCCCCTCGGGCAGCGGCCGGTCCAGCTTCTCGGCCGCCCGCTCGGCACCCGCACCGGCCGGGGCCGCGCCGGGGCCCTCCGGGAGGTCGGTCTCGGACGGGCCCGGCTCGGCGGCCGGCTCCGGTGCCGGCGCAGCGGGCTGAAGCCCCTGCGCTTCGCCGGGCTCCCTCGCTGCGTCCACCACGTCCTCGGCTCCGATCCTGGTCCAGCGGGTGCGGCCGCGGCCGCCCCTGTCGTCACGCTCCGTGCGTCTTGTCTGTATTGTCCCGTGCGGTGGACGGCGGCGTCGCGCACCGCCCACCGCACCGGCGGGGTCAGCCCTGCGCGGCGGGGGCCTCCACGCCCTCGGCACCCGGACGGGCCACCAGCTCGACCTGGTCCACCGCGTTGCACCAGCGGCAGCGCACCGACTCCACGGTCTCGCTGTGCACCTCGGTCTCCTCGACCCGGGATTCGCCGGCCAGGTCGAAGTGCAGGAACTCGGTCACCCGCGCGGAGCGGGTCACGTCGAAGCGGGTGAGGTTGCCGCACAGCGTGCAGCGCCAGCGCGTCTCGGCGGTCGGAGCGGCGACGGTCATCGGGGGGTCCTCTCGGCTGGTCCCTGGGCGGGCGAGGCGCTCCCCCCGGAGCCCCGGCGTCGGCGGCGGGAGGCGGGAATGCCCGCCCCAAGCCTATTGCCTGGGGCAACCACCAGGACCACCGGTCAGCCGAGATGACCGGAGCCCGTCCCGCCCCGCCGGACGGCCCAGTAGTCCACCTGCCGTAAACCGCCGTGTCACCTGCCGCGCCCGGAGGGATGCTTGGCCGCATGGCGCTCACGGCCCCCGACCACACCGATGCGCGGGACGGCCGCCCGGCGCTGCCCGCCCCGGCGGTCACCTACGCCCTGATCGCGGTCAACACCCTGGTCTTCCTGCTCGGCCCGGCGGCCGGCCTCAACCCCCTGTACGGCACCGGCCAGACCCGGATCTGCGCCGAGCAGCGGTACGAGCAGCGCTGGGGCGCCGTCCCCGCCGAACTGCTGACCGGCCACCCGCTGACCGCCGGGCAGCTGGCCGAGGCCCCCGACCCGGTCCCCGGCTGCCCCGCCGCCCCCACCCCGGGCAAGCACCCGGCGGTGTCCGCCCTCACCGGCCTCTTCCTGCACGCCGGCTGGCTGCACCTGCTGGGCAACCTGCTCTTCCTGCACGTCTTCGGCCCGACCGTGGAACGCCGGGTCGGCCGGGCCAGGTACCTCCTCTTCTACCTGGCCGCCGGCTGCACCGCCTCGTACGGCTTCGCGCTCGCCGAGTCGCACGCGCCCGACTCCACCCGGGTCCTGATCGGCGCCTCGGGCGCGATCTCCGCCGTGCTCGGCGCCTACCTGCGCTTCCACCCGCGGGCCCGGGTGACCACCCTCGTCCCGCTGCTCCTCTTCCTCCCGCTGCGCTTCCCGGCCTGGCTGGTGCTCGGCCTCTGGTTCGCCCTGCAGTGGTGGTCGGTGCACTCGGCCGGGCCCGGGGTCGCCTACCTGGTGCACGTGATCGGCTTCTCCGCGGGCTTCCTGTACGCCTGCACCGTGGTCGGCCACCCCCCGAGACGCCCCGGCTGAGGCCCGATACGCTGGCCGCACCCGCATCAAGGAGCCCGAACTGTGATCACCGCCATCGTCCTGATCAAGACCAGTGTCGACCGCATCCCCGAGATCGCCGAGGCCATCGCCGCGATCGAGGGCGTCAGCGAGGTGTACTCGGTGACCGGCGGATACGACCTGGTGGCGATGGTCCGGGTGCGCCGCCACGACGACCTGGCCGAGGTCATCCCGGGCCGGCTCAACAAGGTCCCGGGTGTGGCCCACACGGAGACCCAGATCGCCTTCCGCACCTACTCCCAGCACGACCTGGAAGCGGCCTTCGCCCTCGGCCTGGACGAGTAGGACTCAGCCCGCGCGGCGCGTGTCGGCGACGCAACGGCCGCCCTCGTTGCGGTAGTTCCACGCCGCGCCGTCCGTGACCAGCTCGCGGACCGCGGCCAGGAAGCGCTCGACGTGCTCGTCCGGCGTGCCGGCCCCGAAGCTCACCCGGATCGCGTTCAGGCTGCGCTCACCGGGCAGCGAGGGCTCGGGCGCCCCGCACTCGGAGGGCGCCGAGTCCTCGTCACCGAGCAGGGTGCGCACCAGCGGGTGCGCGCAGAACAGTCCGTCGCGCACGCCGATGCCGTACTCGGCGGACAGCGCGGCCGCGAAGTGCGAGCTGTTCCAGCCCCGGACGACGAAGGACAGCACGCCCACCCGGGCCGAGCCCGCCCCGAACAGGTTCAGCACCCGGACCTCGGGGATCTCCGCCAGCCCCGCCGTCAGCCGCTCGACCAGCTCCCGCTCCCGGGCCTCCAGCGCGTCGAAGCCGGCCTCGGTGAGCGCCCGACAGGCCGAGGCGATCGCGTAGGCGCCGATGACGTTCGGCGAGCCGGCCTCGTGCCGGGCCGGGCCGGTGTGCCACTGCACCGCCACCGAGCCGTCCAGCTCCCGGGCCACCGTCCGGGTCGCCCCGCCGCCGGCCAGGTAGGGCTCGGCCGCGTCCAGCCAGTCGGAGCGGCCGGCCAGCACCCCGGCGCCGAACGGCGCGTACAGCTTGTGGCCGGAGAAGGCGATCCAGTCGACGCCCAGCTCGCGCACCGAGACCCGGTGGTGCGGGGCCAGCTGGGCGGCGTCCAGCACCACCCGGGCGCCGTACCGGTGCGCGGTCCCGGTCAGTTCGGCGACCGGCCACAGCTCGCCGGTCACGTTCGAGGCGCCGGTGACGCACAGCAGCTTCGGGCCCTCCGGCGCCGCGGCCAGCGCCTCCTCCAGCGCGGCCACCGCCTCGGCCCGCGAGCGCGGCGCCCGCAGGTAGCCGACCTCCAGCCCGGCGTGCGCCCACGGCAGCAGCGAGGCGTGGTGCTCGGTCTCGAAGGCGAACACCCGGGTGCCGGCCGGGACGGCGGCGGCCAGCAGGTTGAGCGAGTCGGTGGTGGCGCGGGTGAAGACCACCTGGTCGCCCGCGCGCAGGTCGAGGAACTCGGCGACGGTCCGGCGGCTCTGCTCGAACAGGTCGGTGGACAGCTGGGAGAGGTAGCCGGCGCCGCGGTGCACGCTGCCGTAGTAGGGGGCGTAGGCGGCGACGTCGTCCCACACCCGCTGGAGCGCCGGCGCGCTGGCCGCGTAGTCGAGCGCCGCGTAGCCGACCTTCTCACCGCTGACGAGCGGGACCTCGACGTCGTGGCCGAGGACGGCGAGCGGGGCGGTGGTTCCGAGGGAGAGGGACATGGGGATGCACTCCTTCACGGGGTAAGGGACCCCGGGAGTGCAGATCGTCCGGTGTCCGCGCTTGTCGCGCGGACGGCTTGCCCGGCGACCCGGTCCTCACCCAGGGCACCCCGCCACGGACGGAGGGTTGCCGGACAGCCAGCTGGGGCTTGACGCTGTCACTCATGACCTGGCGAAGACTCTAGGTCGGGTACGTCGGACGGTCAAACAGGCATCCACCATCCGGACTGTGTCTTCGCCCGCTCGCCTCCGGGGCGCTCGGACCCGGTGCCGACGGTCGTCGCTCCCGCGCTCTCCCCCAGCCTCCGGCCGGGGGGACCCCCATCTCGCTTGTCGCTCCTCGACTTTCGGCACCGGCGCGCCCCTTCGGCTCGGGGCGGGTACATCGGGGCGGACACGAAGGGCCCGTGCCGACGAATCGGCACGGGCCCCAACTACCGCCTCAGATCCGGCTGGTGGCCTCCGACCAACGCCGCAGCAGGTCCTGCGCCCGGCCGGAGTCGATCGCCTCGGCCGCCCGCGCCATGCCCGCCGCGAGCTGCTCCGCCAGCGGGGCGTCGCCCAGGTCCAGTGCGACCAGCGCCGCCGCCGTGTTCAGCAGGACGGCGTCCCGCACCGGCCCGCGCTCCCCGGCCAGCAGCCGGCGCGCGACCTCGGCGTTGTACGCGGCGTCGGCCCCGCGCAGCGCCTCGATGCCGACCAGCTCGATGCCGACGTCCCGCGGGTCGAAGGTGGTCTCGGTGACCACGCCGTCGCGCACCAGCCAGACCCGCGAGGTGGTGGTGATGGTCAGCTCGTCCAGCCCGTCGTCGCCGCGGAACACCAGCGCGGTCGCCCCGCGCCGGGCGAGCACCCCGGCGATCAGCCCGGCCAGCCGGGTGTCGAAGCAGCCGATCGCGTGCGAGGTGACCCTCGCCGGGTTGGTCAGCGGGCCGAGGATGTTGAAGGCGGTGGGCACCCCGAGGTCGCGCCGCGCGGTGGCGGCGTGCCGCATCGAGGGGTGGAACTTCGCCGCGAAGCAGAAGGTGAGCCCGACCTCCTCGGCCACCTGGGCCACCCGCCGGGAGGAGAGGTCCAGCGCCACCCCGAGCTTCTCCAGCACGTCCGAGGAGCCGCTGGAGGAGGAGGCCGCCCGGTTGCCGTGCTTGACCACCTTGGCCCCGGCCGCCGCGGCGACGATCGCCGACATGGTCGAGATGTTGACGGTCTTCGCCCGGTCCCCGCCGGTACCGACGATGTCGACCGCCGGGCCGGGGATGTCCAGCGGCTCGGCGTGGTCGTACATCGCGTCCACCAGGCCGGCGATCTCGTCGACCGTCTCGCCCTTGGCCCGCAGCGCCACCATGAACCCGGCCACCTGGACGGGGGACGCCTCGCCGCTCATGATCCGGTCCATCGCCCACGCGGTGGACGAGCGGTCGAGGTCCTCCCCCTTCAACAGAGCCGCCAGGAGGTCCGGCCAGGTGCGGACCACCTGCGCGGGGTCGGTACCACCGTTCGCAGGGTTCACGTTCACCATGGCTGACTCCAGCTGTTGTCGGTTCCCCCGCGAGGGGGGACGTCCGTACGGATGGAGCCAGCCTATCGAGCGGCGGGGCGCCTACGGCGCCCTCATCTCCAGTACTGAGACGGCACCGCTCAACGCGTGGCCGGGGCCCGCTTGGCCAGCCGGGCCCGCAGCAGGGTGGCGACCGCCTCGGCCAGCGCCACCGGGTCGACCGGGCGGGAGATCGCGGCATCGGCCCGGCTCCAGGCGGCGAGCCAGGAGTCCTGCGGCCGGCCGATCAGCACCAGCACCGGCGGGCACCCGTAGATCTCGTCCTTGAGCTGGCGCCCGAGGCCGAGGCCGCCGGCCGGCACCGCCTCGCCGTCCAGCACGCAGAGGTCGACGCCGCCCTTCTCCAACGCCTTGAGCACCGCGGGGGTGGTCGCGCATTCGAGGTAGGACAGCTCCGGAAGATCCTCGGCAGGGCGACGGCCGAGCGCCGTCAGCACCTGCTCGCGGGTGTTGCGGTCGTCGCTGTAGACGAGGACGGTGAGCGTCTCGTCGGTCGTGTACGCCATGGACCCTGCTCCCTCAAGTGTGATCCGGACCACGTTCACCTGATCCGGATGCTACTCCCGTTTCCCCCGTCGCCGGTCCCCCTCGCGCACGTTCCCCCTCAAGCCGCCGCGCCCGTGACTCACCCGCTCGGAGGACGGCCCGTCACCCGGACCCGCCCGGACCCGCCCGGTCCACCCGGACGGCCGTGCGGCATCCCGTCCCCCTACGGCACGGCACTGGGCCGACCGTGCAACGACGCGCCGGGCAACGGGGTCGCGGGCCCCTCCGAGGAACCGTCAGAAAAGGGACACGCCGCTGCTCAGCCTCCGTCCGGACCCCCCGTCGCCCGTCAAGCGGGCATACCGCACGCACCGGACACTCCGAGGGACACCCCCCGACGTGAAGACGGAATAAGGGACCGACATAATGTCCGTCGTGGCGACAGCAACAGCAACAGAAACCGGGCACGCGCACGGATCGGTCAATCGACCGAACATGGTCAGCGTCGGAACGATCGTCTGGCTCAGTTCCGAGCTGATGTTCTTCGCGGCCCTCTTCGCGATGTACTTCACGCTCCGCTCCGTCAAGGGAGCCGAGTTCTGGGCCGAGAAGGCGCACGCCCTCAACGTGACGTTCTCCTCGGTCAACACCACGATCCTGGTGCTCTCCTCGCTCACCTGCCAGCTCGGCGTGTTCGCCGCCGAGCGCGGTGATGTGAAGAAGCTCCGCGGGTGGTTTGCCCTGACGTTCTTCATGGGCGCGATCTTCATCGGCGGACAGGTCTACGAGTACACCGAGCTGGTCAAGAACGACGGCCTCTCGCTGTCCTCGGACCCGTACGGCACGGTGTTCTACCTGACCACCGGCTTCCACGGTCTGCACGTGACGGGCGGTCTGATCGCCTTCCTGCTAGTCCTGGGACGGACGTACGCAGCCAAGCGCTTCACGCACGAGCAGGCCACCGCCGCGATCGTCGTGTCCTACTACTGGCACTTCGTCGACGTCGTGTGGATCGGCCTGTTCGCGACCATCTACCTGATCAAGTAACCAGCTGATCAGGTCGCTGGCCACCGGCAGCGGCCCCCGCCCTCACCGGCGACGGGCCGCTTCTGCCGGTGCCGACGCTCCCACCGACCGACCGCGCGCGCAGCCTTGGACAGGCAACCTCGTGCCGGCCAGACCGGCCGCCGGGTGCACCCACCAGTCGACCAGATCCTGACACCGGGGTTATTCCGTGAAAAAGCTCTCCGCACGACGGCGCCACCCATTGGCGGCGCTGGTCGTCCTACTTCTCGCCCTGGCGGCAACCGGGGGGCTGTACGCCGCGTTCGCGCCCGCCGACAAGGCGCAGGCCGACGTCGCCGCGCAGTCGCTCGCGATCGATGAGGGCAAGAAGCTCTTCGCCGTGGGCTGCTCCTCCTGCCACGGCCTGAACGGCCAGGGCAGCAGTGACGGTCCGAGCCTGGTCGGCGTGGGCTCCGCCGCTGTCGACTTCCAGGTCGGCACCGGTCGCATGCCGGCCCAGCAGCCCGGTGCCCAGGTGCCGCGCAAGAAGGCCATCTACAGCCAGAGCGAGATCGACCAGCTCGCCGCGTTCGTCCAGTCGCTCGGCCCCGGCCCGACCACGCCGGACGCGAAGCAGTACACCTCGACCAACCCGGACGACATCTCCAAGGGTGGCGAGCTGTTCCGCACCAACTGCGCCCAGTGCCACAACTTCGCCGGCCAGGGCGGTGCCCTGACGAAGGGCAAGTACGCCCCGTCGCTGGAGGGCGTGGACGCCAAGCACATCTACGAGGCCATGCAGACCGGCCCGCAGAACATGCCGTCGTTCCCGGACAGCACCATGCCCGAGGAGCAGAAGAAGCAGATCGTGGCCTTCGTCCGCCACACCACCAACGATGAGCCCAACCCCGGCGGTCTCACCCTGGGCAGCCTCGGTCCGGTGACCGAGGGTCTGTTCGGCTGGATCTTCGGCCTCGGCACGCTCATCGCGGTCGCGATCTGGGTCGCCGCCCACACCACCAAGGCCAAGAAGTCATGAGCCACGACATGTCAGAAGAGAAGCTCCCGGAGCCGCACGGCTCCGCCGGCGAGGTGGCCGACCACGGCAACCCGTTCGCCGACCCGGGCCTGCCGGCCCACGAGCCCCGTCGCACCGACATCGACGAGCGGGCCGCCAAGCGGGCCGAGCGTCAGGTCTCGCTGATGTTCGTGGTCTCGATGCTCGCGACGATCGGCTTCATCGCCTCGTACGTGGCGATCGACCCGGACAAGATCGTCTACATCTTCCCGCTGGGCCACGTCAGCGCGCTGAACTTCGCGCTCGGCCTGACCCTGGGCGTCGCGCTGTTCATGATCGGCGCGGGCGCGGTCCACTGGGCCCGCACCCTGATGTCGGACGTCGAGCTGCCCGCCGAGCGTCACCCGATCGAGGCCTCCGACGAGGTCCGCAACGACGTCATCGAGCAGTTCAAGACCGGTGCCGCCGAGTCCGGCTTCGGCCGCCGCAAGATGATCCGCAACACCCTCATCGGGTCGATGGCGCTGGTCCCGCTCTCCGGCGTGGTCCTGCTCCGCGACCTGGGCCCGCTGCCGGAGAAGAAGCTCCAGGAGACGGGCTGGAAGGAGGCCACCCCGGCCAAGCCGCTGCAGCTCGTCAACATGAGCACCATGCAGCCGATGAAGCCCGAGGACCTCGTGATCGGCTCGCTGACCTTCGCGATGCCGGAGGGCCTCACCACGCACGACGAGGACTTCCAGCAGCGCATCGCCAAGGACGCCCTGATGCTGGTGCGCATCGCGCCGGAGGACATCAAGGACGACAAGTCCAAGGAGCTGGGTTTCGAGGGCATCCTCGCCTACTCCAAGATCTGCACCCACGTCGGCTGCCCGATCAGCCTGTACGAGCAGCAGACCCACCACGCGCTCTGCCCCTGCCACCAGTCGACCTTCGACCTGGCGGACGGCGCGCGCGTCATCTTCGGCCCGGCCGGCCACCCGCTGCCGCAGCTGAAGATCACCACTGACGACAAGGGCAACCTGGTCGCCACCGGCGACTTCGAGAAGCCTGTCGGCCCGAGCTTCTGGGAGCGTGCTCGATGAGTAGCGCGAGCAGCACCAAGACCGGTGCCGCCAAGCCCTCCAGCACGCGCGCGAACCCCGCCAACAAGTGGGAGTCCGCGGCTGACTGGACGGACGGCCGGCTGGGGATCTACTCCCTCGCCAAGGCCAACCTGCGCAAGATCTTCCCGGACCACTGGTCCTTCATGCTGGGCGAGATCTGCCTCTACACCTTCGTCATCATCATCCTGACCGGTGTCTACCTGACGCTGTTCTTCAAGCCGTCGATGGCCGAGGTCGTCTACAACGGCTCGTACGTGCCGCTCAAGGGCATCGGGATGTCCGAGGCGTACGCCTCGACGGTGGACATCAGCTTCGAGATCCGCGGCGGTCTGCTGATCCGCCAGATCCACCACTGGGCCGCCCTGGTCTTCGTGGCCGCGATGCTCGTGCACATGATGCGCGTGTTCTTCACGGGCGCGTTCCGCAAGCCGCGCGAGATCAACTGGGTCTTCGGCTTCCTGCTACTGGTCCTCGGCATGTTCGACGGCTTCTTCGGCTACTCGCTGCCGGACGACCTGCTGTCGGGCACCGGTATCCGCTTCATGGAAGGCGCGATCCTCGCGGTCCCGCTGGTCGGCACCTACATCCAGATGTTCCTGTTCGGGGGCGAGTTCCCCGGCCACGACATCGTGCCGCGGTTCTTCACCATCCACGTCCTGCTGATCCCGGGCATCATGCTCGGCCTGCTGGTCGCGCACCTGATCCTGGTCTTCTACCACAAGCACACCCAGTGGGCGGGCCCGGGCAAGACCGAGAAGAACGTCGTCGGCATGCCGCTGATGCCGGTCTACATGGCCAAGGCCGGTGGCTTCTTCTTCCTGGTCTTCGGCATCATCGCCGCCATCTCGGCGATCGCCACGATCAACCCGATCTGGGCGTACGGCCCGTACCGTCCGGACCAGGTGTCGACCGACGCCCAGCCCGACTGGTACATGGGCTTCTCCGAGGGTCTGATCCGCGTCATGCCGGGCTGGGAGATCAGCCTGTGGGGCCACACCCTGAACCTGGGTGTCTTCGTCCCGCTGATGATCTTCCCGCTGGTCCTGGTCGCGATCGCGGTCTACCCGTTCATCGAGGGCTGGATCACCGGCGACAAGCGCGAGCACCACATCCTGGACCGCCCGCGCAACGCCCCGGTCCGCACCGCCCTGGGTGCCGCCTGGATCAGCCTGTACCTGGTGCTGCTGGTCGGTGGTGGCAACGACCTGTTCGCCACCCACCTGCACCTGTCGATCAACTCGATCACCTACTTCGTGCGCGCCGGCTTCTTCGTGGTGCCGGTCATCACCTTCATCGTCACCAAGCGCTGGTGCCTCGGCCTCCAGCGCCGTGACAAGGAGAAGGTGCTGCACGGCCGCGAGACCGGCGTCATCAAGCGCCTGCCGCACGGTGAGTTCATCGAGGTGCACGCCCAGCTGCCGCAGAAGGACCTGCACACCCTCACGGCGCACGAGCAGAACCAGCCGGTCGAGCTGCCGGCCCAGACGGACGAGAACGGCGTGGCCCGCAAGGCCGGCGCGCTCACCCGCACCCGGGCCAAGCTCTCCCGCGGCTTCTACGGCGAGGGCAGCCAGATCCCCAAGCCCACCGCCGAGGAGCACCACGAGATCACCAGCGGCCACGGCCACCACTGATCCCGTACGCACCCGCGTCATCCCGAGGGCCGCTGACCAGAGTTCATCTGGTCGGCGGCCCTCGGGCTTTGCCCCCATCTGCCAGCCCCGCACCCGCCGCGCCCCAGGAGCCACCCGTGCAGCTGTCCGTCGACCCCGCCGCCGCCACTCCCCCGTACGAGCAGATCCGCGCCCAGATCGCCGAGCAGGCCCGCTCCGGCGCGCTGCCGACCGGGCTGCGGCTGCCTACCGTCCGGGCCCTCGCCGAGGAGCTGGGGCTGGCCGCCGGAACGGTCGCCCGGGCCTACAAGGAGCTGGAGGCGGACGGCGTGGTGGAGACCCACGGCCGGCGCGGCACCCTGATCGCGGCCGCCGGGGACGCCGCCCACCGGCTGGCCGCCGAGGCCGCCACCGAGTACGCCGAACGCGCGAACCGGCTGGGCCTGTCCCACCCGGACGCCCTGGCCGCCGTGGTCACCGCCCTGGGCCTGGCCTACCCGGAGGCCTGAGGGCCCTCCCGAACCACCGGAGGTGCCCTAGGGCGTGTCTGACAATTCGCGTCGGATCAGCGCGCGGCGTTGGGGTGCGTGCATCGCAAGGCGGAGGAGGGAGTCCATGCGGAGCATCGGCGACTGACGACAACGCGGCGAGGTGCGTGCCCCGGCGTCGCGCGCCCGGCGGGAATTGTCAGACACGCCCTACACCTCGGGCCGCATCATCCCCGCGGCGGGGGCCTGGCCGGCCGGGACGGTGGTGCTGAGGGGCTGTCCGAGGGCGCTGTGCTTGACCCAGTCCGTCCAGGAGACGTTCCAGTCCCCGAAGCCGTTGCCGAAGGGCTCCATGGTGGCGCCGCGGCTGTTCACCACCGTCACCAGGTCCCCCACCCGGGTGTTGTCGTAGAACCACTTGGCGTTGTCGGTGCTCATCCCGGTACAGCCGTGGCTGACGTTCTCGTAGCCCTGCGAGCCGACCGACCAGGGCGCCGCGTGGACGTACTCGCCGCTCCAGGTCACCCGGGTGGCCCACAGCACCTCGAGGTCGTACGCCTCGGAGCTGCCGGCCGCTATGCCGATCGTCTCGCCGTTCATCCGGACGGAACGCTCCTGGCCGAGCACCACCTTGATGCCGTTGCGGGTGTCGAAGCCGGGCTTGCCGGTGGTGACCGGGATGCTCCGGACCGTCTCGCCGTCACGCTTGAGGGTGAGTTCGTGGGCGGCCGCGTCGATCACCGACTCGACCCGCGCGCCGATCCGCAGCCGCAGTGCGCTGCGGTCGCCGCCGTAGAGGCCGTCCGAGATCCGGCTGCCGGTGCCCTCGAAGGCCAGCGAGACGGTCGTGCCGGCCGGCCAGTAGTCCTCCGGGCGGAAGTGCAGGTTCTTGTCGTCCACCCAGTACCAGGCGCCGGTGACGGCCGGTTGGGAGGTCACGGTCAGCGCCCGTTCGACCTCCTGGCGGGCCTGGGGGTCCTTCACCGGCTCGGAGAGCTGCACGGTGAGCGGCTGGCCCACCCCGTAGACGCCGCTGCCCGAGGAGTCCGGGCCGAGCTTGGCGGTGAGCAGGCGCTGGGCGGCCAGGGTGGAGAAGTTCTGGGTGGTGTCGCCGCGCCCGTTCCGGCCGTCGTCGGCGGAGATCCGCACGGTGTACGCGGTGTTCGCCTTCAACCGGCCGGTGGTCTGCCAGCTGTGCTGGTCGTCGGCGAGCTTGCCCTCGACCACCCGGCCGTCCGGGCCGACCACGGTGACGTCGGTGAGCCGGCTGCCCGCCACCGCGGTGACGGTGACCGGCTTGGAGGGGTCGGCCTTGTCCTCGGCCGAGAGGTGGACGAGGGGGCCCGCGTCGATCCGGTGCGGCCCGGCGGCCTCGTCCCCGCCGGAGGAGCAGGCGGCCAGCGGGGCCAGTACTGCCAGGGCCAGCGAGATACTGCCGATGCCTGCGATTCCGCGCCTGTCGGCCATGACCGCCTCCGAGGGGTTCGCACGATTCGTACGATTGATCAGATCGTAGGAACACCCTGGAACGAGCGACATCCGAGCGGCCCCGCGTTCACCCGGGGGAGTGAGTCGGTCACCCCCGGGACGCAGCAGGGCCGGTCCTCCCCTTTCGGGAGGACCGGCCCTGTCTCCTGAGGCGGAACCTACTGGTTCTGGTTCTCGCCCCGGTAGAACTCGAAGACCCATCCGAAGATGCCGATCAGGATGATCGGGGCGGCCCAGAACATCAGCCACCAGCCGAAGATCACGCCCAGGAAGGCCAGCGCGCCACCGAGCGCCAGCGAGAGCGGCTGCCAGCTGTGCGGGGCGAAGAAGCCCAGCTCGCCGGCGTCGTCCGCGACCTCGGCCTCGGGGTTGTCACCCGCGCCGCTGTCCACCCGGCGGGCGGTGAAGGCGAGGTAGTACCCGATGAAGGCGCAGAGGCCGAAGGCCAGGAACAGCGCGGTGGTGCCCGCCGCCTCCAGGCCCGGGCCGTCCTTCGCGTTGTTGGTCCACAGGCCGTACGTGATGGCCATCGCCAGCACGAAGACCGACAGGCCCAGGAAGATCTTTCCCTGTTCCTTCATCAGGCGTCACCCTCCTGCTTGCCCTTGCTGAGCTTCGGGGCGTCGTACTTCGCCGGGGTCACACCCGCGAGGTGCTTGGCCGGCTCGCCGTGGTTCTCCAGGTAGTCCAGCGCGGCGATCTCCGGGTGGTGGAGGTCGAAGGCCGGGGATTCGGAGCGGATCCGGGGCAGGGTGAGGAAGTTGTGCCGCGGCGGCGGGCAGGAGGTCGCCCACTCCAGGGAGCGGCCGAAGCCCCACGGGTCGTCCGCGGTGACCTTCTCGCCGTACTTGGCGGTCTTCCAGACGTTGTAGAGGAACGGCAGGATCGACAGGCCGAGCACGAAGGAGCCGATGGTCGAGACGGTGTTCAGCGTGGTGAAGCCGTCCGAGGCCAGGTAGTCGGCGTAGCGGCGGGGCATGCCCTCGGCGCCGAGCCAGTGCTGCACCAGGAAGGTCGCGTGGAAGCCGAAGAACAGCGTCCAGAAGGTGATCTTGCCGAGGCGCTCGTCCAGCATCTTGCCGGTCATCTTCGGCCACCAGAAGTGGAAGCCGGCGAACATCGCGAAGACGACGGTGCCGAAGACCACGTAGTGGAAGTGGGCGACGACGAAGTACGAGTCCGAGACGTGGAAGTCGATCGGCGGCGAGGCCAGCAGGACACCGGTCAGACCACCGAAGAGGAAGGTGACCAGGAAGCCGACCGTCCAGAGCATCGGCGTCTCGAAGCTCAGCGAGCCCTTCCACATGGTGCCGACCCAGTTGAAGAACTTCACACCGGTCGGGACCGCGATCAGGAAGGTCATGAAGGAGAAGAACGGCAGCAGCACCTGCCCGGTGACGTACATGTGGTGCGCCCACACCGTCACGGACAGACCGGCGATCCCGATGGTGGCCGCGATCAGGCCGGAGTAGCCGAACATCGGCTTGCGGCTGAAGACCGGGATGATCTCCGACACGATGCCGAAGAACGGCAGCGCGATGATGTACACCTCGGGGTGGCCGAAGAACCAGAACAGGTGTTGCCACAGCATCGCCCCGCCGTTGGCGGGATCGAAGACGTGGGCCCCGAACTTGCGGTCCGCCTCCAGGGCGAACAGCGCGGCGGCCAGCACCGGGAAGGCCAGCAGGACCAGCACCGAGGTCAGCAGGACGTTCCAGACGAAGATCGACATCCGGAACATCGTCATGCCCGGAGCGCGCATGCAGATGATCGTGGTGATGAAGTTGACCGCACCGAGGATCGTGCCGAAGCCGGAGAAGGCCAGACCCATGATCCACATGTCGCCGCCGACGCCGGGCGAGTGCACCGCGTCCGACAGCGGGGAGTAGGCGAACCAGCCGAAGTCGGCGGCGCCGTTCGGGGTCAGGAAGCCGCAGACCGCGATGGACGAACCGAAGAGGTACAGCCAGTACGCGAACATGTTCAGACGCGGGAAGGCCACGTCCGGGGCGCCGATCTGGAGCGGCATGATCCAGTTCGCGAAGCCCGCGAACAGCGGGGTCGCGAACATCAGCAGCATGATCGTGCCGTGCATCGTGAACGCCTGGTTGAACTGCTCGTTCGACAGGATCTGGGTCCCGGGACGAGCCAGCTCGGCGCGCATGACCAGGGCGAGGATGCCACCGATCAGGAAGAAGGCGAACGACGTGCCCAGGTACAGGGTGCCGATCGTCTTGTGGTCAGTGGTGGTCAACCACTTGATGATGGTCGAACCCGGCTTGCGGGTCCGCTGCGCCCCGACCGTGACGGCCTCGGCGCCCCCGCCGGCCGCGGCGGGCTCGTTGAGGATGGTCACTTCTCTTCACTTCCCATGCTGATGAGGCCGGAAGGCACCGCACCGTTCTGGCCCTTGGCGCGAAGGTCGGCCAGGTGCTTGTCGTAGTCGGCGCGGTCGACGACCTTGACGTTGAACAGCATGCGCGAGTGGTCGACGCCGCAGAGCTCGGCGCACTTGCCCATGTAGTCGCCCTTGACGGTCGGGGTGACCTCGAACTTGTTCACCACGCCCGGCACGACGTCCATCTTCATCATGAAGTTGACGGGCCAGAAGTCGTGGATCACGTCACGAGAGGTCAGCCGGAACTGCACCGTCTCGTTGACCGGCAGCCAGAGCGTCGGAACGTCCTTGGGCGTACCGACTTCGTACGCGGCGTCCTTGTTGGCCGGGTCGGGGGTCTCGGTGTTCTCGTAGTTGAACGCCCAGCTCCACTGGAAACCGACCACGTTGACGTAGTGCTGCGGCTTCGCGGAGACATGCGTCAGCTTCGCCTCGTCGCGGGCGACGAAGTAGAAGAGGACCGAGACGATGATGATGGGGACCGCGGTGTAGAGCGCCTCGATGGGCACGTTGTACCGGGTCTGCGGGGGGATCTCCACGCCGGTGCGCTTGCGCCGGTGGAAGACCACGCTCCAGATGATCAGACCCCACATCAGTACGCCGACCACCAGCGCCGCGATCCAGGAGCCCTGCCACATCTGGAGGACCATGGGTCCTTCCTTCGTGACCGGACTCGGGAGGCCAAGCCTGGGGAGGTCGTTGGCCGAGCAGCCGGTGGCGGTCGCGATGACGAGGCCCAGTGCCAGCGCCTGAGGCAGCTTCCGCCGCATCGTGCGCCGCGGCGAGCGGTCGGAGCCGTTGGGACTCACGTAGCGCCTTCCCGAAGTCTCGCCCGCCTTCGCGTCGCACCGGGAGGGGAGTGTGAGCCCCTCCGGCGACCCGTCCACGGGCACGGTTTGAATGCTTATGCGGGCCAAACCCTACTCCAGCCTTATGCGCTCCTGACGGGCAGCCCCCGGTAACGCGCCGCCCGGTCGCCCGATCAGGCCCGGCAAGCGCTGCGTCGCAGGTCATCCCAGGCATTCGAGGTCCTTACGCCCGTTCGGGGGATGACCTCGAACAACGCGGGTGACGGCCCGTCGGTACCGGACGAAGCGGACATTCGGGGTGATCGACTGACGGCCGGTGAGCAATTCGGACCGAGCCCCAGGGGTCCGGGTGTGTCGTTAAATGTGACCGTGTACTTCGACGTGGCTTCGACGGCCCCTCTGCACCCCGTCGCGCGGCAGGCCCTGACCGCCGCCCTGGACGAGGGCTGGGCCGATCCGGCCCGGCTGTACCGCTCCGGCCGGCAGGCCCGGATGCTGCTGGACGCCGCCCGCGAGACGGTCGCCGCCGTCCTGGGCGCGCGGCCCGACGAGATCTCCTTCACCGCGAGCGGGACGCAGGCCGTCCAACTCGGGCTGCTGGGCGGCCTGGCCGGGAACCGGCGGCGCGGCGGGCACCTGGTGCACTCCGCGGTGGAGCACTCCAGCGTGCTGCACGTCGCCGAACGATGGGGGTCCCCCCGGCCGGAGGCCGGCGGAGGAGCCGGCGGCGGCGAGGTCTCGGTGGCCCCGGTGGACCGCACCGGGCGGGTGGACCCGCAGGCCTTCGGCGCCCTGCTGCGGACCGACACCGCGCTGGCCGCCCTGCAGAGCGCCAACCACGAGGTGGGCACGATCCAGCCGGTCGGCGAGGTCGCCGAACTGTGCGCCGCGGCCGGGGTACCGCTGCTGGTCGACGCCGCGCAGAGCGCCGGACGGATGGACGTCCCGGCGGGCTGGTCACTGCTGACCGCGAGCGCCCACAAGTGGGGCGGGCCGCCTGGGGTCGGGGTCCTCGCCGTGCGCAAGGGCGTCCGGTACGCCTCCCCGCTGCCGGCCGACGAGCGCGAGGGCGGGCGGGTGCCCGGCTACGTCAACGTCCCCGCGATCGTGGCCGCGGCCGCCTCGCTGCGCGCCGTCCGGGCCGAGGCCGAGCAGGAGAACGCCCGGCTGCACGCCCTGGTCGAGCGGATCCGCAGCCGGGTGCCGCAGCTGGTGCCCGAGGTCGAGGTGGTCGGCGACCCGGTACGGCGACTGCCGCACCTCGTCACCTTCTCCTGCCTGTACGTGGACGGCGAGGTGCTGCTGACCGAGCTGGACCGGGCGGGCTTCGCGGTCTCCTCCGGCTCCTCCTGCACCTCCTCGACCCTGACGCCGAGCCACGTGCTGGCCGCCATGGGCGTGCTCACCGAGGGCAACGTCCGGGTCTCGCTGCCGTACGGGACGGCCGAGGCCGACGTGGAGCGCTTCCTCACCGTGCTGCCGGAGGTGGTCGCCGGGGTGCGCGCACCGCTCGGGCTGGACCTGCCGGCGCCGGCGGGCGCCGCCGGGCCCCTGCTCGTCATCGACGCGCTCGGCAAGCGGTGCCCGCTGCCGGTGATCGAGCTGGCGAAGCGGATCGGCGAGGTGCCGGTGGGCGGCACCGTCGCCGTGCTGGCGGACGACGAGGCGGCCCGGCTGGACGTCCCGGCCTGGTGCGGGATGCGCGGCCAGGAGTACGCCGGGGAGGCCCCGGCCGCCGACTACGGCGGCGACCGGGGCGCGGCCTACCTGGTGGTGCGCCGCTCCTGAGCGGGGTCCACTAGACCAGGTGGGTGCGGATCTCCGCGGCGGCCTCGGCCCCGTAGGCGTCCTCGAACCGCTTCAGGAAGGCGGCCGGGCGCAGGTCGTACTCCTGGGTGCCGACGGTCTCGATCACCAGGGTGGCGAGCATGCAGCCGAGCTGGGCGGCGCGCTCCAGGTCGAGGCCCCAGGACAGGCCGGACAGGAAGCCGGCCCGGAAGGCGTCGCCGACGCCGGTCGGGTCGACCTTGGCCTCCTCGGCCGGGCAGCCGACCACGATCGGGGCCTCGCCCTTGCGCTCGATCCGCACGCCCTTGCTGCCCAGGGTGGTGACCCGGGTGCCGACGCGGGTGAGCAGCTCCTCGGCGTCCCAGCCGGTCTTGGACTCGATCAGCGCGGCCTCGTACTCGTTGGTGAAGAGGTACGAGGCGCCGTCCACCAGCTCGCGGATGTCCTCGCCGTCCAGGCGGGCCAGCTGCTGGGAGGGGTCGGCGGCGAAGGCGTAACCGCGGGTGCGGCACTCCTGGGTGTGGCGGACCATGCCCTGGGGGTCGTCGGCGCCGACCAGGACGAGGTCGAGGCCGCCGACGCGGTCGGCGATCGGCTTGAGCTCGATGTTGCGGGCCTCGGCCATGGCACCGGTGTAGAACGAGGCGATCTGGTTGTGGTCCTCGTCCGTGGTGCACATGAAGCGGGCGGTGTGCCGGGTCTCGGAGATGTGGACGGAGTTGCAGTCCACGTTGTTGCGCTCCAGCCAGCTGCGGTACTCGGCGAAGTCCGCGCCGGCGGCGCCGACCAGGATCGGCCGGAGCCCGAGCACGCCCATGCCGAACGCGATGTTCGGCGCGACGCCGCCGCGGCGGATGTCCAGGGCGTCGACCAGGAAGGACAGCGACACGGTGTGCAGCTGCTCGGCGACGAGCTGGTCGGCGAACCGACCGGGGAACGTCATCAGGTGGTCGGTGGCGATCGAGCCGGCGACGGCGATGCGCACGGGGGTCTCCTCAGGATGGCAACAGGGCCAGCGGGGGCGAATGAACCCACCCACGGTACCCGTCCGGCACAGCCCGCCAGCAATAGTCCCGCAAGCTGCCGGTCGCCTTCCCTGCCATGGTGGCACCCGGGACCCTCGAACGTGTACTACCTCCGGGTAGCACTGGTGGGCCCACCGGGCCGGGCCTAGGGTCGGCCTCATGGAGCCCCGCCGCGACCGGGCGGGCCCCGTCGTCGACCGCGGTGATGCGGCCGCGGCCCTCGAACGGCCCTTGAACGGTTCTTGATCGGAGCGATGCCCGATGATGTCCGACCGATTCCCCCCGAGCGCCCGCCGGGCCGACGCGGACGCCGAGACCCTCGACGCGCTGGTCCGCTCCTCCCGCCGGCTGCGCCGGTTCTGGCCGCTGGTGACGGCCGGGCCGGAGCCCGCCGCCCCCGCGTCCGTCGGCGTCCGGGTGCCGTCCGGGGCGCAGCGGCTGGTCGCCGGGATGGCCGAGTACGGCATGTGAGGACCGGGGAACCGGATCCGACCGGGGCACGTCACATCCGCGCGGTGCGGCCGAGGAGGCGGCGCCGCTGAGCCCTCGGGAGGATGTGCAGATGGATCTGGAGACGATGCCCCGCCGCGGTCGGCGGGCGGTGGCCCTGGCGGTGGCCGCGCTGGCGGCGGTAGTGACCCTGGCCGGTTGCAGCGGTGACGGCAAGGGCTCCGGGGACTCGGCGGCGAGCAGCGCCACGGCCTCCGCGAGCAGCTCGGCCTCGCCGAGCGGTTCCCCGACGGCCCCGGCGGACTCCGGCTCGCCGTCCGCGCCGGCGCCCGCGGGGGCCCCGTCGGGCAAGGCGACGCCGACCCCGGCCGAGCCCGCACCCGGGCGGCCCACGACACCGGCCACTCCCCCGGCCAACGGGATCGCCCCCGGGGAGCCCAACCCGGCCGGTGGCGGCCCGGCCAACTCCAACGTCCGGCCGCCGACCGGCTACCGGCTGGACGGCAGCAACAAGCTGACCGTCTACTTCTTCGGCGGGGTCTGCACCACGTACGCGGTGAAGGCGGACGAGTCGCAGCCGAACCAGGTGGGTGTGGTGATCGTGCCGGGCCCGCCGACCGTCCAGCCCGGGCACGTCTGCACCGCGATGGCCAAGCGGCAGGCCGTCTCCGTCGACCTGCGCTCGCCGCTGGCCGGGCGGACGGTGGTGGACCGGACGAGCGGCCAGGAGGTGCCGCTGGAGGGCGACGCCCACGCGGGCCCGGACCCGGTCACCCCGGACGGCGCCGCGCGCTAGCGGCCGGTGCCGGAGACGACGGAACGCGGAAGGCGGCCCCGGGGAGTTCCCCGGGGCCGCCTTCCGCGTTCGAGACCCGCCGTCAGGCTTAGCTGAACGAGTCGCCGCAGGCGCAGGAGCCGGTGGCGTTCGGGTTGTCGATCGTGAAGCCCTGCTTCTCGATGGTGTCGACGAAGTCGACGGTGGCGCCACCCAGGTACGGGGCGCTCATCCGGTCGGTGACGACCTTGACGCCACCGAAGTCCTTGATCACGTCGCCGTCGAGCGAGCGCTCGTCGAAGAACAGCTGGTAACGCAGGCCGGAGCAGCCACCGGGCTGGACGGCGACGCGCAGCGCGAGGTCCTCGCGGCCTTCCTGCTCCAGCAGGGCCTTGACCTTGGCCGCGGCGGCATCGGTGAGGAGGATGCCACTCTCGACGGTGGTCTCGTCCTGGACGGTCATCTGCTTTCTCCCGGTCTTGACGACGGTCTGCCGCCAGTGCCAACCACCGACCGCCCGGATTCATTTCCCGGACGGCGGGGGATTTCTACGGCCTGTTCGACGGCTGGTTCTCCGTGGGCCGGGCGCGTCACCCGGGCCTCTACGCTCCCCATGCTCGCACAACCGGGGCGGACCGGGCACCGCCCGCGTCACGGATCCGGTCGAACGGGCCCCACGGCCGCCCGCCGGACGCCAGGATGGCGGCATGATCCTTCGCCAGGTCAGGGACACCGCAGCGGACGCGGAGGTCGTCCAGGAACTGTCCCTCGCCGCGTTCGCCGGACCGTCCGACGACCCCGCCCGGCCGGCCCGACCGACGCCGCTGCAGCTGGCCCGGACCAGACACCTGGCGCGCACCGACCCCGGCGGCTGCTGGCTGGCGGAGAGCGGCGGGCAGGCGGTCGGGGTGGTGCTGTCGATGCGCCGCGAGGGACTGTGGATGCCCTCGCTGTTCGCCGTCCGGCCGTCGGCCCGGGACCGGGGGGTCGGGCGGCTGCTGTTCGAACGGGCCCTGGCGCACGCCCGGGGCTGCCTGCGCGGGATGGTCTGCGCCTCCGACTCCCCCGCGGCGGCCCGCCGCTACCGGCTGGCCGGCTTCACCCTGCACCCGGCGATGCGGTTGACCGGGCGGGTGGACCGGGACGGCCTGATCGACCCCGGCGACATCCCGGTGCACCGCGGCAACGCCACCCACCTGCACCTGCTGGACTCGGTGGACCGGCGGCTGCGCGGGTCCGCGCACGGTCCGGACCACGAGCTGATGCTCGGCCACTTCGAGGAGCTGCTGGTCGCCGACGCGCTGGCCGGCAGCGGCTACTGCTACCGGGACGGCGGCACGGTCCGGCTGCTGGCGGCCACCAGCAAGCGGATCGCGGCCCGGCTGCTGCGCGAGGCGCTGGCCCGGGTGCCGGACGGGACCGAGGCCCGGGTGGAGTACCTGACCGCCGAGCAGGAGTGGGCGCTGGACGTCGGGCTGGAGGTCGGGCTGACGCCGGAGACCGGTGGCTTCGTCGGGGTGCGCGGGATGCGGCCGCCCGCGCCGTACCTGCCCAGCGGGGCCTTCCTGTAGCCCGGCGGGAACGCGTACGGCCCCACCGGGGGCGGGCCGGTGGGGCCGTACGGGCGGGCGGGCGGACGGGGCCCGGATCAGGCCATGGTGTCCAGGATCTCCCGGACCATCTCCATGGTGGTGCCCGGGTGCAGGAAGGCGAAGCGGGCGACCGTCTCGCCGTCCCAGCCGGTCGGGGTGACGAAGCCGATCTGGTCCGCGAGCAGCTGCTGCGACCAGCGGTAGTAGTCGTCGTTGGTCCAGCCCTTGCGCTTGAAGCAGACCGCGGAGAGCTGCGGGTCGAACAGCAGCTCCAGGTGCTCGGTGTCGCGGATCAGCTGGGCGGTGTCCCGCGCGAGCTGGAGGCCGGTCTCGATGGCGTCGGTGTACGCCTGGACGCCGTGGACGGCCAGCGAGAACCAGAGCGGCAGGCCGCGGGCGCGCCGGGTCAGGTGGTAGGCGTAGTCGGTGGGGTTCCACTCGTCGCCGTCGGTGTGCAGGACGTCCAGGTAGGAGGCGTCCTGGGTGTGCACGGCACGGGCGAGCTGCGGGTTGCGGTAGATCAGCGCGGCGCAGTCGAAGGGGGCGAACAGCCACTTGTGCGGGTCGACCACGAAGGAGTCGGCGTGCTCGATGCCGTTGTAGCGCTCGCGCACCGACGGGGCGAACAGGCCCGCGCCGCCGTAGGCGCCGTCCACGTGGAACCACAGGTCGCGCTCGCGGGCGACCTCGGCCAGGCCGGCCAGGTCGTCGACGATGCCCTCGTTGGTGGTGCCGGCGGTGCCGACGACGGCGATCACCGTCTCCGGGTTCGGGTCGGCCGCCAGGGCGGCGCGCAGTGCCTCGCCGGTGAAGCGCCGGTTCACGGTCGGGACCTTGAAGGCCTCGACGCCGATGATGTTGAAGGTGTTCTTGACCGAGGAGTGCACCTGGTCGGCGACGGCTATCCGCAGCCGGGCCTCCGGCCCGACGCCGAGCTTGCGGCGGGCGGTGTCGCGGGCGACCACCAGGGCGGACAGGTTGCCCGCGGAGCCGCCGGAGACGAAGCAGCCGCCGGCCGAGGCGGGCAGCCCGGCCCGGTCAGCGATCAGGCGCAGCACCTGGTTCTCGGCGGCGATGGCGCCGGCCGCCTCCAGCCAGGAGATGCCCTGCAGGGAGGCGCAGGAGACCACCATGTCGAACAGCAGCGCGGCCTTGGTCGGGGCGCACGGGATGAAGGACAGGTAGCGGGGGCTGTCGGCGGAGATGACCGCGCGGGACAGCTCGTGGTCGTACAGCTTGAGGACGTCGGCCGGGTTGTTGCCGTCCTGGTTGAGCAGGCCGGCCAGCTGGGTGCGCAGGTGCTCGCCGTCACCGGGGTGGTCGAGCGGGACGGGGTCGTACTGCAGCCGCTCCCGCATGTAGTCGAAAACCAGGTCGACCAGTTCGTTGTCGGGCCGGTGCATGCGGTCGGGTGCTGCGGACACGGCTGTCCCTCTCGGCTGTGGGTGTCGGGGGGATCCGGTCGGCGGGACGCCTCACCGCGCTGACCGGACGTGATCAGCGTAGGCAGCGGGGGCGGTTCCCCGCGCGTCGGAACGCGGCTGGTCAGGCAGCTTTCGAGCGTCTTCGGGGCGGTCCGCGCAGGTTTCCTGCGTGCCCCGGGAACCGGGCCCGGCGATCAGCCGATCAGCTGGGAGAGGACCACCGAGGAGCGGCTGCGCTGCACGCCCGGCTCGCGCCGGATGCGCTCGATGACGGCCTCCAGATGGCGCATGTCGGCGGCCCGCAGGTGCACCAGGGCGTCCGGGTCACCGGTGACCGTCCAGGCGGCGACCACCTCGGGGAACTGGCGCAGGCTGGCCAGGATCTCCTCGGGGGCGGTCCGCTCGCGGCAGTAGACCTCGACGAAGGCCTCGGTCTGCCAGCCGAGCACGGCCGGGTCGAGCACCACGGTGAAGCCCCGCACCACGCCGCGTGCCCGGAGCCGGTCGATCCGGCGGCGCACGGCGGTGGCGGAGAGGTTCACCTGGAGACCGATCTCGGCATAGGAGGCGCGGCCGTCGCTGCCGAGGCGGGCGAGGAGCTGCCGGTCGGTCTCGTCCAGGTCTGCCCCGATCACCTCGTGCGCTCGGCTGCTGGTCATCGGTGCGGGGCTCCACGGGTCGTGCGGTGGGGGTGGGGGGAGCGTCCCGGGCGGCGGGCGGTGCTGTCGCACCCGCCGGCGCCACTGCCGAAACGGTTCGCCACCCATTCTGGCGGATGACCTGAACGAGTTCATCGCGCGCGGATGACCGGGAGAAGGCCATCGCTCCACCGGGCGGGCACCGATCGCCATGCCTGCCGTCGACCGAAGGGCCTCGCCTACGGACCGCCCCCGGGCGGTCTTCATGTTCATGGCCCAGCCCGGCCCGGGGCTTCGAAATATCGATTCGGCCACGGCAGGAAGCATCCGATCCGGAGAGCGGTTCTCGTCACATCGACAGGATGGCCATCGTCACTCTGACGCTAACCGGTTAGAATAGATAGCGTCAGATAGACGAAAAGGCCCCACCGCTCGTTCGGCCGCACAGAAGGGCACCCGCCCGTGACCACCACCATCACCGAGACCCACGGCGTCGACCCCACTCCGACGCCGCTCGCTCTGCTGCTGCTCGGCCGAGAGGCCGACCCGAACAGCGAGCGCGGCGTCGAGTGCCCCGGCGACCTCCCGCCGGCCTCGGACCCGAACCTCGTCGAGCGCGCCCGGGCGGCCAAGGCCGCGCTGGGTGACCGCGTCTTCATCCTCGGCCACCACTACCAGCGCGACGAGGTGATCGAGTTCGCCGACGTCACCGGCGACTCCTTCAAGCTCGCCCGCGATGCCGCGGCCCGCCCGGAGGCCGAGTACATCGTCTTCTGCGGCGTGCACTTCATGGCCGAGTCCGCGGACATCCTCACGAGCGACCGCCAGCAGGTCGTGCTGCCGGACCTCGCGGCCGGCTGCTCGATGGCCGACATGGCCACCGCCGAGCAGGTCGCCGAGTGCTGGGACGTACTGACGGACGCCGGCATAGCCGATGTGACCGTCCCGGTCTCGTACATGAACTCCTCCGCCGACATCAAGGCCTTCACCGGCAAGCACGGCGGCACCATCTGCACCTCCTCCAACGCCCAGCGAGCGCTGGAGTGGGCCTTCGAACAGGGCCAGAAGGTGCTCTTCCTGCCCGACCAGCACCTCGGCCGCAACACCGCGGTGCGGGACATGGGCATGTCGCTGGACGACTGCGTCCTGTACAACCCGCACAAGCCCAACGGCGGCCTGACCACCGAGCAGCTGCGGAACGCCAAGATGATCCTCTGGCGCGGCCACTGCTCGGTGCACGGCCGGTTCAGCCTGGACTCGGTGAACGACGTCCGCGAGCGGATCCCCGGCGTGACCGTCCTGGTGCACCCCGAGTGCAAGCACGAGGTGGTCGACGCCGCCGACATGGTGGGCTCGACCGAGTACATCATCAAGGCCCTGGACGCGGCCGAGCCCGGCTCCAAGTGGGCCATCGGCACCGAGCTGAACCTGGTCCGCCGGCTGGCCAAGGCGCACCCGGACAAGGAGATCGTCTTCCTGGACCGCACGGTCTGCTTCTGCTCGACCATGAACCGGATCGACCTGCCGCACCTGGTCTGGGCGCTGGAGTCGCTGGTCGAGGGCCGGGTGCCGAACGTGATCACGGTGGACCCGGAGACGGAGAAGTACGCCAAGGCCGCGCTGGACCGGATGCTGGCCCTCCCGTAGCCGAAGGCGGGTCCCACCCGCTCGGGGCGGGACCCCCGCCCCGAGCCGAAGGGGCGCGCCGGTGCCGAAAGCGAGGAGCGAGGAGGCCCGAGGAACGAGGGCCTTGGAGCGACGACCGTCGGCACCGGATCCGAGCGCCCCGGAGGCGAGCGGGCGAGTAACAGCGAAGGGCGGGTCCCCTCCGATTCGGAGGGGACCCGCCCTTTCGTCTGGCAGCGGCCGCGCGGCTACTCGTACTCGGGGAAGCCCGGGATGACGCCCTCGCCCTCGGAGAGCAGCAGGGACCGGACCTCGTCGAGGGTCGCCTCGGCACTCGGCAGGATCAGCTCGGACGGCTCCAGCGAGTCGTCCGGCAGCCGGGTGCCGTACTGCTTCACGGCGCTCAGCAGCTTGCCGTAGGCCTGGCGGAAGGTGTCCTCGTCGCCCGACTCCACCGCGGTGAGCAACTCGTCGTCGAGCTGGTTGAGCAGGTTCAGGTGGTCCTCGCCCACCTCGAACTGCCCCTCACCCATGACCCTCATGATCATGCTGCGCTTCTCCTGGTTCGTGGGTGGTTCCAGCTCACTTGTTGTAGTTGATCCGCGGGGTGTCCTGCGGGTGCGAGTCCTGCGACTGCGGCTGCTGGGCCGGCTTGCCCTGCTCGATCGCGGCCGGACCGGCAGCGGGGCCGCCGGACAGCTCGGCCTTCATCCGGGCCAGCTCCAGCTCGACGTCGGAACCGCCGGCCACCCGCTCCAGCTCGGCCTCGATGTCGTCCTTGCGGCCGAGACCGCTGGCGTCGTCGAGCGCGCCGGAGGCCAGCAGCTCGTCGATCGCACCGGCCCGGGCCTGCATCTGCGCCGTCTTGTCCTCGGCACGCTGGATGGCCAGGCCGACGTCGCCCATCTCCTCCGAGATCCCGGAGAAGGACTCGGCGATGCGGGTCTGCGCCTGCGCCGCGGTGTAGGTGGCCTTGATGGTCTCCTTCTTCGTACGGAAGGCGTCCACCTTGGCCTGGAGCCGCTGGGAGGCGAGCGTGAGCTTCTCCTCCTCGGCCTGCAGGGCCTGGTACTGCGTCTCCAGATCGGTGATCTGGGACTGCATGTTGGCCTTGCGGGTCAGCGCCTCGCGGGCGAGGTCCTCGCGGCCGAGGGAGAGCGCCTTGCGGCCCTGGTCCTCGTACTTCGCCGACTGCTGCTGCAGCTGGGTCAGCTGGAGTTCCAGGCGCTTGCGCGAGGTCGCGACGTCCGCGACGCCACGCCGTACCTTCTGCAGCAGTTCGAGCTGCTTCTGGTAGGAGTAGTCGAGCGTCTCACGGGGATCCTCCGCCCGGTCCAAGGCCTTGTTCGCCTTGGAGCGGAAGATCAGCCCCATACGCTTCATGATTCCGTCGCTCATGGGCCTCGGGTGCCCCCTTCTCCGGCCTGCGGTCTTAAATCTCGTTACCAGACACGACGAGTGTATGTGCAGCGAGCCCGTCGCCGCAGTGCACCTGCCTGCAACAAGACTGCTACAGCGACCAGCGGCAGAACCTCATCCCCCGGGTGGATCCGCCTCTCATCCTCCCCATACTCCATCCGATTGATCCCCTACGGGAAGAGCCCGGGAAACCCCGGTCGGAACACGGCCGAACGGATCGATACGCGTTTGGGTCCGAGGGGACCCGTGGTCACGGTGCCGCACCCCGTACGCTGGGGGTGTGTTCCGACGCCGTTCAGATGATGCCGCCGCCTCCGCCACCGTGCTGGAGGACGAGACGCCCCAGGCCCGCCACCCGCAGGCCAAGAAGGGCCGCCCCACCCCCAAGCGCAGCGAGGCCGAGGCCAGCCGGCGCACCCGGGTCGTGGTGCCCAAGGACCGCAAGGAGGCCTCCCGCCAGGCACGCGAGCGGATGCGCGTCGAGCGCGAGAAGCAGCGCCAGGCGCTGATCGACGGCGACGAGCGCCACCTGCCGGCCCGCGACAAGGGGCCGGTGCGCAAGTTCGCCCGCGACTACGTGGACTCCCGCTGGTCGCTCGCCGAGTTCTTCCTGCCGGCCGCCGTGGTCATCCTGGTGCTGAGCATCGTCAAGATCCCCGCCCTGCAGCTGCTGTCCACGCTGCTGTTCCTGCTGTTCTTCGTCCTGGTGATCCTGGACTTCGTCCGCCTCGGCCTCGGCCTGCGCAAGCAGCTGGGCGAGCGCTTCGCCGGGCAGAACACCCGAGGCGTGGTCGCCTACGGCATCATGCGCACCCTCCAGATGCGGCGGCTGCGCCTGCCCAAGCCGCAGGTGCGGCGCGGGGAGAAGCCCTGACCGCCGAACCGGTGGACTCCGGCTGGGCCCCGCCTTCTTGGGAGGGGCCCGGCCTCTACGCACTGCCCGGGCAGGGGGACGGCGGCCACGACCGGCTCGGTCAGGAGCGGCGGCTGCCCTCCCGCAGCGGCTCCTTCGCCGGCGGTACCGCGGCCTGGCTGGACCGGCTCGGCGGACTGCGCAACTTCGTCCGGCAGGAGCTCGTCTCCCGGCAGCTCGCCGAGCAGCTCGCCGGCCGCACCGCCCAGCGGGTCCTGGACATCGGCTGCGGGCAGGGCACCCAGGCGCTGCGGCTGGCCCGGGCCGGCCACTACGTCACCGGGATCGACTCCGACCCGGTCGCGCTCGGCGTCGCCCAGGGGGCGCTCGCCCAGGAGCCGCCCGAGGTGCACGGCCGACTGCAGCTGCTCAGCGGCGACGGCCACCAGTGCGGGCGCTGGTTCGGCCCGCGCAGCTTCGACGTGGTGCTCTGCCACGGCGTCCTGATGTACCTGCCGGACCCGGACCCGATGATCGCCTCGCTGGCCCGGCTGCTGGCGCCGGGCGGGCTGCTCTCGCTGCTGGTGCGCAACGGCGACGCGCTCGCGCTGCGGCCCGCCGCCGCCGGGGACTGGCGGGCCGCCCTGCACGCCTTCGAGAGCGACCGGTACTACAACCGGCTCGGGCTGGCCGCCCGGGCCGACCGGCTCGCCGACCTGACCGTCACCCTCTCCGAGGTCTCGGTGCCGGTCCGGCACTGGTACGGCGTCCGGGTCTTCACCGACAACGCGCCCGACGACGCCGCCCCGCCGGTGGACGGGCGGCAGCTGGCCCAGCTGCTGGAGGCCGAGGACCGGGCCGGCCGCACCGACCCGTACCGGCAGGTCGCCGCGCTGCTGCACGTGATCGGTGCGAAGTAACCACCCCTGACGGGCAGTTGGGTCGGTCAGCCCTCGTGCAGGCTCATCGAGTAGATCACCCGGTCGTCGTCCAGCAGGACGGCGTTGTCCACGCCCTCCTCGGCGAGCTGCTTCCAGCTCTCCCCGATCCAGGTCTCGGCGTCGCCCTGGCCGGCGAACTCCTCCTGCCCGAGGGCCGACGCCACCGCGCTGCCGTCCGCCTTCTCGTACCGCCACGTCCAGACCATGCCCGGCTCCTCCCACTGACGCTGCCTTGTGTGCTGCGCAGGTTAGCCTGCCCGGCCCGATCTTCCGTATGCCTGTCGGGCAGGATGGACGGCATGGCGACGCACCCTCCGCTCCCCCGCACGCTGCTGCTCGGCGGCGCGCGCTCCGGCAAGTCCACCCGTGCCGAGCAGCTGCTCGCCGAGCACCCGGACGTCCTGTACGTGGCCACCGGCGGCACCCGGGACGGCGACGCCGAGTGGGCCCAGCGGGTCGCCCTGCACCGGGACCGCCGGCCGGCGAGCTGGCGCACCGCCGAGACCTGCGACCTGGAGGCCGTACTCGCCGACGCCGAGGACCCGGCGCCGGTGCTGATCGACTGCCTGGCGCTGTGGCTGACCGCCGTGATGGACGAGTGCGACGCCTGGGACGACGACGCCTGGGCGGCCGGCGGCGAGGCCGCGGTGCAGCGCCGCTGCGCCTCCCTGGCCGCGGCCTGGGCCGGAACCCGGCGGACCGCCGTCGCGGTGAGCAACGAGGTCGGCATGGGCGTCGTCCCGGCCACCGCCGCCGGACGGCGCTTCCGGGACACCCTGGGCCGGCTCAACATGGCCGTGGCGGACGCCTCCGAGCGGGTCCTGCTGGTGGTCGCGGGACAGGTTCTGACGGTCAAGCCGAGCCCGCACACCCGCGCCGTGTAGCCTTCCGGACGATGGACACGACCGTGGATCTCGATACGTTCTCCTCGCTCGTCGAGCGCCCCGACGACAGCGCCCGACGGGCCGCCGAGGAACGCTGGCAGGAAGCCGGCCGACCGCGCGGCGGCCTCGGCAAGCTCGAGGAGCTGGGCAGCTGGCTGTCGTCCGTACAGGGGCGCTCCCCGGTGCGGCCGGTCTCGGCGCCCAAGGTGCTGCTGTTCGCCGCCGACCACGGCGTGGCCGCGCTCGGCGTCTCCCGGTTGCCCGCCGACGGCGGCACCGCGGCCCGGGTGCGGGCGGTGCTCGACGGCAGCGCCCCGGTCGCCCGGCTGGCCGCGCGCTACGGCGCCGACGTCCGGGTCGTCGACGTCGCGGTGGACGCCGACCCGGCGGACTTCCCGGACGAGGTGGTCGCCCACCGGATCCGGCGCGGCTCCGGCCGGATCGACGTCGAGGACGCGCTCACCCCGGAGGAGACCGTCCGGGCCTTCCGGGCCGGCATGGCCGTGGCCGACGAGGAGGCCGACGCCGGCACCGACCTGGTGCTGCTCGGCGACCTCGGGGTCGGCTCCACCACGGTGGCCGCCGTCCTGGTCGGCGCGCTGTGCGGGACGGACGCGGCCGCGGTGTGCGGGCGCGGCTCGGGCATCGACGACCGGGTGTGGATGGTCAAGTGCGCCACCATCCGGGACTCGCTGCGACGGGCCCGCCCGGTGCTCGGTGACCAGCTGGCGCTGCTCGGCGCCACCGGCGGGGCGGACTTCGCCGCGATCACCGGCTTCCTGCTCCAGGCCGCCGTCCGCCGGCTGCCGGTGGTGCTGGACGGCGTGGTCTCCTCGGCCTGCGCGCTGGTCGCGCAGCGGATCGCCTTCCGGTCGCCGGAGTGGTGGCGGGCCGGGCAGTCCAGCGGCGAGCCCGCCCAGGCGAAGGCGTACGACCGGCTGACCCTGACGCCGTTGCAGGACCAGGGGATCACCCTGGGCGAGGGCGTCGGCGCGGTCCTCGCGCTGCCGCTGCTCCAGGCCGCGGGCGACGCGCTCGCGGACGAGGTGCCCCGGCCGTTCGTGCCCTCGGCGCCGAAGGAGCAGCCGAAGCTGCCGTCGGCCGCCGACCTGCTCAGGAAGCTGTAGCGGCTGCCACGGGGGCGGGGGCGTCGGAGGTCGGCTCCCGGTCCGTGGCCTTCCGCTTCGCGCGGTTCCCCGCGCCCCTACTCCGGGGCGCGGGGATTCTGCTTGTCGGGGGGCTTCCACTGGTCAGGGCGAGCCCCGGTGCGGTTCGGGTGCGGTTCGGGTGCGGTTCGGGTGCGGTGGAGGAGCGAGTGGGAGCGATGGCCGACGGCGGCGAGCGGGCGACCTGGGGCGAAGGACTGCGGTTCGCGTTCGGGACGCTGTCGGTGCTGCGGGTGCGGGTCGAGCGGTGGGACCGGGCCGCGGCGGCCCGGGCGATGACGGCGGCGCCGGTGGTCGGCCTGGTGCTGGGCGCGATCGCGGCCGGGGCCGGCGCTCTGGTGGCCTGGCGGGCGGGCGGACCGCTCGCCGCGGTGACGGCGGTGGGGGTGCTCGCCGCACTGACCCGGGGACTGCACCTGGACGGCCTGGCGGACGTCGCCGACGGCCTGGGCAGCGGCAAGCCGGCCGAGGACGCGCTGCGGATCATGAAGCAGTCCGACATCGGCCCGTTCGGGGTGCTGACCCTGCTGCTGGTGCTGCTCGCCCAGGTCGCCGCGCTGGCCGGACAGTTCGGGCAGTCGGCGCCGCGCGGCGCCCTCGCGGTGCTCGCCTCGGCGGTGGCCGCGCGCTGCGCACTGGCCTGGGGCTGCCTGCGCTCGGTGCCGGCCGCCCGCCCGGGCGGGCTGGGGGCGATGGTGGCGAGCACCGTCACGCCCGCCGCGGCCGCCACCGGGACGCTGGCCGCCGCGCTCGCCGTGGCCGCGGCCGGACTGTTCGACGGATGGTCAGCCGTACGCCTCCCGCTGGCCGTTGTGCTCGGTGTCGGCTGCTCCCGGCTGCTGCTCACCCGGTGTGTGCGCCGGTTCGGCGGGATCACCGGGGACGTGCTCGGCGCGACGGCCGAGACCGCCGCCACCGGGACGCTGTTCGCCCTGGCGTTGCTCGGCTGACACCGGGCGGCGCGTGATCCCACCATGCGGACTACCATGCGTGAAGCACCGCAGCCCTGCACCGTGGCAGGTCCTGCCCGCCCGGCGCGCACCGAGGAGCCGGGGCCTCTGGTGTGCGCGGCCACTCCGGCGGACGCGCGCGCCAGGGGGCCCGGACCCGCAGGGCCCGCCGGCGGACGGCCTGCGACGGCGGGCTGCGCCGGTGCGGCAGTCACGCCGCGACCGGCCGTGGACCGCGAAAGAACAGGACGCATTACGTGACTGCATTGTCTGTGAGCACCTCCTCCGCCGCCTCGCTGCGCGCGGACGCCCTGGTGGTCGGTGTCGCGAAGGGCCCCAAGGGGATCGTGCTGGCCCCCGGTGCCGAGGCCGTGAACGAGGCGTTCGAGGGCAAGCTGGCCGAGATCCTCGGCACCCTGGGCGCGACCGGTGCCGAGGGCGACACCGTCAAGGTCGCCTCCCCCGCCGGTCTCAAGGCCGCGCTCGTGCTCGCGGTCGGCCTCGGCGAGGCGGCCGAGGACGGCTACGGCCTGGAGGCGCTGCGCCGCGCCGCCGGTGTCGCCGCCCGCGCCCTGGCCGGCGTCAAGAAGGCCGCGCTGGCGCTGCCGGCCGAGTCCGCGGAGGAGGTCGAGGCGGTCGCGCTCGGCGGCCTGCTCGGCGCGTACGCCTTCGGCACCTACAAGGGCAACGGCAACGGCAAGGAGCCGGTCGGCGAGCTGGTTGTGCTGACCGCCCGCAAGGGCAACAAGGACGCCAAGGCCGCCGTGGAGCGGGCCACCGCGATCGGCGAGGAGATGAACCGCGCCCGCGACCTGGTCAACACCGCGCCGAACGACCTGAACCCGAAGAGCTTCGCCGCGATCGCCCAGGCGGCCGGCAAGGAGCACGGCCTCAAGGTCGAGGTCCTGGACGAGAAGGCGCTGACCAAGGGCGGCTTCGGCGGCCTGCTGGGCGTCGGCAACGGCTCGACCAACCCGCCGCGGCTGGTGAAGGTGGCCTACACCCACCCGAAGGCGAAGGCCTCGCTGGCCTTCGTCGGCAAGGGCATCACCTACGACTCGGGCGGCATCTCGCTCAAGCCGGCCGGCCACAACGAGACCATGAAGTGCGACATGGCCGGCGCCGCCGCCGTGTTCGCCGCCGTGGTGGCCGCCAAGCGCCTGGGCCTGGCCGTCAACGTCACCGCCTGGCTCGCGCTGGCCGAGAACATGCCGTCCGGCTCCGCCACCCGCCCGGGTGACGTGCTGCGCATGTACGGCGGCAAGACCGTCGAGGTGCTGAACACGGACGCCGAGGGCCGCCTGGTGCTGGCCGACGCGATCGTCAAGGCCGGCGAGGAGAACCCGGACGTCATCGTCGACGTGGCGACCCTGACCGGCGCCATGGTGCTGGCCCTGGGCACCCGCACCTTCGGTGTGATGGCCAACAACGACGAGCTGCGCGACAACCTGCACGCCCTCGCGGGCGAGGTGGGCGAGCAGTCCTGGCCGATGCCGCTGCCGGCCGAGCTCAAGAAGGGCATGACCGACTCGACCATCGCCGACCTGGCCAACATGGGCGAGCGGATGGGCGGCGGCCTGGTGGCCGGCCTGTTCCTCCAGGAGTTCGTGGCCGAGGGCATCGACTGGGCGCACCTGGACATCGCCGGCCCGGCGTTCCACGAGAGCGCCCCGTTCGGCTACACCCCGAAGGGCGGCACCGCGAGCGCGGTGCGCACCCTGGTCCGGTTCGCGGAGCAGACCGCGGCCAACGGCAAGGCCTGATCCGAGCGGATCCGAATCCCGACGGGGGCCCGGCGCGCGTGCGCCGGGCCCCCGTCGGCGTTCCCGCACGGGTTACCTGCGAGTAGGCCCGGAGACCCCACCGCACCTCTGTTCGCCACGGGCGAAACTTTGTTCCGCACTGCGGAAGAGGTGGCGCCGAAGTGGGCGCAGGACGCCCGTCCGGCGGCTGTCAACAAGGCCTTGAGCTGCGATGATGCCCTTCCGTCGGGGGTGTTCCCGCCCCGGTGACCACTCCGTGGGACACCCCTGGGGTGGACCCGGACATCAGCCACCGCGAACAAGTGCGAAGATGTATTTCCGGCACGACTGGGCGCCCCACAAAGGCTTCCGACCCACCGGACCGCGACCGGCCCGGCGACCCACCCCATTGCATGGAGGACGTGACGTGGCGAACGACGCCAGCACCGTTTTCGACGTAGTCATTCTCGGAGGCGGAAGCGGCGGTTACGCCGCGGCGCTCCGCGCCGCTCAGCTGGGTCTGAGCGTCGCCCTGGTCGAGAAGGGTGAGCTGGGCGGCACCTGCCTGCACCGCGGCTGCATCCCGACCAAGGCCCTGCTGCACGCCGCCGAGATCGCGGACGAGACGAAGGAGGCCGCCGAGTTCGGCGTCCTGGCCACCTTCCAGGGCATCGACATCAACGGCGTCCACAAGTACAAGGACGACGTCATCGCCGGCCTGTACAAGGGTCTCCAGGGCCTGGTGGCGTCCCGCAAGGTCACCTTCATCCAGGGCGCGGGCAAGCTCTCCTCGCAGACCTCGGTCGACGTGAACGGCCAGCGCATCGAGGGCCGCCACATCGTCCTCGCCACCGGTTCGGTGCCGCGCTCGATCCCGGGCCTGGAGATCGACGGCAACCGCGTGATCTCCTCGGACCACGCCCTCAAGCTCGACCGGATCCCGAAGTCGGCCGTCATCCTCGGCGGCGGCGTCATCGGCGTCGAGTTCGCCTCGGTCTGGAAGTCCTTCGGCGTCGACGTCACCATCGTCGAGGCGCTGCCGCACCTCGTCCCGCTGGAGGACGAGAACTCCTCCAAGCTGCTGGAGCGCGCCTTCCGCAAGCGCGGCATCAAGTTCGAGCTCAAGGCCCGCTTCTCGGGCGTCGAGTACACCGAGTCCGGTGTCCGCGTCTCCACCGAGAACGGCAAGCAGATCGACGCCGACCTGCTGCTCGTCGCCATCGGCCGCGGCCCGGTCTCGGCCGGCCTCGGCTACGAGGAGAACGGCGTCGCGATGGACCGCGGCTACGTCCTGGTCGACGAGTACATGCGCACCAACGTGCCCACCATCTCCGCCGTCGGCGACCTCGTCCCGACCCTGCAGCTGGCCCACGTCGGCTTCGCCGAGGGCATCCTGGTCGCCGAGCGGCTGGCCGGCCTCAAGCCGGTGCCGATCGACTACGACGGCGTCCCGCGCGTGACCTACTCCAACCCGGAGGTCGCCTCCGTCGGCATCTCCGAGGCCAAGGCCGTCGAGCTGTACGGCAAGGAGAAGGTCGTCACCCTCAAGTACAACCTGGCCGGCAACGGCAAGAGCAAGATCCTGAAGACCGCCGGCGAGATCAAGCTCGTCCAGGTCAAGGACGGCGCCGTGGTCGGCGTCCACATGGTCGGCGCCCGCATGGGCGAGCAGGTCGGCGAAGCCCAGCTGATCTACAACTGGGAGGCCCTGCCGGCCGAGGTCGCGCAGCTGATCCACGCGCACCCGACCCAGTCCGAGGCCCTGGGCGAGGCGCACCTGGCGCTGGCCGGCAAGCCGCTGCACGCGCACGACTGATCGCGCCCACCACCCCCCGTTTCCGGTACTTCCCGTACTTCCCGTACGCAAGACTTGATAGGAGTCGCTGAAACCATGGCGGTCTCAGTAACACTGCCCGCGCTGGGCGAGAGCGTTTCCGAGGGCACTGTCACCCGTTGGCTCAAGGCCGAGGGTGAGCGCGTCGAGGTCGACGAGCCGCTGCTCGAGGTGTCGACCGACAAGGTCGACACCGAGATCCCGGCCCCGGCTTCCGGCATCCTCTCCTCGATCAAGGTCGGCGAGGACGAGACCGTCGAGGTCGGTGCCGAGCTGGCGATCATCGACGACGGCACCGGCGCCCCGGCCGCCGCCCCGGCCCCCGTGGCCGAGGCCGCGCCGGTCGCCGCTCCGGCCCCCGTTGCCGCTCCGGCTCCGGTCGCCGAGGCCCCGGCTGCTCCGGCTGCCGCCCCGGCTGCTCCGGCTGCTCCGGCCGGCGACGCCACCCCGGTGCTGCTGCCCGCCCTGGGCGAGAGCGTTTCCGAGGGCACCGTCACCCGTTGGCTCAAGGCCGAGGGTGAGACGGTCGAGATCGACGAGCCGCTGCTCGAGGTCTCCACCGACAAGGTCGACACCGAGATCCCGTCGCCGGTCGCCGGCGTCGTCGTCAAGATCCTGGTCGGCGAGGACGAGACCGCCGAGGTCGGCGCCCAGCTCGCGCTGATCGGTGCCCCGGGTGCCGCCGCTGCCGCTCCGGCTCCGGCTGCCGCCCCGGCCCCCGTCTCCGCCCCGGCCCCGGCTCCGGCCGCTCCGGCCCCGGCCCCGGTCGCCGCTCCGGCTCCGGCCGCCCCGGTCGCTGCCCCGGCCCCGGTTGCCCCGGCCGCTCCGGTCGCTGCTCCGGCTCCGGTTGCCGCCCCGGCCCCCGTCGCCGCTCCGGCCGCCCCGGTGGCCGACGCCGGTGACGCCTACGTCACCCCGCTGGTGCGCAAGCTCGCCGCCGAGCACGGCGTCGCGCTGTCCTCCGTCACCGGCACCGGTGTCGGCGGCCGCATCCGCAAGCAGGACGTCATCGCCGCCGCGGAGGCCGCCAAGGCCGCCCCGGCCCCGGTCGCCGCCGCCGCTCCGGCCGCCGCCGCGCCGAAGGCCGTCGCCGCGCCGTCCGCCCTGCGCGGCCAGACGGTCAAGATGACCCGCATGCGCAAGGTCATCGGCGACAACATGATGAAGGCCCTGCACGAGCAGGCCCAGCTGACCAGCGTGGTCGAGGTGGACGTCACCAAGATCATGTCGCTGCGCGCCAAGGCCAAGGAGGGCTTCCTGGCCCGCGAGGGCGTCAAGCTCTCCCCGATGCCGTTCTTCGTGAAGGCCGCCGCCCAGGCGCTCAAGGTCCACGCGGTCGTCAACGCGCGGATCAACGACGCCGAGGGCACCATCACCTACTTCGACACCGAGAACATCGGCATCGCGGTGGACTCCGAGAAGGGTCTGATGACCCCGGTCATCAAGGGTGCGGGCGACCTCAACATCGCCGGCATCTCGAAGAAGACCGCCGAGCTGGCCGCCAAGGTCCGCGACAGCAAGATCACCCCGGACGAGCTGTCCGGCGCCACCTTCACGATCAGCAACACCGGCTCGCGCGGTGCCCTGTTCGACACCGTGATCGTGCCGCCGAACCAGGCCGCCATCCTGGGCATCGGCGCCACCGTCAAGCGCCCGGTGGTCATCGAGGCCGACGGCGGCACCGCCATCGGCATCCGTGACATGACCTACCTGTCGCTCTCCTACGACCACCGCCTGGTGGACGGCGCCGACGCCGCCCGCTACCTGGTCGCGGTCAAGGAGATCCTGGAGGCCGGCGAGTTCGAGGTCGAGCTCGGCCTGTAGCACAGCACGACCGCAGCGCGGTCCTACGGAGCCCCGTGTCGTCACCGGACGGCGCGGGGCTCCGCCGCTTCCCGGGATGCGGTTCCCGCCGGGTCATGGCATGCGTGGAGACGACAGAAAAGGGATGCTTGAGCGGTGATGGACGAGACCGACTTCTGGCAGATCATCGACGACACCTGGGAGGCCGCCGACGGCGATCCCGACGAACAGGCCGAGCGGCTGGTGGAGCGCCTGGTCCAGCTGACCCCCGACGACGTGATCGACTTCGGTCGGCTGTTCGAGGCCCGGTTCCAGCGCGCTTACCGCTACGACCTGTGGGGTGCGGCCCACCTGCTGCTGGACGGCGCCTCCGAGGACACCTTCGACTACTTCCGCTGCTGGCTGATCGGCCAGGGCCGGGAGGTCTTCGAGGGCGGGCTGGCCGAACCGGACGACCTGGCGGACCTGCTGCCCGAGTTCGACGAGGAGGAGGACGGCGAGGCCGAGGACCTCGGCTACGCCGCCGACGAGGCGTACGAGCGGCTGACCGGCCTGCCGCTGCCCGAGGTGGGCGGGCGGCAGGCGGGGCGGCCGGCCGGGGCGTTCCTGGACTTCGACGACCCGGACGTGATGGCGAAGCGCTTCCCCAAGCTCTGGGAGCGGTACGGGGACTAGTCCCGCGCCGGGGGTCAGGTGCTGCTGCCGGCGGAGCTGTCCTGCTTGATGCCCTTGAGGATCTGGTCGAGCACCGCCGGGTCCGGCGCCGCCGGGTCGTCGTCCACGCCGCCCTCGAAGATCACGTAGCCGCCGCCCTTGGCCGGGACGGCGGCCAGCAGGACGTAGCCCTGGGTGCCGTCCGAGGTGCGGACGTGCCAGCGGGTGGCGTAGCCGAGCACACCGGCGACGGAAACGTAGCCGGAGCCGGAGTCGGTGTGCGAGGTGATCCCGGAGAAGATCGTCCCGGCGTAGGTCGGCATCACCGAGTCGGCGGCCCCCTTGGGGGTGTCGCCCTGCACGGTGTCCTTCTCGATCGAGAACTGGCCGCGGATGCAGGAGTTGCCGTCGGCGCAGGAGTAGCGGCCGCTGCCGAGGTAGACGGTGGAGTGCGCGGAGTTGGTCGCCGCGTCCCAGCCGTCCAGGACCGGGACGGTGATCGCGTGCTGCGGGTCCGGGACGGTGCTCTTGACCGACGGAACGGGCTTGGGGGCCGGCGTGCTCCGGGTCGGGGTGGGGCTCGGCGTCGGGTTGTCGCTCTGGGTGACGGTGACCGTGGGGTTCGGGGTCGGGTCGGCCTTGGTGTCCCCGCCGCCGCTGAACGCGAGCCCGGCGATGATCCCGCCGACGACCAGCACCGCGACCGAGCTGCCGACGATCACGCCGGTCCGGTTCTTCCGGGGGGCGGGCGGCGGATAGCCGTAGCCGGCGCCCGGGTAGGCCTCCTGGCCGGGGTAGCCCGGTCGGCCCGGGTACTGCTGCTGGCCGCCGTACGGGCCCTGGCCGGGGTAGCCGTAGCCGGGTGACTGGACCGCGTCCTGCGCCGGGTAGCCGTAGCCGGGGGCGGGTGAGCCGCTCTGTGCCGGGTAGCCGTAGCCGGCCTGCGGCGGTTGCGGGGCGGGGGGCTGCCAGCCCTGGGTCGGGGCGTCGGCGAGCTGTCCGCCGGGGGCCTGGAGCGGCCGGACCTCGGCGGTCCAGGCGTTGCCGTCCCACCAGCGCTCGTGACCGGGGGTGCCGTCCGCACCCGGGACCGGGTACCACCCGGGAGGCGTCGAGTTGCTCACGGGCGTACGGTACCCGGCGGTCCGCCGCTCCAGACAGGGCAGGTGCGTCACGACTGCGCCGCAACTGCCCTGACGGACCGCCAGGGCAGCGGGCGGCGGTTCGGGCGGTCGGCCGGCTCAGTCGGCCAGTCGGCGGGCCATCCAGACGTCGTCCACGTACTGCCCGTCGATCAGGAACTCCTCGGCCAGCGTGCCCTCGACCGTGAAGCCGCAGCTCTCGTACAGCCGGCGGGCCGGGGCGTTCCAGCCGAGCACCCGGAGGGTCAGCTTGCGGGCGCCGAGCGCCCGGGCCTGCTCGCAGGCCGCCTCGACCAGCCGTCGTCCGATGCCCCGGCCGCGGACCGAGCCGTCGACGGCCAGGCCCTGGATCTGCCGGACGTGCCGGTTGACGGCCAGTCGGGTCGGCGGGATCTGGCGGACGTAGCCGACGATCCGGCCGTCCAGGACGGCGAGCAGGAACTGGTCGGGGGTGCGGCTCTCGTCGAAGACCCGCTTCCCGACGGGCGGCTTCGGGGAGACCTCGGAGAGGGGGGACCAGACGGCGCGGTCGAGCTCGGCGAGCCCGCGCTCGTCCTCGGGGCGGGCCGGGCGGATGGTCAGATCGTCTTCGCGGGTCATGCCGCGTGATGCTACTGGGGCGCGTGCGAAAGGTGACAGGCGATAAGGCCTGCGAGGATGGGCCCATGCGCATCGCTGTCACGGGCTCCACGGGATTGATCGGTTCGGCCCTCGTCCGCTCCCTGCTGGCGGACGGCCACGAGGTGGTCCGGCTGGTCCGGCACCGCTCCAGGACGGGCCCGCAGCCCGACGGGAGCACCGCGATCGGCTGGAATCCGCTGCTCGGCGAGGTCGACCGGGAGGGGCTCGCCGGAATCGACGCCGCGGTGCACCTGGCCGGCGCCGGGGTCGGCGACCGCCGCTGGACGGACTCCTACAAGCGGGAGATCCGGGAGAGCCGGGTGTACGGCACCGAGACGCTGGCGGTGGCGCTGGCGGAGCTGCCCCGGCCACCGCGGGTGCTGGTCAGCGCCTCCGCGGTCGGCTGGTACGGGCAGACCGGTGACCGGGTGATCGACGAGGACTCCCCCGCCGGGGACGACTTCCTGGCCGAGGTGTGCCTGGAGTGGGAGGCGGCCGCACGGCCCGCCGAGCGGGCCGGGATCCGGGTCGTCCACCCGCGCACCGGGATGGTGCTGTCCGCCGCGGGCGGCGCGGGCGGGCGGCTGTTCCCCCTGTTCAAGCTGGGCCTGGGCGGGCGGCTCGGCAGCGGCCGGCAGTACTGGAGCTACATCTCGCTGGCGGACGAGGTGGCCGCGCTGCGGTTCCTGATCGACCGCGAGGACCTCTCCGGCGCCTTCAACCTCACCGCGCCGGAGCCGGCCACCAACGCCGAGCTGACCGCGGCGCTCGGCCGGGCGCTGCGGCGGCCGACGCCGTTCCCGGTGCCGGAGGCGGTGCTCAAGGCGGTGCTCGGGGAGTTGGCGATCGAGGTGGTCGGGAGCCACCGGGTGGTGCCGCGGCGGCTGTTGGACGCGGGCTTCCGGTTCGCCCACCCGGACCTGGACTCGGCGGTGCGGGCCGCGCTGTGACCCCTCGTTCTGCGTAGGCCCGCTACGGCATTCACCCTGGCCAGGGGCATATGCCGGGCGGGGTCGGACGGGGCTCCGGGAGGGGGCGCACGGGAGCACACGGCGGGCGCGTCGCACGCCCCCGGTGACCGTGCGCGCCCGCCGACCCGGCCTCCCGGCCGCCACGGCGCACTGTCCGTGACCGCGCCCCCGCCCGGCGGCACACGACCCCTCCGAACCCAGCATCGAGTCCGCTCCGCTTGTCTGATGCTCACACTGACGGGGCATCACCTTCCTCGGACCGTGCCCGGCACCCCGCTGCCTGCGTCGGCCGGAGCCCCGGGAACCCCAGGGAGGGAGCACGCCAGTGCCCACGTACGACTTCACCCGCCGCGCCCGCCGCCCGTCCGACCCGGACGTCGTCGTGGTCGGCGCCGGACTCGCGGGCCTGGCCGCCGCCCGCGCGCTCACCGGCCAAGGCCTCACCGTCCAGGTCCTGGAGACCACCGACCGGATCGGCGGCCGGATGGCCACCCGCGAACTCGACGGCTTCCGCCTCGACGACGGCAGCCACCTGCTCAACACCGCCTACCCGGAGCTGCGCCGGGCGCTCGACCTCGACCGCCTGGACCTGCGCCCGCTCGCGCCCGGCGTACTCGTGCACAGCGCCGGCCGCCGCTACCGCGCCGGGGACCCCCAGCTCACCGCCGCCCGGCAGGCCGCTCTCCGGGCCCCGCTCGGCAGCCCGCTGGACAAGGCCCGCCTGGGCGCCTGGCTGGGCCGGATCGCCACCACCCCCGCCGCCCGGTCGCAGGCCCGCCCGGAGACCACCGCCGCCCGCGCACTGGCCGGCCACGGCCTCGCCCCGCGCACCGTCGACGGCTTCCTGCGCCCGCTGCTCAGCGCCCTGCTCAGCGACCCGGCCCTCGGCACCAGCAGCCGGATCGCCGACCTGGTGCTGCGCTCGTACGCCCGCGGCCGGCTCTGTCTGCCCGCCGACGGGATCGCGGCCGTGCCCGCCCAGCTGGCCGCCGCGCTGCCCGTCGGCACGGTGCGGACCGGGGTGCAGGTCACCTCGATCGGCGCCGACGGCGTGGAGACCCTCGCGCACGGGCGGATCGGCGCCCAGGCCGTGGTGGTCGCCACCGACGCCCGCTCCGCGGCCGAGCTGCTGCCGGGGCTGCGGCTGCCCGACTTCCACCCCGTCACCACCTTCTTCCACGCGGCCGACCGCGCCCCGCTCGCCGAGGCCGTGCTGCTGCTGGACGCCGACCGGCCGAACGGCCACCCGCCGCTGGTCTCGCACTCGCTGGTGCTCAGCGAGCTGCACCCGTCCTACGCCCCGGCCGGGCAGGCGCTGGTCGCCAGCACCGTGCTCGGCCGGCGTTCCTTCGACGCGGGCGGCCCGGCCGGGCTGGAACCGGCCGTCCGCACCCGGCTCGCCGAGCTGTACGGCACCTCGACGGCGGACTGGCAGTTCCTCAGCGTGCGGCACGTCCCGGACGCGCTGCCCGCGATGCCGCCGCCGCACAACCTCCGCCGTCCGGTGCGGCTGCTGGCCGGGCTGTACGTCGCCGGGGACCACCGGGACACCAGCACCGTGCAGGGCGCGCTGGTCTCCGGGCGGCGGGCGGCGCGGGCGGTGCTCGGCGACCTCGGGCTGCCGGCCGGGGAGCGGGAGGCCGAGGCGGCGGCCTGAGCCGCTCGGGGCCGCTCGGGGCCGCTCGGGGCCGGTCGGGGCCGGTCGGGCCCGCTCGGGGCCGCCCGGCAGTACCGGTGTGCGTTCGGGCGGCGCTGGGGGTGACGGGATCGGTGGCGAAGGTGGTGGCGGGCACGGTGACGGGCGCGGTGGTGCGGGTGCCGGGACACGCCAGCGGTCTGCCAGGGTGACAGACCGACGTGACAGACCGACGGCGTGCCAGGATGCCCGGCATGACCGTTCTGACCGCTCATCGGACGATTCGGCCGCACCGTACCGTCCGAGCGACCGCCGTCGCCCGGCCGACCGCCCGGTGAGCGCCTCCGCCCAGCCGGTGGCGCTGATCCTGATCCCCGCCGCAGCCGTCACCGCGCCGCTGCTCGCCGACCGGCTGCTGCGCTGGATCGCCGTGCCGACCGTGGTGTTCGAGATCGTGCTCGGCGTCCTGATCGGCCCGGACGTCCTGGACTGGGCGCACGTCGACGACCTGGTGAACGCGCTGTCCCAGTTCGGCCTGGCCATGCTGATGTTCCTCGCCGGGTACGAGATCGACTTCGCCAAGCTGCGCGGCGGCCCGTTGAAGCGAGCGGGCACCGCGTGGCTGGTCTCGCTCGTACTGGCCCTCGGCATCGGCGCCCTGGTCAACCGGGACCCGTGGGACGGCGCCTTCGCCGGGCTGGTGCTCACCACCACCGCACTCGGCACGATCCTGCCGATCCTCCGCGACTCCGGCGAACTGCCCACCCCCTTCGGCTCGTTGGTGATGGCCACCGGTGCGGTCGGGGAGTTCGGCCCGATCATCGCGATCGCCGTGCTGCTCAGCGGCAACTCCCCCGCCCGGACCGCGGTCATCCTCGGCGCCTTCGCGGTGATCACCGCCCTCGCCGTGCTCGGCGCCCGCCGGCCGCGCCCGGCCTGGGCCACCCGGCTGATCGAGCGGACCCTGCGCACCTCCGGGCAGTTCGCGATCCGGGCGGTGATCCTGGTGCTGGCCGTCATGGTCGCGGCCGCGCTCTGGCTCGACCTGGACATGCTGCTCGGCGCCTTCACCGCCGGGATCGTCTCCCGGCTGCTGCTCTCCAACATCCGCCGGGCCGAGGAGGAGGTCATCGAGGCCAAGCTGGAGAGCATCGGCTTCGGCTTCCTGGTGCCGATCTTCTTCGTGGTCAGCGGGATGAACTTCGACCTGAACGCACTGCTGGACGACCCCGGCACGCTGCTGCTCGTCCCGGTGTTCCTGCTGCTGTTCCTCGCCGTACGCGGCCTACCGGCCGGGCTGCTCGCCCCGGGCGGGCTCGGCGGACGGGACCGTGCGGCGCTCGGGCTGTACGCGTCGACGGCGCTGCCGCTGGTCGTGGTGATCACCACCATCGAGGTGGAGGCCGGGCACCTGCCCTCCTCGACGGCGGCGGCGCTGGTCGGCGCCGGGATGCTGTCGGTCCTGGTGTTCCCGCTGGCGGCGCAGCGGGTGCGGGGCGGGCGGCAGGCGGCGGGTGCCGACGCCGAGCGGCCGAGGGTCCGGGCCGAGAGCTGGTGAGCTCCCGGCCCTCGCACGGCCGGTTCCGTCAGATCACGCCCGCCTGGCGGGCCGTCTCCTCGAAGGCCCGGGCCACCTGGCTGCCCCGGTACGGGGTGAGGCGGCGGTGGAAGTCCCGGACGTACTCCAGCGAGCGGGCCGAGCGCATCTCCCCCGCCGCGCGCAGCGCGTCGGTGGCCATGGTGCAGGCCTCGTCGAGGTCCCCCATGCCGAGCCGGGCGGTGGCCAGCACCAGCCGGCAGAAGATCCGGCTGCGCGCGTAGGCGGGCGAACGCAGCCGCAGCGACTTCTCGGCGTGCTGCGCGGAGGTGCGCCACTGCTGGAGGTCGCGGTAGCAGTGGGCGAACTCGTCGGAGAGCTGGGCCTCGTCGAAGTACCGCGCCCAGGAGGGCAGTTCGTCGCCGGTACGGGAGGCCGCGAGCGATCGTTCGGCCCGGACCAGCGCGGTGGTGCAGGAGCGGACGTCGCCCAGCAGGCCGTGACCCCGGGCCTCGGCGGCGTGCATCAGCGACTGGACCACCGGCGGGACGGCGGTGCCGACGCCCTGCTGGGCGACCCGGGCGAGCTGGACGGCCTCCCGGCCGTGGCCCAGGTGGACGGCCTGCTGGCTCATCGTCACCAGCACGTAGCCGCCGAGCGCACGGTCCCCGGCGGCCTGGGACAGGCGCAGCGCCTGGACGAAGTAGCGCTGGGCGAGGCCGTGCGCGGCGATGTCGAAGGACGTCCAGCCGGCCAGCCTGGTGAGGTCGGCGACGGCTCCGAACAGGGCGCGGCCGATCTGCTCGCCGTAGCGGCCGCGCAGCATCGGCTCGGCCTCGCTCTCCAGGTAGCGGACCAGCGCCTGGCGGGCGTGGCCGCCGCCGTAGGCGTGGTCGAGCGCGCGGAAGAGGTCGCCGACGGCGCGGATGGCGGCGATGTCGCCGCGGCCGACCCGCAGGGCGGGGCGGGCCTCCCGGGTCGGGTCGGTGTACGGCGGTTCGACGGCGGCGGGCGGGCGGCGGCTCTGGGTGGGCACCCGGCCGATGGTGGCGGCGGTGCCGGTGGTTCCGGCGGTGCTGCGTACGCCCGGGGCGCCGGTGGGCTGGGTGCGCGCCGGGCCCGGGGCGGGTGCGCCGGGCGCGTTCGACGCGGGCGCGCCGGGGGCGGCGCCGGGCGGACCGGTGGCGGTGTCCGGGCGGGTCAGCGTGGAGCCGTCCCGGGCGACCCGCTCGTCGGTGCGGCCGATCAGCCAGTCCCGGCTGGGGACGACCAGGCCGGCCGGGGTGAAGGCGATCCGGCGCAGTTCGGACTGCGGGCCGTTGTCCTTGCGCCACATGCTCGCCACGATGTCCACCGCCTCCTGCGGGGTCTCGGCGAACTCCAGGCCCGCGTAGACCGGGGCGCAGGCGTCCAGGCCGAGGTCCTGGGCGGTGAGGCGGCGGCCGAGGCGGCGGGTGAAGACCTCGGCGATCAGCGCCGGGGTGGCGCCGCGGGGTTGCTGGCCGCGCAGCCAGCGGGTGACCGAGGTCTTGTCGTAGCGCAGGTCGAGGCCGTGCTCCAGGCCGAGCTGGTCGACCCGGCGGGCCAGGCCCGCGTGCGAGAAGCCGGCCTCCTCGATCAGGGCGGCGAGCTGGCCGTTCTGCGGCGTCGGGCCGGAGTGGCCGGTGTGGCTGCCGTGGCCGCTGGTGGTCGCGGGGGCGGACGCGGCGGTGGCTTCGTGCCGGGCGGGTGTGGCCTGCACGGGCAGTCGCAGTTCCTCGGCGGTCGGGGCGTCGGCGGCCATCGGGTCAGCGGTCAGCGGATCAGCGGTCAGCGTGTCGGCGGTCAGGGCGTCGGGCGCGTCCGGAAGGGCCCGGCCGACCGGGCCTCGGCGCTGGCCGAGCGGGTCGAGCGGTCCGTACGCCGGGCTGTCGGTTGCAGGCCGTTGGGACATGTCAGTCAACACCTCTCGGACGTCGCACCGGGCTCCACCAGCAGTTCGGCTCGCCCGGGGCGGCGCCCCCTGTCGGGAATCGGCGTGAATGTAGCGAGCATTCGGGCGCTATGGGTGGATCTGACCGACCAATCCTCCGAACGGGTGAAGCAAGCGCGCCCATTGTGGGGAAGCGGGGCCAGGATGGGTTTGGCCGTACGGGGGCGAACCGTCAACCGGCGTCGGTGGTGGTCGACGCCATGACACAGCGGGATGCTGTGTCGGTCCGCCACATGGGAGCGGCGCCGCCGGATTCCTACCGTTCTCGGTCATGGACACCTCTACTGCCCGCCCGCTCGACGGCCGCACGGCCCTGGTCACCGGGGCCGCCTCGGGCATCGGCCGGGCCTGCGCCGAAGCCCTCGCCGGAGCCGGCGCCCGGGTCTACGTCGTCGACCTCGCGGCCGCCCCGGCCCGGGAGCTCGCGGACCGGATCGGCGGGCGGGCGATCGTCGCCGACCTGGCCGATCCCGCGGCCGTGGACGCCCTGCCCGCGGACGCCGACGTCGTGGTCAACAACGCCGGCCTCCAACACGTCGCACCCGTCCACGAGTTCCCGGTCGAACGCTTCACCCTCATCCAACGCGTCATGGTCGAGGCCCCGTTCCGGATCCTGCGCCGCACCCTCCCGCACATGTACGAGCGGGGGTGGGGCCGGATCGTCAACGTCTCCTCCGTCCACGGCCTGCGCGCCAGCGCCTTCAAGTCCGCGTACGTCACGGCCAAGCACGCCCTGGAGGGCCTCAGCAAGACCGTCGCCCTGGAGGGCGCCCCGTACGGGGTCACCAGCAACTGCCTCAACCCCGGGTACGTCCGGACCCCCCTGGTGGAGCAGCAGATCGCCGCCCAGGCGCTGGCCCACGGCATCCCCGAGGAGGAGGTGGTCGAGCGGATCATGCTCGACCGGACCGCCGTCAAGCGGCTGATCGAGCCCGAGGAGGTCGCCCAACTCGCCCTCTGGCTCTGCTCCCCCTCCGCCGCGTACATCACCGGCGCCAGCCTGCCGATCGACGGCGGCTGGACGGCGCACTGAGCCGGGGCCGCTCGACCGTCGTGGAGTGACCGGCCACCGGGGGCCGGCGGGCTGTGTGGGTCACCCACATAGGCCGCGGAGCGTGGGCTCCCTACCTTGTGGCGACACCGTCCCCGTCCCCCTGCACCTGGAAGTGGTGACCATGAACGCCCCCGCACGAGCTTCGGCGGCTACCAGTTCACTCCCGCGAGTGGTGGCCGCGAGTCTGATCGGCACGACGATCGAGTGGTACGACTACTTCTTGTACGGAACGGCCGCGGCGCTGGTGTTCGGGAAGCTGTTCTTCCCGAACACCGACCCGCTGACCGGGACCCTGCTGTCCTTCCTGACGTACGCGATCGGGTTCGCGGCACGGCCGGTCGGAGCGCTGGTGTTCGGTCACTTCGGCGACCGGGTGGGCCGGAAGAGACTGCTGGTGCTGAGCCTGCTGCTGATGGGCGGGTCGACCACGGCGATCGGGCTGCTGCCGACGTACGACTCGGTCGGGGTGGCGGCGCCGGTGCTGCTGACCGCGCTGCGGCTGGTGCAGGGCTTCGCGCTCGGCGGCGAGTGGGGTGGGGCGGTGCTGCTGGTGTCGGAGCACGGGGACCGGCGGCGGCGGGGGTTCTGGGCGTCGTGGCCGCAGGGCGGGGCGCCGGCCGGGAACCTGCTGGCGGCGGGCGTGCTGTCGCTGATGACGGCGGTGCAGTCGGAGAGCGCGTTCCTGGCGTGGGGGTGGCGGGTGCCGTTCCTGCTGTCGGCGGTGCTGGTCGGCGTCGGGCTGTGGATCCGGCTGGCGGTGGAGGAGTCGCCGCTGTTCCGGCAGGCCGTCGCGAACCGGCCCGAGGCCGAACAGGCGCCGCTGGTCGGGGTGTTGAAGCACCACTGGCGGGAGGTGCTGGTGGCCATGGGCGCGCGGATGGCGGAGAACATCTCGTACTACGTGATGACCACCTTCGTCCTGACCTACGCCGTCACCCACGCGCACTTCGACAAGCAGAGCGCGCTGAACGCCGTACTGATCGGCTCCGCGATCCAGTTCGCGCTGATCCCGCTGTTCGGGGCGCTGTCCGACCGGGTCGGGCGCAAGCCGGTGTACCTGGTGGGCGCGGCCGGGGTCGGGGCCTGGGCGTTCGTGTTCTTCGGGCTGGTGGACACCCGCTCGTTCGGGCAGCTGGTCGTCGCGGTGACGGTCGGCCTGGTGTTCCACAGCGCGATGTACGCCCCGCAGGCGGCCTTCTTCTCCGAGCTGTTCGCGACCCGGCTGCGCTACTCCGGGGCCTCGATCGGCGCCCAGTTCGCCTCGGTGGCGGCCGGTGCACCGGCACCGCTGATCGCGACCGCGCTGCTCAAGGACTACGGCAGCGCCACCCCCGTCTCGGTGTACGTGGCGATCGCGGCGGCGGTCACCGTGCTGGCGGTGCTGTGCGGGCGGGAGACCAGGGGGCAGGACCTGGCGGAGGTCGCGCAGGAGCCGTCGACGGACGGTACGGCGGTCGGAAAGCCCGCCGTGGCCTGAACGTCGAGCCGATAGCATCGCGATTCCTCGGCACCGACGGACCCGACGCCGATTGGCGGCCCGCACCATGAACCACCCCGGATGAACCGCCCCGACGAGAGCGCCGCGCCCGCGCTGCGACGGCTGCTCGACCTGCTAGCCTCCGGCTCCGCCACCGAGGACTTCGCCGAGGTGCTGGCCGACGCCCGCCGCCGCGGGGCGCCGGCCGGCGTCCTCGCCGAGATCGACGAAGCCACCTGGCAGGCCCTGCGGGTGCACCGCACCCTGCGCCAACACCGGCGCCGGGAAGCCGAGTTGACGGCGCTGTTCGACACCGCCGGGGACCTCGCCGCCTCCCGGGACCTGGACACCGTGCTGCAGGCCATCGTCCGCCGGGCCCGGATGCTGCTCGGCACCGACACCGCGTACCTGACCCTGCCGGACGAGGCCGCCGGCGACACCTACATGCGGGTCACCGACGGCTCGGTCTCCGTCCTGTTCCAGACCCTGCGGCTCAGCCTCGGCGACGGCCTGGGCGGGCTGGTCGCCCAGACCGCCCGCCCCTACGCCACCCCCGACTACCGCACCGACGGGCGCTTCCGCCACACCGGCACGATCGACGCGGGGGTGCTGGACGAGGGCCTGGTGGCGATCATCGGCGTACCGCTGCTGCTCGGCGGCGAGGTCATCGGCGTCCTGTTCGCCGCCGACCGCTCGCCGCGCGCCTTCTCCCCCGACGAGGTCGCGCTGCTCTGCACCCTGGCCGCGCACGCCGCGATCGCCCTGGACACCGCCGGAGCGCTGGCCGACACCCGGGCCGCGCTGGCCGAACTCAACGCCGCCAACGAACTGGTCCGGGCCCACTCCGCCGCCGTCCAGCGCGCCGAGCAGGCCCACGACCGGCTGACCGACCTGGTGCTGCGCGGCGCCGAGGTGTCGGACGTGGCCGCCGCCGTCGCCCACCTGCTGGGCGGCGAGACGACCGTCCTGGACGCCGAGGGCGAGCCGCTGGCCGGACCGCCCGCCGCCGCGGCCGAACTCGCCGACGCGGTGGCCGCCTCCCGGGCCGAGGGCCGGTCCGTACGGCACGACGGGCTCTGGGTGTGCGCGGTGCTGGCCGGGCACGACGTGCTCGGCACCCTGGTGCTGCGCGGCCGGCCCGACCTGGACGACCCCGACCGGCGGCTGTTCGAACGGGCCGGCGTGGTGACCGCGCTGGCCCTGCTGCTGCGCCGCTCGGTCGCGGAGACCGAGAACCGGATCCGCGGCGAACTGCTCACCGACCTGCTCACCGCCCCCGACCGCGACCCGGCCGGGCTCACCGCCCGCGGCCGCCGGCTCGGGGTCGACCTCGCCCGGCCGCACCTGGCACTGGCCGCCGAACCCGCCGACCGCGACGGCGGCGACCGGGGGCGGCTGGCCGGCGCGGCCCGGCGGTACCTGTTCGGCTCCCGGGGCCTCAGCGCCGAGCACGGCGAGGCGGTCGCGCTGCTGGTGCCCATCGCCCCGGGCCGCGCCGAGGACCCGGAGCAGACCGCCCGGCGGGCCGCCGAACGGCTGGCCCGGCTGGCGGGCTTCGCCGTCACCGTCGGCGCCGGGCGCCCCGCCGCCGGGCCGGTCGCCCTGGCCGCCTCGTACGCCGAGGGCCTGCGCTGCGTACGGGCCCTGCGGGTGCTCGGCCGCGCCGGGGAGGGCGCCTCGGCCGGCGCGCTCGGCTTCCTCGGGGTGCTGCTCGGCGACGGCCACGACGTGGACGGCTTCGTCGGCGCCACGCTCGGCCCGCTGCTCGCCTACGATGCCCGGCGCGGCACCGAGCTGGTCCGCACCCTGCGCGCCTACTTCGACTGCGGCGGCAGCCTGACCAGGGCCAAGGACGAGCTGCACGTCCACGTGAACACGGTGGTCCAGCGGCTGGACCGGGTCGAGGCACTGCTGGGCGGGGACTGGAACCGGCCGGAGCGGTCGCTGGAGCTGCAACTGGCGCTGCGCCTGCAACTGCTGGCCGGGGGCGGGGCGGGGTCCGGATCGGGAGCGGGGGCGGGAGCGGCATCGGGATCGGGATCGGGGATGGCTGACGGAGAGGCGGGACGGGACGGCTGAACGGGTGACGCGCGCGTGGGCGTACAGTGGCGAGGTTGGTCTCGAACGCCTGGCAAGGAGCGGCAGCGGTGAGCGAGAACGTACGTTTCGTCCGAATGGGCATAGGCGAGCACGTCGTCCCGTACGAGGAGGCGTGGGCGGAACAGCAGCGACTGCACGCGCTGCGGGTCGCGGACGAGATCCCCGACACCGTGCTGCTGCTGGAGCACCCGCCCGTCTACACCATGGGCAAGCGCACCAACCCCGCCGACCTGCCGCTGGACGGCACCCCGGTGGTCGAGGTCAACCGGGGCGGCGAGATCACCTGGCACGGCCCCGGCCAGCTGGTCGGCTACCCGATCATCAAGCTGCCCGACCCGATCGACGTGATCGCCTACGTCCGCCGGCTGGAGGAGGCGCTGATCCGCGCCGCCGCCGACTTCGGCGTCGGGACCACCCGGGTCGAGGGCCGCAGCGGGGTCTGGGTGCTCGGCGAGAACCTCCCGGACGCCGTGGTGGACCCGGCCGAGGTGGTCGACATCGGCAAGCTGACCCTGCGGATGGGCCTGCCGCTGGGCATCGACCCGCGGCTGGCCGGGCCCGAGTACGCGCCGTCCAACGCCGGGCAGCGCGGCGGCGACCGCAAGCTCGCCGCGATCGGCGTGCGGGTCGCCCGCGGGGTGACCATGCACGGCTTCGCGCTCAACTGCGATCCGGAGATGACGTACTTCGACAAGATCGTGCCGTGCGGCATCCGGGACGCGGGCGTCGCCTCGCTGGCCGGCGAGCTGGGCCGGGACTTCCCGGTGAGCGAGGCGCTGCCGTCGGTCGAACGGCACCTCAAGGACGTCTTCGCCGAGCTGCCGGAGCCCGCGCTCAGTCGCTCGCTCAGCAGCTGAAGTCTTCCCGGAGCACGCTGGAATCCCGCCAGCCACTGGGAATCTACTGGCCGGTAGCCGTGTTGCCCTGCGATTGCAGGGTGGCAGGCCCGACGAAGGCCGCACAACCACAGGCGTACCCTGGGGGTACCCCGTCTAGTTCTAGGAGTCGCACGTGTCCGCTGTCGCGCCCGACGGCAGGAAGCTGCTCCGCCTGGAGGTCCGCAACAGCGAGACCCCCATCGAGCGGAAGCCCGAGTGGATCAAGACCCGCGCGAAGATGGGCCCGGAGTACAACGCCCTCCAGTCGCTGGTGAAGAAGGAGGGACTGCACACGGTCTGCCAGGAGGCCGGCTGTCCCAACATCTTCGAGTGCTGGGAGGACCGCGAGGCGACCTTCCTCATCGGCGGTGACCAGTGCACCCGCCGCTGCGACTTCTGCCAGATCGACACCGGCAAGCCCGCCGAGTTCGACCGCGACGAGCCCCGCCGGGTCGCCGAGTCCATCGTCACCATGGACCTCAACTACGCCACCATCACCGGCGTCGCCCGCGACGACCTGGAGGACGGCGGCGCCTGGCTGTACGCCGAGACCGTCCGCCAGGTGCACGCGATGACCGCCGAGCGCGCGGCCGGCCGCACCGGCGTCGAGCTGCTCATCCCCGACTTCAACGCGGTGCCCGAGCAGCTGGCCGAGGTCTTCTCCTCGCGCCCCGAGGTGCTCGCCCACAACGTCGAGACCGTGCCGCGCATCTTCAAGCGGATCCGCCCGGCCTTCCGCTACGAGCGCTCCCTGGACGTCATCACCCAGGCCCGCGCCGCCGGACTGGTCACCAAGTCCAACCTGATCCTGGGCATGGGCGAGACCCGCGAGGAGGTCAGCCAGGCGCTGGCCGACCTGGTCGGGGCCGGCTGCGAGCTGATCACCATCACCCAGTACCTGCGGCCCTCGCTGCGCCACCACCCGGTGGAGCGCTGGGTCAAGCCCCAGGAGTTCGTCGAGCTCCAGGAGGAGGCCGAGGAGCTGGGCTTCGCCGGTGTCATGTCGGGCCCGCTGGTGCGCTCCTCGTACCGGGCCGGGCGGCTGTACCGGCAGGCGCTGGAGAAGCGCGAGCAGGCTGCGGTCTGACCTGGCCGTCGGACCCGGGGGCCGTTCGAGCCGTTCGGGCTGTTCGGGCTGTTCGGGCTGTTCGGGTCCATTGAGCTGTTGAACTGTTGAGCTGTTTGAGCCATTGGAAGGGCGGAGCCGCGGCTCCGCCCTTCCGGGTTTCATCACGCTTTGACCGCCTGGTCACGGGCTGGTAACACGGGGTGGGGACGATGGACGCCTGGTGGGCGTTCGATTCTTCTCAGCCACGAGAGGAGCTGTTCGGCATGCGGATGCGGATCCGGTCGGTGGGGGCGGCGCTGCGGTTCGCCGAGAGCGTCCTGCTGGCCCCCGGCCAGCAGCACGCCCGGCGCAACGCCTGGGCGGCGGTGTGCGAGGACCGACGGCACGCGGCGGACCGCCGGCACGACGGCCCGGTCGGGGCGGTCGGGGCGGTCGGCCCGACGGGGGCGCGCGGCGCGGGACGGTGAGGTCCGCCGTCGCCGTGCGCGACGAGACCCGCCGTCGCTGTGCGCGACGGTGTGCGGGCGGACGGGTCACGGTTCGGGCGAACGGGTACCCGGGCTTGGATATCCCGTACCCGTGCCACGTACCATGAGCGTTATGGCGAGGGAAACATCCGAGAACCCCGGACGGCTGAAGCAGATCCGTCTGGCGTACACCATGACCAAGAAGGTCGACACCAAGATCGGCCTGATCATCGCCGGCGTCGGCCTGCTGACCTTCGGCGTGTTCCTCGCCATCGGCTTCGCGATCGACCACCCCATCTATCTGGGCATCCTGGGCTTCATCGTGGCCGTCCTGGCCATGGCGATCGTCTTCGGGCGCCGGGCCGAACGCGCCGCGTTCGGGCAGATGGAGGGGCAGCCGGGCGCCGTAGCTGCGGTGCTGAACAACATCCGGCGCGGCTGGAGTTCCAACTCCACCCCGGTCGCGGTCACCCGCAACCAGGACGCGGTCTACCGCGCCGTCGGCCGGGCCGGTATCGCGCTGATCGGCGAGGGCAACCCCAACCGGGTGCGCCAGCTGCTGGCCTCCGAGAAGAAGAAGATGGCCCGGGTGGTCGGTGACATCCCGGTGCACGACATCGTGGTGGGCACCGGCGAGGGCGAGGTCCCGCTCAAGAAGCTGCAGATCCACCTGATGCGCCTGCCCCGCGCGATCACCGCCGCCCAGGTCACCGAGACCAACGACCGGCTGCGCGCGCTGGGCGACCTGCTGTCCAAGGCGCCGATCCCCAAGGGCCCGATGCCCAAGGGTGCCCGGATGCCCAAGGGCGGCCAGGTCCGCTGACCCTCCCCCTCCGCTGACAACACTGAACGGCCCCGCCCCGGAAGCTCCGGGGCGGGGCCGTTCGACGTTTTCGGGTTCCTGGGCTCCGGGGCCGGGCTCCGCTAGATCCGGACCTCGACGGTGCCGACGGCCTTGTCGTGCAGGCCCCTGGTGTCGCGGTCCCAGACCAGCGGCGGCACCACCAGGCACAGCAGCACGGTGCGCAGCAGGACCTGCGGGATGGTGGCGCGGCGCCCGTCCAGGCGGATCACCCGGAGGCCGAACAGCCGCTTGCCGAGGGTCGTGCCGGTGGTGGAGAGCAGCAGGACCGCGACCAGGAAGAAGAGCGGGAGGGTCCACAGGTTGGCCTCGGCCGTGTCGCCCTTGGCCAGCAGACCGAAGGCGATCAGCGAGACCAGCCAGCCGTCCACGAACAGGGCACCGATCCGTCGGCCGGGGCCGGCGATCGAGCCGGGGCCCTCCTTGGGCAGTCCGAGGCGCTCGCCGCGGTAGCCGAAGTCGGCACCCATCTTCTCGGCGGCCGCCTTGGGGCCGTCGATCCACGATCCCAACGCTTCTCTGGTGTCCACGAATCCACACTAACCGGGCTCACGCCGCGGACCGGCACCGGCTCCCCTCCCGGCGGGGCGCGGCTCCGGGCCCGGGACGCCCTCGGACCGGGCCGGAGCCGGGCCGGGACCGGGCCGGGACCGGGTTAGGACCGGGCCGGGGCCGGGTCGGCTCCACGACCGGGTGAATCCCGCTCACCAGGCTTACCTGTGGTCCAGACCATTTCTCGGAGGACCCCCAGGTCCGCGGGGCGATTTGCCCCGTCCCGTAGGCCTTTGCCGCCCATTCGGCGGTCGCGGTTAACATCTAGGAAACGAGCGGGTCACCGGCCGGAAACGACCCATTCCTAGGGTGAGCCCAATTCGCGAGCCGAGGAGGATGGATGTTCAACAACGCCGCCGAAGTGAAGCAGTTCATCCAGGACAACGACGTGAAATTCGTCGATGTCCGCTTCTGTGATCTGCCGGGCGTCATGCAGCACTTCTCCGTACCCGCGGCGACCTTCGATCCGTCCGAGACCCTGATGTTCGACGGTTCGTCGATCCGCGGCTTCCAGGCCATCCACGAGTCCGACATGGCCCTGGTCCCGGACCTCGCCACCGCACGCCTCGACCCCTTCCGGGCCGAGAAGCACCTCAACATCAACTTCTTCATCCAGGACCCGGTCACCGGCGAGGCCTACAGCCGCGACCCGCGCAACGTCGCCAAGAAGGCCGAGGCCTACCTCGCCTCCTCCGGCATCGCCGACACCGCGTACTTCGGGCCCGAGGCCGAGTTCTACGTCTTCGACTCGGTGCGCTTCGACACCAGCGCCAACGCGTCCTTCTACCACATCGACTCGGAGGCCGGCGCCTGGAACACCGGCGCCGCCGAGGGCGACGTGCGCGGCTACAAGGTCAAGTACAAGGGCGGCTACTTCCCCACCCCGCCGGTCGACCACTTCGCCGACCTGCGCGCCGAGATGTCCCTGGAGCTGGCCAAGTCCGGCCTGCAGGTCGAGCGCCAGCACCACGAGGTCGGCACCGCCGGCCAGGCGGAGATCAACTACAAGTTCAACACCCTGCTGCACGCGGCCGACGACCTGATGCTGTTCAAGTACATCATCAAGAACGTCGCCTGGCGGAACGGCAAGACGGCCACCTTCATGCCGAAGCCGATCTTCGGCGACAACGGCTCGGGCATGCACGTCCACCAGTCGCTGTGGACCGAGGGCTCCCCGCTCTTCTACGACGAGCAGGGCTACGCCGGGCTCTCCGACACCGCCCGCTACTACATCGGCGGCCTGCTCCGGCACGCCCCCTCGCTGCTGGCCTTCACCAACCCGTCGGTGAACTCCTACCACCGCCTGGTCCCCGGCTTCGAGGCGCCCGTCAACCTGGTCTACTCCCAGCGCAACCGCTCGGCCGCGATCCGCATCCCGATCACCGGCTCCAACGCCAAGGCCAAGCGCATCGAGTTCCGCGCCCCGGACCCGTCCTCCAACCCGTACCTGGCCTTCTCCGCCATGCTGATGGCCGGCCTCGACGGCATCCGCAACAAGATCGAGCCGCTGGAGCCGGTCGACAAGGACCTCTACGAGCTCGCCCCCGAGGAGCACGCCAACGTCCCCCAGGTGCCCTCCTCCCTCCCCGCCGTCCTGGAGGCCCTCGAGGCCGACCACGAGTACCTCCTGGCCGGCAACGTCTTCACCCCGGACCTGATCGAGACCTGGATCGACTTCAAGCGCACCAACGAGATCGCCCCGATCGCCCTCCGGCCCCACCCGCACGAGTTCGAGCTGTACTACGACCTGTAGGAGTGCCTCTGACCTGCGGAAATGCAGTTTGATCTCTCATCGTTTCCGCAGGTCGACAACGCTCTGACCTGCGGAAACGCGAGGTCTCCGGCTCGCCTGGATTGCTCTCCGGCTCGCGATGTGAAATGAGAGTGCACTGGGTTCGATCTCGCCGTGAGTTCTGTGTAGTGCCTGGCTGCGGGCTCTCGAAGGCCCACCTCGTCCCGAGAGCCTCCTCGGCTCGTGCGGTCAGCCGCCTCGCGTCTCGCCCTCTCGCGGCGCGCCGGATCGAGCTGGTTCACGGCCCTCAGCGATGCGACTTGTGCGCCATCACGTGGCACCAGTGACAGGCCGCGTAGCCGCCTGGGTGACGCGAGCCTTCGACGCTCAGACTCGGCGAAGCCCTGGAACGTCGCGGCCACGGATCGGCTTGGTTCTCGGTAGGCTGCGGGCGGCGGCGTGCGCCTGTCGGGCCCTTCTGGTCCGGAGGCTGGATCCCCAGTAGGGCCCAGATGGTCTCCAAGCGCTCCGCAGACCATGGGGGCGACAAAGCGAGCTGCTCCTCCACCCAGGCATCGATCAGCTCCTCCAAGTCACCGCCAAGTGTGCTCATGCGGCGACTCTACGAGATCATGCGAGCCTTCCGCGTGATTGGGCCCACGGATGCCTTGAAGCACTGGCACGATGTCGTCCTGGCTGAGGATCACGGTCCAACACTGTTCTGACCAAGAGGGTTCGGCTGGGAGACGCCAGGGGCACTCAGACGTCTCCGAGCCTGCCGCGAGCGAGGGCTCCCGAGATGCGCTGCGGCTGGCCGCCGGACAGCTCGGTCGGGCGGTGCTTGAGGCGGTCGGTCAGGCCGACGGTGCAAGCGCCCTCTCCACCCATGCCTGGTCGGGCTTGCGGTCGGCGCTGTCCATCGGCGGCGTGATGTTCTCCAGCACCGTCAGGGTGGGCAGCAGGTTGAACACCTGCACCTCTTCGCCGCCCGACTGTTGCCTCAAAAGTCGTTGATCGGCAGACGAGTTGGCGGATGTAAGTCCATTCTGAGCGCATGACCTTGCCCATTGCCTCTCCGGCTGCACCCGCGTCGGCAAAGATCACCGCAGTGACGCGGCGTGACATCTTTGACTACCTGCGCGGAACCGGCGCCCCGTGGTGGGGGCGACTCGACGACGAGATGGCGTTCCTGGAGCGGCTCTACAAGCTCGACGAGTTGCCGTCGACCGACAGCCGATTCGCCACTGCGCGCGGCGACATCGTCCAGCACCGGTTCAACAACGAGGACTGGGATGATGACTGGATCTTCATGGATGCGCGCTTGGGGCTCCGCTCCGGGCCGGACGAGGTGCTTCTCGCCTTCCTCGTGGAGGCCCTGCACCCGGAGGTGCTCTCCGACGTCGACCAAGCCTCACGGCACGTCGATCAACTGAACCGCCTCTTGGAACCCGATGGCTGGGCTCTTCGCCCTTGCCAGTTCCTGTCAGGCCGGCCGATCTACTCACCGGTCCGGGTACATGCTGCCGGCCCGCTGGTGTCGTTGCCCTTGAACGACGATGACGCGGGCAAGCTCGACCTCGTTCTCGGCCAGGTCTACAGCCTCCTCGACTGCGACGGGCAGGAGGCCGCCCGCGACCTCCTGCGCAAGGCCACACTCACGTTGCGCCGCGACGGCGGCTTCTTCCACCCCATGCCGGGCGACGATTGGACTGCCAGCACGTACGAAGCCGTCCTCACCGTCGACCGCCCGCTCCTCCCGGCGTTCACGCCAGCGGTGGCCGGTGCGACCTGGCACCATTTGGAAGCAGTACTCGCACGGCTCGGACGCGAAGACGTGCAGTCGCTCGTGGTCGAAGGCGATATGGGGCCGATGCCCTACATCCCGCACGACTGGAGAGGCCGAGCGGTCACACCGGCCTCCCCCGTGATCCGCGGCGCCCGCATCAACTTCGCTTCCACCGACTTCGACGTTGTGCGCCAGGACTTCTCCGACCTTGAGATCCGCTCCGCTGCGGACAGCGGCTTCCATTACCTCTACGACATTCGGGCGAACCGGCCGGTCACCGACTTCGTGCTCGACGACCGACCCCAAGTAGCGACGCTGTGCAACGTCACCATCATCAGGAAGGGCGATACCTACTCCCCCCGAATCAAGCTGTGGAAGAAGGACAAGACCAAAGCCGAGAAGACAGCGGCCATGGAGGTCATTCCGGGCACCGAGAGCACACAGCTCATCAAGGCGGTCGTCGACACCAGCGACGCCCACGAGAACTTCTGGAAGGTCATCAACTTCCTCCAAGGTTGCGCCGGGCTCCACACCCCGGGCAGTCGTGCCGGTCTCGCTGTCAGCGATGCCGATCAGCTCGCCGAAGTTCTGACCGGCCAGGACCGGACGATGCTCCTGCAAGCACTCAAGACCGCAATCGGCGGTTCGCTCACCGAAGAAGACATCCGGCTCATCAGCAACCGCAAGACCCAGCTCCAGCGCTTCGGCCGGCTGCTGAACGACCCCGAATATTTTCAGGAGGAGAAGGACCGAACCGCTAAGTCCAGCGAAGCGCTCTGGCAGGACTACTTCGAAGGAAACTCCTGGATCTTCGGTTACGGCCTCAACCTCGTCGCCTGCGAGGCCCTCGATGACGGCAAGCTGGAACGCATCACCACCGGGGCCAACATCTTCACCGGAGCTGGCAAGCGGATCGACGCGATCATGCGCTCCAAAGGCTTCATCAGCAGCATGCTGTTCTGCGAGATCAAGACCCACGAGACCCCACTACTCGCCAAGACTCTCTACCGCACCCCGGACGTCTACCAGGTCTCGACGGAACTCGGAGGCGGAGTCGCCCAAGTCCAGAAGACCGTCCATAAAGCCCAACGGCTGATCTCCAAGGAACTGACCCGGCTCTACCAGGCCGACGGAACCCCGACCGGAACCGAACTCTCCACCACCAAACCCCGCCAGGTCCTCGTGATCGGCAGCCTGGCCGAATTCAAACACAACGGCGAGGTCAACCCAGAAAAGCTCAGCTCCTTCGAACTCTACCGATCCTCCGTCCAGGGCATCGAGGTCATTACGTTCGACGAACTCTACGACCGAGCATGCTTCATCGTGGCGGACCAGTAGGACTCTGTCGCCTCCCTCGTGGCCAGGGACAGGATCGTACTTCGGTGGCTCTCCGTAGACCGCGCACCCAGCAGGCGGCGCGACCTCTCGGCATCGCCCGGCACTTTCCGGCGCCTCTCATCCGTTGAGGCCGCCGCATGTGCACTGGTTGTGAAATGATCTTCCTTGAAGGCCATGTTTCCGCAGGTCAGAGGTATGTTCGATCAGAACTACGACCTGTAGGAGTGCCTCTGACCTGCGGAAACGCAGGTTGATCTCTCATCGTTTCCGCAGGTCAGACACCCTTCTGACCTGCGGAAACGCTGTCTTCGGACCCGCCGTCGATGGCCTGACGGCTCGCGATGTGAAATGAGAGTGAAACGGAGAACGGGCCCACAGAGCCTCACAGCTTCGCCTGGACGTGGACGACAGGCGGCCCCATAGGACCGGAAGCTACTCCGAGGATCTTGTGGCACAGGCCAAGTTCGAGCTCTACCCTCAAGCGGTAGTGCTGGCAGCAGCGATCTTCTACTGCTGAGCGGGCGAGCGACTCAGGAATCGGCGTTGGGGGCTTGGCGCGGCGCACGGATGAGGCAGCCGACGGCGGCGGCGAGCACAATGACGGCGACGACGACGAGGGAAGCCGACAGTCCGCTGATGAACGCGTCCTGGACGGCCTGCGCCACGGCGGTGCCCTGTGCGCCGGCGTGTTGGGCCACCTGCAGGCCCGCGGCCGCGGAGTCGCGGACGGAATCGGCTGCCTGGGGCGGGAGCTGATCGATGCTCACAGGGAGGGCGTCGCGGTAGTGGCTCCCGTAGACCGATCCCATGAGGGCGATGCCGATGGCGGAGCCGACTTCGCGGGTGGTGTCGTTCATCGCGGAGGCCACGCCCTGCTGGCCGCGGCCGAGGGAGCCGGTGATAGCGGCGGTTCCCGCGGCTCCGGTCAGTCCGATCCCGAGGCCGCACAGGACCAGCCCGCCGAGGAAGGGCAGGTAGCCGGAGTCGGCGTGGACCCAGGAGATCGCGAACAGACCGCCGCCGAGCAGGGTCAGGCCCGCGACCATCACGGCTTTCATGCCCAGCCGGGTGACGAGGTGGGGGGTGACGTGGGAGGTGGGCAGGACGACGACGGCGACGGGGACGAGGGCGACGGCGGCCTTCAGAGGGCTGTAGCCGAGGATGAGCTGGAGGTACTGCAGGCCGACGAAGAAGAACCCGAAGACGGCCATGAACTGCACCAGCACGGTGACGGCGCCGGCGCGGAAACCGGGGATGCCGAACAGGTGCGGGTCGAGGAGTGGTTGGTCGTTGCGCAGCCCGAAGAAGGCGTAGGCGGCGAAGCCGACGACGGTGACGGCGAGGGCGGCGATGACGGGGGGTTCGGTCCAGCCCTGTTCGTTGCCCTCGACGATGGCGAACACCAGGCAGCCGATGGCGACGGCTGTGCAGGTGGCGCCGATGACGTCGGGCCGGTGGGGATGGGGGTCCTTGGTGTTGGGGGCCAGTGTGGCTGCGGCAGCGCCTGCGACCAGGGCGGTGATGGCGCTGGCGACGAAGATGGAGCGCCAGGAGAACTGCTCCAGCAGGGCGCCCGCGGCGAGCATGCCGATGATCGCACCGGCTGCGGCGAAGCCGGACCACACCGCGACGCCCTTGGCGCGCTGCTCGGCCGGGAAGGCGGCGGTGATCGTGGACAGGGTGCCGGGCATGATCATGGCCGCGCCGATGCCCATGACGATCCGCCACACGATCAGGTGGGTGGTGGTGTCGGAGAAGGATGCCGCGAGGGAGGCGGCGCCGAAGACGACGGTGCCTGCGACCAGGACGTGGCGTCGGCCGATGCGGTCGCCGATCGCGCCGAGGGGCAGGACCAGGGCGGCCAGGGCGACGGTGTAGGCGTCGGCGATCCAGGTGAGCGAGGCGTTGGTGGCGGACAGGTCCACGGCGAGGTCGGGCAGGGCCAGGTTGAGGGCCGAGACCGAGGCGACCACCAGGACGAGGGCCAGGCACATGGAGAACAGGACGCCGCGGTGGCCGGCCCGGCCTCCGGCGGCCTCCTCGGAGACCAGGCGGGGAGTGCTGGGAGAGGTCGTCATGGTGGGTCACGTCCCTGGAAGGGTGGCCGGTCGGTGGTGAGGCGGCGAGCCTCGATTTCCGATGACAGCATCAACTTCGATGGAGTCGGGCAAGATGGGACGTGTCCTGGTCGACTGTCACCGTTTCGGGGGTCCGCGGAACCCGTGGGGTTCGGGCCTGGGGCCGTGATGGCTTCGCGACGTCATGCTCCGGCGGCGGGTGCGCCGGTACGGAAGGTGACGTTGTCGCCTGTGAGCTGGGCTTGCGGGCCGTCCGCGTTCGTCCGGAGGGCGTCGAGGTGGAGGCCCTGGGGGATGTTGTGCAGGGGGATCGGCTGGCCGAAGATCTTCGCGATCAACTGTGTGCCGGCGTCGGGCAGGGCGCCGGACACCGGGTGGAAGCGTCCGGCGACGACCTGGCTCAGGATGGGGAAACCATCGATGGTGACCTGGGGCGTCTGGGGGGTGCCGGCGGCCTGCTGGAAGGCATCGGCAGTGCGGTGCTGGGCGTACTGGGCGGCCGCGCGGTCGGCCCCCGTCGCACCGAGCGTGAGGGCCGCGAGGGTCGCGGTGGCGGCGAGGACGGGGTGGCGGCGCAGCGCCGCGAGGGGCATGACGGGCACGGGGGGCTCCTTGTTTCCGGACGCTACGGCCGGTCGGCGGTGGACGCGTTGAGCACGTCCGTGTCCCTGCGCAGGGCTGCGACCTGCTGCCCCGTGGCGGCCTCAGGCTCGGGCTCGGCGGGCCGGTGAGGCTGCGGGGCTGCGGCCTGGGCCTTCCGGCCGAGGCGCGGTGCGATCGCGGCGCAGGCGACGGCGGCGACCGCCAGAATCGCTGCGATGACTTCCATTGCGGAGGTGAAGCCGGACATGAAGGCGTCGCGGACGGCGGCGGCCAGCGCGGGCCCCTGGGCGCCGAGGTGGGCCGCGACTTCGAGCCCGCCGGCGGCGGAGTGGTGCACGGCCTCTGCGGCTTGGGCGGGCAGGCGGGACAGGTCGTCGGGCAGCGCGGAGCGGTAGTGGCTGGAGAAGACCGAGCCCATCAGCGCGATGCCGATCGCGGAGCCGACTTCGCGGGCGGTGTCGTTCATGGCCGAGGCCACTCCCTGGCTGTCGGGGCCGAGGGAGTCGACGATGGAGCTGGTGCCGGTGGCACTGGTCAGGCCGATGCCGGCCCCGGCGAGGACCAGGGCGCCGAGGAAGGGCAGGTAGCCGCTGTCGGCGTGCAGGCGGGTAAGCCAGAACATGCCGCCAGCCAGGCACAGCAGGCCCGCGGGCATGACCGCCTTGACGCCAAGGCGCTTGGCCAGGCGCGGTGTGATCACTGAGGTGGGCAGGACGACGGCCGCGACCGGTATCAGTGCGACCGCGCTGTGCAGCGGGCTGTAGCCGAGGATCAGCTGGAGGAACTGCAGACCGACGAAGAAGAACCCGAAGACGGCCATGAACTGCACCAGGATCGCCAGCGTGCCCGCGCCGAAGCCGCGCAGTCTGAACAGGCGCGGGTCCAGCAGCGGGTGGCGGCTGCGCAGGCCCAGGACCACGTAGGCGGCCAGCGCCACCACGGCGACCGCGAACGCGGCGAGGACCTCCGGGCGGGTCCAGCCTTGGTCGTTGCCCTCGATGATCCCGTAGACCAGTGCCCCCACCGCCAGTGCCGTGGTGACCGCCCCGGGGAAGTCGAAGCGCTCCCGCACCGAGCTGCGCGTCTCCGGGGCCAGCAGCAGTGCGGCGAGCGCACACACCGTGGCGGTGGCCCCGCTGGCCCAGAAGATCGACTTCCAGGAGAACTGCTCCAGCAGGCCGCCGGCGACGAGCATGCCGATGATGGCCCCGGCCGCGGCGAAACCGGACCAGATCGCGACTCCGCGGTCCTTCCTGTCCTTGGGGAGGACCGCGGTGATCGTCGACAGCGTCCCCGGCATGATCATGGCCGCGCCGATGCCCATCACCACACGGCACACGATCAGGTGCGAGGTGGAGGAGGAGCAGGCCGCGAGGACCGCGGCTGCGCCGAAGACGACGTTCCCGGCGATCAGGACCTTGCGGCGTCCGACCCGGTCGCCGAGCGCGCCCAGCGGCAGGACCAGCGCGGCCAGGGCCACGGTGTAGCCGTCGGCGATCCAGGTCAGCGCCGAGTTGGTGGCGCCCAGTTCCACGGCGAGATTCGGCAGCGCCAGGTTCAGTGCGGAGACCGAGGCCACGACCAGGACGAGGGAGAGGCACATGGCGAAGAGCACGCCGCTCTGGCCGCCACGACCTGTTCGGACAGAGGAGTTGCTGAACTCGGGCATCTTCATGACTTCATCGTAACTGATGCTCTCATCAGTTACGACAAAATCATCAGCTGCGATGTACGTGGCGAGCCCGCAGAACCGGGGAATGCGGCAGGCCCCCGCACCGTGGAACGGTGCGGGGGCCTGGGCGGGCGTGCGGCCGGCAGGCCGGGGTCAGGGCAGCTCGGGCAGGGGACGGGTGGCGATCTCGCGGGCCTCGTCGGCGGGGAGCCCAAGCATGCGCAGGATCATCTCGGCCATGTGCTCGCCGGCCTCTGCGCCGAGATCTCGCGCCGAGTTGAGCTGGAGCAGGCCGATCAGCGCGCCGCCAACCGCGGACAGGGCCACGAGTGGGTCGGCGAAAGTGAAGCGGCCCGACGCCTTGCCGATCTCCAGGTCACGCAGGGCGCGCGGCCCGAGCCCGGTGCCGGCGTTGATGTGTGGCAGGCCGCGCAGGCGCAGGATCTGGGTGATCTCGGGGTGCGAGGCGGCCAGCCGAAGGGTGAGACGGACACTGGCGGCGAAGACCGCGGCCGGGTCGTCGATGCCTTCGGTGACGCCGTCGAGCAGCTGGCCGTACTCCTCCAGGGCATCCCCGACCGCGGCGTCGAAGAGGTCGTTCTTGGTCTCGAAGTGGTTGTAGAACGTGCCGAAACCCACGTCGGCGCGTGCGGCGATCTCCTGGATGCTGGCCGAGGTCTCGCCGGTCTCGGCCAGGATCTGCCGCGCGGCGGCGATCAGCGCCTGGCGGGTGCGCGCCCGGCGGCGCTCGAAACGGTTCGCACTCGCGGGGCCGTCGGTGATGTCGAGCTGCTTCGGCATACCGCCAGTCTAGGCACATTCAGATCTGATGACTCCATCACTTGAACCCTTGACGATTGCTTCGCCAAGACTGATGCTTCTATCAGTTCAGAGATTCTCATCAGAAGCGTGTCCGTTTGAGCCACCCCTGACGGAGCCCCGCATGACGAACGACCGAGCCCGCCCGCCCGGGCCCACCACCGCCCACCAGGACCTGCACAGCGAGCACGGGGCACTGCGCGGGGAGCATCCCGGCCGCGCCCGGCAGCCCGTGATCAAGGTGGCGGACCTGGCCTGGCTGGAGTTCGAGAAGCCCGACCTGGCCCGCGCCGAGGTGTTCGCCCGCGACTTCGGCTTCGCCGTCGCCGCGCGCACCGCCCAGGCGCTGTACCTGCGCGGCACGCTGCCGGGTTCGGCCTGCGTCGTGCTGCGCCACGGCCGTACCTCACGGTTCCTCGGACCGGCGTTCCGGGCTGCCGAGCGCGCGGACCTGGACCGGCTGGCCCGGGCCACCGGCCGTCCGGTCTGCGACCTCGGGGAGTTCGGCGGCGGGCAGGTCGTGGACCTGACCGACCCGTCCGGCTTCCCGGTCCGCGTCGTCCACGGCACCGAGCAGCTCCCGGCCCTGCCCGAACAGCCCCCGCTCCCGCTCAACTTCGGCGCTGGCCGGGCCCGGACCAACGCCACCCAGCGCCCGCCCCGCGAACCCGCCCGCATCCAGCGGCTCGGCCACGTGGTCCTGGAGACGCCGAGCTTCACCCAGGCCCTGGACTGGTACCTGGAGACCCTCGGTCTGATCGTCAGCGACTTCCTGTTCCTGGACGGCCGGCGCGACCGCGGGCCCACGATGGCGTTCATCCGCTGCGACCAGGGCGCCACCCCGGTCGACCACCACACCCTCGCGATGCACCTGGGCCCGCGCACCGGCTACGTCCACTCCGCCTACCAGGTCACCGACCTCGACGCGATCGCCGCCGGCGGGCAGTACCTCGCCGAGCGCGGCTACAAGCGCAGTTGGGGCATCGGCCGGCACATCCAGGGCAGCCAGCTCTTCGACTACTGGCGCGACCCGGACAGGCTGATGGTCGAGCACTTCGCCGACGGCGACCTGTTCTCCTGCGACCTGGAACCCGGCTGGGCCCCGATGTCCGCCGGCGGCCTGGCCCAGTGGGGCCCGCCCGCCACCCGCGACTTCCTCGGCGCCAACCCCACCCCCGCCCTGATCCGTGAGGTCGTGCGCGCCCTGCGCGCCGACAACGAGATCGACCCCGGCCGCCTGCTGGGCCTGATGAAAGCGATGAACCGATGAGCGTCAACGTCCTGCGCACCGCCGACGGCTGGTACGCCGTCCGCGAGCAGCGCGCCGTCCGGGTGCAGACCTCGGCCGCCACCACCGCCGACCTGCTGGCCGACCGGGACGCCGTCACCGCCGCCGCGCACAGCACCGACCCCGGCGTGCCGGTCGCCGACCTCGCGGTGCTCTCGCCGGTCACCCCGGGCCGCCGGGTCGTGGCCCAGATGGCGAACTTCGTCTCGCACGCGGCCGATGCGGGCCTGGACCCGAAGCGCGTCCCACTCGCGTTCTTCCGCAAGGCCTCCGGGTCGATCAGCGGCCCGTACGAGGACATCGTCAAGCCGGCCCACGTGCGGCTGCTCGACTACGAGGTGGAGATCGGCCTCGTCATCGGCGCACCGCTCCCGGTCGGCACCGAGGTCTCCGCCGCGAACCTCGCCGACCACGTCGCAGCCCTCGTGGTCACCAACGACGTCTCCGCCCGGGACCTGCAACTGCCCAAGACCCAGTTCTACGAGGCCAAGTCCTACCCCACGTTCACCCCCACCGGACCGGCGCTGGTGCTACTGGAGGAGGGCGACCTCGACCGGTTCGCCGAGCTGCGGCTGTGTCTGTGGGTCAACGGCGAGCTGCGGCAGGACATGCCCGCCTCCGACATGATCTACCGACCGCTCGAAGCCCTTCGGGCGCTCGGCGGCTTCCAGCGGCTGGACCCCGGCGACCTGCTGCTCACCGGCACCCCGGTCGGCACCGCGCTCAGCGCGCCGCCCAAGCCGGTCGAGATCCTCGGCTCGCTGCTGCCGGCCGCGACCAAGTGGCGCCTGTTCTTCAAGGCCCAGGCCAAGAACCCCAAGTACCTGCGGGACGGCGACCTGGTGGAGGCCGCCGTCGCCACCGACGACGGGGCGCTCGACCTCGGCCGCCAGCGCACGACGGTGAGGTACGCCCGGTGAGCGAACTGCTGTGGCCCCACTTCGCCGCCCCTTCCGACCTGGCCTCGATCGAGGCGGTGCCGCTCGAGGCCCGTGGCCTTCCTGCCTCCACCTACGACCTGCTGGCCCGGGCCGCGCGGCTCTGGCCCGACCGCACCGCCCTGACGGTGCTCCCTGACGCCGAGCGGTGGCGCGGGCCGCTGCGGTGCACCTTCACCGACCTGCTGGCCGGAGTACACCGCTATGCCAACGTCCTGCACCGGTTCGGGGTCCGCCGCGGCGCCCCGGTCGCGCTGATGGCGCCCAACTGCGCCGAACTCATCCCCGTGACACTCGCCGCGCAGCTCGCCGGCATCGCCGCGCCGCTCAACGGCGCGCTCGCCCCCGCGCACCTGGCCGAGCTGCTGCGGCGCTCCGGTGCCCGGGTCCTTGTCGCCGCGGGCCCGGAGCTGGCGCCGGACGTCTGGGCGAAGCTGCCCGAGCTGGCCGAAGCGCTCGACGCGGTCCTGGTGCTTCGGCCCACGGCGGCAGTTGGCGATCCCGCGCCGCTGCCGCGGATCGACGGGGTGCTGATCGCCTACCTCGCCGACCTGGCCCGGGTCGAGGACGCGTCCGCATTCACGGGAGAACCGCCCCGGCCGGGCGACCTGGCCGCGTTCTTCCACACCGGCGGCACCACCGGCACCCCGAAGCTCGCCGCCCACACCCACGAGAACGAGGTCGCCAACGCCTGGATGATCGCCGCCAACTCGATGCTGGACGGCGACGCGGTGGTCTTCGCCGCCCTGCCCCTGTTCCACGTCAACGCCCTCGTGGTGACCCTGCTCGCGCCGCTGTTCAAGGGCCAGCAGGTGGTGTGGGCGGGGCCGCTCGGCTACCGCGAACCCGCCCTGTACGGGGAGTTCTGGTCGATCGTCGAGCACTACGGCATCGCGGCCATGAGCGCCGTGCCGACCGTCTACCAGGTGCTCGCCCAGTGCCCGGTCGGCACGGCGGACATCAGCAGCCTGCGGTACGCCATGGTCGGCGCGTCGCCGCTGCCCGACGCCGTCCGCGCCGCATTCGAGGCCCACACCGGGGTGACGCTGGTCGAGGGCTACGGCCTGACCGAGGGCACCTGTGCCAGCGCCCGCAGCTTCCCTGACGCGCCGCGCCCCGGCACGGTTGGGCAGCGCTTGCCCTACCAGCGGGTGAAGGTCGTCCACCCGGATTCGGGGACGGAGCTGCCCGCCGGGCAGACCGGCCTGCTGGCGATCGCCGGCCCGACCGTGTTCGCCGGCTACGTCACCGGCCGCGACACCCAGGGCCGTCCGGTCCTCGACGGCCTCGGCAAGCTCGTGGACGGCTGGCTCGACACCGGCGACCTTGCCCGCCTCGACGCCGACGGGTTCGTCCGCCTGGCCGGCCGCGCCAAGGACCTGATCATCCGCGGCGGCCACAACATCGACCCGGCCGTCATCGAGGACGCACTGCTCGCCCACCCGCACGTCACCAACGCCGGCGCGGTCGGACGCCCGGACCCGCACGCGGGCGAGGTCCCGGTGGCGTACGTGACCCTCGCCCCGGGCGCGGACGTGACCGAGGACGAGCTCCGCCAGTGGGCCGCCGAACGCGTCCCTGAACGCGCGGCCGCACCGAAGTCCGTCACCGTCCTCGCCGCGCTGCCGGTGACCGATGTCGGCAAGCCCTACAAGATCGCCCTGCGGGCGGACGCCACCCGGCTCGTTGTTGCAGAGGCCCTGGCCGGTCAGGGCCCCGGCATCGAAGTCGACGCGGCGGTCGAGGAAGGGGCCGTCCTCGTGTCCGTCACCCCCGGTGCCGGTGACCGCGAGGCCATCAGTGCGGTCCTCGACCAGTACGCCCTGCGTTGGACATGGTCCCCGGCGACGCCCGGACCGGTGACGTCATGACCGCCCGCACCGTCCCGGTGGTCGTGATCGGCGCCGGCCCCACCGGCCTGACCGCGGCGACACTGCTGGGCCAATACGGCATCGAGACCCTCGTGCTGGACCGCTGGGAGTCGGTCTATCCACTGCCGCGGGCGGTCCACCTCGACGACGAGATCTACCGGCTGCTCGCCCGACTCGGCATCGCCGGGCAGTTCGCCTTGATCTCCCGCCCCGCCCACGGCCTGCGACTCCTGGACCGCGAGCTGCGGGTACTGGCCGAGTTCCGGCGCGGCGCCGACCTCGGGCGACACGGCCACCCCGAGGCCAACATGTTCGACCAGCCCCAACTGGAGGCACTGCTGCGCGCCAACCTCGAACGGCACCCGACCGTCACCCTGCGCGGCAACGTGGACGTCACCGCGGTCGAGCAGTCCGGCGACGGCCCGGTGCGGGTACGGCTCACCGACCGGGGCACCGGCGAGACCAGCACCGTGACGGCCGGGTACGTGCTCGGCTGCGACGGTGCGAACAGCCTGACCCGCGCGACGATCGGCTCCACCATGCACGACCTCGGGTTCGCACAGCGCTGGCTGGTCGTCGACGTCGCCACCGACGCCGACCTGCACCAGTGGGAAGGCGTGCACCAGGTCTGCGACCCGGTACGTGCGGCCACCTACATGCGCATCGGCGCACGCCGCTACCGCTGGGAGTTCCAGCTCCTACCCGGTGAAAGCACCGACAACTACCGCGACATGACCCGCCTGCACCCCCTCATCCAACCCTGGACCGGCAAGGTCCCCGCAGACGAACTGGAGATCGTCCGCACGGCCGAGTACACCTTCCGCGCCCAGATCGCCGACCACTGGCGCAAGCAGCATGTCTTCCTGCTCGGCGACGCCGCCCACCTCACCCCGCCCTTCATCGGCCAGGGCATGGGCGCCGGCCTGCGCGACGCCGCCAACCTCACCTGGAAACTCGCCGCGGTCCTCGACGGCCGCCTCCCCGAACAGGTGCTGGACAGCTACGAGGCCGAACGCAAACCCCACGCCCGCTCGATGATCACCCTCGCGAAGCTGATCGGCACCGCCATGACCGCCGGCGGGGACACCGGCAACATGCTGCGCCGCATCCTCGCACCCCACCTGCACCGCGTTCCCGGCCTGAGCAACCGCATCCTCGACAGCCAGACCCCGGCCCTGCACCGCTCAACCCTGGTCGACAGACCACGGCTCGGGTTCGGCCTCGCGGGACATCTGTGCCCCAACGCCCCGCTGCCGACCGGCCAACGCCTCGACGACCTGGCCGCCGGCCGCTACGCGCTGGTCACCTCCGCAGCCGTAATCCCCTCCCTGCACGCCGAGTTGCAAGACCGCGGCGCTGTCTTGGTCACGGCCACCCCCGGCAGCGCCCTGCACCGCTGGCTCCGTCGGGGCCAATCCACAGCCGCGCTCGTCCGCCCCGACGGCACCGTCCAGCGCACCGCACGCGACCCCAAGACCCTGTGCGAGCTCCTGCCTTCACCGACCCTCCGCAGGCTAGTCTCGTGATCAATCTTGTGACTGGTCGAGACGAATTGACGGACGCAGCATGGGAGCGGGCTGAGCCCCTACTGCCGCAGCGGACACCGTGGGGGCGTCACGTTCCTCACGGAGCGTGGCGGCCCCTTTCCCTTGCACCGGGCAGGGCGGGAATGAGGATGCTTCGATCGATACGATCGGGACATGCCACACGAGGCCCACCGAGTCGAGCCCGCCACTCCTCCCCACTCTTGTGTCGGATCCTTTCAAACTGACACAATGGAAGGTTTTCAGGCAGCAGGCAGCGGGCAGCGGGCAGCGGGCAGCGGGCAGCGGGCAGCGGGCAGCGGGCAGCGGGCAGCGGGCAGCGGGCAGCGGGCAGCGGGCAGCGGGCAGCGGGCGGTCCTGGTCCCGGTGCGGTCCGCGGGGGCGCTCCACCGGCTCCTGGACGTGCTGCCGGTGTTCCTCGGGGATCCGCGCATCAGCATCCGCTTCACGCTCGCCCCGGGTTCCGACTTCGGGGTCGAGGCCCTCGCCGCACTCGACCGGTCCGGTGCTCGGACCGTGCCGTGGGAGGAAGCCCTTCGCACCGACCACGACCTGGTGCTGGCCGCGAGCCCCAAGGGTGAGCTGCGCGAACTCGCCGGCCCCCGGGTGCTGCTCCCGCACGGGGCCGGTTTCAACAAGGCCGTCCGCGACGACGGTTCGCCGGGCGTGCCGTCGGGCATGGATCCCGCCTACCTGCTGCCGGGCGGCACCCCCTGGGCCGACCTGCACGCCCTCGCCCATGACGACCAGGTCGCCCTGCTGACCCAGCACTGCCCCTCCCTGGCGGCCCGGGCCGGCGTGGTCGGGGATCCCACCCTCGACCGGCTCCTGGCCTCCACCGGCCACCGCGCGCACTACCGCGATGCCCTGGGGACGGGACCGCGACAGCTGGTCGTGCTCACCTCCACCTGGGGGCCGGAATCCCTCCTGTCCCGACGCCCCGGCCTGCCCGGCGAACTCGTCGCCCTGCTGCCCCAGGACGCCTTCCAGGTCGCCCTGGTCCTGCATCCGAACGAGTACAGCCGGACCGGCGCGTTCGACCTGTCCCGCCGACTGGCCCCGGCCCTGGCCGCGGGGCTGGTGCTGTCCCGGCCGTACGAGGAGTGGGCCGCGCTCCTGGTCGCGGCGGACACCGTCGTCACTGATCACGGATCGACCGCCCTGTACGCGGCCGCACTCGGACGTCCGGTCGTGAACGCGTACGACGGCGGCGAGGAGTTGCTCCCCGGGAGCCCCATGGCGCGACTGCTCGCCCTGGCTCCCCGGCTCGCCGAGGCCCGGCAACTGGAGGAGATCCTTCCGGATGCCGCCGGGACGGACCCGCGTCCCGTCGCCGAGGCCGCCTTCGCGCGGCAGGGCGAGGCCCTGCCGCGACTGCAGCGAAGCCTCTACCGGATGCTCGGCCTGGACCCGGTCGCCGCGGCTCCGGAAGCCCGGGCCTTCCCCGCCCCGGACGGCGTGAACCACCGTCCGGCGGCCCACGCCGTCCGAACGGAGCTGGACGGCCTCCGGATCAGCGTGGAGCGCTTCCCCCCGCAGACCCCGCGCACGGTGCACCACCTCGCGGCCGAGCATCCGAAGGCCGGGCCGCGAGCGGTGCAGAGCGCGGCCGTGCTGTGGCGGTGTGCCCGGACGGCCACCGCGGCGGGCCCGGCCGAGCCGCGACGGGCCTCCACCACCTGGACGGCGGCCGGCTGGACGGCCGACGTCCTGGAGGAGGCGCCGCTCTGCCGTACGGTCGCCGCGGTCCTGTCCGCCGAGCGGTGCCTCCTCAGACACCGCGCGCACGGGCTCTTCAGCATCCGGGTGGAGCCCCACCGGGCCGGGGGCCGGGTGTCACGCATCGATCCGGTGGCGGCGGTCTCGGCGGTTCACGCCTGGCTCAGTGCCGCAACGCCCGCCGCCGTCGCGTCCGCCGTCCCGGTCGTCCTCACCTGCGGAGCGGGGCCGCTCACCGTACGCGTCCAGGTGTGCCCTCCCGCCCCCGAGGACCTCGACCACGAACTCTGACCACCCGCCCCGCCCTCAGCCGCCGTCCCGGAGCTGCCGGGCGGCAGCCCGGTGCTGCTCGGCCTCGGCGAGGTCGCCCCGAGCCTCCGCCAGGGCCGCCAGTTCCTCCAGCACCCGGACCTCGTCGGTACCCGAGCGCCGCTCGCGGGCCCCGTCCAAGGCGGCCCGGACCAAGGCCTCCGCCTCCTGAGTGCGCCCCGACAGCCGCAACGCCCGCCCGAGTTCGAAGCCCGACCGCGAAGTCATCCGGCCGCGTTCCTGGTCCCGCGCCATGCGATGGCTCTGCTCCAGCAACCGAACCGCGCCGTCGAGGTCCCCAGCCGCCAGGGCGGTCCGGCCGAGCAGGTAGGTCTGCAGGAGCACCCCGTACGCGTTCTCGATCTCCGCGTGCACCGCCCGGGACGCCTCGAAGTCGGCGGCGGCCCCGCTCAGGTCACCGTTCGAGGACTTCAGCAGACCGCTGAACTCCACGACCGACGCCTGCAGTCTGCGCTCCTGCGCCCGGTCGGGAAGCACTCCGTCCAACAGCAGCGAGGCCTGCCGCGCGTGATCGACGTGCCGGGCTGCCTCCTCGTGGAGCCCCTGCTCCCACAGCGGTCGGGCCAGCTGGCACCGCATCCGGACCATGGCCGGAAGGTACTCGGCCTGATCCGCGGCGGCGACCCCGAGCCGGAAGGCGTCGATCACGTCCGCGTAGTGCGGATGATCGAGGAAGTGGGTCCACAGCGGTTCGCAGAGTGCCCAGGCGTCCTCGTGGTGTCCGTCCTCGACCGCGGTCCGCACGCACCCGAACAGGGCGAGCCGCGCCGACTCCAGCCACCGGTAGGCCGCCGCCGCGTCCGGGAAGTCCACATCGGCCACCTCCGGGCCGACCGGGTCCACCAGCGGCGCGAAGGTCATCCGCCGGCCGGCCGCCGTGAGGTCCGCGCGGGCCGCCTGCCTCCGGTACCACCGCACGACGGACGACCGGGCGGCCGCCCCGGCCGTACCGTCCGGATCGCTCTGCCGGGCCCGGCGTTCGGCGTGGCCGCGCAGGAGGTCGTGCATGCGGTACCCGTCCAGCCGGTACTCCAGCAGGCCGGCGGCCTCCAGTTCCTCCAGCGCGTCCGCAGCCCGGCCGGGGGCCACGCCGAGCAGGGCGGCCGCCGGCAACTCCCCGAGGGCGGGCCCGGGATGCTGCGGCAGCAGCCGGTAGAGCCGCGCGGCGGCCGGCGCCAGCCCTTCGTACGCGGCGTCCCAGACGGCCTCGACCATGGGAATCCCCTTCCCGTGCAGCTCGGCGGTCAGCTCCTCGACCAGCCGGGACAGGCTCCGGCGGCGGTACTTGCGCACCCACTGCCCGGCCACCTGCAACGCGGCGGGAAGGCCTCCGCAGCCCCGGGCCAGTTCCGCGGCGGCCTCCGGCTCGGCCTGCAGCCGCGGGTCCTCCACGATGTTCCCGAGCAGCCGGACCGCGTCGTCCAGGGACAACGGGCCGACGGCCACCTCCACCGCGGCCGTCCCGTCGAGGTCGTACAGCGGCGAATGGCTCGCGAGGATCACCAGGCTCCGGCCCGAGGCCGGCAGGAACGCCCGGACCTCGCTGCCGAACCGCGCGTTGTCGACGAGGACGACGAGCCGTTTGTCCCGGGTCCGCGACCAGTACTGCTTCGAACGTCCGGCGGCGCTGCGCTCCAGCCGCTCGGGCGGAACCCCCAGCGCCGTCAGCATGCCGCCGACGGCGTCCGCGACGTCCACCACGCCCTCCCGGCGCAGGTCGTCGAGATCGACGTGCAGCACCCCGTCCGGGAAGCGGTCGGCGAACCGGCGCGCCAACTGGTATCCGAGGGCCGTCTTGCCGATCCCACCGATCCCGGTCAGCGCCACGAGCAGCGGACCGGCGTCCTCGGTGTGCTCCGCCACGGCCCGGACGACGCGGTCCTGCTCGGCCAGCCGGTTCTCGAACGGCCCGGTCACCGGCGGCAGTTGGAACGGCACCGAGCTCTCGGGGCCGCCACCCTGCTGATGGAAGTGCAACTCCCCGATGCTCCTGGCCTGGACGACCGTCTCCGCCCGCCCGTCCACGCTGTTGCGCGTCTCCTCAGACATGGGACCAACACTAGGGCCCGCAGGGAAGGATGACGCCGCGGTGGAGCGCGGCGGCGCAGGCCTGTCTCAGCGGCGCGCCACGTAGTAGACGTTGAGGATGTCGCCCTCGACCCGCTGGGTGTCGACCTGGCCGAAGCCGGCCTCGGCGAGCATCCGCAGAGCGGTCTGCTCGCCCCAGACGGTGCCCAGGGCCTCGCCGCCCTCGCTGAGCGAGACGCTCATGCAGTAGAAGGTCGAGAAGGTGTAGAGCGCGGGTCCGAGCGGGTGGTCGAGGTTCTCCTCCAGCCGGCTGGAGGCGGAGATGTCGCCCATCAGGAAGACGCCGTCGTCCTTCAGGGCGCCGGCGACGGCCGCGAGGGTGCGGGTGGGCCGGGCCAGGTCGTGGATGACGTCGAAGGCGGTGATCAGGTCGTAGGAGCCGGTCAGCTCGGCGCAGTCGCCGACCTGGAAGTCGGTGTTGGTCAGGCCGAGTTCGGCGGCTTCGGCGCGGGCGGCCGCGATGCCCTCCTCGGACAGGTCGAGCCCGTGGAAGCGGCTGGCGGGGAAGGCTCGGGCCAGGACGTTGACGGCGTGGCCCTGGCCGGTGCCGATGTCCAGCGCGTCGATGCCGGACCGCAGCCGCTCGGTGAGGCCGGGGACCAGCGCGACGATGCCGTCCACCAGGGCCAGGTCGTACACCTCCCTGGACTCCTCCGCCTGCAGGGCCTGGAAGCGCGGGTACGCCGAGTACGGCACCCCGGCCCCGGTGCGGAAGGCTTCCAGCACCCGCTGCTCGACCTCCCCGCACATGCCGACGTCCTGGGCGATCCGCGCCAGGTTGTCCGGCCCGGCCGCTCTGGTGAGTGCCGCGGCGTGCTCGGGCGGCAGGTGGTAGGTGGCCTGCTCGGGCTGGTAGTCGACGAAGCCGCCGACCACCATCGCGCCCAGCCACTCGCGGACGTAGCGCTCGTCCAGCCCGGCGGCCCGGGCGATCTCGGCGCTGGTGGCCGGCGCCATGGTGGACATCGTGTCGAACAGCCCGCTCTCGTGGCCCAGGCCGGTCATCAGGCACAGGCAGGCGTCGTTCAGCACCTGGACCATGCGGCCGCCGAACTCCTCCTGCTTCACCGCGTCCAGTTCTGCGACGGACATCGCTCCTCCTCTCGCCATCGGGCCGCGGCGAAGGGGACGAGACGTGCGGCCGACCACACTCGTGGCGGCGGCTCGATGAGACGGCGACGGACTCTCTTCTCCTCTGCCCACGCTACGCCGCCCAGCGCGACTCGTCGCCGCGGGCTCGGGGCTGCCGGGCGGGCGCGCGACTGCCGGGCGGGCGCGCGGCTGCCGGACGGGCGCGCGGCTGCCGAACGATTCCCGCAGGTAGCCACGTGGCAGCGGTGTGTCAACGGGCGCCGCGGGCTCGTCGGCCTCGGCGCGGGCGGGTCCGGCGGTCAGGCCGCGGCGCGGAAGACGTACGAAGTCATCGGGGCGGTGACCGGCCCCGGGCCCAGGCGGGCCGTCATCTCCTCGATGACGGTGGCCCGGACGGCCGTTCCGTCGCCGCGCTCCTCGACGGCCGCGCGCACCGGCGTCCCGGTGAGGTACCCGGTGGCGAGGTCCGCGGTCGACTCGGCCCGGCCCTGGAGCGTCAGCTCCTGCTCGTCCTCGACGGTGAACCCGGCCGCCGCCAGATCGGCGGCCACGACGGCGGGGTCGGCATAGCCGTGCGGAACCGTCGGGAAGAACCGCGGCGGGTCGAGGGGAAAGGCCCGCTCCAGCCCGGCCTGCAGCGCTGCTTGGAAGGCGTGCGTCCCGAGCGGGCCCCAGGTGTTGAACAGGAACCTGCCGCCCGGGGCCAGCACCCTGCGGGCCTCGGCGTAGGCCTCGACGCGGTCGGGGAAGAACATCACGCCGAACTGGCAGACCACCAGGTCGAAGCCGCCGTCCGGGAACGGCAGCCGCTGGGCGTCGGCCTGCCGCCACACCGCGCCCGGGGCCCGGGTCGACCCGAGCGCGACCATGGCCTCGTTCAGGTCGGTGGCCGTCACCTCGGCCGAGGGCGCCGCTGCGAGCAGGCCCGATGTCAACACGCCTGTGCCCGCCGCCAGTTCGAGGACTCTTCCCGGATGGAGTGCCGCAGCCCGCGCGGCGAGGTCCTCGGCGAAGGGCCGGAAGACCACGGGCACCAGATACTTTTCGTAGGCCGCCGGCATGGACTCTGACCACCGCCGGTCGGCATCGATTTCTGCCACCCCGTGACGGTAGCGCCACGCGGGGTGACCACCTCGGCGCCCCGCCCAGGCATCCCCGAACGACACCAGGACGCCGGGCGCCTGAGTTGGGCGGCGAGCGGAGGGCAGGCATCGCAAGGCGGAGGAGGGCGCCACTGCGGTGGGGGCACCTCCCGGCCGAAGGCTGGGGGCCATTGGCCGACGACAACGCGGCGAGGTGCGTGCCCCAACGCCGCCCCGCAGGCGGGAGTTTGAGGACGGGCCCCAGCACTGTCCACAGTCTGCGGCACCACCCGCCCTGCGGTAACCAAGCGGGCACTGGCTGCTGACCTACAGGGACTCGCCTTCTAGAGCAGGGCTCGCCCCAGCAGGCCACGAAGAACCACCGCCTGATCAGCGGTTCAGACTGGGCGAGCGCCGCCACCCGCGTGGAGGGCGCCGTTCTCCATGTCGTCGATGTGAACAATGACGTCGGGAATTTCCTTGAAGTGCATTAGCGCCTTGACGGAGACCTTGTAGCTCCGGCCAGCCCGCGCCACAGGGAACGGGAATTCTCCGGCTCGAACGAGCCGGTGCGCAGCGGATTCCGCGATCCCCATCACGGCCGCAGCCTCTCGGAGCCCGATGAAAGACGGGTACAGGTCCGATGCATAGTAATAGAGGCTCGGATCGGAGATCCGGGATCGAGATAGCCTCGAATCGCTGACCGCCCGGCCCACGCAGCCGGACCGGCGACCGGATCGAAGGTCCTCATGAAATCCGCGCACGGAATCGAAGCAGCCCATCCCTTGAAGCAGCGCCCCCAGTCGCTCGCCCCGGATCTGTTCCGCCACATCCGCATCCCGGATACACGCGAGATCAATGACCGATGACGCCTTGAGCGCTGACTCCTGAGCGGACACCTTGGACTCAAAGAACATGTCCACGTCATCCGTCAGATATTCGGGCGAGCCAATCCTTCCTCGCTGAAACGCCACCTCGAAGGCCGCCTTGACCATGCGATCCCGGACATGGCGAGGCGGAACACCCGTCGCGGTGTCGCACCAGACCTCCAGGGCCGTCGTCACCATAGCCGACCGGATCTCCTCCCGCTCGACCTGAAAATCGCGGGAGACCCGTGTGGACAATGCCCGAAAGCACGGAACGATGCAGTCGAGGATGACCATCCGCCATTTGTCGGAACCATCCAGGTCGGACAGCCTCCCCATCGTGATCATGGACTCCCACAGGCGAGAGCTCGAAGCGGACCTGACTCCGGCCGCGATCGCTTCGGATCGAAGCTTCGGATACGTCGGATGGCGCTTGATATCGCATTCCTCAACGCTTCCGACATGCACGCACACGGGCTCCCCGCCGAAGATCTTCCGCACATTCCACTCGATCCGATCGAAGACATCCGGCATTTCCCGCGACCCCCAGTTCGTTACTTGCCACCGACTGCCGATTGTGGCGGACCGGGAGATGGCTTCTGGTGCCATCAGAAAGCAACTACCCGATCGAGTGGCAAATGTTTATTTTTTGGATTCTTGAGACTCACGGGAACGCTCGAGCCGGACGTAGCACCGCCAGTGATGAAGCGGACCACCCGATCAGCTGGCCACGCCGCGGCTCCCGGGGCAGCACCGCATGGCGGACCTGCGCAGCCGGGCGGTGCCTTCCTGGAGGGGCGGTGGGCGGGAATGGGGTTGCGGGGGGCGGTTGGATGGGGGGATGGGGAAGAAGGAGCGGGTGGCGCCGACGGTGTACGTGTCGGTGGACGTGGAGGCGGACGGGCCGATTCCGGGGCCGTACTCGATGGTGAGCTTCGGGGCGGTGGTGGCCGGGTGGGACGACGGGGCGGGGTTTCGGCGGGCGGACGTCGTGGGGGCGGGGGCGGCGGGGTTCTACCGGGAGTTGCGGCCGATCAGTGCGGAGTGGGTACCGGAGGCGCTGGCGGTGTCGGGGCTGGAGCGGGCCGCGCTGGAGGCGGGCGGGGCGGAGCCCGGGGTGGCGCTGCGGGAGTTCGGGCGCTGGGTGGAGCGGGTGCGGACCGGGCCGGACGGGCTGCGGTACCGGCCGGTGATGGTGGCGTACCCGGCCGTGTACGACTGGCAGTTCCTGTACTGGTACCTGATGCGGTTCACCGGCTCCAGCCCGTTCGGGCACTCCGGCTGCCTGGACCTCAAGACGCTGTACGCGGCGCGGGCGGGAGTGCCGTTCGCCGGGATCGGGAAGCGGTCGATGCCGGCGGAGCTGCTGCCGGACCTGCCGCACACCCACCACGCGCTGGACGACGCGCGGGAGCAGGCGGTGCTGTTCGCGAACCTGTGGGAGTGGGCCGGGGCTACTCGGGGGTGAGGGCGAGCACGGCCAGGTCGTCGGCGAGCAGGCCCGCGTACTGGTGGACGTCCCGGGCGAGGAAGGACACCACCCGCTCCGGCGTCGTACTGTCCAGGGCGGCCAGGCGCGGGGCGAGCGGGTAGAAGGCCCCGGTGGCGTCGCGGGCCTCGCTGACGCCGTCGGTGTAGAGCAGGACGGTGTACCCCGGGGGCAGGGCGACGGTCGTCGGCTTGGCGGGTTCGTCCTCGGGGCGGAGGTGGCCCAGGCCGAGCGGGAGGTCGTCGGCGCAGGCCACCGGGGCGATGGTGCCCCGGCCCAGCAGCAGCGGGGTGGTGTGGCCGCGGTTGACGAACTCCACGCAGTCGGTGCCCGGGCGGTACTGGAGCAGGACGGCGGTGACGAACAGCTCGTCGTCGCCGCAGTCGGCCGCGTCGCGCAGCACCGCGCGGTCCAGCTGGTCGGCGAGCTCGACCAGGCCCGGGGTGTCGTGGGCGGCCGCCCGGAACGCGCCGAGCACGTCGGCGACGGTGCGGACCGCACCGAGGCCCTTGCCGCGGACGTCCCCGAGCAGCACCCGGACGCCGAAGCGGGTGTCGCACACCTCGTAGAGGTCCCCGCCGACCAGCACCTCGGCCTGGGCCGGGCGGTACAGCCCGGCGACCCGCAGGCCGCCGACGCGCTCCGGCACCGGTCGCAGCACCGTGCGCTGCAGGGTCTCGGCGACGGTGCGGGCCTGCAGCAGGGTGCGGTTCTGCCGGGTGCGCTGCCAGGACAGGGCGGTGCCCATCACCCCGGACAGCGCGGTGGCGATGTACACCCAGACGTGGTGCTGCTCGTTGACGTGGCCCGCGCGCAGGGCCAGCAGCAGTTGGAGGGCCAGCGCGCCGCCCGTGGTGGTGGCGGTCAGCACCGGGCCGTAGCTGAACGCGGCCACCACGGGCAGGGCGGTGAGCAGGAAACCGGCCGCCACCGCGTCCGGGACGACGGCCTCGGTGACCAGGTCCAGGAGCAGCAGGACCACCGGCAGCCAGGGCACCCAGCGCGGCACCCGGGACTGCGCGACCGCGAGCTGCGGCGGGCGGGGGGCGGACACGGCGGGGACCTCCTGCTGACCGGGCCTGGGTGATTTCGCCAGGGATGACCGGATTCGTCCCTCCATGCTCCCCCACGGACGGCCCGGTCTCGAATGGCCGAACGTCCCGGGTTCCGGCGGGTGGGCCGGGGCGGCCCGGGCCGGGAGCGAACGGTCTGCGGACGGTCAGCGGTCGGTCGGCTGTCGGTCAGCGGTCGGTCAGCCGAGGGTCACCGGACGGTCACCGGCAGCGTCTCGTAACCGCGCAGGACCAGGCGGTCACGCCGGGTCGGGACGCCGCCCTGGGCGAGCCTGGGGAAACGATCCAGCAGGGCGGGCACCGCGAGCTCGCCCTCCAGCCGGGCCAGCTGGTAGCCCAGGCAGAAGTGAGTGCCGCCGCCGAAGCTGAGCGGCTGGCTGTCCGTACGGGACGGGTCGAAGACCGTCGGCCGCTCGTACCGGGCCGGGTCGTGGTTGGCCGCGCCGATCAGCAGGGTCAGCCCGCTGCCGGCCGGGACGGGGAGGCCCTCGACCGACAGGCCCTCCTCCAGGGCGACCCGCGCGGTGGCCTGGACCGGGGAGTCGAAGCGCAGCACCTCGTCGGTGAACCCGGCCGGGGTGACCGCGCCGCTGCGCAGTCCGGCGGCCACGTCGGGGTGGTGGAACAGCAGGGCAAGGCCGTTGCCGAGCAGGTTGGTGGTGGTCTCGAAGCCGGCCACCAGCAGCAGCACCAGGTTGGCCAGCAGTTCGGCGCCGGACAGCCGCCCGCCGTCCTCCGCGGCGATCCGGGCCAGGTCGCTGACCAGGTCGTCCTGCGGGCGGGCCAGCCGTTCGGCGATCAGCGCGGTGAAGTAGTCGGACAGCTCGTCGGCGGCCCGGTCGGCGGCGTCCAGCTCGTCGAAGTCCTGGGTGACCTCCAGGGCGACGGTCAGGTCGGAGGCGAGGTCGCGGAAGCGGTAGCGGTCCTGCTCGGGCACGCCGAGCAGCTCGCAGATCACGCCGACGGGCAGCCGGAAGGCGAAGGCGTCCATGAAGTCCACCGGGGAGCCGTCGGCCCCCTGCTCGGCCATCCCGTCCAGCAGCCGGCCGATCGCCGCCTCCACCGCGGGGCGCAGGGCGGCGACCCGGCGGGCGGTGAACACCGAGGCGATCAGCGAGCGGACCCGGGGCTGGTCGGGGGCGTTGCGCTGGAGGATCGAGCGGCCGAACAGGGCGAGCGAGGAGTGCTCGGCGAACTCCGGGGCGAGGCCGGCCGTCATGTCGGCGGTCGCGACGCCGAAGGCGGGCGTGCGGAGCACCCTGCTGACCGCCGCGTAGCCGCTCACCACGAACATGCCGTCCCCGGCCGGGGCCACCGGGCCGAGCTGGTGCGCCCTGGCGTAGAGCGGGTACGGGTCGGTCCTGACCTCCGTGGTCATCAGCTGCTCGATGATCGCGGCGCCGTCCATCTGGTGCTCCCCTCCGACGTGCTGGTTCCTGGTTCGTGAACAGCGGGCGGGCACGGCGGAGTTCCCGGCGCAGGCGGGATCCGGCGGCGTCGGCGGTCCGGGGCCGGGCTGCGGCGCGGATAGGCTGGACGGTATGGAGATCTGGATCAACCCGCGTTGTGGCAAGTGCCGGACGGCGCTCAATGAGCTGACCGCCGCCGGGGCGGAGTTCACCGTGCGGCGCTACCTGGAGGACCCGCCGACCGTGGCCGAGCTGGAGCAGGTGCTGGAGCGCCTGGGCCTGGAGCCGTGGGACATCACCCGCACCGACGAGCCGGTCGCCAAGGAGCTGGGGATGAAGGGGTGGCCCCGGGAGGCCGACGAGCGGGCGCGCTGGATCGCGGCGATGGCCGAGCACCCCGTGCTGATCCAGCGGCCGATCATCACCGCGGACGACGGGCACGCCGTCGTGGCCCGGACTCCCGAGGCGCTCAAGTCGGTTCTGCCGTAGGCGTTCCGTTCTGCCGTAGGCGCTCCGGGCTGCGGTAGGCGTTCCGGGCCGATCGGTCAGTGGAGCTGGGTCCGCTCCACCGGCCGGCCCGGGTGCCAGTTGAGGACCCACAGGGCGTCGCCGTCCAGGCTGGTGTGCACCACCTGCTGGATGTCCAGCCGGAAGAGGTGGAACGGGGTGGGCGGCGGCTCCGGAAGGTCGGCCGCGAAGGCGGCGAGCTCGTTCTCGTCGGTGACCTCCACCGCGCGGCCGGAGAGCTTGGAGTCCCCGCCGGCCATGGTCTCGTCGCCCGGGTGGGCGTGCAGCGCGAACCGCGCGTCCCGCTGGAGGTCGCGCGCCTTGACCGCGCCGTACATCGACCCGAGCCAGGCGTCGGCGCCGACGAAGTCGACCTCCGACCCGCTCACCCGGGGTGAGCCGTCCTTGCGCAGCGTCGCCAGGACGTGGTGTTTGTTGGCGTCGAAACGGGCCCGTACCAGGGCCGCGAGTTCGGGTTCCTCGTGCTCGAAATCCTGCCAGGTAGCCATGGCGCCAGTCTGGCACCCGGCACTGACGACCGCCGGGTACGAACGGCGCCGCACGGCGGGGTGCGGTGGGCGGGGTGCGGTGGGCGGGGTGCGATGGGTGGGCGTTGTCGGCGGGCGGTGCCAGACTGGCGGGGTGACCAGCACAAGATCATCCGCGTCCACGAACGCGTCGGACACCTCCACCCAGTACATCGCGTTCCTGCGCGCCATCAACGTCGGCGGCCGCACGGTGAAGATGGAGCGGCTGCGGGCGCTCTTCACCGAGCTGGGGCTGGGCGACGTCCGCTCGTACATCCAGACCGGGAACGTCTTCTTCCGCACCGACGAACCCGACCGGGCCGCGCTGACCGCGCGGATCGAGGCGCACCTGGAGCAGGCGCTCGGCTACCCGGTGCCGGTGCTGCTGCGGACGGTCGACGAGGTGGCCGCGCTGCTCGCCGCCGAGCCGTTCCGGGGCGTCGAGGTCACCCCGGACGTCCGGCTGGTGATCGCCTTCCTCTCCGAGCCGCTGCCGGCCGAGCTCGCCGGGCCGCACCGCTCGCCGAAGGGCGACTTCGAGGTGCTGGGCACCGATCCGGGCGCGGCGTACGTGGTGGTCCACCTCCAGGACGGCAAGTGGGTCACCAGGGAGATGTTCGGCAAGTCGTACCGGGGCGCGGTGACCTCCCGGTTCCTGCACACCACGGAGAAGATCCTGGCCGCCGCCCGGAAGGGCTGACCGCCCGAACCGGGCGGCGGACGGACGGGCGGCGGACGGACGGGCGGCGGACGGACGGGCGGGCGGGCGGCGGACGCGACGGCCGGACGGGAAGCACCCCGGCGAAGCGGGAACCGCGCAGGTGGAGCGGGCGTCTGTCGCTCAGTGAGGTACGAACCCCGCGCCGGTACCCCGCGCGATCTGGACAGTCGAAGCCGGTCGAACCGACAATCGGGCCATGACGCAGCCTGAGCTCCCCACCGGCGCCGTCCGGCCCTCCGACGCCGAACGGGACCAGGCGCTCGGGCTGCTCCGGGACGGCGCGGGCAGCGGCCGGCTGTCGCACGACACCTTCCTCGGCCGGATGGACATCGTCCTCCAGGCCACCAGCCGCGGCGAGTTGGACGCGGCGGTGGCCGGGCTGCCCACCGGCGGGCCGGTCGAGCGCTTCGTCCTGCGGACGGTCGGCCGGGCCTCCGCCTTCGGCACCCGGCTGAACCGGGCCTGGCGCACCGAGCGGCTGCCCGGGCTGAGCCTGCCGCAGGCCGGGGCCGGACTGCTGACGATCGGCCGGATCCCCGGCTCTGGGCTGCGGCTGCACGACGCCTCGGTCTCCCGGCACCACGCCGAGTTGCGGCACGAGAACGGCGGTTGGGTGCTGTACGACCTCGGGTCGACCAACGGCACCCATGTGAACGGGCGGCGGATCGCGGGCGGGATCCCGGTACGGCCGGGCGACCAGGTGCGGTTCGGGAACCTGGAGTTCCGGCTCGCACCGCACTGAGCCGCGGCGGTACCGGGCAGCCGGCGGCCCCGGGTCAGTGCGGGAACTGCCGGGGCGGCCGCTGGCTGGGCAGCTCGTCCCGGAACTCCTCGATCAGGGTGGAGATCTGGCGGGTCACCACGGTGTGCTCCAGCCGGTCCAGGTAGCGGTTCTCGGCGGCCAGCGCCTCGACCGTGACGCCGAAGTAGAGCGTCATCAGCGGATTGACGAAGAGCTGCTCGCCCTTGGTCCGCTCGGTGAACTGCACGTCGCCGAATTCGCCGCGCAGCGCCGCCGCCACCGAGCCGTTGACGATGCTGGGGTGCTTCGGGAAGGCGGCCCGGGCGTGCTCGACGGCGTCCAGGTAGAGCGCGCCCTCCCGGCTGCCGCGCGGGATGGAGAAGGCACCGAGGTAGCCGCCGGCCCGGTCGATCGCGGCGAGGTTCTCCAGCACCAGGGCGTGGTTGACGCCGTGGTGGGCGTCGATGCCGAAGCCCAGGCAGGCGACCAGCCGTTCCGGCACCTCCGTCAGGCCCGCCACGGCGGCCAGGCTCGCCATGTCCTCCTCGGGCGTGCCGAGTCCCATCTCGTCGCCGCGCATCAGGATGTCGGTGCCGCCGTCCACCAGCAGGACCGCGTCCACGCCCAGATGGGCGACCAGTCTGCGGTAGGCGTCGCGGAGCAGTCTGACGCCCACCGTCGGGAAGGCCCACACCGTGTCGGGCATCCCGTGCAGCCGCAGCCAGCGGGCCAGCGTGCGTTCCGGGAAGTAGCCCTCGGGGGCGGGGGTGTCCGGTCCGATCCTGGCCACGTCGGGCTCGTGCCAGACCTCGCCGGGCAGCCCGTAGAGGTGGGTGAAGGAGAGGTTGGCCAGGTGCACCTCCTTGCCGGCGGCCCGCAGGGCCAGGGCGATCGGGAGTCCGGCGTAGACGTCGAAACCGCCGCCGGCGCCGGCGACCAGGATGCGCTCGGCGGCCAGCAGCCGGGTGATCAGCGGGGGTTGCAGCAGAGAGGTCACCGCCGGACGGTAGCGCACGGGTGGTGGCCTCGGTCCGGAATTGTCAGTGCCGGGTGCCAGGATGCGGACATGACCCAGGATGCGGGCATGGCCCAGGACACGGCACTCACCCCCGACGTGCTGCTCGAAGCCCGGGAGCGGGCTCGCGAGTTGATCCGGTGCGGCTTCCAGGAGCCGGACGAGATAGCCGAGTCCCTGGTCGAGGTCCTCGACGACCAGGGGCTGACGCAGGAGGAGGCGGAGCGGATCGTCGCTCCGCTGTGGGAGGAACGGCTGGCCGAGCAGGCGCACTGGCCGGAGCTCACGGACGTGGACCGACTGGCACAGGCCTTCGACCTCCTGGAGGACCAGGGCATCGTCGCGGCGATGGACTTCACCTGCTGCGCCGCCTGCGGCTACGCGGAGATCGGCGGCGAGGCGGAGGAGGACTCGCGGGGCTTCGTCTTCTTCCACCAGCAGGACACCGAAGCGGCCGCGGCCGGGCGCGGGCTGATGCTGCGCTATGGCGGCTTCCACACCGGGGAGGAGCCGGACGGGGCCGCGGAGCAGCGGACGGTGGAGACCGGCCGGGCCGTGGTGGCCGCGGTGGAGGCGGTCGGCCTTCCGGTGGAGTGGGACGGCTCGCCGCACACGGCGATCCGGGTCGCTCCGCTGGAGTGGCTCAACCGCCTGCCGGAGTAGGCGCGGCCGCGCGCCGGGGAGCGCTGCGGCGGAACGGTCAGCGGTTGACGTGGAGTTCGGCGTAGTGGTCGCCCTTGTCCGCCTTGCGCAGGGTCACCTTGACCCCGCCCACGGTCGACTCGCTGTCCTTGTCGACGGTCTTCCTGTCGCCGCCGACCGTCACGTCGGCGTTCTTGTCGGTGATGCGGCCGACGGTCATATCCAGCGGGTGGTCGCCGCCGAAGACCTTGACGGTCTTGGAGGCGTCGGCGCCGTCGGTCCGGACGGACAGGGTGCAGCTGTTGTCGTCCAGGCAGAGGGCGGCGCCGCCCTCGCAGGCGGTCAGTCCGGCGCCCAGGGTCAGGACGGCGGCCGCGGCGAGCAGGGCCGGGCGTCGGCCGCCGGGCAGCAGGCGGCCACGGGTACGGCTGCGGGTACGGGTACGGGTACGGCCACCGGTATGGGATACGGATGCGGTGGGTGCGCTGCGGGCTGAGGTCATGGCTCCGACGGTAGGGGGTGCCGGGCCGGGTGCCATCGACCGCCGGCGGTACGCCTCCCCCGGTCGGAACCCCGGGGCGGGGACCGCCTCGACCCCGAGGCTGATGGGTCGAATCCCCTAGGGGCAAAAGGAGTTGAGGAAGCTCGCCGACAACGCGCCGACCGCCGGGCAGCGGCTCGACGACAGCTCCGACGCGGCTCGGCCGGCGCGGGCATATGTCGTCGGCACGTGCCACGCGCGTAGATCGACGGCCCGCGAAAGGACCGGCGCTCAGTCGACCAGGCTCCCCAGGCCACCGCCGGCCGCGCCCTCGCCCGCCGCCCCCCACAGCGGCGCGGTGCAGCGCTGGTAGGTCGCCTGCCAGTGCGGCCAGTTGCGGGCCACGTCGTCGTCGCACTCGGCCAGCAGCCGCTCCACCAGCACCGGGTCGACCCCGTCCAGCAGCCAGGCCAGCGCGTCCGCCGTACCCGGACCGTCCGCCCCGCGCAGCAGGTCGAGCAGTTCGGCGAGGCCGCCGAGCCGGGAGCTGTCGGGCACCACCAGCTCCATCCTGGGCAGCAACTGCCGCTCCTCGATCCGCAGGTGGGTCTCCAGCCGGGCGGCCAGGTCCTCCATCGCGTAGGCGACCGGCCAGGCGCTGCCGGTGTCCCGGCTGGCGATCCGGACCAGCGTGGTGACCCTGGTGAAGGAGTGGTCCAGGTTGTGGTGGTCGGCCTCCAGCCAGTTGAGCAGCAGCCGCAGCTCGGGCGCGAAGCGCCGCACGATCGGCCAGATCCGGGTGTCCTGCTGCTCGTGGTGGCAGGTCAGCATGGCGGTCATGAAGGTCCAGTGCCGCAGCACGGCCTCGCCCTTGTCCTCCTCGTCGGGCTGGAGCAGCCGAAGCGCGTTGGGCAGTCGTGCGAGGTCCCGGCGCAGGGCGGCGTGCACCAGCCGCAGGCCGGCGAACCGGACGGTGACCGGCTCCTCGTCCGTGGCCGGCCCGTACGCGTCCCGGGGGTCGACTCCGGTCTCCCCCTGGGCGGGGACGGAGACGGCGGGCGGGGGCAGCAGGTGGATCGGCATGGCACTCTCTTCACGGCTGGTGAGGACGGAGGGGCGGCCGGTGAGGACCGCCCCATCCAAGGTGCTCGCAGTCGATCAGAAGCGAATCAATGTCCGATTGACGCGCAGGTCACGGGCCTGCGCGGGGGCCTGCGCGGGGGCCTGCGCGGGGGCGGGGGCGGCTGCTGCGACCGCCCCTCCCCAGGGCCCGGGTCACTCCGAGGCCGGGCCCTCCAGGTTGGCGCTGAGCCACTGCAGGGTGTCCGGGATCATCTTCTTGAAGTCCGAGGTCAGGTGCTTGCCGCCGGGCTGCTCGTAGTACTGGATGGTCACCGGGGCGACGGCCTTGGCCACCCAGCTCTTGACCAGGTCCTTCTCGTAGCCGTTGGCCCCGCCGGCGGTGACGTACATCTTCACGTCGGCCTTGCCCTGGGTGATGAGCAGGTTGGGGTTGTTGGCCGCCTTCTCGGCGTCGTGGCCCTTCCACAGCCCGGAGTCCGGGATGAAGTAGCCGTCGATCGGCACGGCGGCCTTGTAGACGTCCGGGTACTGGAGGGCCATCTTGGCGCTGCAGAAGCCGCCGGTGGAGGCGCCCATCACGCCCCAGCTGTCGCGGCCCTTCAAGGTGCGGAAGTTGGCGCGGACCCAGGCCGGGATGTCCTCGGCCATCCAGGTGCCCATCTTCGGCTGGCCCGGGATGTCGGAGCAGTCCAGCGCGTTCTTCTCGTCGCTGTTGAAGTTCTGCACCGGCATGATCATGATGAACGGGTGGGCCTTGCCCTGCTTGGCCAGCTGCTCGTCCACCTCCTGGATCGGCAGCTGGTTGTCGGTCCAGGTGTTGTAGCCGTTGCTCTGGCCGCCCGCGTAGAGGGTCAGCACCGGGAAGCCGGTCTTGGCGAACTTGGGGTCGTTGTACTCGGGCGGCAGCCAGACCCAGACCTGGCCGGTGACGCCGGACTTCGCGCCGGTCACCTTGGTCATCATGATCGGGCCGGCGGCGGTGTCGCGGACCTTGTTGAGGCTGGCGGCCGGGCCGGTCGGCATCAGCACCTTCCCGCCGCCCGGGGTGGGCTGGTCGGCGGCGGGCGTCCCGGGGGCGGCGCTGCCCGTGGCGCTCGGGCTGCCCGCGCCGGTGGTCGCCGCCGGGGTGCCGTCGGCCGAGGAACCGTTCCCCTTCCCGCCGTCGGACCCTCCGCAGGCCGCGAGCGAGGCGGCCAGGGTGAGCACGGCGGCGCCGGTCAGGACGGCACGGGAACGGGACGACTGCCTAAGCACGGTGAGGACTCTCCGACCGATGTCGCGCCCGGTCCGTCTGACCGGGCGGCGGCCCCCCGGTGGGGCCGGACAGGCCCGGGGGCGCGGGCGCTGTGCGGTCCCCGGAGCGGTGGTGCGCCGTCCGTCGCGGAAGGGCACCTTCCTGCGATCTTATGACGTGGCCCGGGGCGGGCCGGTTGCGAGGTGGCCACCGGAAATCCAATGTTTGTTCGCGATCAGGTAAAGGCCTTCACCGTGCCCGCCGGACGGCGGGGGCCGCACGGCGGGGAGCACGGGCACCGGCCCGTCCGGCCGTCCGGGTTTTGGATGCTTTGCCCAGTGACGACGGCCTCCACATCCGGAACGATCGCTTCGGCACGGTCTTCGACCGGCTCCGGGAAGAGTGTGACCGTACCGGTACCGAGCCACCGAGCCGCCGAACCACTGAACCGCCGAACCGCCGAGCCACCGAGGAGAGCGCCATGCTGGAGCAGATCGCCGTCGTCACCGGAGCCGGGAGCGGCGTCGGCCGGGCCGTCGCGGTGGAGCTGGCCGCGGCCGGCTGGCGGCTGGTGCTGGCCGGGCGCCGGGCCGAGCAGCTGCACGGAACGGCCGCGGCCTTCCCCGCGGGCGTACTACCCGCCGACGTGGTGCCGACCGACGTCACCGACCCGGCCGCGGTGGACGCGCTGTTCGCGACGGCCGTCGAGCACCACGGCCGGGTGGACCTGCTGTTCAACAACGCGGGGACCTTCGGCCCGGCCGTCCCGGTGGACGAGCTGGCGGTCGAGGACTGGCGGGCGGTGGTCGACCTCAACCTGACCGGCGCCTTCCTCTGCGCCCGGGCCGCCTTCCGGCAGATGCGGGCCCAGTCCCCGCAGGGCGGCCGGATCATCAACAACGGCTCGATCTCCGCGCACGTCCCGCGTCCGCAGTCGATCGCCTACACCGCGACCAAGCACGCGGTCACCGGCCTGACCAAGTCGCTCTCACTGGACGGCCGCCCGTACCGGATCGCCTGCGGCCAGATCGACATCGGCAACGCGGCGACCGACATGACCGCCGCGATGAGCGCCGGGGTACGGCAGGCGGACGGCCGGATCGTGCCCGAGCCGACCATGGACGTGGCGGACGTGGCCCGCACCGTGCGGCACATGGCGGCGCTGCCGCTGGAGGCCAATGTGCAGTTCGCCACCGTGATGGCGACGACGATGCCGTACATCGGGCGGGGCTGAGGCCCGCCCCCAGTCGCACCCTCAGGAGCGCCCGGCAGCGGTGCGCTCACTCGTCGTACGAGTAGTGGTACCGCAGCCCGCCGCCCCGCCGCTCCAACTGGTAGACGCTGGTGGTCGGCCCCGGAGGTTTGAAACGGCGCGGCCACTCACACGGGTGACCCCCGTCAGCCGTGGGCTGACGGGGGTCCCGGGCGCGGGCGAGCAGAGCGCTACGGCCGCCAGGTGTCGTTCAGGGTGACGTTCCCCGAGCCCGGCACTGTCGCCGTCCGGTTGGCGCCGGACTCCCAGGTCACCGCCCCGCTCGCGTCCTTGCGCAGGTACTTGTACTGGAAGGACGTGCCGGCCGGCAGCGAGAGCGCCAGCGACCAGACCGGGTACCCGGCCGAGGACAGCGGCAGCGCCTTGGCCGGGTCCCAGCCGCCGAGCGCCGCGGCGTCGCCGACCACGTACAGGTTCTGCCCGTACGAGGTGGTCGCGTTGACGTTGAAGGAGGCGCCGGACACCGCCGTGCCGGGCTGGACGTACAGCGCCACCGCGTCGCCCGCGCCGACCGTCGCGGTGAACTGCCCGTTGGCGCCAACCTGGTAGGTCGGACCGGTGCAGCCCCCGCCGGGCTGCGGGTCGCCGTGCTGGACGTCGCAGTACGTCCCGGCCGGCAGCCCGGTCTGGAAGGTCTGGGTGATCGCGCCGCTCTCGTGGTTGATCGCGACGTAGCCCCGGTTGCCGCGGCCGAAGCCGATCGCGTTGTTGCCGTTGGACCACCAGTCGGTCACCCCGGTGCCCGCGACGGCGTTGCGGAAGCCGACCATGTTGGCGATCTGCCGCCAGGCGTGGGTGCAGTTCCAGCCGTCCTGGTAGCAGGCGTTGACGGTGCCGCCGTTGGGCGGGCCGTCGTCGTTGCTGGTGAAGCCGTAGCCCGAGTAGACGTTGGGCGAGCCGTAGGTCGAGGCCAGCAGGAAGACGTTGGCCAGGGTGTAGGTGCTGCCGTAGGTGTAGTTGAGGGTGGAGCCGTTGCGCTCGGTGTCCCAGTTGTCGACGAAGCTGCGCGCCTGGCCGCTCGGCAGGTAGCCCCAGGAGGCGCCCCAGGTGCTGAGGTTGGCGAGCTTGTCGCCGGTGAAGACGCGCTTGAGGTCGGTGCCGACCCGGAACTCGTCGACGTCGCCGTTGCCGGTGTACTCGGTGGGCTGGACGGGCTCGCCCGCGCCGTAAATGACCTCCTGCACCCAGTAGGCGCCGGGGTTGGCCATCTTGGCCTTGATCGCGGCGAGGTCGGTGGCGGCGATGTGCTTGGCGGCGTCGATCCGGTAGCCGTCGACGCCGAGCGAGCCGAGGTCGTCCAGGTAGTGGGCGATGGTGGTCCGGACGTGGTCGCTGCCGGTGTCCAGGTCGGCGAGGTTGACCAGCTCGCAGTTCTGGACGTTACTGCGGTCCTGGTAGTTGCTGATCGGCTGGCGGCAGCTGTGGAAGTCCTGGTCCTGGTACGTGCCGGGGTAGTTGTACTTGGTGTACGCGGTGCCGCCGGTGCCGGTGCCGGAGCCGGCCGTCATGTGGTTGACGACGGCGTCGGCGATCACCTTCACCCCGGCCGCGTGGCAGGTGTCCACCATGTTCTTGAAGGACGTGCGGTCGCCGAGCCGCCCGGCGATCCGGTAGCTGACCGGCTGGTACGAGGTCCACCACTGCGGGCCCTGGATGTGCTCCTGGGGCGGCGACACCTCGACGAAGCCGTAGCCCTTCGGGCCGAGGGTGGTGGTGCAGGCCTGGGCGACCGAGTCGAAGCGCCACTCGAAGAGGGTCGCGGTGACGTCCTTGCCGTTGTTCGCGGGCGGGGCGGCCTGCGCGGCGGAGGCGCCGAGGGCGGTGCCGAGCGAGAGGGCGAGCGCCGCCGAGGCGGCGAGCGCGCCGGCCGTGCGGGCGGGCCTACGGGTGGGCCTACGGGTGGGCCTGCGGGTGGGGGTGGCGACCACGTTGTCTCCTGGGGGTGGCTGGGGTGGGGGCAGCCGGGGGCGAAACTGCAAGAAGCTTCTGTAACTTGCCGGAAACTTGCAGCGCTGAACCTAGGGCGACCGGAACAGACCGTCAAGGTCCCAGGAGATACGTTTCTGCATCAACGCGGAGCAGAGCCCGAGCAGAGCCCGAGCAAAGCCCCACCAGAGCCCCGCCAGAGCCCCGCCCCGGAGCACGACAAGGGCCCGGCAGCCGTAGCCGCCGGGCCCCTCACCTGTCCTGGTTCACCGGCCCCTCAGGAGCCGGTGCGACCTCAGCCGGTCTGGACGGAGGTGTCGTCGATCACGAAGCTCGTCTGCAGCGAGGAGTCCTCGGTGCCGGTGAACTTCACGGTGACCGTCTGGCCCGCGTAGGCCGAGAGGTCGAAGGTGCGCTGCTGGTAGCCCGCCGCGGCGTCCACGTTCGAGTAGGTCTTGAGCGTGGTGCCGTTGACCGACACGGTCAGCTTGTCGTACGCGGTGCTGCCGCTCTCGGCGGTGTCGATGTGCAGCCAGAAGCTCAGCGTCGCCTTGCAGCCGGCCGGGATGCTCACCGTCTGGGACAGCGTGTCGGTGTGGGTGCTGCCGTAGCCGTCCAGGTACGCCTTCCAGCTGCCGCCGTGGGACGGCTCCGAGGAGCCGTTGTCGATCACACCGCTGGACGCCGTCCACGGCGAGGCCGTGCCGGTCTCGAAGCCCGGGTTGCCGAGCAGCTGGGCCGGGGTGCAGGAGCCGCCGCCACCACCGGTGACCGTCCAGGTGAAGCTGGTCGTGCCGGACTTGCCGGCCGAGTCCTTCACCGTCACCGTCACGTTGGAGCTGCCCGCGGCGGTCGGCGAGCCGGTGATCACGCCGGTCGAGGCGTTGATGGCCAGGCCGGCCGGCAGCCCGCTCGCCGAGTAGGACAACGGCGCCGTCCCGCCCGAGGCCTTGATCTGCAGGTTGACCGAGCCGCCCACCGCGGTGGACTGGTTGCCCGGGTTGGTGACGCTGACGCCGCCCGGGTTGGGCAGCGAGCCGACGTTGACGGCGGCCCAGGCGGTGGCGACCGCGTTGTACTCGGCGCTGTTGGCGCCGTACAGGTCGGTGGCCGCGTTCAGGGTCGCGGTGCGGGCGGCGGCGTAGTCGGTGGTGGAGGTCATGTAGGCGGTCAGCGCCTTGTACCAGACCTGCGCCGCCTTGTCCCGGCCGATGCCGGTGACGGTGATGTTGTTGACCGTCGGGCTGTTGTAGTTGACGCCGTTGATCACCTTGGCGCCGCTGCCCTCGGCCAGCAGGTAGAAGAAGTGGTTGGCCACGCCGGACGAGTAGTGGACGTCCAGGTTGCCGACGCCAGAGTACCAGGAGTCGGCCGAGGTGCCGTCCTTGGAGGGCTTGTCCATGTAGCGCAGCGGCGTGCCGTTGCCGTTGATGTCGATCAGCTCGCCGATGAGGTAGTCCGGCACGTCCTTCTGCAGGTTCGCGTAGAACTCGACCATCGTGCCCATGATGTCGGAGGTGGCCTCGTTGAGGCCGCCGGACTCACCCGAGTAGTTCAGGTTGGCGGTGGCCGAGGTGACGCCGTGGGTCATCTCGTGGCCGGAGACGTCGAGTTCGGTCAGCGGGTGGGTGTCGCCGGAGCCGTCGCCGTAGGTCATGCAGAAGCAGCCGTCGTCCCAGAACGCGTTGACGTAGCCGGTGTCGTAGTGCACCCGGCTCATCGCGCCGACGCCGTCGTTCTTGATGCCGCTGCGGCCGAACGTGTTCTTGTAGAAGTCCCAGGTGGCGGCGGCGCCGTACTGGGCGTCGACGGCGGCCGACTCACGGTTGCTGGCCTGGCCGTTGCCCCAGGTGTCGGAGGACTTGGAGAACAGCGTGCCGTTGCCGGAGGTGCCGTTGTTCATGTCCGTGGTGTACTGGCCGCCGCGGGTGGCGTCCTTGAGCGAGTAGGTGGAGCCGCTCTGGGTGGTGGTCAGCGGGACGGTGCCGACGAAGACGCCGTTGCCGCTGCCGCGCTTGATGCCGTCCGCCTTGCTGAGCACGGCACCGGTCTTGGCGTCGGTGACGACGTGCAGCTTGCTCGGGGTGCCGTCCGACTCGCGGCCGTTGACCACGGTCTCGTAGGCGAGCTTCGGGGTGCCGTCCGCGGCCCAGACGACCAGCCGGGGCGCGCCCTCGACGGTGCCCTGCTCGGCGGCGAGCGCGGCCTCCTGGGCCTTCGGCGCGGCCAGCGCGGGGGTGGTGTCGACGCCCGCGAGGTTGGCCTCGCTGGCCTTGGTCACGCTCTTGGTGGCGCCGGCGGCGTCCTGGTGGACGATCAGGTCGCCGCCGAGGACGGGGAGCCCGGCGTAGGTGCGCTCGTAGCGCAGGTGGCGAGCGCCGTTGGCGTCCTGGACGACGTCCTTGGTGACCAGCTGCTCCTTGCCGTCCAGACCGAGCGCCTGGGCCAGGGAGGCGGTCTGCTGGTTCGCCGAGGCGATCAGCGCGGCCCGGCTGGCCTGCTGGGTGGCGACGGCGGTCGGCGCGTCCGGAGCCGCCTGCGCGATCACCGGTATGCCGGTGACCAGCAGCGCGGTGGTGGCGGCCATGACAACCGCTGCCTTCCGGACGTGGGCGTGACGTGACATGCGGACTCCTTTTCCGACCGGCAGACCGGGTGGATCGACTCGGCGTGCGCGGTGGAGAGAACCTGGGCCGCGGTTGCGGCGCAGTGGGGGCCCCCGCCGGGTGCAACGGGGGTGCGGTTGCGGTGCTTTGCATTGCATTGCGTTGCGTTTTGCGTCGGCGTTGCAGTGCCTTGCCGTGCGGTGCAGTGCCTTGCCGTGCAGTGCGGAGCGGTGCAATGCGGTACGGGAGGCGCTGCACCTGAGCTCGGGCAGCTGCACCGGGGGGTGGGGCCCCCTCGTCTGCAGCCGGAGGAATCGTGGCAGCAAACGCGCCTTTAATGACAGATGCATGCCACTGATTGGCCGATTAATTACCGAAACCGTATGCACGACGCTTAGTCAGTTGTGTTACGGCATGACCAAATCTTGAACACGGTTTTCATACCCCCGGCAAAGTTCGATCACCACCGGAGGTGACTGACCAGCGGTCAGGGCCGGCGCCCGCCCCGACCGGGGCCCGGCAGCGCCGCACCGGGGCGGCACGTCACACTTCCGGCCGTGCCACCGCCGGTTTCCGGCCATTTCCCGGCCGGAACGGAACCGGGCCCCCCATGACCCCGCCGGAACGGAACCGGGCCCCGCTCCGCCCGGACGGCGGTGCGGGGCCCGGGAGCCGGGGCCGACGGGATCAGCCCTGCACGAACACCGCCACGGTGCGACCCGGCACGGTGAACGTGCCGGTGGCCGCGTCGAAGCCGGACTGCTGCACCACCCGGTCCACCCCGCCCGCCTGGACGGGGTGCAGCGCCTGGTTCGTCCCCTTCAGGGCGGCCACGGTCTGCGCCTGCGCGGTGGGCGTGGCGTTGAAGACGACGGTGATGCCCTTCGCCGCCCCCGCCAGCCCGGTGCCGTCCAGGTGCAGGGTGATCACCCCGGGCGTCTCACCGGGCGTGCCGGAGAGCGGGTACGACAGCCGCTGCTGGACGTCGGCCAGGGTCGGCAGCGAGAACAGCGGCGAGGACTGCTTGATCCGCAGGAACTCCTGGAACTGCGCCGTGGTCGCCCGGATGTCGGCCGCCCCCACCGTCAGCCGCGGGTTGGCCAGCAGCGGCCCGGCGGTCGGCCAGAGCTCCTGGTTGTCCTTGGCCGGCGGCAGGCCGCGGCCCCAGCCGTTGCCCTGCGCGGCGTCCCAGTGGATCGCGTTGAACCAGTCCCCCGAGTCGTAGGAGTTGGAGTCCAGCGACTTGGAGCGCAGCAGGTCGGTGCCCGCCTGGGCGAAGCCCGCGCCCTGGGTGAGCGCGGTCAGCGACAGCCCGAGCGCCTGCATCCGGGCCCGGTCGGCGGGCGCGGTGGCGGTCGGCAGCTTGTACGCGAGCGCGTCGAACAGGTCGGTGTTGTCGTGGGCGTCCACGTACTCCACCGCCTCGCCCGGCTTCGCCGCGTACCCGGTCGGGGAGCCGTTGTAGTCGACCTGGGCGCCGGTGACGGCCTTCCCCGAACTGTCGGTGAAGGAGTAGCCGGCCAGGTTGCCGGTGAGCCCGACCTTCAACTGGTCCATCTGGTGCAGCAGTCGGGCCTTCTGCTCCTGCGGGCTGCCGTTCGCGGCCGAGCCGTTGGGGTCGGTGTACAGGCCCGAGGCGAAGCCCTGCTGCGGCGCGGAGCCGAGCATGAAGTTGCCGCCGCGGGCGGCGTCGCGCAGCCGGTCGTCGAAGGTGGCGATGCCGGTGCCGGCCATGTTGGCCTGGGTGGCCTGCGGGAACCGGGCGTTGTTCGCGACGGTGCCGAAGTTCCAGCCCTCGCCGTAGAGGAAGACGTTCCTGCCGTCCACGCCGTCCGACTCGGGCGTCATCTTCCGCAGCGCCGCCTGTACGTCCAGCATGGTGGACTTCGGGTCCAGGCCCATCAGGTCGAAGCGGAAGCCGTCGACCTGGTACTCCCGGGCCCACAGCGTCACCGAGTCGACCACCAGCCGGTTCATCATGGCGTGTTCGGGCGCGGTGTCGGCGCAGCAGCTGTCCGTCGTCACCTTGCCGTCGGCGTCCAGCCGCTGGTAGTAGCCGGGCACCACCTTGTCGAGCACCGAGTGGTCGGCCTGGCCGGCGGCGGCGGTGTGGTTGTAGACCACGTCCAGCACCACCCGCAGCCCGGCCGCGTGCAGCGCCTGCACCATCTGCCGGAACTGCACCGTCCGCGCCGTACCGGTCGGGTCGGTGGCGTAGGAGCCCTCCGGCACGTTGTAGTGCAGCGGGTCGTAGCCCCAGTTGTAGGCGTCGTCGGCGGCCACGGCCGCCACGCACTCCTGCTGCTTCGGGCCGTCCGGGGGAAGGGACTTGAGGTCGCAGGCGGGCAGCTTCTGGTCCGCCCGGTTCTCCCGGATGGTCGCGATGTCGAAGGTCGGCAGCAGGTGCACCGTCGTCACCCCGGCCTTGGCGAGGTCCCGCAGGTGCTGCACCCCGGCCGAGTTCGACTCGGTGAAGGCCAGGTAGGTGCCGCGCTCGGCGGCCGGGACGCTGGTGTCCTCCACCGAGAAGTCCCGGACGTGGAGTTCCTGGATCTGCTGCTGCGCGGGCGGGACGGCCTTCGGGCGGGCCTGGTCGTCCCAGCCGGCCGGCTTGAGCTCCTTGGCGTCCAGGTCGGCGACCAGGCTGCGCCGGGAGTCGGTGGAGAGCGCCACCGAGTACGGGTCGGTGACGGTGTTGACCACCAGCTGCTGCACCGAGGGCGCCCAGACCTTCACCTGGTACAGGTAGTACTTGCCGTCCAACTCCTTGCGGTCCCGGACGACTTCCCACACCCCGGTCTCGTCGTCCAGCTTCATCGGCAGCGTCCTCGGGGTGCCCCCGGTGGCGCTGTCGAAGACCTGGACGGACACCTGCTGGGCGGTCGGCGCCCAGAGCGAGAGGGCGACCTTGCCGTCGTAGTACGCCGGGCCGAAGTCCACCTTGCCGGTCCGGCGGGCGTACAGGTCGTCCAGCACGCCCGGGGTCTGCACCCCGGTGCCGGCCAGCACGGCGCCGCTGGGCAGGTGTTCGGTGAACAGCAGCTGGCTGCGCAGCGCCGCCGGGACGCGCGCGGTGTCCCGGGCGTCCACGGTGAAGGCCCGGTAGCCCGCCAGGTGTGGGTACGCGGCCTTCTGGGCGTCGGTCAGCCCGCCCGCGACGGGGGTGAGCCGGATCCACTTGCCGGGCTTGGTCAGCACGCCCTTGTCGGCACGGATGCCGCCCTCGGGGTCGTAGACCAGCTGGGCGCTGGTGCCGCCGGCCAGCGCCTGGTCGGTGGCGCCGTAGCCGGCGGGTACCACGACGGTCCGCGCGTCGATCCACTGGGCCTTGGCGCTGCCGAGGTCCAACTGCGAGGCGGCGGCCGGGTTCTGCGGCAGCAGGTAGCCCTCGCGGCCGCCGAGGATCCACACCTCCCTGCCGTTGACGGCGAAGTCCAGCGACTGGTCGGCGGGCAGGTCCTTGTCGTTGCCGTGGTGCAGGATGTAGCTGAGGCTGGTCGCCCCGGGGGCGAGCGGCACCTCGAAGACGGCGCCGAAGGCGTCGCGGCGCACCGGCAGCAGCGGCTTGCCCCAGTCGGTGGGGGCGGCGGCGCCGGTCCAGTCGTGCAGGCCCCAGCCGTCGTAGTCGCCGTCGGCCCGGTTGTAGTGGATGACGGCGGTGTCGGCGGGTGGGGTGCCGGTGGGGCCGGGGTTGGTGGTGCGGACGGTCGGGTCGCCCTGCTTCAACCACACCTCGCCGCTGCTGCCCAGGTCGAGGTGGCGGTCGGCGTCGACGTCCTTGACGCCGTTCCTCTCCACGATGAAGCCGAGGTCGGAGGCGCCGGGCTTGAGCCGCACGTAGGCGAAGGCGCCGTACGCGTCCCGCCCGGTGAAGGGGTGCCCGGCCGGCCAGCTGGTGCCCTCGCCGTCGGCGAGGTCGCCCCAGGCGTACAGGTTCCAGCCGTCGTAGTCGCCGTCCGGCCTGTTGTAGTGGACGACGGCGTACGGGCGGGCGCCGGCGGTGGGCACCGGCTTGGGCGCGGGGGTGCCGGTGGTGAAGCTCGCGGTGACGGAGCGCAGGTGGCCGCTGGAGTCCTGGAGGACGGCCTTGTAGCGCACCACCGTGCCGGGGGCGGCGGCGGCCAGGTCCTGGGTCACCGCGTACGTCCCGGTGTCGGCGGTGCCGAGGGTCTGCCAGGGCCCGTTGCCGGTCTGCGCGGCGAAGGTCACGCGGTTGAAGCCGCCGTCCGTCTTCGCCCCGATCGTCACCAGCCCGGTCGAACCGTCCGCCGGCGGCTGCACCGACAGCTGCGGCGCGGCGGCGACCGGCGCGAGCCTGGCGGCGGCCTTGAGGACGACGGAGGACAGCGCCGGAACGGTGACGGTCGCCTTGCGGTCGGCGCCGCTGGTGATCCGCGGTCCGGCGGCGGGGTAGATCGGGTCGAAGCCCATCCCCGCCGAGAAGGTGTCCAGGGCGACGGTCTTCGCCTCGGTGGCGTTGTTGACCGCCACCAGGTACTCGACCTGCTGCCCGGCGTCGATCCGGGAGAAGGCGTACACGCCCGGGCCGTCGGCGGCGTAGCGCTGGATCTGCGCGCCGTCGGCGAGCGCCGGGTTGTCGTGGCGCAGCTTCGCCAGGCCGGCGATGCCCTGGTAGAGCTCGCCGCCCTGCCCGTACCGGTCCGCCGCCCCCGAGGGGCCGCCGAGCACCCGGTCGGCGTTGTAGGAGGGCGTCTTGGAGGCGAACAGGTCCTGCCGGGCGTCCTTGTCGCCGCCCGCGCCGGTGAAGCCCTGCTCGTCGCCGTAGTAGACGACGGGCTGGCCGCGGGTGAGGAACTGCAGCTCGTTGCCGAGCCGGTCCTTCCTGAGCAGGGTGGCGTCGTCGGCGCCCGGGTTGTCGGCGAGCAGGAAGGAGCCGAAGCGGCCCATGTCGTGGTTGCCGAGGAAGGTCGGCAGCTCGTAGGCGTCGGTGTCGGCGCTGGTGTAGCGGTAGTCCTGGCCGTAGACGTCGGCGAGGTTGCGGGCCGAGCCGCCCTGGGAGACGTACGAGCGGGCCGCGCCCTGGAACGGGAAGTCCAGGGTGGCCTGGAGCCTGCCCTTGGTGACGTAGGGCGAGGTGACGGCCGGGTCGCCGGAGTAGACCTCGCCGAACATGAAGAACTTCCTGTTGCCCTGCTTGGCGGCGAAGTCCTTGAGTGCGGGCGCCCACTGCTGCCAGAAGGCCATGTCGACGTGCTTGACGGTGTCGATCCGGAAGCCGTCGACCCCGGCGTCCTTGACCCACTGCTGGTAGACCTGCTCGAAGCCCTTGACCACCTTGGGGTTCTGGGTGTCGAGGTCGTCCAGGCCGTTGAAGTCGCCCTCGGTGGCGGACTCGCCGACGAAGGTCGAGTCGCCCCGGTTGTGGTAGAGCGCCGGGTCGTTGAGCCAGGACGGGGTCTTGGCGGTGGCGTCGGCGGGCTTGCGCAGGACCGGGGTGTAGGGGAAGGAGTCCTTGGTGATCTTCGGCCAGGGGGCGCTCGCGTCGGCGGTCGCGGTCTCGTCGACCGGGTTGCCGTCCGCGTCGAGGGTCGGGTAGGCGCCGGTGGAGCGGTAGGAGTGCTGCTGTTCCGCGTAGTCGATGACGTCGGCGGTGTGGTTGGTGATGACGTCGAAGAAGACCTTGATGCCGCGCGCATGCGCCTTGGCTATCAGCTCCTTGAGCTGGTCGTTGGTGCCGAAGTGCGGGTCGACCTGGGTGAAGTCGGTGATCCAGTAGCCGTGGTAGCCGGCCGAGGCCTCGGCCCCGCTGCCCTGCACGGGCTTGTTCTTGAAGATCGGGGCCAGCCAGATCGCGGTGGTGCCGAGGTTCTGGACGTAGTCGAGCTTCTGGATCAGGCCGGCCAGGTCGCCGCCGTGGTAGAAGCCCTTGTCGGTCGGGTCGAGGCCGTTGTCCAGCCGCCCGCCCGTGATGCCGCCGGTGTCGTTGGCGGTGTCGCCGTTGGCGAAGCGGTCGGGTAGGACGAAGTAGAACTGCTCGCGGGCGAGGTCGTGCCGTCCTGCGGTGGCCGCCAGGGCGGCGTCCGAGGGCGGGGGCGGCGGGGCGGCGGCGAGGGCCGCGGGGGCGCCGCCGAGGGTGGCGGCGGTGAGCACGGCGGCCAGCAGGACAGCCGTGCGGCCGGGTCTGCGGGCGGGTCCGCGGCGGGGACTGCTCCGCCGTGGGCGGAGCGGCGTATCGGCCACTGAGGGCTCCCTGAGGGGAAGGGGCGATCGATTTCCCAGGAAGCTAGCGGCCTGCAATCTGTTTCAGCAAGATGCAGAAAGCGTTTCGTCCCGGGAAATTCCAGGCCACCGGCCCGCCCGGCCACCCCGGTTACGTTCGAACGGCCGAGCGCGTGACAATGGGACGTATGTCCGTCCCACCGGTAAGCACCAGACCCGACCGCACCCCCTACCCCGGTGGGATCCGCCCCCTACCCCTGGAGGGGGACATCCGGTGAAGAATCCACTTCCAGAGGATGAGCAGACGGCTACGAGCGGTCTGGCAGACTTCTCGTCCATGGGGGAACCGACCGAGATCCAGCGAGGCGACACCCGGCGCGCCGACACGGCCCACGGTGGTGGTTCCGAGGCGACCGAGGCCACCCCGGCCCGACTGCCCGAGGGAGCCACCCGTGCCGCCCAGTCCCGCACCGCCGCCCTGCGCGGCCGCATCCGGGACCAGCGGCGCTCGCCGGCCCGACCGCGGATCTGGTTCGAGCTCGCCCTGATCGGGATCAGCTACTGGCTCTACTCGCTGGTGCGCAACGCCGTCCCGGAGCAGGAAGCGATAGCCCAGAAGCACGCGCGCTGGATCTGGGACCTCGAGAAGGACCTCGGCATCGCGGTCGAGCGCTCGATCAACCACGCCGTGGACGGCGTCGGGTGGCTCATCACCGGGATGAACTACTACTACGCGACCCTGCACTTCATCATCACCATCGGTGTGCTGGTCTGGCTCTACCGCAGCCACCCGGGCCGCTACGTCGCCGCCCGCACGGTGCTGTTCGTCACCACCGGGATCGCCCTGGTCGGCTTCTACTTCTTCCCGCTGGCCCCGCCGCGGCTGATGACCGACGGCGGCTTCATCGACACCGTGCAGTCCCACCACACCTGGGGCTCGTTCGCCTCCGGGCCCGCCGCGCACGTCTCCAACCTGTACGCGGCGATGCCCTCGATGCACATCGGCTGGTCGATGTGGTGCGGTCTGACGATCTTCTTCCTGGCCCGCCGGACCTGGGTCCGGGTGCTCGGACTGATGTACCCGGCGGCCACCCTGGTGGTCATCATCTCGACCGCCAACCACTTCTGGATGGACGCCGTCGGCGGCGAGATCTGCCTGGCGGTCGGCTTCCTGGCCGCCCGCTGGCTCTACCACGAGTGGGTCTACCGGCTGCCGCAGGTGCCCGCCCGGGAGCAGGCGGAGGAGCCGGTCACCGTGCCGGAGCAGTGGAGCGAGCCGGCGGTCAGCAGCGCACGGCGCTAGCCGACGGCCGCGGAACGACTGACGAGGAACGACCGACGAGGAGGGGGCTCCTGCTGCGGCAGGGGCCCCCTTCGCGTACCCGGCCGGGCCCTTCCGCGCGTACCGGTCAGGCCGACCCGTAGAACAACCGGTCCACCACCGCGCGGGCCCGCCGGGTGGTGCGCCGGTAGTCGTCCACCAGCTCCCCGCTGTGCCCGGCGCCGTACCCGAGGTAGCGGGCCACCCCGGCCAGCTCCCGGGCCTCCCCGGGGAAGCTGTCCCCCGGCCGCCCGCGCACGAGCATCACCGCGGAGCGCACCCGGGAGGCCAGCACCCACGCCGCCTCCAGCACCTCCGCGTCGGCCGGCTCCACCAGAGCGGCCCCGACCGCCGCCGCCAGGGCGGCCCTGGTCCGGGTGGTGCGCAGGCCCGGCACCTCGTGCCCGTGCTGGAGCTGGAGCAGCTGCACCGTCCACTCCACGTCCGCCAGCCCACCCCGGCCGATCTTGGTGTGGGTGGTCGGGTCGGCACCGCGCGGCAGCCGCTCGGCCTCGATCCGCGCCTTGATCCGCCGGATCTCCATCAGGTCCCGCTCCGGCACCCCGGTGCCCGGGTAGCGCAGCGGGTCGATCAGCTGCCGGAACCGCGCGCCCAGCTCCTCGTCCCCGGCCACCGGCTCGGCCCGCAGCAGCGCCTGACTCTCCCAGGCGTGCGACCAGCGCCGGTAGTACGCCGCGTACGAGGCCAGGGTGCGCACCAGCGGGCCGCTGCGCCCCTCCGGCCGCAGGTCGGCGTCGACCAGCAGCGGCGGCTCGGTGGACGGTGCGGCCAGCAGGGTGCGCAGCTCGTTGCAGACCGCCTGGGCGGCCCTGGCCGCGTCCTGCTCCAGCGAGCCGAGCAGCGGCTCGTGGACGAAGAGCACGTCCGCGTCCGAGCCGTAGCCCAGCTCGTGCCCGCCGAAGCGGCCCATCGCGATCACCGCGATCCGGGTCGGCAGGTCCCCGTTTTCGGCCTCCCAGCCGGCCACGCAGGCGCTCAGCGCGCCCTGGAGGGTGGCGGCGTTGAGCGCGGTCAGCGCCTCCCCCGCGACGTCCAGCGCCTCGGCCGGGTCGTCGCCGAGCCGGCCGAGCACGTCCGCGGCGGCCGTCCGGAACAGCTCCCGGCGGCGCACCGAGCGGGCGGCGGCCACGGCGGCGGCGGCGGACCCGGCCCGGCCGCCGGCGGCCAGGATCTCGGACTGGAGCGCCGCCCGGCCGCGCGGCACCAGGCCCTGCGGGTCGCCCAGCATGGCCACCGCCTCGGGGGCGCGCAGCAGCAGGTCGGGGGCGAGCCGGCCGGCCGACAGCACCCGGGCGAGCTGCTCGGCGGCGGCGCTCTCGTCCCGCAGCAGCCGCAGGTACCAGGGGGTGCGGCCGAGCGCGTCGGAGACCTGGCGGAAGTTGAGCAGTCCGGCGTCCGGGTCGGCCGACTCGGCGAACCAGCCGAGCAGCACCGGCAGCAGGGTGCGCTGGATCGCGGCCTTGCGGCTGACCCCGGAGGCGAGCGCGCTGAGGTGCCGCAACGCGGCGGCCGGGTCGGCGTAGCCGAGCGCCTCCAGCCGGGCCCGGGCCGCGTCCGGGGTCAACCCGGCCGCGCCGGGCGGCAGTTCGGCGACGGCGTCGAGCAACGGCCGGTAGAACAGCTTCTCGTGCAGCCGCCGTACCTCCACCGCGTGCCGCTTCCACTCGCGTTGCAGCGCGGCCACCGGGTCGGAGCGGGTGTCGTCGTTGATCAGCGCGGCGAGCGAGCGGGCGAGCCGGCGCTGGTCCTCCTCGGCGGTGGGCATCAGGTGGGTGCGGCGCAGCCGGTGCAGCTGGATGCGGTGCTCCAGCGAGCGCAGGAAGCGGTAGGCGGTGTCCAGCGAGGCGGCGTCCGCCCGGCCGACGTACCCGCCGCGGGAGAGCGCGGCCAGCGCCTCCAGGGTGTTGCCGCTGCGCAGCGCCGGGTCGGTGCGGCCGTGCACCAGCTGGAGCAGCTGGACGGAGAACTCGACGTCGCGCAGTCCGCCCGGGCCGAGCTTGAGCTGGCGGTCCAGTTCGGTGGCCGGGATGGAGTCGATCACCCGGCGGCGCATCTGCTGCACGTCGGTGACGAAGTTCTCCCGGGCGGCGGCCTGCCAGACCATCGGGGCGAGCGCCTCGACGTACGCGGCGCCGAGTTCGGCGTCCCCGGCGACCGGGCGGGCCTTGAGCAGGGCCTGGAACTCCCAGGTCTTGGCCCACCGCTGGTAGTAGGCGAGGTGGCTGGCCAGGGTGCGCACCAGCGGGCCGTTGCGGCCCTCCGGGCGCAGGTTGGCGTCCACCGGCCAGATGGTGCCCTCGCCGGTGGTGTCCGAGCAGAGCCGGGTGAGTGCGGCGGCCAGCCGGGTGGCGGCCTTGACGGCCGTGTGCTCGTCCACGCCCTCGCGCGGCTCGGCGACGAAGATGACGTCCACGTCGGAGACGTAGTTGAGTTCGCGGCCGCCGCACTTGCCCATCCCGATCACCGCGAGCCGGCAGGCCGCGGCGGCCTCCGGGTCCTGCTCGGCGGCGAGGTCCAGGGCGGTCTGGAGGGTGGCGCCGGCCAGGTCGGCGAGTTCGGCGGCGGTCTGGGCGAGGTCGGTGGTGCCGGTGAGGTCGCGGGCGGCGATGGCCAGCAGGCAGCGCCGGTAGGCGATCCGCAGGGCGTTCTCCGGGCTGCCGCCGGCGCCCCGGACGCCCTCGGCGAGGGCGCGGCGGAAGTCCGCCGGGCCGGGGTGCATGTCGCGCAGTTCGAAGGTGACCAGCGCGTGCCAGTCGTGCGGGTGCCGGGCCAGGTGGTCGGCGAGCGCGGTGGAGACGCCGAGCACCCCGAGCAGCCGGTCGCGCAGCGGCTTGGAGGTGGTGAGGGTGTCCCGCAGGGTGTGCCGTTCGGCCTCGTCGGCGGCCTCCAGCAGCCGGGCCAGGCCGAGCAGCGCGAGGTCGGGGTCGGCGGTGGCGCCGAGCGCGTCCAGCAGCACCGGGTCGTCGGCCAGGCCCTCCAGCCCGGGGCCCTCCAGCAGCCGCACCGCCCTCGCGGGATCGGTGAACCCGCGCCGGACCAGCCTGATCTCGGGCCGGCTGACCCGGCTCCCGGCCCGCTGTTCCTCCACCGCCATCGGCCCCTCCATCCCGTCCGCCCCCGCAGGCAGGTTACGCGCCCCGGCGGCCCCGCGCCGGGCGTGGCCGTCGGGTGGACCGCCCCCGTGACGACGGCCCCGCCGCCGCCCGGGCGGGCGACGGCGGGGCCGGAGGGGCCGGAGGGGTTCGAACCCGCCGCTCAGAGCACCTGCTCAGAGCACCTGCTCACAGCATCTGCTCACAGCACCTGGAGGTTCTTCCGCAACTCGAACGGGGTCACCTCGGAGCGGTACTCCTCCCATTCCTGGCGCTTGTTGCGCAGGAAGAAGTCGAAGACGTGCTCGCCCAGGGTCTCGGCGACCAGCTCGCTGCGCTGCATCAGGTCGATGGCCTCGCCGAGGTTCTGCGGCATCGGCTGGATGCCGAGGGCGCGGCGCTCGGAGTCGGTCAGCGCCCACACGTCGTCGTCGGCGCCGGGCGGGAGCTCGTAGCCCTCCTCGATGCCCTTGAGGCCGGCCGCGAGGGTGACGGCGTAGGCGAGGTACGGGTTGCAGCCGGTGTCCAGGGAGCGGACCTCGATCCGGGTGGAGCCCTGCTTGCCCGGCTTGTACATCGGCACCCGGATCAGCGCCGAGCGGTTGTTGTGGCCCCAGCAGATGTACGAGGGGGCCTCGCCGCCGGCGCCGGCGGTGCGCTGGGAGCCGCCCCAGATCCGCTTGTAGGAGTTCACCCACTGGTTGGTGACGGCGGCCGTCTCGGCGGCGTGCCGCAGCAGGCCGGCGATGAACGACCGGCCGACCTTGGAGAGCTGGTACTCGGCGCCGGACTCGTGGAAGGCGTTGCGGTCGCCCTCGAACAGCGAGACGTGGGTGTGCATGCCGCTGCCGGGGTGCTCGGAGAACGGCTTGGGCATGAAGCTCGCGTGCACGCCCTGTTCCAGCGCGACCTCCTTCATGACCAGGCGGAAGGTCATGATGTTGTCGGCGGTGGACAGCGCGTCGGCGTAGCGCAGGTCGATCTCCTGCTGGCCGGGGGCGCCCTCGTGGTGCGAGAACTCGACCGAGATGCCCATCGACTCCAGCATGGTGATGGCCTGTCGGCGGAAGTCGTGGCCGACCCCGCGCGGGGTGTGGTCGAAGTAGCCGGACTGGTCGGCCGGGATCGGCGCGGTGCCGTCGCCGGGCAGGTTCTTCAGCAGGAAGAACTCGATCTCGGGGTGGGTGTAGAAGGTGAAGCCCTGGTCGGAGGCCTTCTCCAGGGTGCGCTTGAGCACGAACCTGGGGTCGGCGTAGGAGGGCGAGCCGTCCGGCATCAGGATGTCGCAGAACATCCGCGCGGTGCCCGGGGTCTCCGAGCGCCACGGCAGGATCTGGAAGGTGGTCGGATCCGGCTTGGCGATCATGTCGGATTCGTACACCCGGGCGAATCCCTCGATCGCCGAGCCGTCGAAACCGATGCCCTCCTCGAAGGCCTGCTCCAACTCGGCCGGTGCCACCGCGACCGACTTGAGGAACCCGAGCACATCGGTGAACCACAGCCGGACGAACCGGATGTCACGCTCCTCGAGCGTCCGAAGCACGAACTGCTGCTGCTTGCCCATGGGGACAGTCTCACCTCTGCTCTTTACGCTCGTGTTACGCCCGGGAGGCCCCCGAAAGACCTCATCGAGCGATTGCCCCCATCATGGCCGATCCCCGCGCGGCACGGCAGGGCCGACCCCGGTTCCGACCATCCGCACGGGACATTGCGTCAGTTAGACGATTAGACTTCGGAGCATGCCCAATCTCCGTCTCGCCCTGAGCCAGATCGACCCCTGGGTCGGTGACCTCGCCCGCAACAGCGATGAGGTGGTGCGCTGGACCAAGCAGGCCGTGGAGGCCGGCGCCCAGCTGGTCGCCTTCCCCGAGATGGCCCTGACCGGCTACCCGGTCGAGGACCTCGCGCTGCGCGGCTCCTTCGTCGAGGCCTCGCGCGGCGCCCTGGTGGAGCTGGCCGGGCGGCTGGCCGACGACGGGCTGGGCGAGGTGCCGGTGGTGGTCGGCTACCTCGGGCGCTCCGACCACGCCTCGCCGCGCTTCGGCCGCCCCGCCGGGTCGCCGCAGAACTGCGCCGCGGTGCTGCACCGGGGCGAGGTGGTCACCCGCTTCGCCAAGCACCACCTGCCCAACTACGGCGTCTTCGACGAGTACCGCTGGTTCGTCCCCGGCGAACAGCTGCCGGTGCTGCGGCTGCACGGGGTGGACGTCGCGCTGGCGATCTGCGAGGACATCTGGCAGGACGGCGGCCGGGTCACCGCCGCCCGCGAGGCCGGGGCCGGCCTGCTGCTGGTCATCAACGGCTCGCCGTACGAGCGGAACAAGGACGACCAGCGGCTGGAGCTGGTGCAGCGCCGCGCGGCCGAGGCGGGCTGCACCCTGGCGTACGTCAACATGGTCGGCGGCCAGGACGAGCTGGTCTTCGACGGCGACTCGATCGTGGTCGGCGCGGACGGCGAAGTCCTGGCCCGCGCACCGCAGTTCGAGGAGCACCTGGTGCTGCTGGACCTCGACCTGCCGGCCGCCGGCAGCGACCACACCGACGGCCTGCTGCTGAGCGACGGGCTGCACCTGGTCCGCACCGAGCTGAGCGACGAGCCGGCCCCGGTGCCCGCCGGCCGGCCCGCCGCCGAGATCGCGCCCCGGCTGTCCGACGAGGCCGAGATCTGGGCCGCCCTGGTCTCCGGCACCCGGGCGTACGTGGTCAAGAACGGCTTCCGCTCGGTGCTGATCGGCCTCTCCGGCGGCATCGACTCGGCCCTGGTGGCCGCGATCGCGGTGGACGCGCTCGGCCCCGACCACGTGCACTGCGTCTCGATGCCCAGCCGCTACTCCTCCCAGCACTCCCGGGACGACGCGGCCGAACTGGCCCGCCGCACCGGGCTGCACTTCCGGACCGTCTCCATCGCCCCGATGTTCGACGCCTACCTGGCCGCCACCGAGCTGACCGGCCTGGCCGAGGAGAACCTCCAGTCCCGGCTGCGCGGCACCCTGCTGATGGCGATCTCCAACCAGGAGGGGCACATCGTGCTCGCGCCCGGCAACAAGAGCGAGCTGGCGGTCGGCTACTCCACCCTGTACGGCGACTCGGTGGGTGCCTACGGCCCGATCAAGGACGTCTACAAGTCGCTGGTCTTCCGCCTCGCCCGCTGGCGCAACGAGGAGGCCGTACGGCGCGGCGAGGTGCCGCCGATCCCGGAGAACACCATCGGCAAGCCGCCGTCCGCCGAGCTGCGGCCGGACCAGGTGGACACCGACTCGCTGCCCGACTACGACCTGCTGGACAGCGTGCTGGACCGCTACATCGAGCGCGACGAGGGCCGGGACGCGATCGTCGCGGCGGGCTTCGACCCGGCCGTGGTGGACCGGGTGGTCCGGCTGGTCGACACCGCCGAGTACAAGCGGCGCCAGTACCCGCCGGGCCCGAAGATCTCGGTGAAGAACTTCGGCCGGGACCGCCGGCTGCCGATCACCAACCGCTGGCGGCGCGGCTGACCGTACCCGGGGGCCAAGGCACGCCTCAGCTGTAGGTGAAGGCGGCGGCCACCGCGAGGTGGTCGCTGCCGTCCCGGGGCAGGGTGCGGGAGTCCACCGGCCGGAGCCCGCCCTTGCTCATGATCTGGTCGATCCGCGCCATCGGGAACGCCGCGGGCCAGCTGAACCCGAAGCCGTCCCCGGCCGCGCCCTGGGCCGAGCGCATCTGCGAGGTGACCGGCGCCAGGCTGCGGTCGTTCATGGTGCCGTTGAGGTCGCCGAGCAGCAGGACCTTCTTCACCGGCTCGGCCTGCACGGCGTCGCCGAGCGCCTGGGCGCTGACGTCCCGCTGGTGGACGGTGAACCCGCCCTCGGCCTTGAGCCGGACGGACGGCAGGTGGGCGACGTACACCGCGAGCGGGCCCTGCGGGGTGGTGACCTGGGCCCGGAACGCCCTGGTCCAGCCGATCCGCAGGTCCACCGGGGCGACCTCGCCGATCGGGTACTTCGACCAGAGCCCGACCGTCCCCTCCACCGCGTGGTACGGGTAGGCCGCGGCGAGCCCGGTCTCGTACTCCCGCAGCTGGTTGCCGGCCAGCTCCTGGAGGGCGACGATCTGGGCGTTCGAGGCCACCAGGCCGCGGACGGTGCCCGGCACGTCGGTGTTGCCCGCGGCGACGTTGTGGCTGACCACCGTCCAGTCGCCCTTGCCGCCGCTCTTGTCGGAGAGCAGCCCGCCGAACAGGTTGACCCACAGCACGGCGGGCACCAGCAGGGCGATCAGGGCGGTGGCGGAGCGGCGCAGCAGCGCGGGCACCAGCAGCACCGGGACCGCCAGCCCCACCCAGGGCAGGAAGGTCTCCAGCAGGCTGCCGAGGTTGCCGACGCTGTTCGGCACCTGGGCGTGGAAGCCCAGCAGCACGGCGGTGAGCAGGGCCAGCAGGGCGATCAGCAGTCCGCGCCGCCAGGTGCCGGCGCCGCGGGCGTCCCGGCCCCAGTGCCGCAGGCCGAGAAGGCCGCCGGTACGGCCGGCGTCCGCGCCCGCGTCCATGCCCGCGCCGCCACTGGCCGTGGTCCGTTCGGTGCTGTCCGCCTGCGCCATGCCGTGGCTCCCGTCGCTCGTGCCGTCGCCGTCCGTTGTCCGGTCCGTGGGGGTACGGGCGCGGTGCCGGACTGGTGCCGGTTCGATCGGATACCCGGCTCAGCCTATGCCGGGACAGACGCGCGGCCCCGGGAGCGGGTTCCGGCGTGGCCCGCTTTGGTGAGCCAGGCCACGTTGGGCACGAAGGAGCGGGCCTCAGCGGCGCCCGATGCCGTCGAGCACCGAGTCGACCAGCTGGCGGGCGAGGTCCGGGTCCTCCAGGTCGGTGTCGTCCGAGAGGATGCTGCGGTAGAGGATCGGCCCCATCAGCAGGTCGCCGAGCAGTTCCACGTCGAGGTCGTCGCGGATCAGGCCCTCGGCGACGGCCCGCCGGATCGCGAGGATCCCGACCTCGCGGCGCGGCTTGATCACCCGCTCCCGGTAGGCGTTGTGCAGCTCCGGCAGGGTCTGCATCTGGCCGAGCGTCGCCTTGAGCACCCAGCGGGTGCGCTTGGCCAGGCCCCGCCGGCGGATGTAGTCGACCATCGCGATCAGGTCCTCGCGGGCGCCGCCGCCGGTGGGGGCCGGGAGCGGCTCCTCCAGCCGGCTGACCAGGTCGACCAGCAGGGCCTCCTTGTTGGGCCAGCGCCGGTAGATGGTCGCCTTGCCGACGCCGGCGGCGGTGGCGATGCCCTCGATGGTGAGTTCGGACAGCGCCTTGCCGTCGGCCATCAGGTCCTCGACGGCGGTGAAGATGGCCTGCTCGGCGGCCTCGCTGCGGGGCCGGCCGCGGCGGACCACCGCGCAGGGCTGCCCGGTGTCGGCGCTCGGCGTGTCCGTCCTCATCCCCGCTGCCTCTCCCTCACTGGTTCCGGGCGCACGGGCGCCGCGGTGGGTCCGTCGGTCCGGGCCGGGGCCCCGCCCAGGACCCGGCCCTGCCGGTCGGGGGCACCGACCGGCAGGGCCATTGTCGCTCAGCCGTCCGCCGGTCAGGCGGCCGCGGCCGCCCGGGGCTGGTCCGGCTGCCCGGGAACCTGCCCGTCCGGGCCGCCGGGAACACCCGCGGGGGCGGCGGTGCGGCGCGGGAGCAGGAACCAGGCGACCAGCGCACCGACCAGCGAGATGCCGACCGAGAGCGAGGCCACCACGTGCATGGCGTGGATGAAGGAGTCGTTCGCCGGGCCGATCAGCCCGTCGGCCAGGCCCCCGGGGACGTGGTCGACGAAGGCCCGGGTGGACTCCAGCGACTCGGCGGCCCGGTCCAGGTTGGCCCCGGCCTTCTCCTGCACGGCCTGGGGCAGCTGGTGCAGCGGCCCGGTCATCCCGTCGCGGTAGACGGTGGAGAGCACCGCGCCGAGCACGGCGACCCCGAGCGAGCCGCCGACCTGGCGGAAGGTGTTGTTGACGGCGGAGCCGGCGCCGGCCTTCTCGCGGGGCAGCGAGCCCATGATCGCGACGGTGACCGGCGGCATGACGTGGGCCATCCCGGCGCCCATCACCAGGCCGAGCACGACCAGCACCCAGATCGGGGTCGTCGCGGTCAGCACGGTGTAGCCGACGAAGCCGAGCGCGACCAGCACCATGCCGCCCGCGGCGGTGGCGGCGACCCCGAAGCGGTCGACCACCAGCCGGGCCCGGGGGGCGAACAGCAGCTGGGCGGCGGCCAGCGGGAGCATCAGCACACCGGCTTGGAGGGCGCTGTAGCCGCGCACGCTCTGGGTGTAGAAGACGCCGAAGAAGGAGACGCCCATCAGCGCGAAGAAGATCACCGCGACGACCACCACCGAGGCGCTGAACACCTTGTTGCGGAACCAGGTGACGTCCAGCGCGGGGAACGGCGTGCGGCGCTCGAACCAGACGAAGGCGACCAGCGCGAGCACGCCCAGAAGGGTCGGGCCCCAGGCCGCGAACGCGGTGAAGTCGGCCAGCTCGCCGCCCTTGATGATGCCGTAGATCAGCGCGACCAGGCCGATGATCGACAGCAGTACGCCGACCGGGTCCATCCGGCCCGGGTTCGGGTCCTTGGACTCGGGGACGAGGACGGCCATCGCGACCAGCGCGACGATCACGATCGGCACGTTGACCAGGAAGACCGAACCCCACCAGAAGTGCTCGATGAGCAGGCCGCCGGTGATCGGGCCGATGGCGATGGCCAGGCCGACCGCGCCGGCCCAGATGCCGATCGCCTTGGGCTGCTCGTCGCGCTCGAAGACGTTCATGATGATCGCCAGCGTGGCGGGCATCGCGAGCGCGCCGCCGACGCCCATCAGGGCGCGGTAGCCGATCAGCTCACCGGGCGAGGCGGCCATCGAGGACAGCAGCGAGGCGATCCCGAAGACCACCATCCCGCCCAGCAGGGCGCGCTTGCGGCCGAAGCGGTCGCCGAGCAGGCCCGAGGTGAAGAGCAGCCCGGCGAACACCAGGGTGTACGAGTTGATCGCCCATTCCAGGTCGCTCTGGGTGGCACCCAGTCCGACCGGGGCGGGGGTCGCGATGGTCTTCATCGCGACGTTGAGGATCGAGTTGTCGAGCACGACGACGAGCAGGGCGAGCACCAGGGTGCCCAGGATCGCCCAGCGCCGGCGGTGGATGGCTTCCGGTACGCGGGGTGGCGCGGCTGCGGTGGTCATTGGTCTTCCCGTCCGTGATGGCGTGGCACTGGCGGGCATTTGCGAGTCGCTTGCGTCTCGTAACCCCCTGGACCAGAGTAGCGGCCAATACGATACGAGACGAGTCCGTTTCGTAAAATGGAGGCAAAGCCCGAGGGGTGCGGGCGCCCGTGTGGCGTGGATCGCACCCCGCCGACCGCACCCCTCTTTGCGCACACGCCGGGGCGTGCAAGCATGGAGGTGATCCGGGGACGCCGTACGGCGCCACGAGACGACAACCCTTCAGGAGCCCGTTCGATGAACGCTTCTTCGCCTTCGCCTGCCCAGAACCAGGCGTCGACCGCCACCCTCTACGGCGGGGTCACCAACCGCCGCGTGACCGTCCGCGACCTCGCCGCCGCCAAGCAGCGCGGGGAGAAGTGGGCGATGCTCACCGCCTACGACGCCCTCACCGCGGGCGTGTTCGACGAGGCCGGGATCCCCGTCCTGCTCGTCGGCGACTCGGCCGGCAACTGCCACCTCGGCTACGAGACCACCGTGCCGGTGACCATGGATCAGATGGTGATGCTCTCGGCCGCCGTCGTCCGCGGCACCCAGCGCGCCATGATCGTCGCCGACCTGCCGTTCGGCTCGTACCAGGAGTCGCCCGCGCAGGCCATGCACAACGCGGCCCGGCTGATGAAGGAGGCCGGGGTCGGCGCGGTCAAGCTGGAGGGCGGCGAGCGCAGCGCCCGCTCCATCGAGCTGCTGGTCGAGGCCGGCGTCCCGGTGATGGCCCACATCGGCCTCACCCCGCAGTCGGTGCACGCCTTCGGCGGCTACCCCGTCCAGGGCCGCGGCGACGAGGCGGCCCACCAGCTGCTCCGCGACGCCAAGGCCGTCCAGCAGGCCGGCGCCTTCTCCGTGGTGCTGGAGGCCGTCCCGGCCGAGCTGGCCGCCCAGGTCACCGAGCAGCTGGCGATCCCGACCGTCGGCATCGGCGGCGGCCCGGAGACCGACGCCCAGGTGCTGGTCTGGACCGACATGGCCGGCATGACGGCGGGCCGGGTGCCCAAGTTCGTCAAGAAGTACGCCGACCTGCGCGGCGTCCTCGGCGAGGCCGCCCGCGCCTACGCGGAGGACGTCCGCACCGGGGCCTTCCCGGCCGAGGAGCACAGCTTCCACTGACGGCTCCCCCGCCCCTGCTCCGAGCCACTCGGAGCAGGGGCGCTGTCATGCCGGTGGGGGCCGTGACAGCGGGCTGACAGCCGGGCCGGGCGGGCGACAGGGGGCTGACAGCCGGGCCGGACAACCTGGGGGCATGACAGGAATCGCGACCGCCCCGAACACGCGGGGAACAGCCGGGAACGCCGTCGAGGTCCACGGCATCGTCAAGCACTTCGGCACCACCAAGGCCCTCGACGGCGTCGACCTCACCGTCCGCGAAGGCACCGTCCTCGCCCTGCTCGGCCCCAACGGCGCCGGCAAGACCACCCTGGTGCGCGTTCTCTCCACGCTGATCAAGCCGGACGCCGGCACCGCGTTCGTCGGCGGCTACGACGTCCTGCGCCAGCCCAAGCAGCTGCGCCGCACCATCGGCCTGACCGGCCAGTACGCCTCCGTGGACGAGCTGCTCTCCGGCTACGAGAACCTCTACCTGATCGGCCGGCTGCTCGACCTCTCCAGCCGGGAGGCCAAAGCCCGGGCCGCCGAGCTGCTGGAGCGCTTCTCGCTCACCGAGGCCGCCAAGCGGATCGCCAAGACCTACTCCGGCGGCATGCGCCGCCGCCTCGACCTGGCCGCCAGCATGATGGGCCGCCCCCGGGTGCTCTACCTGGACGAGCCCACCACCGGCCTGGACCCGCGCACCCGCAACGAGGTCTGGGACGAGGTGCAGCGGATGGTCTCCGAGGGCAGCACCGTGCTGCTGACCACCCAGTACATGGAGGAGGCCGAGCAGCTCGCCGACGAGCTGACCGTCATCGACCGGGGCAAGGTGATCGCCGCCGGCGGCGTCGCCGAGCTCAAGGCCAGGGTCGGCGGCCAGATCCTCCAGGTCCGCCCCGCCCACCCGGCCGAACTGCCGGAGCTGGCCCGCTGCCTGCACGAGAACGGCATCACCTCCGCCACCTTCTCCCCCGACGACGGCCTGCTCGCGGTGCCGCTCACCGGCGAGGAGCAGCTCACCACCGTGATCGCGGTGCTCGGCGGCCGCGGCTTCGCGATCGCCGGCATCGACACCAAGGTGCCCAGCCTGGACGAGGTCTTCCTCGCCATCACCGGCAAGCCCAGCGCCGACGCCACCACCGCGTCCGCCGCCGACCCTGTCAAGGAGCCCGTCGCATGACCACCGCCACCCTCACCCCCGCCCCGGTCCGGGACACGGCGGCCGACGAGACCCGGATCGGCCCGTCCGCCACCCTGCGCCACATCGGCGCGCTGACCCGCCGCAACCTGATGCGGATCAAGGCCGACCCGGAGTCGATGTTCGACGCCGTGCTGATGCCGATCGTCTTCACCGTGCTGTTCGTCTACGTCTTCGGCGGCGCCATGATGGGCGGGGACCAGGACAAGTACAAGCAGTTCATGATCCCGGGACTGCTCGGACAGACCGGCATGACGCTGGCGCTGGCCGTCGGCACCGGCCTGAACACCGACTTCCAGAGCGGGGTGATGGACCGCTTCCGGACCCTGCCGATCGGCCGGGCCGCCGTCCTGCTCTCCAAGATCGTGGCGGAGACGCTGCGGGCCCTGCTCTCCTCCCTGATCCTGCTGACCTTCGCCTTCATCCTCGGCTTCGAGCTCAAGACCGGCGTCCCGGAGCTGCTGGCCGCGGTCGGCCTGTCGCTGGTGTTCGGCATGTCGATCGTCTGGATCTCGATGCTGCTGGGCATGTCGATGAAGAGCGCCCAGGCCGTCCAGGGCGTCTCCATGCTGGTCCTGATGCCGATGCAGTTCGGCAGCTCGATCTTCGCGCCGACCAGCACCATGCCGGGCTGGCTCCAGGCCTTCACCAAGGTCAACCCGCTGTCCGCGCTGGCCGACGCCTCCCGCGCGCTGCTCAACGGCGAGGGGGCGGTGGCCCATCCGGTGATGATCGTGCTGATCTGGTCCGCCGCCTCGACCGCGATCTTCGCCCCGCTCGCGGTGGCCCGCTTCCGCAAGCGGACCTGAGCGAGCCGGGGACGAGGGCCGGGCGGCGACCGTGGACAGGACGCCGCCCGGTACGAACGGGCGGTCGGCCGGTGACCAGGGGACGGGCACCGGCCGACCGGCCGCTCAGTCGATCAGCTCCTCCAGCAGCGCCTGGGTCTGCTGCTGCGTCATCCCGCTGCCGGAGGCGTGCGCCGCCTCGAACTCGGTCTCGCCCAGCAGCCCCCGCAGCGCGACCGCCGTCCGCTCGCGCTCCTCCCGGTCCAGGAAACCGCCCTTCGGACCGTTCAGCTGCTTGTGCGCACCGATCAGCACCGCTGCCTGCCGGGCCCGCTCCAGGTCGCCGTCCCGCTCCGCGAAGGCCGCCAGCACCCCGACCACGGCCGGCACCACCATGATCGTCATCTGTTCGGCGAAACCGCTCGCGGCCGTCACCGAGAGCAGCAGCCGACGGCCCTCACGCAGCTGGGCGTACCCCTCCTCCGGATCGCCGGCCCGGGCCGTGAGCCAGCCCCGCGAGCACCGCAGCAGCCCGCCGACGACGCCGGGAACGAACCCGCCCGTCGTGATCCCGTCGAGGTGCGACAGCGCAGCCTCGGCCTCCTCGAACTCGCCGCGATGGGCGTGCAGGGCGCAGAGCGTCAGGTGGCCGAACAGCAGGGCGCCGGTGGTGGACTGGTTGAGGCCCGTGCCCTCGATGGCGGCCAGCGCCTCCCGGATCAGCCGCTCGCCGCGCTCCAGGTCGTGCTCCAGCAGGGCGCTGCCGAGGTTCACCTGCAGCATCGGCACCTCGTGCGGCGCGCCCAGCTCCTCGGCCAGCGCGATCGCCCGCTCGTACGCGGCGGCCGCGCCGACGGCGTCACCGCGGTTCGCCAGCGACTCACCGCGGGCCGACAGCGCCTGGGACACCCCCCAGAGGTCGCCCGCCTGCTCGAACAGCTCCAGGGAGCGCAGGCCGTCCTGGATGCTCTGCTCCTCGCCCTCCGGCCAGTCGTTCAGCATCCTGGCCCGGACCTGCAGGGCGAACGCCAGGTCGCTCGTGTCGCCGTGCAGCTCGCAGCCGCGGACCGCGTCGTCCATCAGCTGCTTCATCAGCTCCAGGCGGCCGGCCAGGAAGGCGCCGAACACCCGCATCAGCGCCGGGAAGCGATAGCCCTGCGGCAGCTCCGGGGTGTAGCTGTCCAGCAGCTGCTCCGCGATCCTGACCGCGTCCTTGTCGCCGAGCACGTCGAGGTTCCCCTCGAACATCCCGATCAGCCGGAACATCGCGGCCAGTCGGCGGGCCTCCTCGACCACCCCCGGGGGCATCGGGACGCCGTACTCGAGCACGTGGCGCTCCAGCGGCACCGGCGGCGGGGCGTCCGGGGCGAACGGGTCCGGGCCGAGCGCGGCGATCGCGGTGTACCAGCCGCGGGCCTCCATGCTGTAGCCGCGCAGCGACCAGTACCAGCCCATGCCGACGCCGAGGGCCAGCGCCTGCTCCTCGTCCGCGAGGTCGATCGCCCGGCGCAGCGCGGCCCGGATGTTGTCCTGCTCGCGCTCCAGCACGTTCAGCCAGTGCAGTTGCTGCGGGCCGTGGACGTTCAGGTCGGCGGTGGCGACCAGCGCGCGGAAGTGCGCCAGGTGGCGGGCGCCGGTGGCGTCGCGCTCGGCGGTGGACTCGGCGAGCCGCTCGGTGGCGTACTCGTGGATGGTCTCCAGCATCCGGTAGCGCGGCTGGACGCCGTCGTCGGCCAGGTCCGCCACCAGCAGGGACTTGTCGACCAGGGAGAGCAGCAGGTCGGCGACCTCCGGGCCGACCACCTCGGTGCCGTCGGCGCAGACCGCCTCGGCGTCCTCCAGCTGCCAGCCTCCCGCGAACACCGAGAGCCGGCGCAGCACCGCCCGTTCCCGTTTGCCCAGCAGGTCCCAGCTCCAGTCGACCACCGCGCGCAGGGTCTGCTGGCGCGGCAGCAGGGTGCGGCTGCCGGCGGTGAGCAGGGCGAAGCGGCCGTCCAGGCGGTCGGCGATCTGCCGGGCCGTCATCACCCGCAGCCGGGCGGCGGCGAGTTCGATGGCCAGCGGCAGGCCGTCCAGGCGGCGGCAGATCTCGGCGCAGGCCTCCGGGTCGCTCTGCGGATCGAAGCCGGGGCGGGCGGCGGCGGCCCGCTCGGTGAGCAGCCGCAGCGCCACCGGGTCCGGCAGCGGCTCGACCGGCAGGGCCGTCTCGCCGGGCACGCCGAGCGGCTCCCGGCTGGTGGCGAGCACGGTCAGCCCGGGGCACTCGGCGAGCAGGGTGTCGACCAGGTCGGCGGCGGCCTGGATCAGGTGCTCGCAGTTGTCCAGGACGAGCAGCATCCGGCGGGGCCCGCAGTGCTCGACCAGTCGGCGCATGGGATCCTCGGCGCGCTTCTCGATCACCTCGGCGACCATGCCGGCGCTGTGCAGCACGATCTCGCGCAGGCCGAGTGCGGAGACCACGGCGGCCGGGACGGCCTCCGGGCTCTCCAGCGGGGCGAGTTCGGCCAGCCAGACGCCGTCCGGCCAGTGCCCGGTGGACTGCTCGGCGCGACCGGCCTCGACCGACAGCCGGGTCTTGCCGGAGCCGCCCGGGCCGGTCAGGGTCACCAGCCGATGCGTCGTCACCAGGGCGCGCAGGGCGGTGAGATCGCCCTCGCGGCCGACGAAGCTGGTCAGTCGGCCGCGCAGGTTGCCGGCGGCGCGCGGGAGTTGGGGTGTCGGAGCGGGGGGCTGCGGCTGTCCGCCCGACGGGCCCTGCGGTTCCTGCGGTTCCTGCGGTTCCTGCGGTCGCGCCGGGGGTGCGGGTGGGGGTGCAGCCGGGGGTGCGGGTGCGGGCGCAGCCGGGGCCGGCTCGGCCGAGCTGAGCAACTCGGCGTAGCAGTCCTGGAGTTGACGGCCGGGATCGACGCCCAGCTCGTCCGCCAGGGCGCGCCTGGTGCGCTCGTAGTGGCGCAGCGCCTCGGCGGTGCGGCCGCTCCCGTGCAGCGCCCGCAGCATCAGCAGTTGCAGGGGCTCGTCCAGCGGCTGCCGTTCGCACAGCTCGGCCAGTTCGGCGACCAGCTCGGAGGCCCGGCCGAGGCCGAGGTCCGCGGTTATCCGGTGCCGGCGGGCCTCGTCCCGCTGGGCCTCCAGCCGGGCGGCCGCGGCGGCGCGGTCCGGCAGGTCGGCCAGGGCTGGACCGCGCCACAGCGCCAGGGCGGCGCGCAGCCGCTCGGCGGCCAGCGCGCTGTCACCGGCGTCGAGGGCGTGCCGGCCCTCGGTGCTCAGCCGCTGGAAGTCGGCGAGGTCGGTGGCCGGGTCGGCCAGCCAGTACCCGGCCGGCCCGGAGCCGACCCGCTCCCGGCCGATGGTGCGGCGCAGCCGGCCGACCAGGGTCTGCAGGGCCGCGGAGGAGTCCTGCGGTGGTTCGGCGTCCCACACCTCGTCCACCAGCAGGTCGGCCGGGACCGGCCGGCCCTGCCGCAGGGCCAGCGCGGTGAGCAGCGCCCGCAGCCTGGCCCCACCGAGGGGGACCGGCGTGCCGTCGTCGTGGTGGGCCGTGGTGGTACCGAGGATGCCGTAGTGCACCGCACCATTCTGGTCGATGGACGGCGGCGCGGCCGCACAATTGTGCCCGCCCTCCCCCGACCCCAGGCCCCGACCCCAGGGCCCGGGGCGTACCGGAACCAGGCGCCTCCCCTCGGACGTTCACCCTGGGCGGCTTGTCCGGCCACCGCCCGCCCGGCATGATCGGTCCCAGCCGGTAGTCCCCCTTCCCCCTGTTCACGGAGCACCCACAGATGACCTTCGCCGCCACGCCGCGCTCCCGCAGCGAGGACCGCCGGATCAGCCCGGTGTTCTGGGTGCTCCTCGCCACCCTGGGCACCTCCGCCTGGGCGGTGTACTCCGGCTACGGCAACGCCTCGTTCGGGGTGTTCCTGTTCGTGATCTCGGGCTGGATGGTCTCGCTCTGCCTGCACGAGTACGCCCACGCGCGCACCGCCCTGCACGGCGGCGACATCACCGTCGGCGCCAAGGGCTACCTCACGCTCAACCCGCTGAAGTACGCCAACGTGCTGCTCAGCTTCGTGCTGCCGATCGTCTTCATGATCCTCGGCGGCATCGGCCTGCCCGGCGGCTCGGTCTGGATCGAGCGCAGCCGGATCCAGGGCCGGCTCAAGCACAGCCTGATCTCGGCGGCCGGGCCGCTGGTGAACCTGGTGATCGCGGCAGTGCTGCTGATCCCGATCGGCGCGGGCTGGCTGGACGACCCGACGGTGCACGCGGTCTGGAACGGCTTCGAACTGCCCTACTCGCCGTTCTCCGGCGCCCTGGGCTTCCTGGGCTTCCTCCAGCTCAGCGCGGCGGTGCTGAACCTGCTGCCGGTTCCCGGCCTGGACGGCTACGGGATCGTCGAGCCGTGGCTCTCGTACAAGACCCGGCGCGCGGTCGAGCCGTTCGCGCCGTACGGGTTGCTCGCGGTGTTCGCGCTGCTGTGGCAGCCCGAGGTGAACTCGTTCTTCTTCGGGATCGTCCACGGCCTGATGAACCTCTTCGGCGTGGACCAGGACTACGCGACGCTCGGCCGGTACCTGTTCAGCTTCTGGAAGAACTAGCCCTGCTCGGCGGCTTCCGGAAGAACTAGCCCTGCTCGGCGGCCGCCGCCTCGGCGATCTTCGCCTTGCGCCGGTTCAGCCAGAGCACGTTGCTGGCCACACCGGCCAGCGGGAGCCAGATCAGCCCGATCCAGAAGCCCTCGACCATCGAGACCACGGCGGCCGCCAGCGCGAGGACGACGACGAGCAGGGCGAAGAGGGACGTGCGAGGCATGGCGCGGAGCTCCTAGGACCGGGTGCGGACGGCCGGGGTCGGCCGCACCCATTGTCGCCGACCTCACCTCCGGACCGGGTCCAGGGGTGAGGCCGACGCGACCGGCGCGTTCTACACGTCGGTGATCCGCAGGCCCGCGTGGGCCTTGTAGCGGCGGTTGACCGAGATCAGGTTGGCCACCAGCGCCTCCACCTGGTGGGCGTTGCGCAGCCGGCCCGCGAAGATGCCGCGCATGCCGGGGATCCGGCCCGCCAGGGCCTGCACCACGTCGGTGGCGGCCCGCTCGTCGCCGAGCACCATGACGTCGGTGTCGATCCGCTCCACCGACTCGTCCTGGAGCAGCACCGCCGAGAGGTGGTGGAAGGCGGCGGTGACCCGGGAGTCCGGCAGCAGGGCGGCGGCCTGCTGGGCGGCGCTGCCCTCCTCCGGCTTGAGCGCGTAGGCGCCCTGCTTGTCGAAGCCGAGCGGGTTGACGCAGTCGACGACGATCTTTCCGGCGAGTTCCTCGCGCAGCGCGGTCAGGGTGGCGGCGTGGCCGTCCCACGGGACCGCGATGATCACCACGTCGCTCTCCCGAGCGACGGTGGCGTTGTCGGCACCGCGCACGCCGAGGCCCAGTTCGGCGGCCGAGGCCTCGGCCCGGGCCGCGTCGCGGGAACCGATGATCACCTGCTGGCCGGCCTTGGCCAGCCGCAGGGCCAGGCCGCGCCCCTGGTCGCCGGTGCCACCGAGGACACCGACCACCAACTGCGAGACGTCCGGCAGCTCGTGGGCCGGGTTTGTCGCTGAATCGAGGGAAGTCATGGGCCGATCTTCCCAAATCGCCGGCCCGGCGCGACATCCTGGCCCGCATGGACGCGGTGAGAGTTTCGGCACTTCGTGAACGACTCACGGGCACCGGCTGGTTGGAGGCGGTCGGCGGCTTCGCCGGCGCGCTGCGGCGCTCGGTGGAACGGCGCGGGGCGGGTGAGCTGCTGCTGGTCGGCACCGCGGCGTACGAGCCCTGGCACCTGGCCGCCCACCTGGAGGACGAGGCCGCCTGGTCGGCCGTCCCCCGACTGGCGCCCACCCTGCTGCGGCACGCACCGCCCGCCGCCGCCCCGGCCCACCTGGCGCACGGCCTGCGGCGGCTCACCGAGGCCGGGCGCGGCGCCACCGTGCTGGTGGTGGCCCCCGGCGCGGCCGGTGCCCCGCTGCTGGAGCGGGTACAGGACGCCCGCCGGCACGGCGCGACCGTCCTGGCCCTGGACGGCGCCGACCCCACCGCCCCTGCCGGCCTCACCGGTCTCGCCGATTCTGCCGATCTCGCGGGTCTCGCGGACCTCGCGGACCTCGCGGGTCTCGCGCACGAGCGGCTCGCCGTCGGCACCGCCGCCGAGGAGCCCTTCGACCTGGCGCAGCACCTGGTCAGTGCCGCCGCCGGGCAGCCGGTCCGCCGCCGCTCCGCCCTGGACCGGCTGGCCGACCTCGCCGGCCGGCTCACCTCACCGCCCGCGTTCACCCGCTGGTGACAAATCCGTTGCGGTCCGGGAACCGGCCGTCCCAGGATGGTCGTTCGTGAACGCCGACGAACCACCGCCCACCGGTCGGGCGCGCGCCCTGCTGCGCTCGCTGGCGCCCGACCTGTCCCCCTGGCGCGCCTCGCGGGACTTCCGCTACCTGTGGACGAGCGGCTGCATCACCAGCTTCGGCAGCTTCCTGACGTACGTCGCCGTCCCGATGCAGATCAAGGAACTCACCGACTCCTCCTTCGCGGTGGGCCTGATCGGCGCCGTCGAACTCGTTCCGCTGATCGTCTTCGGCCTCTGGGGCGGCGCCCTCGCCGATGCCCTGGACCGCCGCCGACTGGTGCTGCGCTCCGAGGCCGGGCTCGGGCTGCTCGCCGGGCTGCTGCTGCTCAACGCCCTGCTGCCGCACCCGGTGCTCTGGCCGATCTACCTGGTCGCCGCCCTGGTCGCGGCCTGTGACGGGCTCCAGCGCCCGGCGCTGGACTCGCTGCTGCCGAGGGTCGTCGCGCACCAGCACCTGTCGGCCGCCTTCGCCCTCAAGTCCCTGTACCACAACGTCGCTTCGGTGGCCGGTCCGGCGCTGGCCGGGGTCGTGGTGGCGGTGTCCGGGGTGCAGACCGCGTACGCGCTGGACGTGCTGACCTTCGCGGTCTCGCTGCTGCTGCTCGTCCGGATCAGGGCGGTGCCGCCGGCCACCGGCGCCGAGCGCCCGTCGATCCGGGCGGTGCTCACCGGCGTGCGGTACGCGTGGAGCCGCAAGGACCTGCTCGGCACCTACGCGATCGACCTGTGCGCCATGCTGTTCGCCTTCCCGGTGGCCGTCTTCCCGTTCCTGGCCTCGGACTTGGGCGCGGACTGGGCGCTCGGCCCGATGTACGCCGCCGCCGCCGTCGGCGGCCTGCTGGTCGGCGCGACCAGCGGCTGGACGTCCCGGGTCCACCGGCACGGACGGCTGCTGGTGGCCGCCGCGGTCGGCTGGGGCGCGGCCATGACGCTGGCCGGATTGTCCGGCAGCGTCTGGGTGGTGCTGCTCGGGCTGGCCCTGGCCGGTGGCGCGGACGAGATCAGCGGGATCGCCCGCTCCACCATGTGGAACCAGTCCATCCCGGACGAGGTGCGCGGCCGGATGGCCGGCGTCGAGCTGCTCAGCTACTCCGTCGGGCCCCAGCTCGGCCAGGTCCGGGCCGGCACCATGGCCGGCCTGATCGGCGTCCGCGCCGCCGTCTGGACCGGGGGCCTGGCCTGCGTCGCCGCCGTCCTCGCCCTCGCCGCCGCCCTCCCCCGCCTGCTCGCCTACGACGACCGCACCGACCCGCACACCGCCGCCGTCCGCGCCGAACACGAACGCAACGCCCGCGAGACCCCCGCCCCGGCCTGACCGCCCCGGGGCGGCCGGGCTACTGCGCCCCGTCGTCCTTGGGGCGGTCGTTCCAGCGCGGGTCGTTCTGCCACTCGCGGTTGCGTTCGTTCGCGATGTCCAGGGCGTGGGCGGCCTCCTCGCGGCTGGCGTAGGGGCCCAGGCGGTCCTTGGCCGGGCACTCCGGACCCTCCTCGACCTTGGCGTGCTTGATGCAGTAGAACCACTCGCCGGGTCGGCCGGTCGGCTTGCGGTTGAATCCGAGGGGCATGGCGTTCTCCCGTCCAGACGTTGGGGGTCGGTACCGATCATTCCCCGGGCGGGGCCCCCGTGCACACCGCGCGGGAACCGCCGGGTGGCGGCGGTTCCCGCGACTAGACTCGCCTGCATGGCTCTCGTACCCGGCATCCAGTCCCCCACCCGCAAGGTCCCGGCGCACATCGCGCGCCCCGAGTACGTCGGGAAGCCCGCCCCGACGCCGTACACCGGGCCCGAGGTGCAGACCGCCGAGACGATCGAGAAGATGCGGATCGCGGGCGGGATCGCGGCCCGGGCGATGGAGGAGGCGGCGAAGCTGATCGCCCCCGGCGTCACCACCGACGCGCTGGACGCCGTCGCCCACGAGTACATGTGCGACCACGGCGCCTACCCGTCCGACCTCGGCTACCGCGGCTTCCCCAAGTCCGTGTGCACCTCCATCAACGAGGTGATCTGCCACGGCATCCCGGACTCGACCGTGCTGCAGGACGGCGACATCGTCAACATCGACGCCACCGCCTACATCCACGGCGTGCACGGCGACCTCAACGCCACCTACCTGGTCGGCGACGTGGACGAGGAGTCCCGGCTGCTGGTCGAGCGCACCCGGGAGTCGCTGAACCGGGCGATCAAGGCGGTCAAGCCGGGCCGTCAGATCAACGTCATCGGACGGGTCATCGAGTCCTACGCCAAGCGCTTCGACTACGGCGTGGTGCGGGACTTCACCGGACACGGCATCAACACGTCGTTCCACTCCGGCCTGATCGTCCCCCACTACGACAGCGAGCGGGCCACCGAGGTCATCAAGCCCGGTATGACGTTCACCATCGAGCCGATGCTCACCCTGGGCACCTACGACTACGAGATCTGGCCGGACGGCTGGACGGTCGTCACCAAGGACCGCAAGCGCACCGCCCAGTTCGAGCACACCCTGGTGGTCACGGCGGACGGCGCGGAGATCCTCACCCTGCCGTGACCACCGCCGGGCGCCCTCGGGCGCCCGAGGGGGCCCGGCCTGTGGATCAGGCCGGGCGCTACGGGCGCCTAGCCGATCAGCCACTGCTCCTCGGCGACGGCGCCCACCTCGGTGCAGGCGTCGGTGAGCACGTCCAGGACGCGCAGCGGGTCCGGCAGCGGCAGCTCGGGCCCGCGCAGCCACCGCACCTCGGAGCCGTCCGGCAGCGCGGCGGGCGGGAGCAGGGTGTACGAGCCGCGGCAGTGCCAGCGCAGGCCGGGGTGCTCGGACACGGTGTCCGGGGTGGAGTCGAGGGCGCTGTCCCACCACTCGTCCTCGTCCTGGGGGGTGCCGCGGGTGGCGGTGAAGAAGAGGTAGCGGTCCTCGCCGAGGGCGGCGACCGGGCCCTCGACGCCCAGCGCGGTCAGCCGCTCCAGGGCGAGCCGGCCGGCCTCGGCGGGGACGTCCAGGACGTCGTGCACCCGGCCGGTGGCGGTGACGAAGTTGGCCCGGGGGTCGCGGGAGAGCCAGCGGGAGAGCTGCTCCGGGTCGGTGGTGGCCTGGGTCTGCCAGGCGAAGGAGACCGGGTGCCGGGCCGGGGCCGGACAGGCCACCCGGTCGCAGGAACACCGGTAGCCGGCCGGGTGGGCGGCGGGTGCGAGGGGGAATCCGGCGCGCACCGCGCCGAGCAGCTGTTCCAGTCTGGCGGCCGGGTCCGCGCCTCCCGGGCGGGCCCGCTCACGGTCACGCTTCTGCCACCAGGTCGTCCACCTGCTGCCGGCTTCCATCGTGCCCCTTCCGCGCAACTGCCGTGCCTGGTGCGACACAGCGTTCGACGTACCACTCGGACGCAACGCGCGGCGCTCCCCGCTGCTTCCCGGGGCGGTGCTCGGCCCTGCTGTCCGCGCCCCGCCGACCGCGGCCGGGGTCACCGGACGGCCGACGCCCGGGTCTCGGTACGCCTGTCGCGGCAGCACGCTGTCCGCGCCGGTGACGGCCGGAGGGCACGCTGACTCGCGCCTCGCCCGGCCCGTACGGGGCCCGCTGGCCCGGGGTGGACCCCGGGGGCGTACAGGAAAGGATAGGGGTGCGCGGGGCCTCCGGATGACCGGGGGCGGTGCCTCTCCGGTCACACCCCGGCCACGCGGGCCACACTCCGGGCACCCGACCCTCACCGCGCCTCCGCCCCCGGGTGCTCCCGGCGTGGCCGCCGCGTGGAGGTGAGACCCTGGAGGGGTGAAGAGCGCGGACACCGAATTCGTCGGCGGGCCCCTGGACGGGACGGTCCTGCCGATCCCGCTGGGGCCGATGCTGGGCGTGCCCAAGAAGTACAAGGTCCCGGTCCCCGCGCAGGGCGACTCCCCCGCGCGCACACTGGTGTACGTCCGGAGCAAGCAGGTGCGGGGGCTCAGCTGGTTCTGGCGCTACGAGTACGACGAGGCGGCCTCCACCGGCGCCGGGCCCACCGGGCCCACGGAGCCGACCGGGCCCACGGAGCCGACCGGGCCCACGGAGGCGACCGGGCCCACGGAGGCGACCGGGCCCACCGGGCCCGCGGACTGACCGGCCGCCCGTCCCCCACCTTCGCCCTCCCCGGGAGGTCGGCATGGCCAGGACGGTTCGGCACTCCGTACGGCACGGCGGGAGCCGCGCACGGGCGGCCGCCCACCACAACCGGCAGGTCGCCTGGGTGACCGGTGCCCTGCTGCTGGTGGTCTGCCTCTACAGCGTCACGATCGGGCCCGACGGCTGGCTCTGGTTCGCCTGGGCGGTGCTGCTGCTCGCCTGTGTGGGCCTGTTCCTGGTCCGCCCCTGAGCAGCGGCACCGCCCGGGCCACCGGCCTGCGCCGGGACCGGCCCCCCGCACCCGTCAGTCATCCTCGGCGAGGACCAGGTACAGCTTCTTGCGGGCCTCGGTCAGCACCGCCAGGCCCTTGGCGCGCTGCGCCTCGGTGCCGGTGCGCATGACCTGCTGGACCGCCTGCTCGACCGCGGCCAGCGCCTGGCCGACCTCCTGGACGGCCTCCCAGTCGACCTCCCGGCCGGCCTCGGCCCACGGCTCCGCCGGACCGGCCTCGGCCTCGGCGCGCCCCCGCTCGGTGAGCGAGACCAGCCGCTTGCCGCCGACCTCCTCCGCCGTGATCAGGCCCTCCTCCTCCAGCAGTTGGAGGTTCGGGTAGATCGAGCCGGGGCTGGGCCGCCAGGCCCCGTTGGTCCGTTCGGTGATCTCGGCGATCATCTCGTAGCCGTGCATCGGCCGCTCCTTGAGCAGCGCCAGCAGCGAGGCCCGGACGTCGCCGCGCCGGGCCCGGCCGCCGCGCCGCCCGTGCGGGCCGCCGCGCCGGCCGCCGTGGCCGCCGAAGCCGTGCCCGAACGGGCCACCCATCGGCCGGCCGGGGCCACCACCGCCGAACGGCGGGCCGAAGCCGCCGAAGGCCGCCCGCCCCTCGAAGCCGCCGGGGCCTTCTCCGGGCATCCCCCGGAACTCCGGACCCGGACCGCGGCGGCGTCCGCCGCCGCGCGGGCCCTCCACACGAAATCGCATTCCTGAGCGCATGGCGCCCACCTCCTCGATGGTTCATTCGGTTCCACCGAGACAGTCGAGTCACTGTCTCGATAGTTCGACGATATATCGGTGACTGTCACTCGTCAACGGATACCGACACGGCTGCGACTGACCTGTGACGGCGAAGGTGGACCGGATGTCAGCGAAGTTGGACTGATAGCTGTTCGTGCCATCGAAGATGGACTACTGCGCGGTTTGTGAC
>NZ_JBIWAQ010000017.1:0-64465 GCF_044760155.1 Kitasatospora sp. NPDC098652
CGGGTGCACTTCCGGGACCCGTCGTTCACCAATCTGCAGACGATGGCGGCGATGTGCGAGGGCGGCCAGGTCGCCGACGTGATCGTCGCGGTGGCGAGCATCGACCCGGTGATGGGCGGCGTGGACCGGTGAGGCTCTGACGACGGGCGCGCCGCACGGCTGGGGAGCCCGGGGAGGCGGAGCTCGTGCACCGACCAGGGCGGGCGCCGGCCGTTTCGGGCGGGTCAGCCGGGCGGGGCGGGCGACGGGTGCTTGCATGACCAGGTCGGTGCGACAGGCTCCCGCCCGAGGAGACAGGGAATGACGGACACCATCAGATCATCGGAAGGAACCGCCACCGAGCGGCGGGTGCGGCGCGGACAGGCGGTGCTGGGGTGGTTGAGCACCACCGATCACAAGGTGATCGGGAACATGTACCTGGTCACGTCGTTCGCGTTCTTCCTGTTCGCCGGACTGCTCGCGCTGCTGATGCGCGCGGAACTGGCGCGGCCGGGGCTGCAGTTGATGAGCAACCAGCAGTACAACGAGCTGTTCACCATCCACGGCACGATCATGATGCTGCTCTTCGCGACGCCGACCTTCGCCGGTTTCGCCAACGCCGTGATGCCCCTGCAGATCGGCTCACCGGACGTCGCCTTCCCCCGGCTGAACGCCTTCACCTACTGGGTGTTCCTGCTGGGCGGACTGATGGTCGTCAGCGGCTTCCTGACCAGCAGCGGCGCCGCCTCGTTCGGCTGGTTCGCCTACGCGCCGCTGAACGGCCCCGTCCACAGCCCGGGCACCGGCGCCGACCTGTGGACGATGGGCCTGGCGGTGGCCGGTCTGAGCACGATCCTGGGCGCGGTCAACTTCATCACCACCATCACCTGCCTGCGGGCGCCGGGGATGACGCTGTTCCGGATGCCCGTCTTCACCTGGAACGTGCTGTTCACCTCGATCCTGGCCCTGTTCGCCTTCCCGGTCCTGACCGCCGCGTTGCTCTGCCTGGAGGCGGACCGCAAGTTCGGCGCCCACGTCTTCGACCCGGCCAACGGCGGCGCGCTGCTGTGGCAGCACCTGTTCTGGTTCTTCGGCCACCCCGAGGTCTACATCGTGGCGCTGCCGTTCTTCGGCATCGTCTCGGAGATCCTGCCCGTGTTCAGCCGCAAACCGGTCTTCGGCTACTACGGCCTGATCGGGGCCACCATCGCGATCACCGCGCTGTCCGCGGTGGTGTGGGCGCACCACATGTTCGCCACCGGCCAGGTGCTGCTGCCGTTCTTCTCGCTCGCCTCGCTGCTGATCGCCGTGCCGACCGGGGTGAAGTTCTTCAACTGGGTCGGCACCCTGTGGAACGGCTCGCTGTCCTTCGAGGCGCCGATGCTGTTCTCCCTGGGCTTCCTGGTGACCTTCCTGCTCGGCGGTCTGACCGGAGTGCTGCTGGCCGCGCCGCCCATCGACTTCCACGTGACCGACAGCTACTTCGTCGTCGCCCACCTGCACTACGTGCTGTTCGGGACGGTGGTGTTCGCGACCTTCGCCGGCTTCTACTTCTGGTGGCCCAAGATCACCGGCAGGATGCTCGACGAACGCCTGGGGCGGATCCACTTCTGGCTGCTCCTGCCCGCCTTCCAGGCCACCTTCCTGGTCCAGCACTGGCTCGGCGCCCAGGGCATGCCCCGCCGGTACGCCGACTACCTCGCGTCGGACGGCTTCACCACCCTCAACACCGTCTCCTCGATCGGCGCCTTCCTGCTCGGCGCCTCCACCCTGCCGTTCCTCTACAACGTCTGGTACACCGCCCGGCACGCGCCGAAGGTCACCGAGGACGACCCGTGGGGGTACGGCCGCTCCCTGGAGTGGGCGACGTCCTGCCCGCCGCCGCGCCACAACTTCCACACCCTGCCGAGGATCCGGTCCGAGGGGCCGGCCTTCGACCTCCACCATCCGGAACACTCCCGGCAGGCCGTCGAGGCCGGGGAGGGCGCCCGGTGAAGGCCGAGTCCTACCTGTTCGCCGGGGTCGCCGCGTTCTTCGCCGCGGCCGCCGGGGTGTACGGCTGGTTCGCGCACGAGCCCGCCGGGAAGGCCGCGCTCGTCGTCGCCTGCCTGATGTCGGCCCTGGTCGCGTTCTTCTTCTGGACCCAGCACGTCCGCCGGGGTCGGCGCCCGCAGGACCGTACGGACGCGGAGATCGTCTCCGGTGCGGGACCGCTGGAGTTCTTCGCCCCGCGCAGCTACTACCCCGCGCTCACCGCCGCCGGTCTCGCCCTGTTCGGGACCGGGGTGGTGTACGCGCTGTGGCTCGTGCTGGTGGGCGCCGGGGTGACGGCCGCCGGGGTGGTGGGCGCGATGTTCCAGTACGCCGGCCGGGACGACTGAGCGGGGTCACCCGCCGGGAACGCCGGCCCGGTCGGGCGCCGGAGCCCCTTCCGCCGTCCCCTCCTCGGGCGGCAGCTCGACCCGGTCGCGGTAGAACCAGGCGCTCAACCGACGGCGCAGCCGCTCCCGCCTGGACGCCCCGCGCCCGGGCGGGGGCAGCGGACGCGGCATGTTGCGCACGGTCAAGGTGTAGCGGCGCCCGCTGGGCAGGGGTTCGCGTCCGGCGTGGAACGCGCCCTCGATCGCCTCGCGCACGTACCCCGTCTCCCGGCCCCGGGTCAGTTGGTCCCGGTCGCGGGCCTGCAGTGCGAGCGCCAGGCGCTTGGCGAGCCAGAAGGCGGCGACCGGGCCCGCGAACAGCGCCACCCTCAGCACCCAGTTCAGGCCCTCCACCGGCACGTCGAGCGCGCGCGCCACGACGTCCTGACCGCCCGCCACCAGCAGCACCACGTAGAACACGAAGCCCGCGACCCCGAGCCCGGTGCGGGTGGGGCGGTTACGGGGCCGGTCGCACAGGTGCTGCTCACCCCGCTCGCCGGTCAGCCACCGCTCCAGGAAGGGGTACGCGTAGAGGCACGAGAAGAACAGCAAGGGGAACAGCACGGCGGGCACCAGCGGGTTCCAGGACACCGTGTGGCCCCACAGGCCGGTCTCCGCACCCGGCATCAGCCGCAGTGCCCCCTCGATGAAACCCATGTACCAGTCCGGCTGGGCGTCCGTGGACGCCTGGTCCGGACGGTACGGCCCGTACAGCCAGATCGGGTTGATCTGCGCGAGGGCGGCGGAGAGCGCCAGCACGCCGAAGACCATCGCCAGCAGCCCGACCGTCTGGACGGTGAACCCGGGGAACAGCGGCTTGCCGACGACGTTCCGGTTGGTGCGCCCCGGCCCCGCCCACTGGGTGTGGGTCAGGTGGAAGACCAGGATCAGGTGGGCTGTGACCAGGGCGACCAGCAGACCGGGCAGCAGCAGGATGTGCGCGCTGTAGAGCCGCGGCACGATGTCCTGCCCGGGGAGGTCGCCGCCCCACAGGAAGTAGCTCAGGTAGCTGCCGACCAGCGGCACCGAGAGGATGAAGCCCTGCGCGGTGCGCAGCCCGGTACCGGAGAGCAGGTCGTCGGGCAGCGAGTAGCCGGCGAACCCCTCGATCAGTCCCACCTGGAACAGCGTCAGGCCCACCATCCAGTTCAGCTCCCGGGGGCGGCGGAACGCCCCGGTGAAGAACACCCGCAGCAGGTGGGCACCGATGGCGGAGGTGAACAGCAGCGCGCCCCAGTGGTGGATCTGCCGGATCAGCAGTCCGCCGCGGACGTCGAAGCTGATCGCCAGGGTGGAGGAGTAGGCCGCGCTCACCCGCACGCCGTTCAAGGGGGCGTAGGTCCCGTGGTAGACCTCCTCCGCCATCGAGGGCTTGAAGAACAGCGTGAGGTACACCCCGGTGAGCAGCAGCACGACAAAGCTGTAGAGCGCCAGTTCGCCCAGCAGGAAGGACCAGTGGTCGGGGAAGATCTTGCGGACCAGCCCCTTGGCCCCGTCGAACAGCGGCAGGCGCCGGTCGAGTGCCACCGCGGCCGACTCCGCGACCCGCCCCGCCCGCCGCCGCGTCCGGGCCCTGCTCCTCGACCGCGCCATGTGCCCGCCGCCCTCCGACCGTCCCGCTCGTCCGCGTCCGTCCCGCTCGTCCGACAGACATAGCCCGGGCGGGTACCGGCGGCCGTACGGCGCGCCCCTGGGCGGCGGCTGTCACCCGGACGCCGGGGCCGAGGTGGTCCAGCAGGTGTTCGTCGGGGTGCGCGGTTCAGCCCTCCAGGGCGTCCGCGATGCGGTGCAGCACACCACCGCCGGTCGGGTGGCGCGGCGCGGTCTCGCGTACGGCCTGCATCCGCTCCCCCAGCTCGCTCAGTTCCTTGCGGCCCAGGGTGGCCCGCACCTTCGGGAACCAGTCGGCCTCCTCCTGCGCGATGTGGCGTTCGACGGCGTCGATCAGGACGGCGGTCTTGGCGTCGTAGCCCTCGTCGTCGGGCGACATCCGGCTCAGCTCCTCGCAGAGCAGGTCGGCCACGTGGTGCTCCTCCTTGGCCCGGTCCATCTCCTCGGCGAGGCCGGCCACCTCCTGGCGGATCCTGGGGTAGACCAGTTCGTCCTCCAGGTAGGTGTGGACGGTCAGCGCCTCGATGATCTGGTGGACCGTTCTGGCCCGCGCCGGGCCGTCGCCGTCCTGGGCCAGCCCCCGGTACTCGCGGAACAGACCGCGGACCTCCTTGTGGTCCTCCCGCAGGAGGACGATCGCGTCGTTCGACATCACAGGGCTCCTCGTCATCGGCTCCCCCGGGAGTCCGGCGTGTCCCCCGGCAGGACGGAGCCAAACGCGGGCCGTCGGCGGATCCGGGCCGACGGTGGATTCCACCCGGATCCGCCGCCGGGAGGATTACCGCCCTCGATCCGGGGCAGCCGCACCGTACGTCCCGGCTCCGGAACGACCACCGGGACGGCCAGCGCCACCCACCGCGGCGACCGGTTCCCCGGCCGGGCGCCGCGGTGGGTGGGTGGCTGCGTTTGCGGCTGCGGCTGCGGCTGCGGCTGCGGCCAGGGTGGTCGCCTGCGGAGGTTTCCCGGCGCCACGCCCGGATAGCCGCTCCGCTGAGGACGACCCGAGGAACCCACTGAGGAGCCGAGGCTGTTATGACCGCGTTCGGATACTTCCTGTCCTGCGAGGAGTTCACCCCCGCCCAACTGGTCGACCAGGCCAGACTGGCCGAAGAGGCCGGATTCACCCGCCTCGCCATCTCCGACCACTACCACCCCTGGAACGACGCCCAGGGCAGCAGCCCCTTCGTCTGGGGCGTGATCGGCGCGCTCTCGCAGGTCACCCGGCTCCCCGTGACGACGCTGGTGACCTGCCCGACCGTCCGGATCCACCCCGCGATCGTCGCCCAGGCGGCCGCTACCGCGGACGTGCAACTGGAGGGCGGCCTACGGCTCGGCGTCGGCACCGGCGAGGCGCTCAACGAGCACGTACTGGGCGACCGGTGGCCGCCGTTCGACGTGCGGGCCCAGATGCTGGAGGAGGCCGTCACGGTGATGCGAGAACTGTTCGCCGGAGGGGTCGTCAGCCACCAGGGCACCCACTACACCGTCGAGAACGCCCAGCTCTACACCCCACCCAAGGACGGCCGGCTGCCCGTGTACGCCTCGGCGTTCGGCCCCAAGGCCGCCGAGCGGGCCGCCGGGTTCGCCGACGGACTCGTCACCATGACCCCGGACGAGGAACTGATCGGCCGCTACCGGGCCGCAGGCGGCGGCGGTCCCGTTCTCGGCGGCGTCAAGGTGTGCTGGTCGAGGGAGCGCGAGCAGGCGGTGAAGACCGTCCACCGGCTCTGGCCCAGCGAACTGCTGCCCGGCGAACTGGCCCAGGTCCTGCCCACCCCACGCCACTTCGAGCAGGCCACCGAACTGGTCACCGAGCAGATGGTCGCCTCTGCCGTGACCTGTGGCGACGACCCGCAGGAGCACGCCGACCGGCTGCTCGGCTACCGCGACGCCGGCTGCGATGAGGTGTACGTCGGCCAGATCGGCCAGGAACAGGAAGGATTCTTCGACTTCTACCGCGAGCAGGTACTGCCCCGGCTGAACTGAGCGAGCAGCTGGGCTGAGCGACCGGCTGGGCTGAGCCACCGCCCGCTCCCGGAGACGGCTCCGGGAGCGGGCGGTGGATCGCGAAGCACCGGACGCCTACCGGTCGACCGGGGGTTGCGCAAGCAGGCTCTCGTCGAGGCCGGCCAGCAGTTCGGCGGTGTCGCGGTGGACCTCTGCCGCGCCGGCGCCGAGGAGTTCCAGGGCGGAGAAGCCCCCGCTCTCGACCGCGATGCACGGAACCCCGGCCCGGGCGGCGGCGGTGACGTCCCAGACGGTGTCACCGACGAACACGGCGTGCTCGGGCTCCGTCTCCGCGCGGTGCAGAGCGGCCTCGACCAGGTCCGGCGCAGGCTTGGTCGCGTCGACGTCGTCACTGACCGTGGCGGCCGCGATGACGTCGTCGGCGTCGAGCGCACGGCGCAGCACCGTGATCTCCCGTTCGGAGGCGGAGCTGGCGAGCACCACCTTCCAGCCCCGCCCGGCGCAGGCGCGCAGGAGGCGTGCTGCTCCGGGCAGCGGCGTGATCGCCGGCCAGTGGCGGGCGTAGAGGGCGTCGTGGGCCGCCGTGATCGCGTCGTCGTCGCCGTGGTCGCGGTCCTCACCGAGCACGTGGTCGAGCAGCTGGTCGGCGCCCATGCCGACGGCCCGGTGGACCCGGGCGGACGGCACGGTCCGTCCGTACTGCCGCAGCGCCTCCCACCAGGCGAGCGTGTGGAAGTACGTGGTGTCGAGCAGGGTCCCGTCGACGTCGAAGAGCGCTGCCGCGGTCCTCGTCATGGCATCTCCTCCAGGTCGGGGGAGCCCCGGACGGGGCTCCGCTCCCCCAGGGCGGCTATCCGCTGCGGGGGCCCGGAAACGCCGGAGCGGGCCGGTGGGGGCCGGAGCAGTCCGTTCGGCCCTGTCGGATGCGGCCACCCCCGCCCGGTCCGCGTGTTCCGTCGCCGTTCTCGACCTGCGCCCGGGCGACGGGGACGGCATCACCATTGCCGAGAACTGCGCTCCTACCGCCCCCGCGCGACCGGCCCGGCCGCCCTCGCCGGGGAGGCGCTCCAGTGGCCCTGCTTCGTCTACCTGGCCGCAGCCAGGAAGCAGAGCGGCGCGGCGACGCCGCTCGGCCGCACGTCCACCTTCCTCGGCGTCAACCCCAACACGACCTGGAGGCCGCAGTACTGACGGAACGCCAGAGTCAGGGAGGTGGGCGGCTTCCTCATCAGGCTGCGGATCGTCCGCTTCCTGCACAGCCCCGATGTCCGGCGCACTCGAGCACCGGGGGCAGCCACACGGGACGGCGCGCGGCGCCGCGGTCCGTCAGGCCGAGGGCGGTGCCGTCACGGCCTGGACGCGGGCCTCCAGGGCAGCCCTGGCCGCGAGCGGGTTGATGTCGGCCCGGCGCTCCCGCTGCATGGCGGTCAGCCGGGTCACCACCAGGATCGCGGCGATCGCGGCGACGAGCCGCAGCGCCGAGCCGCCGGCCTCCAGCCGGAGGCCCGTGCGCAGGGCCTCGAGGTCGATGGAGTCCGTCACGTCGAAGCGGGTGCTCTTGACGGCGGCGACCCAACCGAGGATCAAGGAGCCCATCCAGGTCAGCCACCACACCGCGACGATGCCCTCCGACGGCGTGCTGCGCCTCCCCTCGGCGTCCAGCGGCGCGCTGGCCCGCCAGCAGTCCACCATCAGCTGCCAGGGGAACCAGAGAAAGACGACCGGGGTGAACCAGCCGCCGATGGTCCAGCCGCGCCCGAGGCGGTGCCCGTTCGGCAGCAGCAGGTCGGCGTTCCCGCGGGTGCGGTGGAACCAGACGATGAACAGCACCACGGTGGCCAGGCCCAGGGGGCGGGACACCGTGCTCAGGGTGTGCGCCGCGGATTCCAGGGCCGCCAGGTCATCGGGGTCGGGGCCGTCCGTCCCGTCCAGCAGCCGTCCCGCGAGCACGTCCAGCCAGACGTCCAGGACGACCACCGCTGCCGCCGCCACGGCGCCCAGGCCCAGCAGGACGGAGAGCGCCGAGGCGAGGCCGTTCGCCGGCCTCAGCGCGGCCGCCCATCCGGGGGCCGCCTCCGCGCAGCCGAAACAGCGTCCGCTGTCGGTCCCCACCGGACGCGCCCCGCACGCCACACACACCATCGGATCGTCAACTCCTGGAATCGCCGGGCGGCTCGACCGAGCGCGCCGGTTCGCCACCGCCCCGACCGGGACGGGCGCGCCGACTCTAGGGGATCCGCGACACCGGCTGCCAGTGGGTTTTCCCAGCTCAGGGGCGGTATCGCCAGATACCCCGACAGATCGCACCGCTGCGGGTGGAGCCGGCTCGGTGCCGATGATCCGGTGCCCGGCGCCCGGACGGGGAGCGAGCGGCGGACGGCGCTCGCGGCACGCCCCGGTTCCGCGCGCGCCGCGGCCCCGACGGCCGGGGCTCCGTCGGGGCCGGGCGGGTCGCGGGGAGGTCAGGGGCACTGCTTCCAGGCGAGGTGGTAGGTGGTGTTGATGCTGCCGTCGGTGGAGTCCATCGCCATGAAGCTGGTGGTGTGGGCCTGGTCGGAACTGCCGCCGGAGACGCGCAGTTCGGTGTTGATGTTGAAGTTGCGCTCCTCGCCGCAGGGGGCGAAGACCAGGGCGGCGACGTCGACGGTGTCGGTGGCCTGCCAGTTGTCGTCCCTCGGGCCGTCGAAGCGGTGGCTCTGGTAGCTGGTCCGGGGGTCGCCCTGGAAGTAGTAGTTGGCCCGCTCGGTGCCGTACGCGCCCTGTTCCAGGTGGGCGAAGCCGCGGTAGTCGGCGGAGGCGATGGCGTAGGTGAAGCCCTGGGGGACGTGGACCTGCAGGTCGAGTTGGCAGTTCTTCCGGAAGTCGGTCGGCTTGGAGCCGACGCCCACCTGGGCGAGGTAGCTGCTGTACGTCACGGTGAAGGCGGTGTTGTCCGGCGAGACGGCGACGGCGGCGGTTCCGGCCGGACAGCCGGAGCCGTTGACGGTCGCGACGTCGATGACGATCCGGTCCGGCGGGGTCGGCAGCGAGTCGCCGCCGAAGGTCGAGGTGCCGACCAGTGCGGCGGTCGCGGTGGCGGCGACGGCCAGGGTACGGAGCAGCATGGGCTTCCCCTTCGATCGTCCACGGAGGTACGGGGGCGGAGCGGCGCGCGGCGGCGCAGGGCGGCGCGACGGCGCTGCGGGCGAGGCCGAACGCGGCCCCCTCTGACTTGACGTGGCTATGTCAACACATCGCGCGGACGGTGCACAAGGGGTGACGCATGGTCACTGTCGGCGGGCCCGGCGGCCCCCCGGGTGACCTGCGGGCGTGGGGCGCGGCTCGGACGGATCGGGCGCCCGCATAGTCGGAGGACTGATCACACCTTCCGATCGCGAGACGAGACGACCGTGCCCCTCCCCCGCCGCCGGACCGCCGTCACGGCCCTCGCCCTGCTGCTCGCCCTCCCCGGCTGCGGCGCCCCGGCACCGACGCCGAACCCCGCCGCGACGCCCGCCGCGAACCCGACAGCCACGCCCGAGGCTCCGAGCCAGACCCCCACCGGCCCGAGGCCGTTCACCCTGGTCGCCACCGGCGACGTCCTGCCGCACACCGAGATCATCCAGCAGGCGAAGGAGGACGCCGGCGGGACCGGCTACGACTTCACCGCCATGCTGGCCGGCGTCAGACCGCTGATCAGCGGCGCCGACCTGGCCATCTGCCACATGGAGACCGTCTACGGCGCCGACGGCGGACCGTACACCGGCTACCCGGCCTTCAAGTCCCCGCCCCAGGTCGCCAAGGCGCTCCGGGACGCGGGCTACGCCTCCTGCGACACCGCGTCCAACCACACCCTGGACGACGGCCCGGCCGGCATCCGCCGCACGCTCGACGCGATGGACGCCGTCGGCCTCGCCCACACCGGCTCCGCCCGCACCGCCGAGGAGGCCGGGAGGCCCGCGCTGCTGCGGGCGGGCGGCGCGACGGTGGCCCAACTCGCCTACACCTACGGCACCAACGGCATCCCGCTGCCGAAGGGCGAGCCCTGGGCCGTCAACCTGATCGACCGGGACCGGATCCTCGCCGACGCCCGCGCCGCCCGGGCCGAGGGCGCCGACCTGGTGGTGGTCAGCATCCACTGGGGCACCGAGTGGCAGGACGCCCCGAACGAGCAACAGCTCACCCTGGCGCGCGAGTTGGCCGCAGCCGGACAGGGACCGGGCCGCCCCGACGTGGACCTGATCCTGGGCACCCACGCCCACATCCCACAGGCCTACGAGAAGATCGGCGACACCTGGACGGTCTACGGCCTCGGCGACCAGCTCGCCGGGCACATGTTCACCTACGACGGCGCCGAGGACCCGCGCGGCAACTGGAGCTCGCTCGCCCGATTCACCGTCAGCCCGCCCGCTGGGCCGGGGCAGCGCTGGACGGTGAGCCGGGCCGAGTTCGTCCCGCAGATCACCGACCTCGGCCCGCCCTACCGGGTACTCGACCTGCGCGAGGCCGTCCGCAGTGACCCGGGCCGCGCCGACTGGGCCCGCGCCCTGGACCACATCCGCACGGTGGTGCTCAGCCGTGGCGCCGGCGCGGCGGGCCTCACCATGGCACCGTGACGACCGCCGGGCACCGTGACGACCGCCGGGCGGCCGGCCCCGGGCAGCCCGACGTCCGGGCAGCCCGACCTCCGGGCGCCCTGACGGCAGGCCCGCCCTCCGGGAACCCGACCCGGGGGCAGGACGGCGGACCGGCTACGGCTTGCGCCCCACGCCCCCGTACACCGAGACCTGGCCGTCGAGCCGCTGCGCGGAGTCGCTCAGTTCGGGGTGCCACTGGTTGATCAGGACCACGCCGGGTTCGTCCAGCTCCAGGCCGGTGAAGAAACGTTCCACCTCGGCGTGCGACCGCGTGTGGACCTCTATCCCGGCCTCCGCGTAGCGCCGGGCCCCCGCCTTGGCCGCCTCCGGCGCGTTGTCGGCCGTGCCCGCGCTCAGCGCGAGGAAGCTGCCGGCGGGCAGGGCGTCCACGAGCTTTCGGACGGGCGGGTGCGCGGCCTCGTCGGAGAGGAAGTGCACGATGTTGATCAGCGTCAGCGCGACCGGCTGGGTCAGGTCCAGGGTGGCGGCCACCGCAGGGTCGGCCAGGAACTTCTCCGGCTCGCGCAGGTCGCCCTCGACGTAGGCGGTGCGCCCCTCCGGGGTGCTGCTGAGCAGCGCGCGCGAATGGGCCAGCACGATCGGGTCGTTGTCGACGTACACCACCCGGCAGGACGGGTCGACCGCCTGGACGATCTCGTGCAGGTTCGGCGCGGTCGGAATGCCGGTGCCGACGTCCAGGAACTGGCGGACGCCGTGTTCCTCGGCCAGTCGGCGCACCATCCGGTGCATCACGGCGCGCGCGGCGGCCGCGGCGGTCCGGGCCTCCGGGAGGTCGGCGAGCACCCGGTCGCCGACCTCGCGGTCCGCCGGGAAGTTGGTCTTCCCGCCGAGCAGGTAGTCGTAGACCCGCGCGGAGTGCGCCCGGTCCGTCCGCAGGTCCACCTGCGGCGGCTGCTCGAAGTCCACTTCGGTCAGCCAGCTCTCCGGCCCGTTCCCGTCCATCGTCGCCCTCCCCGTCCGGCGTCTGGTCCGGACCACTCAACCACAGGACGTGAACGTCCGTCAGGCGGTTCCCGGTGTCCGCTGAACCCCGGGTTCCGTCTCCCGGAGCGCGGCGGTGAACGAGGGCACCCGCATCGCCGTCAGCAGGCCCAGCGCCGGCCCCGCCGTGCAGACCGTGACGTAGAACGGGATCAGCCCGAGGTTGCCGTGGGAGTCCAACCACGCGGCGAGCAGCGGGAAGGTGCCGCCGAAGGCCGCGATGGTGGCCGCGTTGACCACGCCGAGGCCCACCGCGCGCACCTCGGTCGGGAACAGCAGCCCGGTGAACACGTTGAGCGTGCCCAGCACCATCGCCACCATCATCCCTAGCAGCACGGCCACGAGTTGGAAGGGCAGCCAGCCCCCGCGCAGCCCGGCCAGCAGGAACCCGACCAGCGGGACGGGCAGTGCGAACCCGATCCGGGCGACCGGCAGCAGGCCGAAGCGGTCGGCGGCCGCGCCGGTGAGCAGCATGGTGACCAGCACCACCGCCAGCACGACCGTCATGAAGGAGGCCGCCCGCTCCTTGTCGATCACGTGGTAGGCGGCGGCGTACTGCGGCAGGTAGGTCAGCGCGAAGTAGTAACCGACCGTGCCGCCCAGGGTGTTGAGGAAAACGGTGAGCACCGCCCAGCGGTGGTCCCGGAGCGTGCGCAGGAACGGCGGGCGCCCGCCCGGCCCGGCGGCGGCCCGGGCCCGCTGGAACTCGGCACTCTCCGGCGCGGCCCGCCGCACCCACACCGCGGCCAGCCCCAGCAGCGCGGCAGCCACGAAGCCCAAGCGCCAACCGCCGTTCTCCAGACCGGACTTGCCGATGGTGTGGATCAGCAGGGTGAGCACCCCGAAGGAGAGCAGCGAGCCCAGGATGATCCCGCCGTAGGAGACCGAGCTGAACGCGAAGCGGTGCCGGGGCGGCGCCGTCTCGGTCACGTACGCGGCCACGCTCGGCGCCTCCCCGCCGAAGGCGAGCCCCTGCACCACCCGTACCACCACGGCCAGCACCGCCGCCCAGACGCCGATCGTCCGCTGCCCCGGCAGGACGGCGAGGCCCAGGCTGGCGACGGCGATCACGGCCATGCCGAGACTGAGGGCGAAGCGCCGCCCCCGGGTGTCGCTGAGCCGGCCGATCAGGTACGAGCCGACCGGGCGGGCGCCGAAGCCGACCGCGAAGGTGGCGTACGCGGCGAGCGTGCCGCTGACCCCGCCCTTGCCGTGGCCGAAGAGGTCGGCGGCGAAGTAGGGCGCGAGCACGGCGTACACGTTCCAGTCGAAGGACTCGACCACCGACCCCACCGTCGCCGCCGCCAACTCCCGTCGCCGGCCCCCGTCGTGCACCCCGTCGTGGGCGGGGGCGGTATCGATGCGATCTGTCATGGCGTCAGCATGGCACCGTTCGACCTGCGGCGGAATCGGGTTCGGGCCCGGCTCCGGCGGGAGCCCGGCGGCCGGTCCGCGGGTGGTTCGCGGGCGGTGCGCAGCTGGTGCGCGGGCGGCGCGCGGGCGATCCGTAGCCGGCGCCCGGGCGGTGCGGCGACGAACCGCGGCCGGTGCGGCCGCGAGCCGCGGTACCCCCGTAACCGCGCCTCGCCGCCGGACCGGCCGGTCGGCAGCCGTGGTCGGGCCGCCGGACGGGCCCGACACCGTCGGGCCAAGCCTTCATCCTCGTCCCGGGTCGCGCACGACGACCACGACGTTGACCTGACGTTGACCTGACACTTGGCCCCGGGAGGACTACGCTCATGCGCGATCCGGGTCGGCCGGGCGGGGCGGCGACACGGTTCGCAGGGGATCCGGAGGGAACGGATGGGGGCTGCTGCTTTCGCCGCGCTGCTGCGCGAGCGACGTCTGTCGGCGGGGTGGAGCCAGGACGAACTGGCGGACCGCTCGGGGGTGTCGACCCGGTCGATCAGCGCACTGGAGGCCGGTGGCCGCCGACCCCGGATGTCCTCGGTGGTCCGGCTCGCCGAGGCCCTCGGGGTCGACCCGGACACCCGGGCCCGCTGGCTGGCCGCCGCCCGGGAGACCGACGCACCGGCGGCCGGGCCGGCCCCTGCGAGCACTCCGCCACTCCCCGCCCCGCCACCACCGCTGCCCTCGCCGGGCAGCTCGGGGCCACAGCAACTCCCCATGGCGATCCGGCACTTCACCGGCCGGGCCCGCGAGCTCCGCGCCCTCGACGCCCTGCTCGCCGACGTGACCCCCGGCTGCGGCGCGGTGGTGATCTCGGCGATCGCCGGCACCGCCGGAGTGGGCAAGACCACCCTCGCCGTGCACTTCGCCCACCGGGTGGCCGACCGCTTCCCCGACGGCCAACTCTTCGCCAACCTGCGCGGGTTCGACCCGGCCCGGGCCCCGGTCGACGCCGCCGACGTGGCCCGCGGCTTCCTGGAGGCCCTGGGCGTGCCGGCCCTGCGCATCCCCGCCGATCCGGACGGACAGCTCGCGCTCCTGCGCAGCCGGCTGGCGGGCACCCGGACGCTGATCGTCCTGGACAACGTCCGGGAGGCCGAGCAGGTCCGCCCGCTGCTGCCGGGCTCCACCACCTGCCTGGTCGTGGTCACCAGCCGCAACCGGCTGCCCGGACTGGTCGCCCTGGACGGCGCGGTGCCACTCGCCCTGGACGTGCTCTCCCGCGAGGAGGCCCGCGAACTGTTCGCCCGCCGCCTCGGTGCGACCGCCGTCGCCGAGCAGCCCGACGCGGCCGACGAGTTGATCGAGCTGTGCGCCCGGCTGCCGCTCGCCCTGAACATCGCCGCCGCCCGGGCCGCCGACCACCCCGGCATCCCGCTCGGGGTGTGGGCGCGCGAACTGCGCGACTCCCGGGCCCGCCTGGACCTGCTGTCGGCGGGCGACAGCCACGCCGACGTCCGGCTGGTGCTCTCCTGGTCCTACCGCGCGCTGGCCCCGCAGGCCGCCCGGCTGTTCCGGCTGCTCGGTCTGCACCCTGGCCCCACCATCAGCGTGCCGGCGGCCGCGAGCCTCGCGGGCCGCCCGCTGACCGAGACCCGCGCCCTGCTGGAGGACCTCCACCGGGCCCACCTGATCACCGCGCCCGAGCCCGGCCGGTACACCTTCCACGACCTGCTGCGCGCGTACGCCGCCGAACAGGCGGCCGCCCTCGAACCGCCGCAGGGACGGGCGGGGGCGACGCGGCGGATGCTCGACCACTACCTCCACACCGCCCACCGCGCGGCCTGCCTCGCCTACGCCGACGACGCGGCCTGGCATCCGTTCGACCTCGCCCGCCCCGCCGCCGGGGTGACACCCGAGCAGCTCGCCGACCGCCGGCAGGCGCTCGTCTGGTACCGGGAGGAACAGCCGGTACTGGAGCGGGTCGTCGACGCCTCGCACGCGGCCGGGGCCGACCTGCACACCTGGCAGCTGGTCGGCGCCCAGGTGCCTTACCTGCTCAAGTCGGGCCTGTGGCAGCAGTGGCAGCGCGCCGGCGAGACCGCGCTGGCCGCCGCCGAACGGGCCGGCGACCCCGGCCGCCGGGCCCACGCCCACCGCTGGCTCGGCCAGGTGCACCGCTCCCAGGACCGCCAGCCCGAGGCCCAGCGCGAACTGCGGCTGGCCCTCGCCCTGTTCGAGGAGACCGGCGACCGGCCGCGCGAGGGCCGGACCAGGCTCGACCTCGCCATCGCCCACGGCGAGGTACGGGCCGACGCCGAGGCGGTGGCCGAGTCCCGCCGGGCCCTGGCACTGTTCGAGGAGCTCGGCGACCCGTCCGGGCAGGCCCTCGCCCTCAACAGCATCGGCTGGTACCTGGCCCAGCAGGGCGAACTGCGCGCCGCGCTCACCCACTGCCGGCGCGCCCTGGACCTCGCCCGCGAGGTCGGCAACCTGCCCAGCCAGGCCTCCATCTGGGACAGCATCGGCTACATCCACCACCAACTCGGCGAGTACCACGAGGCGCTGCCCGCCTACCACGAGTCCCTGAGCCTGCGGCGGGCGGTCGGCGACTACTTCCTCCAGGCCGACATCCACACCCACCTCGGCGACACCCACCTCGCCCTCGGCGACCCGGAATCCGCCCGAGCCGACTGGATCCTCGGCCTGGCCATCCTCGACGACCTCCAGCACCGCGACGCCGAAGCCGTCCGGGCCCGCCTCCACCGCCTCGACGCCACTCCGGGAGCAACCCGATAACGGGCGGCATCACGCGGGGACGTGTGACACCATCACCTGCCGAGTGAGCGAGAGCCGGATCCCGAGCCGAGCCGAGCGGCCGGGCCGGCACTCGAAACGCTCTGGGGCGTGTCTGACTGTTCCCGCCGGGCGCGCGACGCCGGGGTGGGGCCGGTGCGGCGGGCAGGCCGCCGCACCGGCCCCGGGGGCTCACGCCGAGGTGCCCGTGCGGCCGCGGCGGGCGAGCAGCACGCCGGCCGCCGTGCCGAGGACGCCGACCACGATGCCGGCGATGCCGAGGCCGCGGGCGGTGGAGTCGCTGCTGTCGGCCTTCGCCGCCGCCGTCTCCGCACTGGCCTTCGCCGTCGCACTGCCCGTCGGCGCCGGGGTCGCGGCGACGGCGCTGTCCCCGTCGGCGGCCGCGGTCGTCAGGTGCAGCACCGGGGCCGGGTTCTTCGGCTCCGGCCGGCCGGCCTGGGGTTCCTCGATCCAGCGCACCACGTTGCCGTCGCTGTACGTCTGGAGGGCCTTGAAGACGACCTTGTCGGTGCCCTCGGGCAGCGCGCCGAGCTCGACGGTGAAGTCCTGGTAGTGACCGGGGGTGATCTGGCCGCCGGTCCAGATCACCTGGGAGACCACGTCGGTGACGTCCCCGTCGTCGGTGTGGATCGGGGTGGCGAGCTTGGTCGTGGTGATCTTGTCGGTCCAGCCGGGCACCGTCGTGACCAGGGCGGACGGGATGGGGTGGTCGGTCGGGAAGTCGATCTCCACCTGGACGGTGCTCTTGGTGTCGTCCTCGTTCGGCACCCGGAAGGCGAAGGTCCGGTCGGTGGCGTTCTTCGGGACGCTGGACGGGTCCACGATGACGTGCGCGGAGGCCGTCGTGGCGGCGGCCAGTACGGTCGCGGCCGCCAGGGCAGCGGCGGCGGTCAGGCGGGTCATGGGGGTCAGGCGGGGCAGGCGGGGCAGGCGGGTCGGGCGGGTCATGGGGGAAGTTCGCATGATGCGGTTGTTCTCCAGAGGAGGGCACGCGTGATCGCGCACGGGCGCCCGGCGGGCCGGTGTCCGAACCGGGCCGTCGTCGCCGCCGTACGAAAGCTCGCGTGCGGTGGGTGATCCAGGGGGTCGGGAGGACGGCCGTGCCCGGGAGCGTCCCCGCTCCGGTCACGCCGTCGCGCACCCCGGCGGACCGCGCCTGATCACCGTGTGCCGCAGGAAGGCCGAGCACGCCCGGCCCGAGCGGTCGGCGCCCGACGCCCGGCGCACCGCGTCCCCGAGGACGTCGAGCCCGTCCCGCAGGGCCGTGAACAGGGCCAGCGCACCTCGGAGTTGCGCCGCGCAGGCCCGCCCGGCGGCCTCGGCGACGCGGGCCGCGATCCGGACCAGGGCCCACACCGCCGCCTCGCCCCGGCGCAGCCACCAGCCGGCGGCGAGGGTCGCGGCCAGGTGCGCCAGGACCATCGCGGGGCTCAGCCCGGCGAGCGTCGCATGGCACCAGAAGCCGAGGTGGGTCGCCGCGACGGCGGTGTGGTGGGTGGTGCCCGCGCCCGCGCTCGCCGTGACGTGCGTCATCGCGGCGCCACGGCGATCGGCCATCCCCTGCATGCCGGGCATAGAGGAGATACCAGTCATACCTGCCATGCCGGGCATGTCCGGCATCCCGGCCGCCCCGGCAACCCCGCCGGTGCCTCCCCGCGCCGCCCCCGGCTGCCCGGCGCCGACCCCGGCACCGGCCGCAGCCCCGGCCGCGTGGAACAGCAGGTGCAGGCCCAGCTGGCCGCCCAGCAGACCGCCGACGATCGCCCGGGCCGAACGCTCCTGCCGCGCACCGAGCACGGCGACCGCCGCGACCAGCACCCACCCGAGCAGCAGCACGCCGGGCGGCAGCCGGTCCCCCGAGGCCAGCACGTGCCCGGCGGCGGACAGCACGAGGCAGACCGTCGCGAAGGGCAGGGCCCGCAGCACGCGAAGGTCGAGGGCGGCGGCGCGCACCGGCAGTGGTGCGGGCCCGGCGTCGAGGTCGGTCATGGCGGCGCCATCATGGCACGGGATCCCGGTGCCCTGTCGGGGACTCCCCTGATTCGTCCCCGATCCGGCGCCCGGCGGCGTTTCGGCCCGCCCGGCCCGGGCTACCACAGCGGTACGACCCGTCCGGGAGACCGGGCCGCAGGCCTTCATCGCGGCACGCCGGAAGGGTAGTTGAGCTTAAGCGGATCTTCAGCAAGGCCCTGCCATCCTGACCGAGCCGCGGTTCGCCGCGGCCCCAGCCGCTGCTCGTCGCACCAGGCGGCATCCCCCGCGCCCCGGCCGCGCCCGGGCACCGGATCGTGCCCGGACGGGCACCGGAAGCCACCCGCCCCTGCCCCGTCACCGCCAGAGGATCGGCCGACCGTGTCGCAACTCCCGCACCTCCACGAGGCATCGGCGCACCACGCCGAAGCGTCCCGCCCGTCCGTGCCCGCCGCCGGGCGCGTCGTCATCGTCTCCGCGAGCGTGGGCGCCGGGCACGACGGCGCCGCCGCCCAGCTCGCCCTGCGCCTGGCCGGGTCGGGCCACGCCGTCGACCGCTGGGACTTCCTGGACCTGGTCCCCGCCGGGCTCGGGCCACTGGTCTCGGAGTGCTACCGGCGGCTGCTGACCGTCGCCCCCTCCGCCTACCAGCGGATCTACTCCAGCACCGAGTCCACCGGGCGCCCGGGCGCGCTGATCCGGCTGATCCAGCGCAGCACCCACCGCAAGCTGCTGCGATCGCTCCCGCCGGACACCCGCGCCGTGGTGGCCACCTACCCGATCGCCGGGCAGGTGCTCGGCACCCTGCGCGGCCGGGGTCGGCTGGCGGTGCCCGCCGCGGTCTACCTGACGGACTTCTCCGTGCACCCGCTCTGGGTGGCGCCCGGCGTCGACCTGCACCTGGCGGCCCATCCCGTCCCCGCCGAGCAGGCCCGCGCGCACGGGGCCGAGCGGGTCACGGTCGCGGGCCCGGTGGTCGACCCCCGGTTCACCCCGACCACGGAGGCCCTGCGCACGGCTGCCCGGGCGCGGTTCGGACTGCCGCCGGGCGCGCCGCTGGCCCTGCTGGTGGCCGGCTCCTGGGGGGTGGGCGAGGTGGCGAGGGTGGCCGCCGAGGTGCGCGCCACCGGGGCGGCGGTGCCGGTCGTGGTGTGCGGGAAGAACCGGGCCCTGGCGGAGCGGCTACGGGCGGACGGCGTCGAGCACGCCTTCGGCTGGGTCCGGGACATGCCCGGCCTGATGCACGCCTGCGACGTGCTGGTGCAGAACGCCGGGGGCCTGACCTCGCTGGAGGCGTTCGCCTGCGGCCTGCCGGTGGTCAGCTACCGCTGCATACCCGGGCACGGCCTGACCAACGCGGCCGCCCTCGACCGGGCGGGCCTCGCCCCGTGGGTCCGCGACCCGGCGCAGCTCGCGGCCGTCCTCGCCGCCATGGCCGACGGGCCCACCGGGCGCCGGTACCGGGAGGCCGGACTGGCACTGCACCGCGACGCGTCCGGGCCGGCGGAGGCGATCGCGGCCATCGCGGCCATCCCGGCCGGTGGCTCCCCGGCCGTACGGGCCGGCGGCGCATCCCCCGCCGTACCGGCCGACGCCGCGCCCCCGGCGCACGCCGCACCGCCGCCGCTGATCCCCGCGCAACGCCGCCGCCCCGACCGGGCAGCCACGCCCGCCCCCGGCCGCGAGTCCGCCCTCGCCTCCACCCCCGCCTCCACCCCCACCCCGCGCCGCGTCGGCCGCCGCCCCGACCTCCGTCCCGGCCGACGCGTCGGCCTCGTGCTCGCCGCCCTCAGCGCGACCGCCTGGCTGTCCACGGCCGGCGCCCAACTCGCCGTCGCCTACGGCGGGTTCGACGCCGTCGACGCCAGCCGCACCGGCCGGGCCTTCCTCGTGGTGCACCCGCCGCACGGCGGGCACCTCGACGACGCCACCCTGAGCGCCCTGTCGGCCGTGCAGGCCGCCGTCTCGGTCGACACCGACGAGGCCGCCGCCGACCCGGCCGAGGTCCGCCGCTTCGCGGCCGCCGGGCTCACCCTGGTCAACGCCGGCTACGGCCCGCCCTACCGGAGCGGGATCGTCACCCGCCGCAACTCCGTCGACGCCGGGGCCGACGCCCTGCGCTCCGCCACCGGCGCGGGCAGCTCCTTCTTCCTCTCCAGCCGGGACGTGGACGCCCTCGACCTCGGCCTGGCCGCCTACCACCGCGAGCACCTGGTCGTGCCCGACCTCCGGATCGCCTGCGGCAGCGCCGTCACTCCGCAGCTGAGACCCGGCCAGATCGTCCTGGTCGAGTGCGGCAGCGCCGATCCGGCCGGGCTCACCACGACCATGAACCGCCTGCTCACCTCCCACCGCCCGCCGCACCTCGGCGCGCTGACCACCCTTTCCTGAGGCCCCCATGAAGCCCCGCGTGCTCCCGCTCCTCGGCGCCGCCGCTGCCACCGCCACCGTCGCCGCCACCGCGCTCCACGCGGCTCCCGTGCTCTCCACCTACGGGCCGCTGCGCAACCGCCTGCTGCCCCGGCTCGCCGGGACCGGGCGCCCCGACCACGTTGCCCTCACCTTCGACGACGGCCCGGACCCGTCCTCCACGCCCGCCTTCCTGGCCGTGCTCCAGGAGCGCCGGGTGCACGCCACCTTCTTCCTGCTCGGCTCGATGGCCGTCCGGGCGCCCGCACTGGTGCGGGAGATTGCGGACGCCGGGCACGAGCTCGCCGTGCACGGCTGGGCGCACCGCCCGCTCCTGCTGCGCGGCCCGCGCGCCGCCTTCGAGGACCTGCGCCGGGCCCGCGACACCGTCGCCGACCTCACCGGCACCGCACCGCACTGGTTCCGGCCCCCGTACGGCGTCATGAGCGCGGGCGCCCACCTCGCGGCACGCCGGCTCGGCCTGACCCCGGTGCTGTGGACGAGCTGGGGCGAGGACTGGACCGGCCGCGCCACCCCGGACACCGTCCACCGCACCGTCACCACGGACCTGTACGGCGGCGGCACCGTCCTGCTGCACGACTCGGACTGCACCTCCGCCCCCGGGGCCTGGCACTCCGCCCTCGGCGCCCTCCCCCGGCTGCTCGACCACTGCGCCGCCCAGGGCTGGCAGGTCGGCCCGCTCCGCGAGCACGGGGTCGGGGCGGGGCCCCGAGGCAGCGCGACCTGAACCGAACCCGCCGACGGAACCCGACCCGACGCGTCCAGCCCGACCGGCCCGTCAGCCCAGAACAGCCAGTCAGCCCGAGACGGACTGCGGCCCGGCCGCGATGCGGGCCGCCCTGGCACACACCCGCCGCAGCAGCGCGTTCAGCTCGGTGCGCTGGCCCTTCGTCAGCGGGGCCAGCAGGTCCTCCTGGACGGTGGCGGCGTCGCCGTGCAGCCCTTCGAGGGCGGCCTCGCCCGCAGCGGTGAGGGTCACCACCTCGTGGCGGCCGTTGACCTGGACGACCATCGACTGCACCAGCGCGGCCGACAGCAGTTCGTCGAGCGCCCGGGACACCTCCGGCTCCGGCAGGCGCAGCCGGGCGGCGAGGTCGGGCCGGGCGTGCGCGCCCTGCCGGGACAGCGCCGAGAGCACCGCCAGATGGGTCTGGCCCATCCCCCGGGCCCGCCACCGGTCCGCCAGCAGGCCGTCCGCCGCCCGGCCGGCCGCGGACAGCAGGTAAACCGTCTGCTCGAAGGGGCTCGACGATCCCTTCCGCCCGTCGTACACGTGCCGTCCAATCGCTGGGGAGGGTTGCACCACCTCCGGTCCGGGCCCCGGAGTGCCGACGCCCACGCCCGCGCCGGGCCGAGTCGTACCGGCGGTGAGCAGTACGGAACGCGCGGCGGGCGCGAGGACCACGGGCACGCGGCGCTGCGGACAGGCGGGAGCAGCCACACCCTACCCAGGGTCGACGGCTTCGGTCTACATCGTTGTCGTCGAACCGTGAGGTCACCGGCCCTGGACCGCGCACCCGGGCCGGGTCGCGGCCTGACCGCCGGTCGACGTACGTCCGGGCGTCGGACCGTGTCGCTCGTATAGAGACCTTCCGGGCTACCACATACTCGCGATCGCTGTTCGAGAGTGCGCGCGCTGCACCCGGCAGCCGCCCCGAGCCCGCCGGAGGACCCATGACCACACCCCCGAACACCCCCGCCCCCGATCCGGTCGTCGCGAATCCGACGTACCTCGCGGACATCCGCACCTACTTCCGCCCCGAGGACGTGGCCCACATGGCCGCCAAGGGCATCGACCTCGGCACGTACGACGGAGTGAAGCAGAACGCCCTCACGATCTTCGCCCACACCGCGCCCCCCAACGCGGACATGCCCCCGGACGCGGCGGGCAAGTGGAGCGCCAACCGCTCGCAGACCTTCAAGAACTGGATCGTCAACGGCTTCCCGCTCGGCACCTCGACACCGGTCACGACGGCACCCGGCGGGGCGGCCCCGGCCCGGCTGCGCAAGGACGTCACCACCCTCACCGACGCCGAATTCGCCCTCCTGACAACAGCGTTCAACGGCGTCATGGCCCGCTCCACCACCGCCCCGGACGGCTACTTCACGCTGGCCGGGCAGCACGGACTCCCGAAGGCCTGGTGCCTGCACCACGAGCCCCGCTTCAACCCCTGGCACCGCGTCTACCTGCGCGAGTTCGAGGACGCGCTGCGCTCCGTCCCGGGCTGTCAGGACGTGACGCTCCCCTACTGGGACATCTCCACCCCGCTGCCGGACCGCCTGCAGCACCCGCCGTTCGACCGGTACGTCCTGCCCGCCGACCCCGGCGCCATGGCGACGCCGCCGGTCCCCGACACCTTCCCGTACACGACCCAGCGCTACTCCGTCGCCGACATCACGGCGAACCTTGAGCGCTTCGGCGTCCTGGCCGAGATCGCCACGTCGATGGCCCAGTCCCTCTGGGGCGCGTCCGACATCAACGGCTACCAGAAGTTCTCGATCCAGTCCCACGACGGCGGCCACGGCTCGGTCGGGCCGACGATGGGCGTCCAGGAGGTCTCCGCCTTCGACCCGGTCTTCTGGTTCTACCACTGCAACATCGACCGGCTGTGGCTGAGCTGGCAGACACGCAACCACGCGACCACCCTGGCCGGGTTCCGGACCACCCTGGCCGGCGGGGACGAGAGTTGGCTCACCGACCCGCACTTCAACTCGCTGCCGCCGTTCACCGCGACCGCCGACCAGACCATCGCCACCGACATCGGGTACGACCGACTGGACCTGCCCACCCACGCGGAGACCGTCATGGAGAACCTCTCCGGCAGCATCGACGCCGCCCGCACCTTCTCCTTCCGCAGCGCCGACCCGGTCTCGGTGCGGGTGAAGGGCATCGACCGGCTGAACATCCCGGGGTCGTTCATCATCAGCCTGCTCGCCAACGGCGAGCCGGTCGCGGAGCGGTTCTTCTTCCAGCCCAACAACCCGCGCCAGTGCGCGACGTGCGTCAAGCACGGCACCGTCAACATCGACTTCCGGCTGACGAGGGAACAGATCCTCGACCGCGCCCTGACCGTCCGGATCGACGTCCCGGGCCACTCCGGGGAGATCGGCACCGCCTTCCCACTCGGCCAGGCCGGCAACCCCACTGTCAACGCCCGCCTCCTGGTCGGCGAGGCGTAACCGCGGCCACGCCCGTCGCTCTCTCCCGTTCGCCCGTTCGCCCGTTCGCCCGGGAGCCCTGGATCCACCGGGCTCCCGGGCGAACGGGGCTCAGCGGGCTCAGCGGGCTCAGCGGGCTCAGCGGGCTCAGCGGGCGAACTTCTGCTTCGCCGCCGGGGTGACGGGGGTGAAGAAGTTGACCAGGTTGCCGTCGGGGTCGCGGAACAGCAGCGAGCGGTTGCCCCAGGGCATCGTGGTGGGACCGGCGACGACCTCGGTGAGGACGGCGCTCAGGTTGCGGTGGACGCGGTCCACGTCGTCGACGAGGAACTCGGTGATCACGCTGTGGTTGTCCGCCGGGCGGGCCGAGCCGGGGGCGAACAGCGGGACGGTACGGGTGCCGGCGATCGCGAGGGTGGCGCCGCCGATCCCCAGTTCGGCGAAGTCCTCGGTGGCCCACACCGCCCGCACGCCGGTGGCCTGCTCGTAGAAGGCGACGAGGCGGGCGACGTCGGCGGTGATGATGCGGATCGAGACGAAGTGCACGGGGATCTCCTTGGCTGAACCTGAAACGGGACTCGGGAACCTGCACGACGCAGGCTAGGCGGGATACTGGACAGAATCGGTCCGCTATTCCGCCTAGGCTGCGAACATGCCCCGACCCACCGCCCGCGTGCTGACCCTGCTGGAACTGCTGCAGTCCGGCGGCACCCGGACCGTCGCCGAACTCGCCGACCGGCTCGGTGTCCAGGGGCGCACCGTACGGCGGTACGTCGACCAGCTGGGCGAGCTGGGCGTCCCCGTGGAGTCGGTGCGCGGCCGTTACGGCGGGTACCGGCTCGCCCCCGGGTACCGGCTGCCCCCGCTGATGCTCGGCGAGGACGAGGCGCTGGCCGTCCTGCTCGGCCTGCTCGCCGGCCGCCGCGCGGGCCTGAGCACGGCGGAGCGCACGGCGGGCGAAACGGCGGCGGCGAAGATCCGACGGGTCCTGCCCAAGCACCTCGCCCGCCGGCTCGACCCGCTCCTGGACGCCCTCGCCTTCACGGACCGGCCCGGCGAGTTCGACACCCCGGACGCCGAGGTCCTGCTCACCCTCGCCGACGCCGTCCGCCACCGCCGACCGGTCTCCCTCCACCACACCGGCCGCGACGGGCGCCGCACCGAGCGCACGCTGCACGCGTACGGGATCGTCGCCCACGCGGGCCGGTGGTACGTCACGGGCCGGGACGCCCGGCTCGACGAGGACCGGACCTTCCGGCTCGACCGGATCGCGGACGCCCGCACCCTGCCCGGCTCCTTCGACCTGCCCGACGGCCCGGATCCGGCGGAGCGGGTGCTGTCGGCGTTCGCCACCGCCGAGTACCGGCACGAGGTGACCGTGCGGATCCACGGAACGGTCGGGCAGATCCGCGCCGGGCTCCCGGCGAGCGTCGCACGCCTGGCGGATGGCGCTCCCGAGGACGACGCTCCCGAGAGCAATACTCCCGACGGCAATGCTCCCGAAGGCGACGCGACGGTCGAGCGCTGGCGGGTGGTCGAGCTGCGGGTGGAGCGGCTCGACTGGTTGCCCGCCGTACTCGCCTCGCTGGACCGGCCGTTCGTCATCGAGCGGCCCGACGAACTGCGGGCCCGCGTCGCCGCTCTGGCCGATCGCCTCGCCTCGTACGCCCGTGACCGCACCCCCGGACCCGCCTGAGCCGCGTCGCCGCACCACCCGGGCGGGCGGTACGGCGACGCGGCCTTCGAGCGGTGGGGGTCAGTAGCTGGTGAGGCCGAGCTGCTGGACGCCGTTGGTCTGGTCGGTCCAACCACCGGTCAGGCCGCCGTCCTTGACGATGGCGTGACCGTCGGTGGACAGCACGCCCACCCGGCCGGAGGCGCGGTCCAGCTGGAGATCGGCCACGTTGTTGGTCTCCGGCGTCCACCCCGCCAGCAGCCCGCCCTCCTTCACCGAAGCCGTCCCGTCGTTGAACACCACACCGACCCAGTCGCCCGACAGCCGAAGCTGCTTGACACCGTTCGTCTGGTCCACCCAACTACCGGCCAGGCCACCGTCCTTGACGATGGCGTGACCGTCCTTGGTCAGCACACCGACCCGGCCGGCGGCACGGTCCAGCTGGAGATCGGCCACGTTGTTGGTCTCCGGCGTCCACCCCGCCAGCAGACCGCCCTCCTTCACCGAAGCCGTCCCATCGTTGAACACCACACCGACCCAGTCACCGGACAGCCGAAGCTGCTTCACGCCGTTCGTCTGGTCCACCCAACTACCGGCCAGACCACCGTCCTTGACCACCGCATGCCCATCCGTGGTCAACACCCCCACCCGACCCGCACCCTGGTCCAACTCGAAGTCGGCAACCCCACCCCGCTCATCCACCCACGGCGCGTTCAGATCCCCCTCCTTCACATACAGCTCACCACCGGTCGTCAGCACACCGATCCAACTGCCACTCACCTTGAACCTCGCCAACCCCCCACCCCACTCCGGACTCCACCCCGCCGTCAGCGCCCCCTGCTTCACCGTCAACGCACCGTTCTGCAACACCCCGATGCGGGAGTTCCGGGCACCCGTCAGGCCGGCGGGACTGATGTAGGCGCTGATCCGCATGTTGACGGCGGTGGGGACCGAACCGACCGGGACTTCGGCGGCGCCGAGGGTGAGGTTCTGGACGGTCGCGGTGCGGGCGAAGGCGGCCTCGTCCGAGCCCTGGCCTCCCCAGTCGCCGTTGGTGGTGAGGACGGATCCGTCGGCGTTGACCTTGGTGACGAGCCCGACGTGGTCGGCGCGCCCGGCGCCGTTGTAGTTGTAGAGCACCGCATCGCCGAGCTGGGGCCGGTAGTCCGGCCCCGTGTGGAGGGTGCCTCTGGCCTGCCCGTAGGCGTAGAAGGTACCCGAGGAGGCGGTGAGCCCGGCGACGTCCAGGCCCGCGTTCTGCCAGACCCAGATGGCGAAGTCGGAGCACCAGTACTCGGGCTTGCAGCTGGAACCGAAGGACGTGCCACCGAGGCTGTTCGGTGCGCTGTTGACCACCGAGCAGGAACCGGCGCCCTTGCCGGCGTTGTTCAGGGCCAGGGTGGCGAGGTCGCTTCCGGTGGCGGCGGAGGCGGAGGGCGCGGCAAGGGTCACGCAGGCGCCGAGCAGCGCGGTCGAGAGCGGGACGGACAGCAGGCGCAGGGTCCGGGACATGGTGATGAGCTTCCTCTCGTTGATGATCCGTCGGGTGTGGTGGTTCTGCGGCACGTGTTTCAGAAGCTGGTGAGGCCGAGCTGCTGGACGCCGTTGGTCTGGTCGGTCCAACCACCGGTCAGGCCACCGTCCTTGACGATGGCGTGACCGTCGGTGGACAGCACACCGACCCGGCCGGAGGCGCGGTCCAGCTGGAGATCGGCCACATTGTTGGTCTCCGGCGTCCACCCCGCCAGCAGACCGCCCTCCTTCACCGAGGCCGTCCCGTCGTTGAACACCACACCGACCCAGTCGCCGGACAGCCGAAGCTGCTTGACACCGTTCGTCTGGTCCACCCAACTACCGGCCAGACCACCGTCCTTGACGATGGCGTGCCCGTCCTTGGTCAGCACACCGACCCGGCCGGAGGCACGGTCCAGCTGGAGATCGGCCACATTGTTGGTCTCCGGCGTCCAACCCGCCAGCAGACCGCCCTCCTTCACCGAGGCCGTCCCGTCGTTGAACACCACACCGACCCAGTCGCCGGACAGCCGAAGCTGCTTCACGCCGTTCGTCTGGTCCACCCAACTACCGGCCAGACCACCGTCCTTGACCACCGCATGCCCGTCCGTGGTCAACACCCCCACCCGACCCGCACCCTGGTCCAACTCGAAGTCGGCGACCCCACCCCGCTCATCCACCCACGGCGCGTTCAGATCCCCCTCCTTCACATACAGCTCACCACCGGTCGTCAGCACACCGATCCAACTGCCACTCACCTTGAACCTCGCCAACCCCCCACCCCACTCCGGACTCCACCCCGCCGTCAGCGCCCCCTGCTTCACCGTCAACGCACCGTTCTGCAACACCCCGAGCCGTGCGGTGGGGGCCCAGAGCGCGTCGACGATCAGCTGGGCGTCGCCGGCCTGCGGCTGGTAGCGCTCGGGGAAGGCGGAGCCCTGGACGCCCTGGCAGACGACGCCCACCGGCTGGCTCTTCCAGGCGCCGTTGGGGAAGTTGGCCAGCATGTGGCTGAGGAAGGAGTTGGTGGCGAAGACCGGGTCCTCGATCTGGGCCGGCGTTCCCCAGCCCGCGCTCGGGCGCTGCTGGAACAGGCCCAGGCTGTCCGCGTCGCCGTACGTCAGGTTGTTGATGCTGCCTTCGACGATCGCGGTGGTGACGGCGATGACCGCGGCGTGGTTGTCGAGGCCCCGGTTCCGGACGGTGTTGACGATCGTCCGGGCGCAGGAGACGTTGTAGCCGTTCAGCGCACCGCGCATCTTGCCCTGCAGGCGGGGGTTGAGGGTGGTGGCGATCGCCTGGTCGGTCGCCGTGCCGTCGGACGCGGCCGGGTCGCAGGCGACCGTGCCCGAGGGCACGGCGGCGGCCAGGGGCGCGGTGGCGGCGGCGAGGGCGAGGCTGAGGGCGACGGCGGTCAGGCCGGTGGAAACGCCCTGGTGGATCCGGGTCATGGGGTCTTCTCCTCCACGAAACGCGGTTCGGTTGTCGGTTGACTGGTTGCCCGGCGGTATCGGCCCGGCCGGGCTTCGCTGATCCGACGTTCCGACAGCGGTCTGCAAGTTCGGTGCAGAGCGGCCGCTGATCACCTGGAGGCGGTTGCGGGTCGCCGGGCCTGCAAGGCGACCGGGAATCCTCCAGCGGACTTGCAGGGAACTTGAATCGCCGGTCGACACGATGGGGGTTTCCGTCGAACCGAGGACCGCGCCATGCCTGACGACCGCTTCCCCCGCACGCCCGCCCCGGCCGATCCCCCGCCCGCTCCGCCGCCCGCTCTCCCGCTCACCGACCTGGCCGACCTGGCCGACCTGGCCGACGGCACCCTGGTGCGTGACTCCACCGGGCAGTTGGCCGTCGCGGTGGGCGGCGTCCTGGTCCGCTTCGCCGACCTGGCCGAGCTGACAGCCTGCGGCTACGACGAGCGCCGGGTGCTGGCGATGCCCGGGCGTTTCGACCCGGGACAGGCGCTGCCCGCCGACGGCACCCTGGTGCAGGGCCGGGACGGGCAGGTGACCACCGCGGTCGCGATGATGGTCGGCCAGGCGCGCCTGGACTTCGCCAGCGAGGCCGAGTTGGAGGCGGCCCCGGCCCGGGGCGTGGTCAACGGCGTGCCGCTGCCGCTCTTCCGGGGCCTGCCGGTGGTGCCCGCGGACGGCACGCTCTGTCGGGCCACGGTGGACCGCGCGGGCCGGTACGATCCGCGGCCGGTGGCCCTGCTGCTCGGCGGCGCGCTGATCGCCTTCGACGGCCCGGAGGAGGTCGCCGCGTGCGGCTACCAGGACTCCACGGTCTGGACCATACCGAGCCGGGTCTACGACGGCTTCCCCACGGAGCTGCCGGCGGGCGTGCGCCTCACTTCACCGGGCTCGGGAACGGTCAGCACCGTGACGGCGGCCGGGGACACGCCCGGGGAAGCAGTCGGGACGACGACCGGCCGGGCCTGGGTCGTCCCCGAGCGGGTGCTCCGGGCCGTCGTCCCGCGCGCCGAGGCCTGACGGCCCGTCGGCCTCAGGCAAGGTTCTCGCCCGCCTCCCGGCTGCCGTACCGCTCGAAGACGCCCCGCGCCTCCTGCCAGGCCGCCTCCGCCGCGGCCGGGTCACCGCCCGCGGCTGCGAGGCGGCCGAGGTCGCGCAGGGTCCGGGCGCGCCACAGCGGCAGCCGGAGGACGTCCCACAGCTGGAGGGAGCGCCGGAGCGCCTCGCCGGCCGCCTCGAGTTCGCCCTCGGCCAGGGCCAGTTCGCCGAGCGTCCGCAGGATGAGCGCCTCGCCGAAGCCGTCGCGCAGTTCGCGGCAGGTCTCCAGGCCGTCCTCCAGGGCGATCCTGGCCGGGGCGTGGTCGCCTTGGCGCAGCCGGACCTTGGCGAGCGCCTGGGCGGCGTACACCGCGCCGAGCCGGTCGCCGGCCCGGCGCAGCAGGTCCTCGGCCCGGGCCGAGACGGCGGCGGCCTCGGCCAGCCTTCCCTGGGCGCGCTCGACCAGGCCGAGTCCGCGCAGGACCAGGCCTTCGCCGCGCTGGTTCCCGGCCGCGCGGTAGGCGGCGAGGGCGCGTTCGTGGCTCTCCCGGGCCTGTGGGAAGCGGCCCTGTTCGCAGTGGACGCTGCCAAGTCCGTAACCGGCCTGGGCCTCGGTCAGCCGGTGCCCGAGCCGTTCGGCGCCCGCCAGGGCCTGCGTCAGGTGGATGACCGCCTCCCCGTACTGGCCCTGGGTGCGGCAGACCTCGCCCAGCCCGGCGAGGGCGGCCACCTCACCGATGCGGGCGTCGTCGGTGCCGAAGCCGGTGGTGCCGAGGCTGGTGGTGCCGGTGCCGGTGTCGTTGGCGCCGGCGCTCCGGTAGACCGCGATGGCCTGGCGGTAGTAGTCGTAGGACTCGGCGAGCCGGTCCTGCTCGAAGCGCAGCCGCCCGAGCCCGACCAGGAGCAGCGCCTCGCCGGCGAGGTTGCCGCCCGCGCGGGCGGCGGCGAGGGCCGCCTCGTGGGTCCGCCACCAGGAGTCGAACTGGTTGTGCGCGGCGAACAGGCCGAGCGCGACGCTGTTGGCGAGCCGGCAGGCCGCCACGTCCAGCCCGGCCCGCCCGGCCTCCTCGACCATGACGACCAGGCTGTCGTGCTCCGCCTCCAGCCAGGCCCTGGGGTCGGCGAGGAACTCGGCGCTCTGCCCGGGTTCGAAGCGCCAGGCCGGGTCCTCCGCCGGCGGAATGCCCGGCGTGCCGGTGGCACTGCTCTCGACCGCCTCGTCGACCAGTGCGATCCAGGCGTCGACCAGTCGGACGACCGCGCCGGTGCGCTCTTCGACGGGCTCGCGCCGACCGTGCTCGGCCGCGAACAGGCGGACCAGGTCGTGCAGGTGGTAGCGGGTCTGGCCGACGGCGTCGGTGCCGACGGCGTCCAGGAGTTGGGCGTCGACCAGCTCGTCCACCACGTCCTCGGCGGCCGTCGGGTCGGTGTCGAGCAGCGGGCCCACGACCCAGGCGGGCAGGTCGGCGGGGCTCAGCAGGCCGAGGCGGTTCAGCGCGGTGCGGGCGGCCAGGGAGAGCCCGGTGCAGCTGAGCGTCAGACTGGCCCGGACGTCGAGGTCCCCGGCGGTGAGTTCGTCCAGCCGGGTGCGTTCGTCGCGCAGCCGGGCGGCGAGTCGACCGAGGGCCCAGTGGGGGCGCCCGGCCAGCCGGGCCCCGGCGACGCGTACGGCGAGCGGTAGTCGGCCGCACAGGTCGACGATCTCGCGGGCCGCCTCGGGCTGGGCCGCGACCCGCTCGGCACCGACCAGCCTGGCCAGGGCGGCCACCGACTCGTCCACGGCCGGGACGTCCAGGTCCAGTACGGCGGCGCCCTCCAGGACGGGCAGCCGGCCACGGCTGGTGACCAGGACGGCGCAGCTCGCGGTGCCCGGCAGCAGGCTGCGGACCTGCTCCTCGTTGGCGGCGTCGTCCAGGACGGTGATGATCCGGCGGTCCGCCGTCAGCATCCGGTACTGCTCGGCCCGTTCGTCCAGGCCGGTGGGCAGCAGGGCGGCGTCGACGCCGAGGGCGCGCAGCAGTCGGCCCAGGGCGTCGTGCGGGCCGACGGGGCGGTCGGCGGTGCCCCGGAGGTTGAGGTAGAGCTGGCCGTCGGGGAAGCGGGGTGCCAGCCGGTGGGCGACGTGGATCGCCAGCGCCGTCTTGCCGCAGCCGGCGCGGCCGGACAGCACGGCGACATCGGCGGCGCCGGGGTGACGGTCGGCGCCGGGGTGACCGTCGGCACCGCCGGTGCGGTCGGCGCTGCCAGTGCCGCCGCCGGACGCGCCGAGGGCCCGCTCGATCCAGCCGACCTCCCGCTCTCGACCAACGAAGTCACGTGCCGCAAAGGGCAGTTGGCGTGGCACGGACACGGGCGGTACGGGCCCTTGCGGTACGGGCCCGTGCGACACGAACCCTGGCGGTACGGGCCCTGGCGGCACGGGCGGGGCCCCGGACGGCCCCGGGTCCGCAGCCCTGAGCCGAGTCCGGGGGCGGACGGACACCGGGCCGGTGGCGCCGAGCACGGTCTCGTCCTCGGTGAGGATCGCCTGGTGGATCAGCCGCAGACCCGGCCCGGGGTCGATGCCGAGCGCGTCGGCGAGCAGTTCGCGCCCCTCCTGGAAGACCCGCAGCGCGTCGGCCGCCCGGCCCATCCGGTACAGGGCCGTCATCAGCTGCCCGCGCAGCGGCTCCCGCAGGGGGTGCTGGGCGCACAGGGCGGCGAGCTCGGAGACGAGTTCGCCGTCGCAGCCCAGCGACAGCCGGGCGGCCGCGCGCTCCTCGATGCCGTCGATCCGGAGCCGGCCGAGCCGAGCGGACTCGGCCTCGGCGAAGGGCTGGTCGATCCCCTCCAGGGCGCGTTCGCCCTTCCACAGGGCGAGAGCGGTGTCGAAGGCGTGCACCGCCTGCTCGGCCTCACCGCGCTCGACGGCGTTCCTGGCCTCGGCGAGCCCGCGCTCGAACCGCCAGGCGTCGAGCTGTTCGCCGTCCACGGCGAGCAGGTAACCGGGCGAGCGGGTGAGCAGCAGCCGGTCCGCCTCGGCGCCCAGGCCTCGGCGCAGGGCGGCGACGTAGCTCGCGACCAGGGCGGTGGCGGTCGCGGGCGCCTGCTCGCCCCAGACGAGGTCGATCAGCCGGGCGGAGCTCACCACCTGGCGGGGCTGGAGCAGCAGGGCGGCCAGCAGGCTCAACGGCTTCGGGCCACCGAGGACCAGCCGCTCCCCCGAACGCAGGGCCTCCACCGGCCCCAACAGACTGAACTCCGTCATCCCCGTCCCCCCGGACCTTCGACCGCCCGAGGGCGACCGGCACTGCGTCACGGGTTGACCGTACACGGTTCGGGGCGGACGGCAGGGCCTCTCCGCCAGGTTCCACCGGACGGACCGCGCCGCCGCTACCGCGTCCCCGGTGCCGACCGCCCCCGTCGCACCCCCGGCGCTGCACGGGCGGCGCGGGCGGCGCGGGCGGCGCGGGCGAGGTCGGCGACCGAGATCGGCTCGTGGGCGTGCTCGGCGCAGAAGGTGACGGCCCGGCATACGGCGGCCGGCGCGGCGACCAGGGCGGAGGCCGCCCGGCCCGGGTTGTCCGGCTGGATGTCCAGGAGGCCGTGGAGCAGGCGCTGTCCGTGGTGGTTGCCGCGCGTCCGCCGGACGACCGTTCCCGGTCGTCACTCCCCGACTGTGCTCCCCGCCTCGCCGGGCACCGGCTGCGGCCGGCCCCGACCGGCCAGCCACAGCGTCACCTCCTGCCAGGCCGCCCGCTCCTGCGCCGGACTGCCCCACCACCACCAGAACGGCGAGGTGCCGGAGTGCAGCTCCTCCCGCCACCGGTCGGCGCACTCGTCCAGGTGATGCCCGGCGACCGGGCCCGTCTCCGCCTCCGCCTCCAGCTCCGCCTCCCGGCGGGCGAGCCAGGGAGTGACTGTCGAACTCGCCGTCACACAGCTCGCGAAGACCTCGGCCGCTGGGGTCGGCGGCGACGCCGTGCGCAGGGTCTGCGGCCACCAGGCGTCCAGGAAACCGGCGACCGACGCGGCCTGCTCGCCGGGCCACTCCGACCAGCCCGCCGCGGCCGGCCCCCGCGCCATCAACTCCGGGTCCGCCGGACGCCCGGCGAGCACCAGGACGAGCTGCGGGAGCACGCGTCGGATGACCGCCGCCTGGTCATCCCAGTGGCCGGGCTCCTTCTGCGCGACCTGGCGGACGAGCTCCACGGGGAGCGGGACATCAGGGCTGCGCACCAGCCTCATCTCGCCCTCGGTGAAGCAGCGACCGCACCCGGTCTCGCCGATGTCGGCCGTCATGCCGCGGAAGGCGTCCGCCACCCTGGCCGTCGCCGCCCCCAGGGCGTCAAGGGCGTCAAGGTCGTCAATGTCGTTGCTGGACCGAATCGGCGACCATCGGCGCCTACGTCCGCCGGCGCCATGCCCGCGCTGCGTGACGAGCCACTAGACAGCCACGAAGCTGCGGTCGCCGTCCCCCACGACGACGCGCCCGAAGCGCATGCCGGGGAAGTGCGCGGCCACCAGCAGGTCGTCTCCGTCCGCCGCTCGGTCCGCGATCCGGTTGCGCACCGCCGAGGCGGCGGCAGGGTCGACGTCCCAGACCACCTCCCAATCCCGTTCGCTGAACTGGACGACGGAGTGCACCACGTCCCCCAGCAGGACGGCCCTCCGGCCACCGGAGGAGACCACGTACACCGTGGAGCCGGGGGTGTGGCCCGGCACGTGGAGCGCATCGACACCCGGCGCCACAGTGAAGTCCGCGTCGAACAGCTCCAGCCGCGAACCGAGCGGAGTGAGCTTGTCGACCGCGCTCGGCTGCGCGTTGTCGCCGGTGACGAAGTACTCCCAGTCGGCCCGGTGCGCACGGTAGGTCGCCTGGGGGAACACGGCCGCGCCGTCGTGCGTCACCGCCGGGACGGGACAGGATGTCCGCCGCGACCTCGACCCCCACCCCGTCCCACACCGGCAGGACCTGGATGTCACCGATCTTCACGCGCACTCTCCCGTCTCGTGCAACCACCTGGCAGCAACCGGCCGCAACCGCTCGAGGCACAGGAGAATTCCGGACCGCTCAGCGCCGGCTCCGCGCTTCCTCACCCATGGGCTCGGCCCTGGAACTCGACGTCCGGCTCCAGCGCTCCGACTCCAGCGCTCCGGCTCGCATCGATCACCCGGCGGCCCGAGCGCGAGAGGGCCTAACGCTCGGCGGCGAGACGCACACCCAGGCCGATGAACAGGCCGCCGGTCGCCACGTCGAGCCGACGGCGCGCGGCCGCGCGCCGGTCGAGCCAGCCGCCGATCCGGCCTGCGAGCACGCCCACCGTGCCGTCGACCAGGAACTCGACCGCGATGAAGACCGCGCCGAGGACCAGGAACTGGAGCCAGACCCGACCCAGCGCGGGGTCGACGAACTGGGGCAGGAACGCGATCGTGAACGTGACCATCTTCGGGTTCACCAGGTTGGTCAGCAGCCCGCGGACGTACGCCCGCCGACCGGAGACCCCGTTCGCGCCCGCCGACTCGACCCGCTCCTGGCCCCGGTGGCGGATCGCCTGCACGCCGAGGTACACGAGGTACGCGGCGCCGGCCAGGCGCAGTGCGGTGAACGCGGTCGGCGCGGCGGCGAAGAACGCGGACAGTCCCGCGGCCGCGAGCGCGATGTGAACGGCCTCGCTGGTCGCGACCCCGGCGGTGGCGAGCAGCCCGGCGCGGGCGCCGCCGCGAATCCCGCAGCCGAGGACGAACAGCATGTCCGGCCCCGGGGTGACCATCGCGACGAGGGTGGTGAGGAGGAAGACGACGAAGAGGTGCGGATCGACAGGCATGGGCGCGATGCTCGTGCGGGCGGGGCAGCCCTGCAAGCGATATTCGTAGGCTGAGACGGAGGGGTGTCCAGACCTCGGAGCGCGGGCGGGAGCAGCGACAGCAGCCGCCGCACGACCCACGCGTCTGCGCCGAAACGGGGATGCAGCAACGGCAGGAAGTCGGAGAACTCGTCCACGTGCAGCGCGTCACCGTCGGCCATCCGGCTCGGAACGACGAACGCCCAGTCCAGGGCGCCCGCTTCGCCGCCCGCGCCGCCTCGGTGGGCGGCGAAGGCACGCTCCACGAAGCCCACGGTGGCCTCGAACGCGTCGGCGTGGTGAGGAAAGCAGCTGCTCTTTCGCAGGAGCGTCTCGAGGCTGTCCAGGCACCGTAACGCCTCGCCCCGGCGGTAGGAGCCGTACACCGGGGTCGGCTTCCACAACTCGCGTTAGTGGTACAGGAGTTCGCTTCTCAAATCCCACATCTCGTCAGAAGGCACGCTGGTGCTCAACTCGCATCCCCGGGGGGATTTCCAGCAGCCACGCCACCTAGAGGAAAGGCTTCACCCCCCAGTGGATCTCGGTCAACGGAACGGTGACGCGACCGGTGCCCCGTGCCGGCCGGCCTGGCGGGCACGGGGCACCGTCCGCCATCGCGCTCACCCGCCAACTACAGCACTCAGTGTGCGACACGAAGTCGCTCCAGGTAAGTAAGGACAGCCACGTGAAGGAGGTATCGATCGGCTGAACTTCGGGCCAGTGTCCACGGCCCGTCCCCGCGCTCGCATGCGTCGCTGGTCACGGCGGGGTGTGAAGCCGAGCGTTCAAGCCCAAGAGCACCTCGGCCATCGAGGAGCCACAGGCGAGGGGAAGGCCGGACGGGCGAACGAAAGTGAACCCAGTCCGGCTGGAGTACCAAGCGGTCTTGGCGAAGTTCGCTGCGGCCCCCGTCAGGTCCTCATCCGGCGGGGACCGTCTCGTCAGCCGCAAGTGAGTTGCCTTCGGCGATGCTGCCGCAGGAGGATGGGGCCTCCTTGTCGGCGAACCGGTCGCGCAGCCAGGCGAGCGCGGTGGGCACCGTGGCCATGGGCGCGGTCAAGTGGCTGAGGGCGTCGTACTGCTGGTACCAGACCGCGGCGCCCTCGGCGCAGTACTTCCGCGCCAGCGCCCGTGTGTCCCCGGCGACCGTGATGCCGTCGCCCGAGCCGATGCCCGCGATGTTGCTCGTGGTTCCCTCGAGGAAGCCGGCGTTACCCTGGCCGATGTAGCCGGGGACAGTCGGGGTCGGTGCCAGGCCGAGGTTGGCCTTGTTGACCGCCTCGACGAGCTCGGGCACGGAGTTCGGGTTCGCATACTCCGGCTTCGCCATCTTCTTCCACGTCAGACCGGGGTAGTGGCCCAGTACGTCGGCGATCGAGGAGTGCTGGTGCTCGTCGACCAGCTGCTTGCCGTAGTCGTTCAGGTACTTCTTGAGGTCGAAGTCGTACGAACGCGCTTGCCCGATGAGCAACTCCGGGATGAGCCCGGACCACACCTGACTGCCTTCGATGTACCTGAGGATGTGCGAGGGCTTCACGAGCACCCCGCCCTCGGCGTATCCCACCAGGCGCTTGTTGACGTCAGGGGCGTACTCGGGCGCGAGGGAGGCGGCCCAGTTGGTCGCGACGGCGCCGCCCGAGTAGCCCATGAGGCCGACGCGCGCGTCGGGGCTGATGCCGGTCCTCGACGCCGCGCTGGAAGCGGCACGCAGGGAGTCCAGCGTGTTGTACCCGTACTCGCGGGCGGCCGCGAGGTGGGCGGCCTGCCCCTCGGTGTCAGGGAGGACGACGTCGTAGCCGGACAGCAGGAGCGACGCCACGAGCGTGGACTCGCCGTTTGCGATCAAGCCGCCGGGCAGCTTGACGTTGCCCGCGACCGCCCGGGACGGACCGTCTTCGGGGTCGAGCGAGTCGTAGAACGACTGGTACGACACGACCTTGCGGCCGTCGCCGCCAGGGCTGCGCAACACGGAGGTCACGCCTGCGGACGGGTGGCCCTGCGCGTCGGTGGTGCGGTAGAGCAGCTGCGTCGCCTGGAGGGGGGTCGCGATACCCAGGACGTGGTACGGCAGCGTCCGGACCTTGAGCACGTCCCCGGGACTGTACGAGGACAGCGGCTTGCTGCCGTTGTAGGTGTAGAACGCGTCGCTCCCGGCAGTCGTCGACGAGGGCTGCTCCTGAACGCCGGACGCGACAGCGGGCACAGCGGCGACGGCGAGGGCGACGACGCCCGTGATCGCGGCGTGCCACACTCTGAATTTGCGCATGACTCTCCCAAACGGTGTAAGCGGATCAGAGAGATGACCGTTACGGCCCGAACAGGGAAGTGGCCGAACGTCGGTTCCGGCGCAACCTAACAAAGGCACACGGCAGTTGACCAGGGGGCGCCAGAAGTCTTCGCGGGACGAACGGCGGCTGAGTCAGTGACCCAGCTCCGTTACCGACCTGACGCACAGCCAGCTCGTAGCCGTCTCCGCCGCCTCCAACCGCAGCAAGGGCGACCAGGGCCCGGACCAGTGGAAGCCCCCGCTCGCCCCTCCTACTGGTGTGAGTACGCCCGCGCCTGGGCTATCTTCCGTAGAGCTCGTAACACGATTACGCCGTCGGCTTGTTGAGCCGTCGCCAGCAGATCAGCGCGCACGCGAGCGAGACGAGTGAGTCGTGCGGTTCGAGGCGGCGTTCCCACCGGACGGCGTCCGGGTTGGCCGGCCACGGGCGGGACCGCGTCGACCAGTGCGAGGGTCTGGGTGACGTCGGGGACGTTGCCGCCGGTCGTGATGACCTTCAGTGGCGTTCCGCTGCCGTCGCAGATCAGGTGGTGCTTGCTGCCCGACTTGCCGCGATCGACCGGCGACGGGCCAACCCCGGCGCCCCCCTTTTCGCGCGTACGTGGGAGGCGTCCACGCAGGCGCGCGTCCAGTCGATCCGCCGGGCGGCGTTCAGTTCGGCGAGCAGTATCCGGTGGACCTGGTCGAAGACCTCGGCCTCCGTCCACCGGCACAGGCGCCGCCAGCACGTCTGCCCGGAGCCGAAGCCCAGCTCCGGTGGGAGCTGCTGCCAGGTGATGCCGGTGAACAGCACGAACAGCACTCCCTACAGGCACAGCCGGTCGTCCACCGGCCGGGGCCCCGGCCGACAGCCTGGAAGGCCCTGCCCTGGCCGTGGACAACGGGCAGCTGGCCTGCGTTCACCGCGGCCACGGCAGCGGCGACCAGAACCTGTACGGGACGGGCTTCGTCACCGGGAGGGGCTGGGACACGGACCAGAGGTTCCCGGGCCACCTCAGCGGTGCGGGACCGGCCCTCATCGTCTACCGGGACGTGAACGCCGAGGTCGATCAGCTCCTGTGCGTCCACCGCGGCGCCGGCAAGAAGGCCGCCGGCACCGACACCGCAGAGGTGGAAGCCCGCATCGCCGCCGAACGCCTCTCCGCCGACTGGATCGACACCCCGTAGCCGCTCCTGCACGGCTGCCCCGCCGCCACCACGGCGGCCGGGCGGCCGAGTTCGTGAAGCACGAATCGATCCGCCCCCGCTTCGGGGCCCGTCACAGTCTCCGGCTCCACGCACCGCGGAACACCAACGAGGGACTCCTGCGCGACAATCGGCTCTTCAACCCCTGATCCGGTCACGCAGACGGTTTGACTTGGCGTAGACACCTGGCGAGTTACCAAGAGGCATGCTCCGTGCCCGATATCCGTGCCGATCACCCGAACGAGATCTCTGGCGGAAGCGCCCCTCGATCAGGGCGTCCAGTTCTGCAAGCATCTCGTTGAGCGCTTCTGGCCTGTGACGACCACGTTCTCCGCCTGCAGCCCCTTCGGGCCTCGGGAGACGTCGTATGCGACCTGGTGGTTCTCGCGACGTGGCGCATCCGGCCGGCGGCGGCACGGGGGCGGCCTTCATCTCGGTGCGGCAGTGGGGAGACGGCCTCCGAAGCGCACCTTGATTCATCCGTTGCCCCATCCCGGTGGGTCTCACGGTCCTGACCGCCGTCATCGACGTACCCAAGGGGACGCCGACCGCGAAGTTCAAGATCGATGTGAGGGCCTACTCCGCTGACGAAGAGTATCTCGCCGCCCTCGCATTCAAGGTCGACTTCTCGTCCCGGTAACCGATATGGCGGCGTCCTGTTCGAGATGGAGGGGTTGCCAGAGCTCGGAGCGCCAACCGCGCTGGACGGCCGAGGAGTGGGAAGTCGATGGGGCCGACTTCCCACTCCTCGGCGTTTACGGGGTCGGGCTCGAAGTGGGGTGCGGGGTGGGGTGGTTGTGGCGGGGCGCGGTGAGGGGGTAGGCCCAGGCGAGCAGGGCGAGGAAGAGCACGAAGGGCAGGAGGGTGCAGAGCGCGGCCCGCCCGTCGCTATGGCGGGGTTCAGGTTGCATCGGGGGTGGAATCGGCATCGGTGAGGTCGAGTTCGGCCCAGACGGTCTTGGCGTTGGGGTGGCGGGGGATGGTGCCCCAGCGGTCGCTGAGGGCGCTGATGAGGAACAGGCCCCGGCCGGACTGGGCGTGCGGCGTGGGGGCGGTGGGCAGGACGGGGGGGCTGTCGCCCCTGGGGTCGCTGATCTCGATGCGCAGGGTGGTGCCCCGGCGCGCGGTGGTGGTGAGGGAGAGGTGCAACTCGAATCCGCGCCCCGGAACGCGTCCGTGCAGGACGGCATTGGTGGCCAGCTCCGCGACGATCAGCAGCGCCGAGTGGAAGGGGTCGGCGTGCGTCGAGTTCAGCCCCCAGCAGGTGAGTTGACGCCGAGCGATGCGTCGGCACAGCGCGGCACCCTTGGGCGTGGCGGTGTGGAGGGTGGTGTGGCGGCGGGGTCTGTCGAGGGGGATTTGGGTCGTCATGGGAGAAAGCGTGGCGGGGGGGACGTACGCTGACCATGGATCCGGCGAGCACAGAGAGTACTTGTGCAGGTGCGGACAGCTTTTGTTGTGCGACTCAATCACAGGCGGGGTGGTCGCTATGGGTGCGGCGCGGAACAGCGAGACGGGTGACGAGGTTCGAACGGAACTGCCGGAGGACCTCACTGAGACCTCCGACTTCCTCCGCGCGATCGGCAAGCAGATCAAACTCCTGCGGGAGCGGGCCGGGTTGACCCAGAAGGAGCTTGCCAAGCGCGTCGGCTACGGAGAGGAGTTGATCCGCTCGGTGGAGCGTGGCGTGCGCACTCCCCAGCCGGAGTTGCTTGTCGCATTGGACAAGGAACTGAATGCGGGAGGCTTGCTGGCCATCCAGAGGGATGATGTCATGAAGGCCCGAGCCAAGGCGCGCGTGCGACACCCGGCCTGGTTCCGCGGCTATGCAGGCTTGGAGCCCGTGGCCGTGGAGATCCACGAGTTCAGCACATTGCTCATCCCCGGCTTGCTCCAAACCGAGGCTCATGCGCGAGCGCTCTTCGGAATGCGCCAGCCGCTGCTCACTGAGGAAACGATCGAGGAGCGTGTGGCCGCACGAATCGAACGTCAGGAGATTCTGACGCGCTGGCCACGGGCGATCTTCAGTTGGGTCATCGAGGAGAGCGTCCTCCAACGCCCGCTCGGTGGCTGGGAAGTTCACGAGGAGCAGCTGAGGCGTCTGCTGGAGGTCGGGGCGATGCGAGGCATGGCGATCCACGTCATGCCCACCGCCCGGGTTGACCACCCTGCCCTGGGCGGGCCCTTCACGCTCATCACTCCCAAGGGGCGCCCACAGAACGGATACATCGAGGCGCAGCAAAGTAGTCGACTGATCACGGATCAAGAGGAAGTCCGTATCATGAACGCACGATACGGCGCTCTCAGAGGGCAATCGCTCGACGTGAGGGAGTCCTTGACCTTGATCGAGAAAATGCTGGGAGAACGATGACCGCGAAGCTCGCGTGGATCAAGAGCAGCTACAGCAGCAACGAAGGCGGCCAGTGCGTCGAGGTCGCCGAGACCCCGGGCATCGTCCACGTCCGTGACTCCAAGGACAAGAGCGGCCCCCAACTGACCTTCGAGCCGGCCGCGTGGGAGGCGTTCCTCACCTTCGCCGCCACCAGCGAGGTCTGACGGCTTCGGCCCGTCGCTCCTGACGAGCGACGGGCCGAACCCGTACATCACCTCTCTGTACGGGCTCCCTTACTTCCCCTCACCGCAGAACTCGGCCTCCAGCTCCTTCGTGAAGACCGCTACCGGCCCCCACACCTCGCCGTTCGCCCAGTCGCCGTTGACCTGGGTCGACATCATGTGGCGACCGTCCCGGCTTCCGAACGTGTAGGACCAGGAGCCGTTGATCGCCCCTCCCATCCCCCACACCTCGCCGCACGACAGCGTGAGCGACCCGATCCCCAGGCCGTAGTGGGAGTTCGGGACCCAGCCCGTACGGCCGGCCTTCGGGTCCTTCATGGTGACCATCTCCGCCATCTGCGCGGGCGGCAGCAGCCGTCCGCCCAGCAGCGCCTGGAAGAAGGTGCTCAGGTCCTCCACCGTGGAGATCATGTCCCCGGAGCCGTAGCCCCAGGACGGGCTGAGTTCGGTCACGTCGTGGACCGGCAGCTCCGGCCGGTTGAACGGGCCGAGCTTGGAGTAGAACCGCGCGTGCGGGCCCCGGATGCCGGTGTCGTCGGCGGCGGGCTCGTAGGTGCTCCTGAGGTGCAGGGGCTTGGCGAAGCGATCGGCGATCTCCTGGGCGAGGCTGTGGCCGGTGACCTGTTCGATGATCATTCCGGCCAGCACGTAGTTGGTGTCGGAGTACTCCCAGCTGGTGCCGGGCGCGAAGCTGGGCTTCGTGCCGATGCCGATCCGGACCAGCTGGCGCGGGGTGAAGGAGTCGAACCGGTGCTGGAGGAACGGGAGCCCCTGGAACTCCTTCGACACCGTCTCGTCCATGGCGAAGTTGGCGATCCCACTGGTGTGGTTGAGCAGTTGACGGACGGTGATCGCCGAGCCGTCGTAGCCGTTTCCGTCGACCAGGCCGGGCAGCCACTGCTCGACGCTGTCGTCCATCGTCAGCTTCCCCTCGGCCTCCAGTTGGAGCAGCGCGGTGGCCACGAAAGTCTTGGTGGTGCTGCCGATCCGGAACCGGTCCTGCCGGTGGAACTCCTGCCCGGTGCTCAGGTCGGCGGTGCCGGACTGCCCGTACCAGATCGAGCCGCGGTCGCGGACCTCGGCCGTCGCCCCCGGCAGGCCGTTGGCGGTGACCGCCCGGTCGAGCGCGGCCTGGAGTCCCTGGTGGCTCCCGCGCCCGCCGTGGTCGGCGGCGAGCGCCGCCGGGGCGGTGGCGGTCAGCAGGGCAGCGGCCACGGCGGCGGCGAGGGCGGCACGGGCGGTGGTCCTCATGGTGGGTCCTCCTGGTCGGTCGGGCTTTCGTCGTCGGTGAGGAACGTACGGCGGGGTTCGAGGATCCATCAACATCCGATTGCCTCATCATCGGCATCGCACCAGCTCAGTGACGGTCAATCATTGCAATGACGATGCCGACGAATGCAAACGCGGTTGCAACCGTCCGGCCGGTGTCCGGATACTCGTGCGAAGGCCCGAGGAGAGGAGCCACCCGTGCCGGGTGCCAGGCTGAGCCCGCAGGACCGCCTCGCGATCGCGACCGGTCTCGCCGAGGGGCTGGACTACGCCGCGATCGCCCGGCTGATCGCCCGCCCCACCTCCACGGTGACCCGGGAGATCGCTCGCAACGGCGGCCCCGGCCGCTACCGCGCGGAGACCGCCCAACGCGCGACCGCCCGACGGGCCCGACGGCGGCCGGGCCTCGCCCGCCCGGCCCAGGGCACCGCGGCCGCCCCGGACGGGCGGGACCGGGCGGCCATCGCCGACTACGCCGACCGCTTCGCCGACCTGCTCGTCCACCTGGGACTACCCCGCATGGTGGCCCGGGTGCTCAGCTGCCTGTACGTCACCGACAGCGGCAGCCTGAGCGCGGCCGACCTGGTGCAGCGCCTCGGCGTCAGCCCGGCGTCGGTGTCCAAGGCCGTGGGCTACCTCGCGGACCAGGGGCTGATCCGCCGCGAGCGGGACGGGCGGCACGGCCGCCGCGAGCAGTACACCATCAACGGTGACGTCTGGTACCGCTCACTGCTGGCCAGCGCCCAACGCAACGCCCTGCTCGCCGAGTTCGCCCGAACCGGCGCCGACCTGCTCGGCGCCGACACCCCCGCCGGGCAGCGCCTCGACACGGCGGCGGACTTCCTCGCGGAGATCGGCACCGACCTGGTCCGCGCGGTCGAACGCCGCCGCTCCGCCGCCGGCATGTCCTGAGCCGGTGTGCCGGCCCCGCCCTGGGACGGGCTCCTCGCCCTGTCCACGCCGCAGCTCTCCTTCCGGGCGGTGTTCAACCACCCCGCCGCCCTGCGGAGGAAGGGTCCGCACCGGCGGGCCCGACGGCAAGTACCCGCACCGGCGGTCGCCGGTACCGCTCACGCCCCGCCCCGGCCCTGGACCGTCTCCGGGATCGGCGGCGGGACCGGAGCGGGGCCGAGCGTGGTGGTGCCCGGGCGGGCGAGCCGGATCAGTCCCTCGCGATAGGCCGCCATCGCCTCGCGGCTTCGGCCCTGACGGTCGAGCAGGTCGCCCAGCAGGCGGGTGGTGTCGGCCAGGTCGCCGGTGACGTCCGCTTCCCGCTGGAGGTCGACGGCGGTGCGGTAGTGCCGTTCGGCCGCCTCCAGGTCGTCGGCGCGTTCGCGGATCAGGCCGAGCAGCCGGTGCGCCGCGGCGGCGTGGACCGCGCCACGGCCGGGGCCGAGGCCCTCCAGCAGCCGGCCGAGGAGCTCCTCGGCTTCCGCCGTGTGGCCGAGCCGCCACCGGACGTCGGCGAGCTCGACCTCCACCTGGACCGCGTAGAACGCGGCCCCGCTCGCGCGCAACATCGCCGCTGCCGTGCGCAGTTCGCTCTCGGCCTCGGCGAGTCGGCCGTGCTGGGCGTGCAGGTATCCGCGCATCCAGTGGCACTGCGCGAGCTCGACGCGGATCCCCCACTGCTGGTACACCTCCTGCGCCTTGACCAGCGCGGCTTCGGCCTCGGCGAACCGTCCGTGGGCCACATGGGTGCGCGCGACGGACCGGTGCAGGCCGGCGACGGCCACCGGGTCCTCCACTCGGGGTGCCAGGGCGAGCGCGAGGCCTGCTGCCTTCGTCGCGCGTTCGAGGGCACCGAGCTCCAGGTAGGGGCCGATCGCCGAGGCGTACAGCAGCATCAGCGACACCGGGTCCGGCAGGCCGCCGCTGTTCAGCTCGTTGATCGTGCTCTCCAGCAGGTAGCAGGAGTAGCGGACGTCCCCTTCCAGGTAGTGGGCGGTCGCCCTCCCACGGATGGCGGGCACCCGAGCCGGCAGCGGCTGGTCGGCCAGCAGGTCCTCGGCCTGCTCGAACTGCTCCCGCCCCTCGGCCAGCGCGCCGCGGCGCAGCAGGAACGCCCCCAGGGCGGTGCGCAGTTCGGCGACGAGGTCGACCAGCCCGAAGGCGCCGGCCCGTTCTGTCAACGCGGCCAACCGCTCCTCGGCCGCCTCGCCGTCGCCGGCCTCCACGAGCTGGTGCGCCTCGGCGATGCCGTCCCGGATCTCGCTGCGCAGGCCGGCGGGCAGGCCGAAGGCCAGTTCCTCGTAGCCGACCTGGAGGCGCTCGGCAAAGTAGCGCAGCACCGTTTCGGACGCCCGGGCCTTGCCCGCCTCCAGGGTGGAGACGTACGCGGCGGTGTACCCCGGCTCGGCCAGTGCGCGCTGGGTCAGTCCGCGTTCGGCGCGCAGTCGTTGGAGCCGCGCGCCGACCGGCTCCGAGGGCTGCTCACCGGTGGTGGGGGCGGACATCTCGGCTTCCTCCTCGGGGTCGTTCATGTTCCGTCGGCACTCCTATCACGCCGATGACCCGGGGTCTTGCGGGGCCGAGGACCAGTGCCCTAACTTAACTCTAGTCGTAACTGATGTTATGACGGCATTTATGTCGGCATCCATGTCGGAGCAGCCGCTCCCTCGGCTGCTCTCCCGGCTGTTCTCCGGCCGCTCTCCGGGCGTCTCCGAACGGTCCCGCGCGCCACCCCCACGGCTCGCCAAGGGACGCACCCGGCTCCAACGGTCATCGACGAGCACTTCCACACGGCGCGCGATCCGCGCCACCCCCACCGGAAGGACCCCCATGCTCCTCAGTCGACGCACCATCCGTCCCAGGCCCCGCACCACCGCGGCCGCACTGACGGCCGCCACCATCGCCGCGACGATCCTGCTCCCCGCCACCACTGCCCACGCCGCCCAGTGCTGGTTCGGCGCCTGTTTCAGCTACGTGACCGGGCGTCAGCAGACCACGACGGCCGGCGCCGCCGTCACCATGTACGTCGCCGACCCGACCGGCGTCCCCGCCAACGGCCACTCGCTCCAGGAACTCTCCCTGCAGAGCACCGGCGGCACCGTCAGCGGCAACACCGTCGAGATCGGTTGGACCGTCGACCCCCAGGTCAACGGCGACTACCTGCCCCACCTCTTCGTCTTCCACTGGATCAACGGCCAACCCACCTCCTACAACACCGGCTTCGTACCGACCTCCAGCACGGTACGGCCGGGCATGGCCCTGCCCCCGGGCGGCTCGGTGCGGCTCGCCTGGTGGAACAGCAACGGCAACTGGTGGGCCTACTACGACAACACGCCCATCGGCTACTTCCCCGGCAGCACCTGGAGCGGCACGTTCACCACCGCCCAGATCGTCTCCGCCTTCGGAGAGGTCGCCGCCGACAGCCAGACCAGCTGCACCCAGATGGGCGACGGCCTCTACGGCAGCCAGGCCGGATCGTCGTCGATCTCCGACTACCAGCTGTACGGCTCGTCCGACCAGCCCCGGTTCACCGTCAGCGCGACCGACCCGAGCTACTACAACTACGGTGCGGCGAGTGCCACTTCCTTCCGCTTGGGCGGCCCCGGCGCCTGCTGACCGCGGACGGTCGATGACCGCCGACGGTCGTGTCGGCCTCGCGAGGGCGGCGAGGCCGATGCGCCGCGGGTTCCGGCCCGAGAGGGGCGCGCCGGAGACTCAGTCCGGCCGGTAGTGGTCGGCGACGACGCGGGCCATGGCGCCGATGCGGTCCTCCGCGACCTCCCGGGCCGCGAAGAAGCAGTGGCCGCGGACCGTGCCGTAGTCCTGGGCCAGGGTGAGGTGGCGGGACAGCTCGGCCGGGTCCTGCCAGGCGGCGGGCTGGCCCGGCGCGCCCGCCTTGTACAGTGCCTCGCCGAGGTAGAGGTCGACGCCGGTGCCCCGGGCCACCGCGTCCCACCAGGGCACCAGGACGGCGTAGTCGGCGGCGGCGAAGCCGATGTTCCAGTAGAGCTGCGGGCAGATGTAGTCGATCCAACCCTCGCGCACCCACTTCCGGGTGTCGGCGTGCAGGTCGTCGTAGGCCTGGACGCCCGCCGTGGTCGCCGAGCCCTGCTGGTCGGTCGCCTGGTTGCGCCACACCCCGAACGGGCTGATCCCGAACCGCACCCGGCTGTTGACCGCCTTGATCCGGGCGCCCATCTCCCGGACCAGAAGGTCGATGTTGTCGCGCCGCCACGCGTCGCGGTCCGGGAAGTCGGCCCCGTACCGGGCGTAGGCCGCGTCGTCGTCGAAGCGCTGCCCCGCGACCGGGTACGGGTAGAAGTAGTCGTCGAAGTGGACGCCGTCGACGTCGTAGCGGCGTACGGCGTCGAGCATGGCGTCCTGCACGAAGCGGCGGACCTCGGGCAGGCCCGGGTTGTAGTGGAGCCGCCCGCCGTGGGCCACCACCCAGTCGGGGTGGAGCCGGGCGGGGTGCGTCGGGACCAGCCGCGAGGGGTCGTCGTGGGTCGCGATCCGGTACGGGTTGCACCAGGCGTGCAGTTCCAGGCCGCGTTGGTGCGCCTCCTCGACCGCGGTGCCCAGCGGGTCCCAGCCCGGGTCCTGGCCCTGCACCCCGGTGAGCCAGGCCGACCAGGGCTCGTACGGGGAGGGCCACAGCGCGTCCGCGGTCGGGCGGACGTGGAGCAGCACCGCGTTCAGCCGTCGTTCCAGCGCCTGGTCGAGCCGGGCGAGCAGCTCGGCGCGCTGGGCCTCGGCGGTGAGCCCGGGCCGGGAGGGCCAGTCCCGGTTGGCCACCGTCGTCAGCCAGACGCCGCGGAACTCCCGCTCGCCGTCCCGCCGTTCCGCCGCCACCCGGCCGGGCTGCTCCTGCGGGCCGCCCCGGCCCGCGGCGGACGCCGGGGCAGACGCCGGGGCGGCCACGGCCAGCCCGCCGAGTGCGGCCGCCGTGCCCGCCACGAAGCCCCGCCTCGTGATTCGCCCCATGTCGTGCCCCTCGCTCATTCCCGCAGCTCGCTTCCCGCAACTCGCCGCCCGTCGGTCCGGCCGCCCTGCCGAGGGTCCGACCTCTGCGTTGTCAGGAGCAACGAACGCGGGCGGGGTTGGGTACGGGCGTGTCATCCTGGCGGCCGCGCATCTCTGCTCGTGGGCGGCGCCGTTCGCATTCCGTAAGGACGTCACAGCCCCTCACCACACGCCCGGCGCGCTTCGATGGACGGGTGGATTCCAAGCCCCCCGGCGCCCGGCGCCGCCTCGCCCGCCGCCTCGACCGCTCGCTCCCTCCCCCGCCCGGCTTCCTGCGGCGCGGCCCCTTCCGCGACGGCGCGTTCACCTCCGCGCTGCACGAGCCGCGCACCGCCGTCGTACTCGGCCGGTGGCTCGGCGCAGCCCTGCTGGTCTGCTTCCTGACCGGCCTGACCAGCCACTTCCTCCAGGACCCGCCGCACTGGCTGGCGCCGCACCTGCCCTCCCGTCCCGTGGACGGGTACCGGATCACCCAGGGGCTGCACGTGATCAGCGGCATCGCCGCGATCCCGCTGACCGGCGCGAAGCTGTGGACGGTCTACCCCCGGCTGTTCGACTGGCCGCCGGCCCGCAGCGTGCTGCACGCCCTGGAGCGGCTGGGCATCGCCGTCCTGGTGGCGGCCGTGCTGCTGGAGCTGTGCACCGGACTGCTGAACACGCTCCAGTGGTACCCCTGGCCGTTCCCGTTCCGCCAGACCCACTTCTGGCTGGCCTGGCTCGCGGTCGGCGGCCTGCTGATCCACCTGGCTGTCAAGGCGCCGCTCATCGCCCGGCACTGGCGCGGTCGGCAGGCTCCGGCGCCGGCCGGGCGCCGGGGGTTCCTGACCGCGGTGGGAGCGGCCGTCGGCGCGGTGACGCTGACCACCGCCGGGCAGACCGTGCCCTGGCTGCGGGCGGTGGACCTGCTGGCCCCGCGCCGACCGGGCCCGGGGGCGGGCGGCCTGCCGGTCAACCGTACGGCCGCCCAGGCCGGGACGGTCACCGTGCCCGCCGACTGGCGGCTGGTGGTCGACGGCCCCCGGCCGTTCCGGATCGGACTCGCCGAGCTGCGCCAACTCCCGCAGCACGAGGCGGTGTTGCCCATCGCCTGCGTGGAGGGCTGGAGCGTGAGCGCCCGGTGGGGCGGGGTCCGGGTGGCGGACCTGCTGGCCCGGGCCGGGGCGCCGCCGGGCTCGGCCGTACGGATCACCTCGCTGGAGGCCGAGGGGCCGTACCGGGTGTCCGAGCTGCCCGCCCCGTACGCCGCCGACCCGCTCACCCTGCTGGCGCTGCGGGTCGACGGCGAGGAGCTCAGCGCGGACCACGGCTTCCCCGCGCGGATCATCGCGCCGAACCGGCCCGGCGTGCTGCAGACCAAGTGGGTGGCCCGGATCGAGGTGCTGGGATGACCGCGCCCGCGACCTGGCTGCGCGGGGCGGCCCTGGCGGCCGGGCTGACGCTGACCGGTTTCGGCCTGTACGGGCTGCTCGACGACGCCTACGTCACCGAGCCCGCGGGGGTGCTGTGGTGGGCCGTCGGGGCCCTGGTCCTCCATGACGGCCTGTGGCTGCCGCTGGTCTGCCTGGCGGGCGCCGCCCTGGGGGCCGCCACGGGCATCGCACGCCGCGCGCCGCGCCCGACCCTCCGCGCGGCGGCCCCACCCCGGGGCCCGGTGCTGCGCGGCTGGCTGGTGGTGGCCGCCGCGCTGACCGCCGTCGGCCTGCCCGCCGTCCTGCGGGCGGGCCGGGACTCCGGCAACCCGACGGTGCTGCCGCTGCCGTACCTGCGCAACTGGCTGCTCCTGCTGGCCGCCACCGCGGTGTGCGCGGCGCTGGTCGCGCTCGCCCGACGGCGGCGACGGCACCGGCGCCGTCCGGCGGCTGAACTGCCCCCTCCGGACGGCGACATGGACGAAGGACACCTTGTGTCCTAGAGTGAACGAGGTGTCACCCCGGTTGCGGCGCACCCCCAGGCACGCCACCCCCAGGCACGCCACCCCTAGGCACGCCACCCGTAGCGACGCGGGCCGCACCCGACCGTACGCGACACCCCCGCCTCACGTCACCGAGGAGAGCCACGGCCATGACCGACACCTTCGAGGCCGGCAAGTCCGAGCTGGTCGAACTCGCCCACCGCCGGATGCAGACCGCGATACCCGACAACGACTGGACGGTGCGCCAGAAGCTCGCGCTCACCTGCCGCATCCTGTTCGACGCCGGGCACGACTCCGGCCTCGCCGGGCAGATCACCGCCCGCGCCGAACGCCCCGGCACCTACTACACCCAGCAACTGGGCCTCGGCTTCGACGAGATCACCGAGGACAACCTGCTGCTCGTCGACGAGGACCTCACCGTCCTGGAGGGCGACGGCATGGCCAACCCGGCCAACCGCTTCCACAGTTGGGTCTATTGCGCCCGCCCCGACGTCAACTGCATCATCCACACCCACCCGCTGCACGTCTCCGCACTGTCCATGCTGGAGACCCCGCTCGTGGTCTCGCACATGGACATGTGCCCGCTGTACGACGACTGCGCGTTCCTGGAGACCTGGCCCGGCATCCCGGTCGGCAACGAGGAGGGCGAGATCATCTCCGCCGCCCTCGGCGACAAGCGCGCCCTGCTGCTCGCCCACCACGGCCAGCTGGTCGCCACCGGCACGGTCGAGGAGGCCTGCACCCTCGCCCTGCTCTTCGAGCGGGCCGCCAGGCTCCAGCTGCTGGCGAGCGCGGCCGGGAAGATCCAGGAGATCCCCGGCCTGCTCGCCCAGGAGGCCCACGACTGGATCTCCACCCCCAAGCGCGGCCAGGCGACCTTCGCCTACTACGCCCGCCGCGCCCTGCGCGCCGGCCACGGCGACGCGCTCAGCCCCCGGAAGGAGTCCTGACATGGCGACCACCCTGGAAGGGATCATCGCGTACCCGGTGACCCCGTTCTCCCGCACCGACGGCAGCCCCGACCTCGACGGGCTCACCGCGCTGATCGACCGCCTGGTCGCCTCCGGCTGCCACGCCGTCGCCCCGCTCGGTTCCACCGGCGAGAGCGCCTACCTCGACGACCCGGAGTGGTACGCCGTCGCCGAGGCCGCCGTCTCCGCCGTCGCGGGCCGCGTCCCCACCGTCGTCGGCATCGCCGACCTCACCACCCGCAGCGCCGTGCGCCGCGCCCGCTTCGCCGAACAGGCCGGCGCGGACGTGGTGATGCTCCTGCCGCTCTCCTACTGGACACTCGACGAAGAGGCCATCACCCGGCACTACACCGCCGTCGCCGACGCCGTCGGCATCCCGATCATGATCTACAACAACCCGAGGACCGCCGGAGTCGACCTCCCGCCGGAACTCATCCACCGGCTGGTCCGGGACGTCGACAACATCACCATGGTCAAGGAGAGCAGCGGCGACCTCCAGCGGATGCACCGCCTCACCCAACTCTCCGACGGCGCACTGCCGTTCTACAACGGCTCCAACCCGCTCGCGCTAGCGGCCTTCGCGGCCGGCGCCAGCGGCTGGTGCACAGCAGCGCCCTGCCTGATCCCCGAACTCCCGCTGGAGCTGTACCGGGCGGTGCGCACCGGGGACTTGGACGCGGCCCGCGAGGTGTACTACCGCCAGCTGCCCGTCCTGCAGTTCCTGACGCGCGGCGGGCTGCCGACCACGGTCAAGGCCGGCCTCTCCCTGCTCGGCCTGGACGTCGGCGACCCCCGACCGCCGCTGCTGCCGCTGCCGGAGGAGCGCCGGGCGGAGCTGGCCCGGCTGCTGGCGGACGCCGCCGGCTGAACCCCCGCCCGGGGAGGCGGGGTCAGGGCAGACTGGGGACCCGGTCCGCGGTGCCGTCCTGCTCGTCGTGGATGACCACGAGGACGTGGGCCGGCTCCGGACCGGTGCTCCGGCAGCGGTGCGGCACCGCCGAGTTGAAGTACACGCTGTCGCCCGTGCCCAGCTCCACCGTCCGCTCGGGGAACTCCAGCTCCACCGTGCCCGCGTGGACGAAGAAGAACTCCTCCCCCGGGTGCGACTTGAACGGGGAGCCGGTGGCGTCGGTCGGCGGGTACATCACGAACGGCACCATCCGCTTGCCGCTGAGGCCGGTCGCGATGCCCTCGTAGTGCGGGGCACCGGGGCCGGCCCCGCCCGCGATCGGGGTCCGCTCCCCGGCGCGGACCACCGTCACCAGCTCCGGCTCGACCTCGTCCGAGAACAGCCGGCCGACGTCGACCCCGAGGGCGCGGGCCAGCTTGAGGGCGGTGGAGATCGACGGGTCGCTGAGGCCGCGCTCGACCTTGGAGAGGTAGCTCTTGGTGACCCCGACCTGCTCGGCCAGCGCCTCCAGGCTCAGCCGGTTCTGCTGCCTCAGCACCCGCAACCTGCTGCTCATGTGCCACCCCTCACCTGCGGAACCGTCCGGCCCATCATCCCACCACGGGCCCCGGCGGCCGGCCCCCGAGGGGGACGGCCGCCGGGCCTTCGGGCCGCCCTCCCGGTGTTACGAGAGGACGCTCCAACCCTGGCCCGCCGCAGCGCCGTTCGGCGCCGCGGTGGTCACCGTCGTGCCCGCCGTCCCGCCGCCCGCGTCGAGCGCCAGACCGGTGGCGACGTTGGTGACGGTGAGCACGCCGGTCGCGGTGTTCCGGACGACCCGCCACTCCTGCCACGGATTGCCCGGCGAGTAGTTCAGCAGGTAGGCGCTGCTCCCCGGCGAGGTGCCCGCCGCCAGGACGGTGTGGACGTGGGTGGCGGTGTCGCAGTTGTCGCTGATCCGCACGGTGCCGTCCGGGTTGCCGGTGAAGGTCCACTGCTCCGAGGTGTGGGTGGGCCACCAGGTGTTGACGTCGGCGGCCGAGCCCACTGGCGCGCTGCACGTGCCGGCGACCTCCAGCACCGGGCCGCCGGCGCCGCCCGTGCCCAGCGCGTGGTACCTGCCGTCGTCGACGACCGTCGCCGGGCCGGTCGCGGCCTGCGGGGTGAGCCGGTACATCGCGACGCCGTGCGCGGGCACCCAGGTGCCGCCGACCGTACCGCCCGCGGCGCCTGGGGTCACGGTGCCGGTCGCGCCGGTCCACAGCTCCTTGTAGGTGAACCCGCCGGTCAGCCCCAGCGCGGCGAGGTCCGTGCCGATCGTGTGCGCGGCGGCCGGGTCCTGGTTGACCAGCAGGACGGCGGTGCTCCCGTCGGCCAGTTGCCGCTTGAGCACCACCGGCGCCGTGCCGCTCGTCGGCGCGGAGCCGACCAGGGTGGCGGGCTTGGCCAGCGCGTCCTGGTCGACGGCGACCACGTCCCGGTTCTCCAGGACCGCCAGGCTCGACGCGCCGATCCCCGTGGACCAGGTGTGGCCGCCGTCGGTGTGCTGGGACTGGGCGGCGGTCCGCAGGTCGGCCCCGGAGATCAGCGGGGCGGCGAGCATCGCCAGCACGGAGGTCTCGGTGCGTGACTCGTCGTCGGTGAACGGCTTGTGGCAGGTGCAGGTGTCGGTGGTGCCGTAGAGGCCGTAGACGTCGTTCCAGCCGGTGTACATCATGTCGAGGTCGTTCCAGCTGCCCGGGCGCACGTTCCCGGGGTAGCGCAGGGCCGTCTGCAACTGCCCGTTCCACAGCACGCCGTCGAGCTCGCTGTCCCGGTCCCCGCCGATCCGGCAGAGGTTGGCCACCTGGCCGCACCAGACGCCGGTCGGGGCGTAGCCGGGCGCGCTGAACGGCGCCGTGCCCGCGGCCCGGACGACCGGGTCGGTGCGGGCCGGGTCCGCCGGGTCGAGGAGGTAGGGCACTCCGGTGTGGACGGGCTGGGCGGAGACGCTGAGGGTGACCTTCGGGCGGCCCTGGGCGGCGGAGGCGGCGTCGAGGGCCCGTTGGAAGGTCTGGACGCGGGCGTAGACGGAGCGGGTGAGCTCCTTGCCCTCGCCCTGGGTCGAGTAGTCGTGGCCGTCCGGGCCGGTGATCTGCGGCCCGTACGGGCAGTCGTCGTACTTGACGTAGTCGACTCCCCAGGAGACAAAGTCGCCCGCGTCGGTGGCCTCGTGGCCGAGGCTGCCGGGGTGCATCTGGCAGGTCTCGTAGGTGTCCGTGGCGTAGAGCCCGAACTTCATGCCCTTGCTGTGGGCGTACCGGGCCAGGTACTGGATGCCGTTGACGGTCCGGCCGTCGACGGTCTGCGAGGGGAAGTGGTCGGGGCGCGGGACCAGGTGGCCGGAGGTGGGGTCGTTGCCGCTGCCGTCCGTCCCGGCGACCGGGTTCCCGGCCGCGTCGTACAGCTGCATCGAGCCGTACGGCGTCCGGACGAAGTCGGCGCTCTGGCCGTCGCGGTGCCAGAGCGACCAGCCGTCGTCGATCGTGACGGTGTTGTAGCCGGCCGCCACCAGGCCGTTGGCGGCCATGAAGTCGATGGTCTGGACGACCTGTTCCTCGGTGACCTCGGTGCCGAGGGAGTTCCAGGAGTTCCAGCCCATCGGCGGGGTGAGGGCGTTGCCGTTGCCGAGCGCGGCGGCCGGGGCGGCGGAGCCGAGGGTGACGGCTCCGAGGCCGGTCACGGCCAGGGCCGAGGCGAGCAGGGGTGCCGCGAGGCGGCGGGGGAGAAGGCGCACGTGCGCTCCTGTGGGGGGTGGTGGGGGTGCGTGGGGGTGACTCTCGGTCAGGGGTGACTCTCGGGGGTGACTCTCGGGGCTGACTCTCGGTCGGATTCGGGGGACTGCCGGCCGCCCGTGCGCTTTCCGTTGACGGCATCCGACGCGGCATGTGAAATAACACATGTCACCGATCACATGGGTCAAGGCTTTTGCCGCGATTTTGAACGTTCAAATGCTCAGGCCCCGCCAAGGAGCCCGCATGCCCTCCGCGTCCCGCACCCGCGCCACCGCCACCGCCCTGCCACGGCCGGGGGCGGGCCGTTCCCCGAACGACCCGCCCCTGCGTACCTGTGTGCCTGTGTGCCTACGTGTCTGTGTGCCTACGCCGCCTTCGCCGTGGCCCGGACGCCGAAGTGCACGTACCGGCTCCCGTCGGCCAGGGCGTAGAACACCACCGGTATCCACGCGTCCTTCTCGTTCCGCCGCCCCGCGAAGACGGTCTTCGCCGGGGTGTCCGACACCGCCGTCAGCTGCCACACCAGCGGGTCGAAGGTCCCCGCGAGGCCGTCCGCCCCCTCGTACGTGAGGGTCAGCGCACCCTCGCCGCCGCTCTCACCGCCGCCCTCGGCGATCGTCATCAGGAAGCCCTCCCGGCGGTAGCTGCCGACGAACGCCCCGAGCTCGACCACCGGCGGCCGGGCCGGCGGCTCGAAGCCGGGCATCGTCACGCCCGCGAACTCCGCCGACAGTTCCCGGCACAGCGCCTCGAACACCTTGGGCGCCGCTCCCCCGCCGTTCGTCAGCAGCACCACCGCGACGCCCTTCTCCGGCATCGCCCGCAGGTAGGCCAACTGCCCGAAGGTGCTTCCGTCGTGGCCGAAGCCCCGGACGCCGTCCCACTCGAACAGGCCCCAGCCGAGCCCCCAGTGCGCACCGAGGAACCACTGGTCGGGCATCTCGACCTCGCGGTTGAGCATCGCCCCGACCACGGCCTCCGGCAGCACCCGCGTCCCGTCCGGCGCGACCCCGCCGTCCACGAACAGCCGCGCGAACCGGGCGACATCGGCCGCCGTCGCGCAGATCCCGCCGTACGGGCCGGCCGACGGCGGCATCATGTTCCACAGCGGCGTGGGCACCGGCTCCTCGCCCGGGTCGCCCATGTGCCCCATCGCGGCGCGGAAGCGCAGCACCTCCTCCGGCAGGGTCATGGTGTGCTCCAGCCCGAGCGGGCCGGTGATCAGTTCCTTCAACGCCTCGTCCCAGGTGCCGCCGGTCACGACCTCGACGATCCGGCCGAGGACGTTGTACGCGGTGCTGGAGTACGACACCGTCGCGCCGGGCGGGTTGGTCAGTCCGACCGTCCGGGCGCCCTCGAGGTAGCGGGCCAGGCAGTCGTCCCCGCGGCCGGTGTCGCTGACGAAGTCGCCCTCGATGCCGCTGGTGTGGTTGAGGAGTTGACGCGGAGTGATGGTGCGGGTGGCCTCGGCGTCGGCGACCGCGAACTCGGGCAGGACGTCCACGACCGGCGCGTCGAGGTCGAGCTTCCCGGCGTCCGCGAGCAGCACCACCATCGCCGCCGTGTAGCCCTTGCTGACGGAGCCGATCTGGAACACGGAGTCCGTGGTCACGGCCACGCCGGTCTCCGAGTGCAGGATGCCGGAGGCCAGTTCGTGGATCTCACCACCGGCGAGCACAGCCAGGGTGGCGCCGTGGATGCGGTGGGCGGCGAGCAGTCCGTCGAGCCGGGCCTGCCAGTGGGCGGTGTCGAAGACCGGCGTCTTCTCGGGCACTTCGCGGCTCAGCTCTTCCGACATTTGCTCTCCCTCGCGGGTCAGGACGGTGCATGGATGTCTCATGGACGGTTCACGGCGGCAGCGGCGGACTCGGCAGGCCGGCGGTCCAGCGGTCCGGCGGTCCGGCGCAACCGACCCTCAACTCGCCGATGGCAGGCGGATGCCGGGCTTCGCCGCGGCGCGATCCGCTGTCGCCGATCATGACACTAGCGCGCTCCCGACCTTTTTCAAACATCGTTTGAAACCGTCCGGCCGCCACCGCCCCCCGCGCCGCACGCTGTCGGACCCCTCGCCTAGGCTGACGACCAGGCAAGGAATCAAGGAGCAGAGCTGTGCGGATCGAGCGTCACCAGGTGGACGGAGCGGCGGTTTCGGCGGCCCGCGAGGGCTTCACCGACCGGATCGGACGGATGGTCCACTCGTACTCGCGCGCCGACCTGATGACCGCCACCGAATGGCGGCTGATCGCCGACGAGTTCCTCGACTACCTCGGCGCGCTCTCCGCCGACTCCCCCGCCCTCGACACCCCGGAGGCCAGGGCCGTCCTCAAGGACGCCACCGAGGCCGCCGCCGGCGCCATCGCCTTCGCCGCGTACTACGGGTACGACCGCTTCCAGGTGTTCCTCGACTACCCGAACTTCGGGATGGGTTACGACCCCGAGGACGCGGACGGGAGCGTCCGGCGCCGCCCCGTCCTCCCCCGGCACTGGCTCGACGCGCTCTGCCTAGCGATCCTCTCCGACCGGTTCACCCGGCACGGCGAGGCCTTCGCCTTCACCTGGCAGGCCATGCCCGCCGGCGGCGGCTACTCCGCCGCCCAGCTCGTCAACGGCTTCATGGCCCACCTCCTGGGCCGCACCCGCGACGAGGACGCCACCGGCGCCGATTCGACGGACGACGAGTCCGCCGCGACCGCCGCGACCGCCGCGACCGCCGAGCAGCGACTCGCCGCCATCGACGCCGCACTGGCCCGGATCGAGGACCGGGACAGCGACGCCACCCAGGCCCTCCACACCCTGCGCGCCCTCGCGGCGCAGGACCGCGCGGCCTTCGACGCCGGACTGCTCGCCCTGCTCGACCACGCCGACGGCACCCGCCCGCGCAGCCTCCTCCCGCTGCTCCCGCTCGCCCTCGCCGCGCTCGCCCACCGGGCCCACGGCTGGCTCCCCGCCGTCGACACCGACTACCTCCCGCACGCCCTGGTCACCGGCTTCGCCGGCCCCGGCCCCCGGGTCGCGGGGCTCGGCCGCGACCGGCGCGCCGACGCCGTCGCCCAGCTCGCCGCCGGTCCGGTCCGCATCGACCGACCGAGCCCGGCCCTCCCTTTCCACCCCGACAGCGAGGCGCTGTACGAACTGCGGACCCAGGAGGCGATCAACCCCGGGCCCGAGGACCGCCACACCGTCTCCCGGCTCGCCCGCGCCCTGAGCAAGCAGGTGCACCTCTTCCAGGCCCGCGCCTCGCAGTCCGCCGACGTCACCGACACCCAGCTCGCCGGCCTGCGCCTGGCCTCCCAACTGGGCGCCGCGCTCTTCCGCATCGCCCTCGCCGAGCCCGGCACCGAGGCCGAGGTGACCATCGACGGCCGGACGGTCCGCTACCCCGCCACCCGGGGCGAGGACTCCGGCCCCGGCCACTGGCACCTCGCCCTCGACCTCGCCCTGATCACCGGCGTCCGCGAGGACCTCGCCCCGGTCGTCCTGGCCGGCCCCACCCACTCCACCACCGACCGCTCCGCGTACGCCGCCTACCGCGTCGCCCTGCACGACTACTTCCGGGGCGTCGACCCGCTCCCGGCCACCGAACGGGCCCTGCGCGAGGTCGAGCGGACGAAGGAGTGGGGCTTCCCCGCCCCGCCGGTGGTCCTGTTCTCCCAGCTCGTGGAGGGCGACGAGACGAGCTTCTCGCTGGCGCTGATCGACGCCCTCGAAGCCCACCGCGACCACCACTCGGTCGCCGACCGCGCCACCGACCCCGAGGCAGCGATCAGCCTCGACGTCCTCGCCCTCGCCTGCCATGCCCGGCGCCGGGGCTGGACCGTCCACGTCGAGTCCCCGTACCTCCCGGCCCGCCTGCTCGCCTGAGGGCTCCCGCCCACCCCCGTGGGACGGGAGCCCTCAGTACGGCCACCGGGCCGCCGTACCCCGCGCTACGGCCCTAGCTCCAACCCGTGTCACGGGTACGGCGGTGCCACCGGGAGTCCCCTCCGGCCTCCCCCGGTGAAGCGGTGGCGCACCCGCGTCCGACCCGGCTGTCGACCGTGCTGAACATCCCCCGACCCCCCTGTTGGTTCGGCGGGCAACCCCGCTGCGGTGACGATCATAATCGCCGAACAGCGAAAACCGCACCTCCCTCATGGCACTGACTGGCGAACAGAGTCGCCGACCGACGGTCGGTGCGTCAACTGACCGGTCGGCCGGAGAGGTTGGAGCGCTCGGTGGCTTCGGTGACTACGCGGTCCCGTCCGCGCCGAGCCGGCGGTAGGCGGCGGCCACGGCGAGCATCCAGGCGATCTCCTCGCGCGGGGTGCGGCCACCGGTGGTCGCGGCGAGGGCCGCCGGCGGGGTCGGGGCGGGCAGATCGCGGGCCCGGTGGCGGACGGCGGCGCGCAGCCAGCGGGCCTCGACCCGGGCGAGGTCCTCGCAGGCGGCGGGTGTCGGGACGCACTCGGCGGCCCGGGTGTCCCCGCAGGCCGGAGCGCACTCGGTCCCCTGGGTGTCCTCGCGCAGCACCAGGGCGGCGTCCCGGATGGCGAAGGCCCGGTGGGCGAGTTCGACCGAGCGGTCCCGGACGGTCAGCACGTCCCGCAGCCGGCTGCTGGGGGTGCCCAGCACCACCTGGGGGACGGCGGCCACCACGTCCGCCCAGAGCGGGTGCAGCCGCCACAGCGCGTACTGGTCGCGCAGGTAGCCGACCACCGTCCGGGCGGGCGGGATGGTGACGCCGAGGACCAGCAGCACGAGCATCAGCGCGGGCAGCAGCTCGCTGGCCGTGTCCTGGAGCGGGATCGGCTTCCCGGCGGCGTCGAACCGGGTCGAGTCGCCCTTGGTGAGGGTGAACCAGTACCGGTAGAGCGTGTACAGCAGGCCGGTCGCACCGGCGGCCGCCAGGCAGTTGACCCCCACCCGCAGCGCCCCGCGCGGAACGGCGGCCCGGTTGGACCAGAACAGCACCATCGCCCGCGCGCTGGCCAGCGCGAAGGCGGTGTTGAAGACGCACAGGTAGGCCTTCACCCACGGGTCCCCGAAGTGGGCGTCGATGCCGAAGCCGCCGTCGGCGTCGTGCGGGAGGGCGAGGACGAACAGCAGGCTCAGCGCGACGCCCACGACCACCGCGAGCAGCAGCCGTACGCGGGCGGCCCGGGGCCGTTCCGGGCGGCGCCGCACCTCCTGGACGTACTCCAGCAGGAAGTACGCCGCGGCGACGCCGGCCAGGTGCTTGAGCAGCTGGGTGACGTCCCGGATGCCGGTGAGGTCGCCCAGGCCCCGCTCGACGAAGGCCGGACGGCAGCTGAGCCCGAGGGCGATCGCCGTGAAGGCCGCCCACAGTGCCCGGTTCGCCCGGGTGGTGAAGGCCGTGGGGGCCCGCCAGAGCACGACGCCCCAGATCAGCGAGGGCATCAGCCAGGTGAACAGCGGGCGCATCAGGACTTCCTCCACCGGGGTTGGCGTATCGGGTGCATCAGGCTCTCGGCCAGCCGGTCGGAGACCGGGCTCGGGTCGGTGGTGGAGCCGACCAGGTCGGCGAGCAGCAGGGCGATCATCTCCGCCTCCTGCTCCTCGGCGGTGTGGTAGCTGGTGCGGCCCGCGCCCATCAGCTGGGCGATCAGCTCGGGCGTCAGGTCGGGCAGCAGCGCGCTGAGCCGGGAGAGTTCGAGGGTGCCGGTGTGGCCGCACAGGACGTGGCCGAGCTCGTGCAGCTTGATCAGGTCCTGGTGGGCCGGGCTGGTGCGTTCCTCGTAGTAGACGACGTCGATGCTCGGCAGCGCGATCCACAGCCCGCAGGGCAGGTCGGGGCCGAGGGCGGGCAGCGGCTCCATGACGATGCGCCGGCCCCGCTCGCGCTCCAGGGCGGCGCGGAAGCCCTCGACGGTGAACGGGGCGGGCAGGCTCAGGCCGGAGAGCCGCTGCTCGCAGCGTCGGCGCAGGCCGCGGGGGAAGGCCAAGGTGGGGGTGTTCCTTCGGAGCGGGGGCGGGAGCGGGTCGGGGGACGGGGGACGGTGGTGGGTGGCGCGGTGCTCCCGCTCATCCGGCGCCGGTCGGGCCCGCGTTCCGGCCGCTCGCACCCCGGCTGCTCGCGTCCTGACTGCCGGTGTCCTGGCCGCTCGCGTCCTGTTCGAGCTTGCGGAGGTTGTCGGCGAGCGAGAGCAGCACCCGCAGACTGCCGTCGGACAGCGCGGAGGCCCGCTTGACCAGGTTGACCACCCCGTCGTTGCCGAGCGCCTGCCGCAACTCGGCCATCCGCTCCAGCTGGTCGAGCTGCTCGTCGACCAAAGCGGCCTTGGCGTCGTCCAGGAAGTAGCTCGCGCCGGCGCCGATGCCGAAGCCCCGGCCCAGCCAGTCGAGGGTGTCCACCGTGGGGTTGCAGGCCTGGCCCTTCTGGTTCAGGCCGAGGTGGAGGTTGCGCACGGTGTCGCGGGAGATGACGTCCCGCCCCGCCAGGCGGTTGATCCGGTCGGCGAGTTCGCGGTAGGCGGGGGGCCGGCCGCCCGACCTGGTCGCCTCGCGGGCCATCAGCCGGTCCAGCCGACGGGCGATGGCCGAGGCCCGCTCCCCCGGCTGCTCCGGCTGCTCCGGCCCGCCCGTCCCGTCACCAACTGCTGACTTCGCCATCTGCGCCCCCTCCACGAACCTGTCACAATACCGTCGGTGTTCGACCGGTCGGTAGCGGAGAGCGGCCCGGCGGGCCTCCGGGCGCGGAGGCGGGGGCAGGGCGGGCTTCCGGGGTCCTCCGGAGTACGGGAGGGCGGGCGCCGCTCCGGCGGCCGCTCAGCGGCCCGGGTGGGGCGGGCAGCGCCGACCCTACCGTCCGGGCCCCGGCGCACGGCCGGGGCCCGGGGGCGGCGGGTCGGGGGCGGCGGGTCGGGTCAGCAGCCGAAGTCGATCAGCCGGAAGGTCGCGTAGTGGTCGGCGGTGTAGTAGTCCTCCCGCGAGCGCTGGCCGGTGACGATCCGGCGGGTGCCGCGGGTCGGCGCGCCCGGGGTCACCACGGTGTACTCGTGGTAGTAGCCGGAGCGCTGGGAGGGCAGCACGCCCTCCTTGTTGGTGAACACCACGCCGTCCTGGCGGTACGGGAACGGCCCGCCCTTGGCGATCAGGTTGAGGGTGGTCCGGGCCTGGGACGGCAGGGCGGACACGCACACCTTGCCGCTCACCGCGGCCTGCGCCTCGGTAGCGACGGCGACGGGCGCCAGGGTGGCCAGGGTGAGCACGGCGACGGCCGCGGCACGGGTCTTCCACGCGCGTAGAGTTCGGGTCATGCCCAACAGGATGGCGAGCCCCGGAGCTCCCCGGAAGCCCCGTTCGGAGTCTTCATCTCCGGTCAACTCGCCGTACCCGTCGATGACTTGAGCCGGCCGGTCAGCCGCCCCGGTAGTCCGTGGCGGCGATCACCGCGAGCCGGCGGCGCCCAGGGTCCAGCACGGCGAAGCCGAGGTCCAGGCCGTCGCAGATGAACCAGTCCCCGCACATGGTGAAGCCGTACCAGGCGCACTCCCCCGCCCGGCGCGCCACCTCGGCCACCGGGTCCTCCGGGCCCGCGCCCACCAGCGCCGCGAGGGAACGCCAGGCCTCCAGCCGTCCGTAGCCGCCGTACGACCACCCGCGTTCGTCCCCGGGGCCGGTGGAGGCGGCGGCGAAGAGCTGGCGCCAGACCTCGGCGGCGGTGGTCGGCACGACCGCCAGGTGCCCGGCGTGCGCCCCGCCGTGGGCCTCGTCCACACCGGGCACGCCGCCCAGTGGGCCGCGACAGCCCTCCCCGGACATGCAGTCCAGCGGCAGCCCGGCCAGCGTCCCCGGGAGCTCCTCGGGCGCGACCGGCCGCTCGGCCTCGAACACCGCCGCCTCCAGCTGCCCGTTGAACTGCCGTGCCCAGCGCTCCACGGCCACGGTCAGCCCGGGCTCGTCCGCCCCGATCTCCACCGCCACCCGGCCGGCCGCCGCGATCCGGCCGCCCTCCGGCAGCCGGTACGGCGCGCCGAAGGCCACCCCGCCGCGCGAGTAGTGCGCCATGAGCGGCTTGCCCTCGATCGGGTCGAGGGTCCAGGGCAGCCGGGCCAGCGGGTGCGCGGCCCAGTACGGCGAGGCCGCCGCCCAGGCCCGTGCCTCGGGCAGCTCCGCGACCGGGGCGCCACGCAGCACCAACTCCTGCAGCAGGCAGGCCCGCAGCTCCTCCGGCACCCGCGGATGGTCGGCCGGGGCCGCGAACACCCAGGCCAGGGCCTCGAGCGGCTGGTACTCGGCCAGCACGGCGGCGGCCCGGCGGAGCGGCCGACCGGGGCGCGTGCTGACGGCGGGCTTCAACTCGAACGCGCGCTCCACGTGCACCCGCCCGGGGGTGGTGACCACGTCCCAGAGGACGTGGTCGTAGAGGGAGTCGTGCTCGGCACCCGCCCAGCCCGAGCCGAAGCGGCGGTGCAGAGCCGCTCCGACCTCCGCGTGGAACGCCGTGTCGCCGCGCGCCAGGTGCGCCTCGAGCAGCAGGCACACCTCGCTGACCTCGTACGTCCCCGCCAGGCCGTCCACCAGTTGTTCGATCGTCTTCGCCACGGGGGCGAGCCTAGGATCTTCGCCACGGGGGCGAAGCCCAGGGTCTCCGCCACGAGAGCGGAGCCCAGGCCGTCGGCCCGACGGTCAGCCCCGGTTCAGCACCAGGGACTGCACCGTTGGGAGCTTGCGCCAGTCGCTGGACACGACGCTCGCGTGCGCCCGGGCCAGCTGCTCGGTGCGGGCGCGGGCCTGGTCGGCGGTCGGGTCGGTGGCGCTGATCGTCGGCGCCACGTTCTGGGCGTCGGTCATCACCAGCAGGTAGTGCGAGCGGTCGTACCAGGCGGTGTCGATGCCGTTCAGGTAGCCGGCGGCGTCGCCGTCGAAGACCACGAACCACGGGCGGATCCCGGCGTCCGCGCCGGTGTACTTGGCGCGCGGGTCGCCGCCCGCCGCGCCGTGCACGGCCGGGAACAGCTGGGCCCGGTCGATCCGGCCGGAGGCGGCCAGGTCGCGCAGGTGCCGCCCGTACTCGACGTCCGTGTGCAGGGTGTCGAAGGGGTTGTGCTCCTCGACCGTCCCCGGGATCGCGTAGAGCAGCACCCGACCGGCGAGGGCCGAGCGGCTCGGCCAGTTGCCCGCCCGGACGGCCTCGTCGACGGTGGCGTAGGAACCGCCGCCGGGCTTGGCCAGCACGTCGGCCGGGCGCAGCACCGCGTCGCCGAGGTGGGCGGCGATCAGCGCGTCCAGCTGGTCGGGGCCCATCCCGAGGTTGGCCGCGAAGCCGCCCTTGACCTCCAGCTTGATCACCAGCGGGCCGGCGCCCGGGTGGGCGCCGAGCCAGACCCGGACGTCGTCGAGGCAGTGCTCCAGGTTCTTGTTGGTGCCGCCGCCGTACAGCTGGGCCGGGGTGTCGGCGGCGGTGCAGTTGTTGGAGTTGCCGAGCGGGTTGGAGTGGCTGACCTTCCACTCCTGGGTGATGGTGTCGGTCCAGAGGTCGAGTTCGATCATGCCCGTGCCGGTGTCCAGGCTCTGGGCGAGGTACGGATAGGCGGCCGGGTCGTAGGTGTTGTGCAGGCCGACGGTGGTGGCCGAGCCGAACGGCAGGTCGCCGGTGCCGGTGTCGGCGGCGGCGGGGGCCGCGGTGGGCACCAGGGCCGCGGCGGTGGCGAGCAGGCCGGCGGCCAGCAGGCCTGCCAGGGTACGGCGTACGGTCATCGGAATCGTCCCCCCGGGGATGGTCACGACGGCCGCGGGTGCGCGCCGCCGGAGGCAGCATCGCCGGACCAGGCGTGCACCTCGTGAAGAAGGCACGACAATATCGTGGCGACTTCGCCACCTCCTCCCCGGGTTCCGGCCTCGGCGGCCGCCTCCCGGGGCACGCCGTGACCCGTCCGTGACGGTTCGTCCGATCTGTCGTACCCGCGCGCTAGCGTGACCGCGAGCGGACGGCTGCGAGCGGCCGCCCGAGAGCCACGAGCAGCGGAGGCGGCACGATGTCCCTGGTCCGGGTCCACAACTTCTCGATCTCCCTCGACGGGTACGGCACCGGTGAGGGCCAGACCCTGGAGGAGCCCTTCGGGCACGCCTCCCACCGGCTGCACGAGTGGTTCTTCGCCACCCGTACCTTCCGGCAGATGGCCGGCAAGGAGGGCGGCGACACCGGGGTGGACGACGCGATGGCCCGCACCTGGGGCGACGGCATCGGCGCCGAGATCATGGGCCGCAACAAGTTCGGCCCGCAGCGCGGCCCGTGGGAGGACGAGGACTGGCGGGGCTGGTGGGGGCCGAACCCGCCGTTCCACACCCCGGTCTTCGTGCTCACCCACCACCCGCGCCCGACCGTGGAGATGGAGGGCGGGACGGTCTTCCACTTCGTCGACGGCTCCCCCGGGGAGGCGCTGCGGAAGGCCCGGGAGGCGGCCGGCGGCCTGGACGTCCGGATCGGCGGCGGGCCGCGCACCGTCCGGGCGTTCCTGGAGGCCGACCTCGTCGACCACCTGCACGTGGTCGTGGTGCCGATCGTGCTGGGCCGGGGCGAGTCGCTCTGGGACGGGCTGGAGGGGCTGGAGGAGCGCTTCGACATCGAGGCGGTGAGCAGCCCGAGCGGGGTGACCCACCTCACCTTCACCCGCCGCGCCCGCGCCTGAGGGGCAGGCACCGGCCCCGTCGGCCCGGCCGACGGCCGACGGGGGGGGGGCCCCCCCCCCGGGGGGGGGGGGGGGGGGGCGGGGGGGCCCGCCGGGGGGGGGGGGGGGCGGGGGGGGGGGGGGGGGGTCCCCGGGGGGCCCGGGAGGCGGCGGG
>NZ_JBIWAQ010000017.1:64475-178314 GCF_044760155.1 Kitasatospora sp. NPDC098652
CGCGGGGTGACCCGCTGCAGGGGCACCCGCCGCGCCCCCCCCTCTTGGGGCGGCCCCGCCCCCGCGGGCCGGCCCCCCGCCCCTCGGGCGGCCGCCCCGCAGGCAGCGGGGCGGGCAGCCCGCCCGTCGGTCCGGCACCGGGGTGCCGGTCGTGCGGAGGGTGCCGGGTCAGACCCGGTCGGCCGCGATCAGCACGTACTGGAAGGAGCCGTCCTTGTAGGACTCGATGAACGCCTCCTCGATGCCGGTGACCAGCGAGGTGGTGTTCCGCAGCTCCCAGTAGGGCAGGGTGTCCGGGGTCAGGTCGATGACGGCCTGGGGCACCAGGCGGTTGTCGGCCATCGCCCGCAGGTACTCGCGGCGGGAGTGGATGTTGCACTCGAAGTGCGCGTTGATCTGCGAGACCCACTTCGACGGCTGGCCGTACTTCGGGTTCCAGCAGCCGGTGATGGTCACGTAGCGGCCGCCGACGGCCAGCACCCGGGAGTGCTCGGCGAACAGGTCGTGCAGGTCCACGTACATGCTGGACTCGTTGTTCCAGGAGCCGGCCACCGAGCCGTTCTCCAGCGGCATGTCGAGCATGTTGGCGACCCGGGAGCGGACGAAGTCGCCGATGCCCAGCTCGGCGGCGCGCTTGTTGCCGAACTCGGCCTGCTGCGAGGAGAGGGTCAGGCCCTCGACCCGGCAGCCGAAGCGCTGGTGGGCCATGACCATCGAGCCGCCGCGGCCGCAGCCGGCGTCGAGCAGGGTGGACTCGGCCTTGATGTCACCGAGGTGGTCGAGCAGCACGTCGGCCTGGGCGGACTCCAGGCGGTGCAGCTCGGCGATGACCTTCTTCTCGCGCTCGCTGTCGGCCGGGTCGCCGATCGCCTCCTGGTCGATCTCGCCGATGCCGTAGTGGTGGTGGTACAGGCCGTCGACGTCGCCCAGGCGCAGGTTCACCGGGCGGGCCTCGTTGTTCCAGTAGCGCGCGATGTCGCTCTGGTACGGAGTGGCCGGGCCGGGAATGGCGGTGCCGGCGGTGGTGAGGTCGTCGGTCACGGACATGTGGGTCAACTCCAGTGTGATCAGGGTTGGTTAGCGGAAAAGGTGCGAAATTCCGACCGGCGCGTCACCAGAAGTCGGGCAGGCTGTACCGGTGGGTGTTGGTCTGGTGCCAGTAGTGGTTGCCGTCGAGCCAGGCCGCCACCCCGCGCAGGAAGCGCACCAGGGTCGGCACCGGGCAGGCGACGGCCAGCGCGGCCGACTCGGCCTCGAAGGCGTGCATCAGCTCGTTGTGGACCTCGACGGCCTTGAGGTAGCCCTCCTGGCGCGAGACGCCCTCCCGCTCGGAGATCACCACCGGCAGGTTCAGGTGGAGCCCCGGACTGGCGAGCTCCTTGGTGTACGAGTAGAGGTCGTTGACGATGGTGGTCGCGTTGCCCGCCAGCGCGATGATCCGCTGCATGGCGGGCAGCGCGTGCAGCTCGACGGGCAGCTCGTAGCCGCCGACGGTGTCGGTGATCGTCGGGCAGGGGCGGAAGTTGTTGAACTGGCGCATCGCCAGGTACTCCCAGACCTCCGGCACGTGCTCGGCCTCGCCCCAGGAGGCTTCGGCCAGGTACCCCATGTGCAGCCGCGCCATGTCGTGCCGGAAGCGGTCCGCCTGGGCGGGCGTGGAGGCACGGACGAAGTAGTCCATCGCGGAGCGGTACGAGCGCCGGGGCGCGTCCTCGGAGAGCGAGGCCTCCCAGGCCGGGTGGTACTCCGCGGTGGTGTGCAGCGGGTCCAGCGCGGTGTGCGCGAGGAGCAGCCGGCTGCCCAGGCCGACGGGCGAGCCGCCGAGGTCCTCGCAGTAGCAGTCGTCCACCGCGTTCTCGGCGACCATCAGACGGGCCGCGATCATCAGGTGGTCGATGCTCGGCGCGTCGGGATGGCAGGCCACCATGTAGCGCCCGGTGGAGAACCCGTCGAAGTCCTTCTCCCACTCCGGCGGGTAGAGCTCGATCTCGTCGATCGCCCAGGCCTTGATCCTCAGGCTGAGCTCCGCCACCCGCACCGGGTCGGGCTCGGCGATCGGGTGGTGGTAGAGCCCGGGGATGGGGTCGCCGGTCTTCGGCTTGCCGCCCGGCGCGGCTGCGGCCGGCACCTCGACCGCCGGGGCATCCAGCTGGACGTCGGCCGTCGGCGCCTCCACCGGCAGCCCGGGCGCCGCAACCTCGGGAGCCGCAGCCTCAGGAGCCCCGACCTCGGGAACCGCGACCTCGGGAGCCGGCGTCGGCGGCCTCAACTGCAGCCCGGCGGTGCCGAGTCCGGTGGGACCGCGCAGGATCCGGTCGATCGCCGGGGAGCTCATGAGCCCTCCGCCGGGGCGTCGACGGGCCCGGGCGGGGTACCCGTTCTGGTGCACAGGGGCATGGAGCCTCCTCCGAGAGGGATCACCTGATGTGACGGGTCGTCATCTCGCCCGCAGCGATGGGGAACTCCACGCCACGGGCCCCGTCTCGCTCGGTTCCCCACCGTAGGCGCGAAAGCCCGTTCCGGATCGCAACGGACGATCTTCTACACCCGATAGGGTGAACGTTCCGGCTGACGGCGTCTGGCCGCACCGGTGTCATGCATCGGTCCGCCCGGGCCCCGGGCTGCGGTTCCGCACCCGCCGGTCCCCGCCCGTCCGGGCAGCGCGTCAACCTGCCGACCACCCGCCGTGTCCCGCGCCGGCCGGCGGCATCGCACCGGCCGCGGCGGGGACCGTTCGACCGCGGACCGCCCGATCGGGACCGCCCGCGCCCGCGAGGTCAGCCGGAGGACGGTCGGCGGACGGCCGGCGGGCGGCCGGCGGGCGGCCGGCGGGCGGGCCGGTGTCCGACCGTCGGCGTAAGGGGGAGAAGAATGGGTGGGGCGCCGTGCGAGGAACGCGGCCAGGAAGGAAGACCAGCACATGGAGAGCCAGGCCCGCAGCCGCACCGAAGTCGTCGAGGACCTCATGGAGCGCTTCCCCGACGTGCCCCGGGAGGCGGTGATCAAGGAGGACCTGCTGCGCGGCGGCATGGCCTTCGACGAGTCCGCCCTCAGCGGCAGCACCGGGGCCGACGGGAGCGGCGAGGTCAAACCGAAGTCCTACTTCATCTTCTCCTTCGACCACCGCACCCTGCCCGAGCTGGGCGCGGCCGCTCTCAACCGGCCGCCGGAGGAGGTCGTGCTGACCGGCGGGCCGTACGGGCTGCGCCGCACGGTGGTGTCGGTGCGGGTCAACCCGGACTCGCCGTACCGGGTGCGCGCGGGCGAGGACGGCACGCTCGGCCTCTACCTTGACGGCGCGCGGATCGCCGACGTCGGCCTGCCGCCGATGCCGGACTACTACCGGCACACCCTGGCCAACGGGAAGTCGGTGATGGAGGTCGCCCCGACCATCCAGTGGGGCTACCTGATCTACCTCACGGTGTTCCGGGTCTGCCAGTACTTCGGCGCCAAGGAGGAGTGCCAGTACTGCGACATCAACCACAACTGGCGCCAGCACAAGGCGGCCGGCCGGCCGTACACCGGGGTCAAGCCGGTCGAGGAGGTGCTGGAGGCGCTGGAGATCATCGACCGCCACGACACCGCCCGCGCCTCCCGGGCGTACACCCTCACCGGCGGCGCGATCACCTCCCAGGTCGGCGGCCGGGACGAGGCGGACTTCTACGGGCAGTACGCCAAGGCCATCGAGGAGCGCTTCCCCGACCGCTGGATCGGCAAGGTGGTCGCCCAGGCGCTGCCCCGCGACGACGTGCAGCGCTTCCACGACTACGGCGTGAAGATCTACCACCCCAACTTCGAGGTGTGGGACAAGCGCCTGTTCGAGCTCTACTGCCCCGGCAAGGAGCGCTACGTCGGCCGGGACGAGTGGCACCGCCGGATCCTGGACTCCACCGAGGTGTTCGGCGCGGAGAACGTGATCCCCAACTTCGTGGCGGGCGTGGAGATGGCCGAGCCCTTCGGCTTCACCACCGTCGACGAGGCGATCGCCTCGACCCGGGAGGGGCTGCGCTTCTTCATGTCCCACGGCGTGGTGCCGCGCTTCACCACCTGGTGCCCCGAGCCCACCACCCCGCTGGGCAAGGCCAACCCCCAGGGCGCGCCGCTGGAGTACCACATCCGGCTTTTGCAGACCTACCGCGCCACCCTGGAGGAGTTCGGCCTCTCCTCCCCGCCCGGCTACGGCCCGGCCGGGCCCGGAAAGGCGGTCTTCTCGGTGAGCTCCTTCATGGACTCGCTGCCGGGCTGAGCCGTCTCCCGGTGGCTGCCGCCCGCCCCGCCAGCGGCAGCCACCGGGATCGTCAACTGCCCGGCTGCCGACGGACGGTGAGGATCTGCTCGGCCCGGCCCACCGGGCCGTGGACGTCGTGCAGCACGGTGCTGGTGACGCCGTGGCCGGCCGGCCCGAAGCTGACGGCGGTGTCCAGGCCGGTCCAGCGGCCGCCGGGGCGGCGGTGGAAGTGGACGGTCAGGTCGGTGTTCGGGAACATCCACTCGGTGGGCTGCTCCCGGACGGCGATGCCGTTGGCGGTGTCGACCAGGGCGATGAACGCGGCGTGCGGGCTCGCGGCCTCCCCGGCGACGAGCTCCAGCGGGGTGGCGAGCCAGGCGGCGGCCCGGCCCGGCGCGGTGGAGCGGCGCCGGACCTCCACCGAGGCGATGTAGCCGCCGGCCCACTGCTCGCTCATCGGCCAGGACTCGAACTCCTCGGGCGCGGGCAGCCGTTCGTCGTGGGTGCCGGCCACGGCGGCGGTGTCCTGCTCGGCCAGGAACCAGGCCCGGGCCCGCACCACGGCGCGTCCGGCGATCGAGGCGACCGCCTCCACCAGCTCGATGGTGCGGCCCGGGCGGAGGGTCTCGACCGTGATCTCCAGTTCGTCCAGGGCGATCAGGCCGAGGATGTCGAAGCTCACCCGGGCCAGGGCGAGGCCGTCTGCGGGGCGCCCGGCCCGGTGCCGGTCGATCGCGTGGACGATCAGGCCGCCCACCGGGCTGAAGTGCTGCTCGTCCGGGTGCCAGGCGCCCTGGGCGTGGACGGTGGGCTTGTACTGCTGCTCGCCGGTGCGCTGGTAGTAGCTGTCGGGTGCGGCGGTGGGGCTGGTCAAGGTGCGCTTCTCCTCGGGCCGGATCGCGGGGCTGCCGGGCGGGCACCGGTCCCGGCGTGGCCGGCGTCCGCGCTCCCGATCGTAGGAGCCCGAACCGGCCCGGAAGCTGTGATGCCCGCCACACCGGGCCCGCCCCACCTGCGGCGTTGCCCCTGGTGGACGGCACCGCCCCGGCTCAGTGCGCGATCAGCGGGTAGTGGTCGGAGAGGTCGGTGTAGGTGTAGCTCCTGCCCCAGCTGCTCACCGTCCAGGGCGCGCTGTGCACCCGGCGGACCTCGTTGGTGTACTGCTGCGGGCGGGCGTGGTCGGCACGGTAGAGGACGTGGTCGAGGTCCTCCTTGGGCTCGCCCGGGTAGCGGTAGGCGGCCACGGAGTTGTCGACGGTGTCGAAGGAGTACGGCCAGCCGGTGCGGGCGGAGGCCGGGGCGAGGTAGCCGTTGTCCAGCAGGGACTGGTACTCGGTGCCGTGGAAGTCGATGTTGAGGTCCCCCGCGACCAGCACCGGCTCGTCCGCCGGGATCCGCTTCGCGTCCAGGAACGCCCGCATCGCGCCGAGCTGCCTGGCCCGGATCGCGGCCGCCTGGCCACTGGCGCAGCCGGAGTCGGTGGACTGGAGGTGGGTGCCGACCAGGTGGGTGCGCCGGCCGTCGACGTCGAGGACGACGTAGGCGAAGCCCTTGTTGGACCACCAGTCGGAGCCGCAGGCGTCCTGGTAGACGTACTGCTCCTGGTGCAGGATCGGCCACTTGCTGAGCACGGTGACCCCGCCGTCCTCGGGGGTGGTGGAGCTGTAGCTGCCGGAGGTGGCGTCCCAGCCGCCGGTGGAGCGGCCGACCACGGGGGTGTGGAAGGGGTAGGCGGCGGAGGCCTTGGCGATCAGGGCGTCGGAGGCGGCGTTGTCGAAGGCCTCCTCCAGCACGACCACGTCGTGGCCCTGGAAGAAGTCCGCCGAGGCGATCGCCTGGGCGCGGTGCTGCTGGCCCCAGTTGGGGTAGAGCGAGGTGCTCATCAGGAAGGTGTTGTAGGTCAGGACGTCCAGTGGCGGCGCGGTGACGGGGGCGCTCTCGGCACCGGCCGGGGCGGCGCCGAGGGCGGCGAGCACGGTGGCGGCGGCACCGGCGGCGAGGGTGCGGCGCAGGGACGGCAGGGTCATCGGGGCTCCGTGGGGGACTTCGTCGGCCCGGCGGGTCGCGGGATGTTGTGTATCCAACTTCCGTACGTGCACGGCCCGCAAGACTTCCGGCGAGCATTCGGTGAATTCGTTCGGAACGGCACTACCGGCCGGTAGTACGGGTCGCGACCGGGCCTGACCTGCGGTCGACGTGGCGATGACCGAGGCTGCCGCCCGGGCCGTGGCACCGGAATCCCCTGCCGAACCCCGCCAAAAGCCCGATAAGATGCCGAGCGGTGTGCCGGGAAGTCTGGTCGGCTCGGGGGACGACTGCGGCGATCGGGCCACGGCGACCCCGACATTGCGATGGGTCGTTTCTGCAGATGCACGCCGTGGGGATCGTTCTCGTCCTGGTCGTCCTGGCCACCAGCGTGGCCACCTTCGCCCGCCGATGGCGGGTGCCCGCCCCCTCGCTGCTGGTCCTCGCCGGACTCGGCGTCGCCCTCCTCCCCGGCGTCCCCGCCCTGCACGTGCCCCCGCAGATCATCGGCGCGGTGGTGCTGCCGCCGCTGCTCTACTCCTCCGCCGAGGAACTGTCCCTGCGCGACCTGCGGACGGTCTGGCGGCCCGTCACCATCCTCTCCTTCGGCCTGGTCTTCGCCTCCGCCGCGGCCGTCGGCTTCGTCGCCGTCGCCGTCGCCGGGCTGCCGCCCGCGATGGCCTTCGTACTCGGCGCCGTGCTCTCCAGCACCGACCCGGTGGCCGTCACCGCACTCGGCCGCCGGCTCGCCCTGCCCGGGCGGGTCCAGGTGCTCGTACAGGCGGAGAGCCTGTTCAACGACGCCACCTCGCTGGTGCTGTTCAAGGTCGCCGTCGGCGTCGCCGTGGCCGTCGGCGGGACGGTCGACCTGCCCGCCGCGGGCGGCGAGCTGGTGCTGCTCGGCGGGGGCGGCAGCCTGGTCGGCGCGGCCGTCGCCGGGCTGGTCTGGCTGCTGCGCCGCCGCACCACCGACCCGGTGCTGGAGACGGTGATAGCCCTGGTCACCCCGTACGCGGCGTACGTGCTGGCGGAGTCCGCGCACACCTCCGGCGTCACCTCGGTGGTGGTCGCCGGGGTGCTGCTCGGCCGCTCCGGCCACCGGCTCACCGACGCCCGGATCCGACTGCAACTGCACGCCGTGTACGCGGTGGTGGTGTTCCTGCTGGAGAGCGTCGTCTTCTCGATCGTCGGCCTGGAACTGCCCACGCTCGTCCGGGAGCTGCCGGCCGGCACCGGCTGGTGGCCGCTCCAGTCGGTGGCCATCGCCGCCGTGCTGATCGCCGTCCGGGTGCTGTGGACCCTGCCGCTCACCCGCGCCGTCAAACCCAGCCGGGGACGGCTGTCCTGGCGGGTCGCCGGGGTGGTGACCTGGGCCGGCACCCGGGGCGTCATGCCGCTGGCCGCCGCGCTCTCCATCCCGCTGCTGACCGAGGGCGGAGCCGCGCTCGACGGACGGCCGCTGGTCCTGGTGCTCACCGTCTCCAACGTCGTGCTCACCCTGGTCGTCCAGGGCCTGACCCTCGCCGCCGTGGTCAACCGCTCCGGACTCGCCCTGGAACCCGAGCACACCGCGCGCGAGGAGGCCGACGCCCGCGACGAGCTCAACCGCACCGCCCTGGAGCACGTGGACGGCCTGGCCGAGCTGGAGGCCGTCCCGGACACCGCCGTCGACCGGGTCCGCCGCGCCCTCACCGCCCGGCTCGACCGCACCCCCGGGGCCCCCGACGGCACCACCGCCGACGACGCCTACCGCCAACTGCGGCAGGAGGTCATCGCGGTGCAGAACGACCGGCTGCACCGCCTGTACGAGGAGCACCGGATCAGCGACACCACCCTGCGGCTGCTCCAGCGCGACCTCGACCTGGAACAGGCGGCCCTGGGCAGGACCTGACCGTGGGCCGGACGTGACCGCGGGCAGGTCGGCACCCCGGCCTTCCGGCCGTCGGGGGCTGCCGTCACACTGTCGCGAGCACGAAGCAGAACCACCGAGCGGGGGCAGCATGGCCAAGCGTCCGAACAAGAAGCAGAAGCGGCCCCTGGCGGCCGGGGTCGTCCGGCCTGCCAAGCCCGCGCGCCGGCGCCCCGGGAAGGACGTCCAGCTCGCGCCGCGCACGGTGCGGCGCACCGCGCTGCTGGTCGGGCTGCTCGCCCCGCTGCTGATGATCGGGCTGCTGGCCCTCGCCACCAACCCCGACTACCAGGCCCCCTGCACCATCCTGGCCGTCCTGGTGCTGATGGTGGCCGTCGTCGGACTGATGATGATCCACAGCAGCGGCTGGGTGGTCTGGCCCGCCGTCGCGCTGGGCCTGATCCTCCTGGTGGTCCCCACCCCCGCCCTGCGCGCCCAGCTGATCTCGCACCGCGGGGTGGAGACCCGGGTCGTCGTCACCTCGGCGCACAGCGGCAAGGACAAGACGGGCCGGGTCAGCTGGACCTGCGGCATCCGCCGCGAGGACGGCCACCCGCTGCCGCACGGCACCATCGGGGGCTTCGGCTGCTCCGGCTCCTCGGTCGGCAGCACCACCACGGTGCTGGCCGACCCGGACGGCTGGGCACCGCCGGCCAACCTGGACGACGACCTCTCCTTCCGCGGCGCCGAGCTCTGGGTCGCGGGCGTGGCCGCCGTCCTGTGGGCCGCGCTCACCTTCGGCACGGCCCGCCGGGTCCTGCGCGGACGGGGCGGGTGGAGCGGGCGGGCCGGGCGCAGCGGACAGGCCGGGCGGGCCGGGCGAAAGAGCGCCTGACAACCGGGCCACGGATGAGGCGGTTCCACCGGTTCACCATTCCCACGGACGGCACGGTTCCGCCAACTCCCTTATACAGAAAGGCCGCTGGCCCACCCGGCCGCCGGCCTGCCGGCTCCCGTCAAGATCGCGTCAAACCGCCTGGTCGCAGACGAGGCACCGGAGTAGCCTGCGACCGTGAACGAACTGGTGTTCCGGGGCAAGGACTTGTTCCGCCCCTCCAAGTCCCATCTGGCCGGCGCCCTCGCCTTCCTCGTCCTCATGGTGTCGGTCGGGATGGTGCGCTCCGGGCCGGTGTTCGTGGCCTGGTCGCTCGGCACCGTCGTGGTGCTGTTCGTGCCGGTCTTCTACAGCGCGTGGCGGAGCTGGAGCCGGGTCGGACCCGAGGGCGTGACGATCTGCTGGGGGTTCGGGGCCGGGCGCACCTACTCCTGGGCGGAGATCCGCTGGGTCGACGTCCGCACCACCGCGTCCAGCGGACCGTACGCAGGCTCCGGACCGACCCGGGCAGCGCGGATCTTCACCACGAGCGGGCGCCGGCGGTCGCTGCCGGGCCTGTCCTGGAGTCCGCTGTACCCGACCGCGGACTTCGACGTGAACGTCCAGCGGCTGCGCAACTGGTGGGAGTCGAGCACCGAGGAGGCGCAGCGGGTCGAGCCCGTGAAGCAGTTCCGGGACCGGCTGACGCCGACCACGATCGCGATCGTCGCCGTCGTCCTGATCATGGTGGTCGGCTGGTTCGTGATCGCCTCACGGTACTGACCGCCCTCCGTCGCAGCACAGTTGAGCGGGTGCGTCCCCGGCCGGGCCGGGGGCGCACCCGCTTCCGTGTGCCCGGCCGTCAGCCGCGCAGCCCGTCCAGCAGGGCGAGGACGTCCTCGACCGAGCCCGCGGGGTCGGTGACGGGGTAGAGCACGCCGCGCACGGTGCGGCGTGCGTCGAGGACCAGGGTGAGCCGCTTGAGGCGTTCGACGCCCGCGGCGCGGAAGGTGGGCAGCCGCAGTCCGGCGGCGAGTTCCAGTCCGGCGTCGGAGAGCAGCGGGAACGGGATCCGGGCGTGCTCGGCGAAGGCCGCCAGCTGGTCCGGGCGTTGGGTGCTGACGCCGTAGACGGCGGTGTCGCGGGCGGTGAACTCGCCCATCCGGTCGCGGTAGGTGCAGGACTCCAGTGTGCAGCCGGGCGCGCCGGGGATGTCGCCCCAGCCGGGCGGGTGGTCCGCCCCGCCCGGGGCGTAGGCGCCGGGGTAGCAGTAGAGCACCGTCCAGGCGCGGTCCGCGGCGACCGGGTCGACCCGTCCCCCGGCGGCGGCGTCGAGTTCCAGCGCGGGTATCCGGTGGCCGGTGAGGGCGGTGACCCGGCGGGTCTCGGCGGAGTCGGGGGCGCTGGTGGCGGAGAGGGTGCCGTCGCCCAGGACGTAGCGTCCGCCCCAGTCCTGGAGGGCGACCAGGACCGGCAGGAGTCCGCGGCCCCGGTCCGTCAGGTGGTACTCGTAGCGCGGCGGGTGCGGGTGGTAGAGCCGTTTCTCCAGGACACCGTCGGCGACCAGTGCCTTGAGGCGCTCGGTGAGCACCTTGCGGCTGATGCCGAGTCCGTTCTGCAGGGCGTCGAACTGGTGGGTGCCGCCCGCGACGTCCCTGACCAGGAGCAGGGTCCAGGTGTCCCCGACCACCGCCAGGGCCTGGGAGATCGCGCAGTCCGGGTCCGCCGCTTCCATGTGCCGCATGATCACCCAGTATAGTGAGTTCCCAAAGGGAACTTACTCGCGAAGCCGCGCGGTCCCGGTCGTGGACCGATGGCGGCGAAAGGGGCGGACGTTGACGACGGAAACGGTGGACGCGGCGAGAACGGTGGATCCGGTGGGCGGGGGCGGCGGCAGCGGCCGCGGGGCGGGGGCGTTCTGGCGCTACTGGAGCGCCTCGACCGTCAGTCGGCTCGGTGACCAGGTGACGACGGTGGCCCTGCCGCTGATCGCGGTGGTCACCCTGCACGCCTCGGCCTTCGAGGTCGGACTGATCACGGGCGCCGCCTACGTCGCCTGGCTGGTGATCGGACTGCCGGCCGGCGTACTGGTCCAGCGGCTGCCGCTGCGCGGCACCCAGGTGGCGATGGACCTGATCCGGGCCACCGCCGTCGCCTCGGTGCCGCTGGCCGCCGCGCTCGGGGTGCTGGGACTGCCCCAACTGGTCCTGGTGGCACTACTGGTCGGCTTCGCCGGCGTGCTCTTCGACGTCGGCAACTCCACCTTCCTGCCCGCCGTCGTCCCCAAGGAGCAGCTGACCGCCCGCAACAGCCTGGTCTCCGGCAGCATCGCCGCCACCGACCTGGCCGGGCCCTCGCTCGGCGGTGTGCTGGTGCAGCTGGTCGGCGGCGCGGCCTCGATGCTGCTGGACGCCGTCAGCTACCTGGCCTCGGCTGCCCTGTTGGGCACCCTGCCGCCGGTCGGCCGGCCCGCCGCGCCGGCGGCCGGCGGCACCGGGATGCGCGAGCAGATCCGCGAGGGCTGGCGGTTCGTCACCCGGCACCCGGTGATCCGGCCCTGCGTGGCCGACGCCACCGCGGTGAACTTCGTCTGCGGCGGGCTGATGACGCTCACCCCGGTGTTCCTGGTCCGCACCCTCGACGCCCCGGCCGCCGCCGTCGGCGCCCTGATGGCCACCGGCGGGCTGGGCAGCCTGCTCGGCGCGGCCGCCACGCCCCGGCTGGTGGCGCGGTTCGGCGGCGCTGTCGCGTTGCGCCGGGCGGCCGTGGTCGCCACCGCCTTCGCCCTGCTGCTCCCGCTCGCCGGATCCGGATGGGCGACGCTGGTGTTCGCGCTCGGCAACGCCGGGTTCTCGGCGGGGGTCGTGGTCACCAGCATCGTGACCCGCACCCACCGGCAGACCCACACCCCGCCGGAGCTGCTGTCCCGGGTGATGGCCACGGTCCGCTTCGTCTCCTGGGGCGCGATCCCGGTCGGTGCCCTGGCCGCCGGGGCCGCCGCCGCGGCCTGGGGACCGCGGACAGCACTGCTCCTGGTCGCCGTGGTCAGTGTGGTGAGCCCGGTGATCCTGCTGGCCGGCCCGATCCGCCGGATGCGCGACCTGGCCTGAACCGGGGGCGGGACGGGGGCGAGGCGGGGGCCGGTGCACGGCCCCCGCCCGCAGGCGCGTCGGCGGCGAGCGGCTTGTCGTAGCGGGTGCCGTCGACGCCGATGACCAGGGCCCTGGCCTGCTCGGTGCCGTTCGGCAGGCCCGGGGCGACCCAGCCCGGCCCGCCCCGGCGGACCCGTGCTCAACGGCCCCGTTCTCGACGGACCATTCTCAACGGCCCCGTTCTCAACGGCCCCGTTCTCAACGGACCTTCGCTCAACGGACCTTCGCTCAGCGGAACGCGGCGACGTTGCGCGCGGCCCAGTCCGCGAAGGGGCGCGGCGGCCGGCCGAGGACCCGCTGGACGTCCGGGCTGATCCGGGTCTCGGCCGGACTGGGCGCGCCGAGGATGTCCAGGGTGTCGTCGGCCAGCTCCACCGGCATGTTCCGGGCCATGCCGGCCCTGGCCTCCTCCCGGCTGAGCTCGTGGAAGCGCACCGGCTCGCCCAGCGCGGCGGCCAGGGCCGCCGCCTGCCCGCGCGGGGTGATCACCTCCGGCCCGGTGAGCTCGTAGCGGCCGCCGACGTGCCGCTCGTCCAGCAGGCAGGCCGCCGCCACCTCGGCGATGTCGGCCGGATCGACGATCGGCAGGGCGACGTCCCCGAAGGGCGCGGCGACCAGCCGGTCGGTGCGCACCGACTCGGCCCACCAGAAGGCGTTGGACGCGAAGCCGCCGGGCCGCAGGATGCTCCACTCCACGCCGGACCCGCGGAGCTTGTCCTCCAGTGCGCGCAACGCGATCCGCGTCGGGCCGACGGGCCTGGTCACCACGGCCTGAGTGGAGAGCAGGACGATCCGCCGGACCCCGGCGCCCACGGCGTCGGCGAGGAGGTCGGCCGGGCGGGCCCCGGCGCCGTGCAGGTCGCCGGACAGCAGCAGGAACAGCGCCTCCGCCCCGGCCAGCACCGGCTTGAGGGCGCCCGGATCGGCCAGGTCGGCCGCCACGTGGCGGACGCCGTCCGGCACCGCCGCCGCCCGCCGCGACACCGCCGTCACCTCCCGGCCCGCCTCGGCCAGCGCCTGGGTCAACGGCCGGCCGATGTTGCCGGTGGCCCCGGTCACCACGATCATGTTCAGCTCCCACCACTCGTCGTGCTCGTCCTTCTCGGAGGTCCTCCGAGGCCCTCAAGCTAGGAGCATCGACTTACCTTTGGTAAGGACATACCTTGAAGTAAGCTCCACACATGGAGGAAGGCCCGCAGTACAGAGCGGCCGCACCGGGGGGCCGGTATGACGTGTTTCACACCGACTGCCCCGCGCGCGACGTCGTCGACCACGTGACCAGCCGCTGGGGGATCTGGGTGCTGATCTCCCTGCGGAGCAACGACCTGCGCTTCTACGAGCTGCGCGAGAGCATCCAGGGCATCAGCGAGAAGATGCTCACCCAGACCCTGCGCGCCCTGGTCCAGGACGGCCTGGTCCGACGGGAGGTCGCACCGACCACACCGCCCCAGGTCACCTACGGGCTCACCGAGTTCGGCCGCGAACTGGGCGAGCCGCTCAGGGAACTGTTCGACCGGATCACCCGACGGCTGCCCCCACTCGACGGCGGTTCACCGCCGGGCGGAAGGCCCCGGCCGGCTCAGAGTCCGCTCGGCCAGTCGTAGCCGCTCGGCACCTTGACGGCGGCGTTCTCGGCGGCCGTGCCGTACACCAGGGCGATCTCGTCGTGGGCGTGCAGCACGATCGCCGCCGGGTCGCCGCCCACCGCCTTGCCGTCCACGTACGCGGTGAGCGTGTGGGTGGCATCGGTGCGCAGCCCGCCCAAGTGGTCCGCGGAGGCGGAGACCTGCCACTCGGTCAGGAACTGGCCCAGGGTGAAGTCGGCCGTCACCGGCGACTCGATGTGGACGACCCCGCTGGTGTCGTGGGTGTGCAGCGGGCTGATCCGCTGGGCGCTCTCGTCGATGCCGACCAGCGCGGGGACGGTCACGGGCTGCCCGTCGGCGTAGACGTCGAGGTGGGTGTGGATGTGCAGGGCGGTGCCCTCGGCGCCGAGCATCGGCAGGCCGGCCGCCTTGACGGCCGCCGCGGCGTCGGCCGGCGCGTCCCAGGGCGGCGGGGTGGTCCGGCCCTCGGCGGTGGTCCGGGGCTGCGCCGGGACGCCCGACGGCGCTGAGCTGCCCTGGTTCTCGGCGATCACGACCGCGATCGCGCCGACCACCGCGAGCACCACCAGGACGACCAGACCGCGCACCAGCCACCGCCTGGTCCGCGCGTGCCGGACCTCCGCGGCCCGGATCGCGGCGAGGTGGGCCTTGCGCCCGGACGGCTCCGGGCTCTGCGCTGGCATCGGTGCGGGCCTCCTCGATCGAGGCTGCTGTCCCTCTCAGCCTCGCAGAGTCCGCCCGGGCGGGCGCGCCGAGCCGGCCCCGGCCGCGCCCGGCGACCACCGCCTCACCCCCGGTGGCCGGGTCCCGGCGTCCGGGCCCGGGTCCAAAGCGAAGGCCGCGGCCCCGGCTCCCGCACGGGGAACCGGGGCCGCGGTCGGCGCGGGCGCGCGGTCAGCGCTGGCCCGGGTAGCCCTGCTGCCCCGGGTACGGCACGTTCGGGACCTGCGGCGGGTACGGCTGGCCCTGCGGGGGAACCGGGGCCCCCGGCTGCGCCGGGTACGGCTGGGCCGGCGGGTAGGCCTGCGGCGCCGGGTACGGCTGGCCCGGCTGCGCCCCCGGGTACGGCTGCGGCTGCTGCGGCGGGTACGGCTGCGCCTGCGGCGCGCCGAAGCCCTGCTGCGGCTGCTGGTGCGGCGGCTGCGGCGGGACCATCTGCCGGCCGGGCCCGGCCTGGCCGCCCATCGGGTACGCCGGCGGCGGGAAGCCCTGGTTCTGCGGGGTGTCGAAGGGCTGCGAGCTCGGGTCGATCGCCCCGGGCGGGAAGGCGGCGCTCAGCTGGTCCATCTCGGCCCGCCAGATGCGGTGGATGTTCAGCCGCACCGGGTTGGCGCTGCCCGGCATCTGGACGTACATCGAGCTCCAGATGCTCGCCCGCTTGACCCGGCTGACCGGGAAGGCCTGCCGCGGGAAGGCCGCGACCACGTCGCCGGGCCGGTTGTTCCAGCGGTTGGCCGAGTTGATCACCACGTGGCTGTTGGTGAGCGTCAGGAAGTAGTACCTGCGGGTCAGCACGATGATCAGGCCGACGAGCGGAATCTCACCGAGCGCGGCCGCGAGCCACGGGCTGGGCCCGCTCTCCGCGTGCACACAGGCGATGAAGGTCTCGCCGGGCGGCGCCACCTGCGACAGCTTCTCGATGACCTGGGCCTTCTGCTTGGCCCGGAGGAATGCCATGTCTTCTGTACCTCTTACCCCGTCGTGTCCGCCGGCTCGGTGCGGCGGGAAATCGGCTGAGGTTAGCAGGTGGTGATGACACCTCGAACACCAGCGCCCCCGGGGGCGGCCGGGCCCCCGCCGGGCCGCTTCCCGGCGGGGTCGAGTCGGCACACGGAGCACCCGACGGTGGCCCGGGTGACGGGCGTTCACCGAGGCCGGACGGCTGTCGGCCGGCTGACGCTCGGTCCGCCGGGCGACGCAGGACCTTCACGAGACCCTCAGACCGTGATGACGGTGAACCCCTCCGGGGCGCGCAGCCGGACGGCGCCGGTGTGGTCGGTGGCCACCTCGATCGGCAGCCCGGCCACCGTCAGCCCGTCGATCCGCAGCGACTCGTACCCGGCCGGTACGCTCCCGCGCACCCACAGCCGGCCCCCGGGAGCGTCCGCGGCGAGCCCGAGCAGCGCCTGGAGCACCAGGACGGCGGAGGCCGCGGCCCAGGCCTGCGGGCGGCAGGAGGCGGGGTACGGGACGGGGCGGTGGTAGCGCTCGCGCGGGTGGCCGCCGTACAGCTCGGGCAGCCGGTGGTCGAAGGCCGCGGCGGCGCGCAGCAGTCCGGCGGCCAGCGGCGCGGCGTCCTCGTACCGGCCGGCCCGGGCCAGTCCGTGCACGGCGACGGCGGTGTCGTGCGGCCAGACCGAACCGGTGTGGTAGCCCAGCGGGTTGAAACCGGCGGTGGCGGTGTCCAGGGTGCGCAGGCCGAAGCCGCTGTCCAGGCCGGGGGCGGTGAGGCGCCGCGCGACCAGCGCGCTCTCCTCGGCCGTGAGCAGGCCGGTGCCGAGCAGGTGGCCGAGGTTGGAGGTGACCGAGTCGACCGGCCGCTTGTCCCGGTCGAGGGCGACCACCGGGTGGCGGCCGTGCTCGTCCTCGGTCCAGAACCGGTCGCGGAAGCGCTCGCGCAGCCGCTGCGCCCACTGCCGCCACCGGTCGGCGCCGGGGCGGCCGAAGGCCTCCAGCAGGTCGGCGGACTTGACGGCGGCCTCGTGGGCGTAGGCCTGGACCTCGCTGAGGGCGATCGGGGCGGCGGCGATCCGGCCGTCGCGGAACCGGATGCCGTCCGAGGAGTCCTTCCAGCCCTGGTTGGAGAGGCCGCGGCCGGTGCTGTCGACGTACTCCAGGAAGCCGTCGCCGTCCGCGTCGGCGTAGCGCTCCAGCCAGTCGAGGGCGGCCTCGGCGTGCGGGAGCAGCTCCTCGACCTGCTCGGCGGGCAGGCCCCAGCGCCAGGCGTCGTGCAGCAGCAGGAGCCAGAGCGGGGTGGCGTCGGCGGTGCCGTAGTAGTGGGGCGGCAGGCGGGAGCCGGTGTCGAGGTGCTGTTCGGCGCGGCGGACCTCGTGCAGGATCTTGCCGGGCTGCTCCTCGGTGGCCGGGTCGACGGCGCGGCCCTGACGGCGGGCCAGGGTGCGCAGGGTGCCGGCGGCGAGGTCGGTGCCGAGCGGGAGCAGCATCCGGGCCGCCCAGAGCGAGTCCCGGCCGAACAGGGTGAGGAACCAGGGCGCGCCGGCGCCGAGGAAGGTGTCGGCGGGACGCAGCGGGTCGGCGAGCAGCAGGCCGCGCAGGTCGTGGTGGGAGCGGGTGAGCCAGTGGGCGAGGTGGTGGTCGCGGCCGGTGATCTCGGGGGTGGTCCAGGGGGTGGTGCGGGCGGCGGGGAAGAGGTCGCCGTCGCGGTGTTCGGCGGTGCACTCCAGGACGGCGTGCCAGCTCTGGCCCGGGGCGAGTTCGAGATCGTAGCCGAGGGTGCCGGTGGCGGGGTCGAGGTGGTGGGGTGCGGGGGTGAGGGTGAGGGCGGCGGTGAGCGGGCCGTCCTGCCAGCGCAGGCCGTCGTCACCGTCGGCGCGGGGTTCGACCGGGGTGCCGGTGCGGCCGGCCTTGACGGTGTCCATGGCGGCGAAGTCGCTCTCGGCGCGGATCTCCAGGCGCAGTCGGGCGGGGCGGGCGCCGGCGTTGTGGAGGGTGCAGTGCTCGACCAGGCGGCCGGGGTGGAGTTCGCGGCGGCGTTCCAGGGTGGTGGCGGGGTCGGCGGTCCGTTCGCCGAGGCCGCGCAGCACGGTGACGAAGACGGTGTGCCCGTCCGGGAGTTCGGCGGTGGCGACGGGGGCCTCGGGGACGCCGAGGGCGCCGATCTCCAGGCGGGAGAGGATGCGGCGGTCGCCGTGGTAGAAGCCGTCGGCGCCCTCGCCGATCCGCCCGTCGGGGCGGCTGGCGCAGAAGCTGGGGGCGGCCACGGAGAGCCGGGCGTCGTGCAGGAAGGGCTGGCGGTCGGGAGCGGGCATGGTCTCCTCGTTCTCGGTGCGGGGCTTGACAGTTGCTTCCACCCGGGCGCAACCTTTCTGTCATTGGAGCGTTCCAAGACATTAACTCCCCTGGTGGGGTTGATGGAACCCCCGCTTGGAACGCTCCAAGCCAAGCCTTGCGGCGACAGAACCTAGGATCACCGTCATGCATGCACACTCATCGCCCAGGACCGGCCACGGGTCCGCGGTGACCCTCGAAATGGTCGCCGCCCGGGCCGGCGTGGGCCGTCAGACGGTGTCCAACGCGATCAACTCGCCCGAGCTGCTGCGCCCGCAGACGCTGGAGCGGGTCCGGCGCGCCATCGACGAACTCGGCTACCGCCCGCACCGGGCCGCCCAGGCGCTCAAGACCAGGGCCAGCCGGCTGATCGGCTACGGCATCCGCTCCAGCAGCAGCGGCGTCCCGACCCCCGTCCTCGACCAGTTCCTGCACTCGCTCTCCGAGGCCGCCGACCGGGCCGGCTACCGGGTCGTGCTGTTCGCCGTCGCCCCCGGGGACGACGGACTCACCCGCTACCAGCAGCTGCTGGACGAACACGGCGCCGACGGCTTCGTACTCAGCGGCACCGACCGCGGCGACCGGCGCCAGGGCTGGCTGCACGAGCGCGGCGTCCCCTTCGTCGCCTTCGGCCGCACCTGGTCCGGCAAGGACGTCGGGGACTGGGTCGACGTGGACGGCGCCGCCGGCACCTCGGCGGCCGTCCGCCACCTGGCCGGGCTCGGCCACCGCCGGATCGGCTTCCTCGGCTGGCCCAAGGGCTCCGGGGTCGGCGACGACCGGGCCCGCGGCTGGCAGAGCGCGATGCGCGAACTGGGCCTGTCCACCCGGGGCCGCCGGATGGAGAGCCCGGACGACCCGGAGCGCGCCACCGAGGCCGCCGAGAAGCTGCTGGCCGGCGGCGCGACCGCCGTCGTCGCCGCCAGCGACACCCTCGCGCTGGGCTGGTACCAGGCCCTGCGCCGGGCCGGCCGCACCCCCGGCCCGGAGGCCGCCGTGATCGGCTTCGACGACTCCCCGATCGCCCCGCTGCTCTTCCCCTCGCTCTCCAGCCTCGCCCAGCCGCTCGACGCGGTCGGCCGGGTCTGCATGCAACTGCTGCTGGAGCGCCTGGGCGACCGCGGGCGGCCCGTCGAACACGTGCTGCTGGAACCGGAGCTGGTGCTCCGCGAGAGCGCCTAGCGCCCGCGCCGCCCCTCCCCGTCCACTCCCCCGGAACCCCGCCGCCGAGGCCCACCCGACGCACCCGTCCCCCGAAGGCCGTTCACCACCCACCCACCCCCGCAAGGAGATCCGCATGGCCACCTCCCGCACCCTCGCCACGGCCGCCGTCTGCACGGCCGTCGCCCTCGGCGCCGTCACCGGCTGCTCCTCCTCGGGCGGATTCGGCGACACGTCGGCCAAGCAGTCCTCCGGCGCCGGTCAGAGCCTGACCGTCCTGATCGCCAGCTCCGGCGAGGCCGAGACCGCGGCGGTCAAGGCCGCCACCGCCGCCTGGGCGCAACGGACCGGCAACACCGTCACCGTGCAGATCGCCAGCAACATCAACCAGCAGCTCGGCCAGGCCTTCGCCGGCGGCAACCCGCCGGACCTCTTCTACGTGAACTCCGACCAGTTCGCCAACTACGCCAAGGGCGGCTCGCTGTACGCCTACGGCGAGCAGATAGCCGACGCCTCGGACTTCTCCGAGCAGCTGCGCAAGGCGTTCAGCCACGACGGCAGGCTCACCTGCCTGCCCAAGGACAGCTCCACCCTGGCCCTGGCCGTCAACACCACGATGTGGCAGCAGGCCGGCCTCACCGAGGCCGACTACCCCACCACCTGGCAGCAACTCGCCGACGACGCCGCCAAGCTCACCAAGGACGGCGTGACCGGCCTGGTCACCGCCCCCGACTACCAGCGGCTCGGCGCCCTGTTCAAGCAGGCCGGCAGCTGGATCACCAACCCCGAGCAGACCGCGATGACCGCCGACGCCCCCGGCAACCGGCAGGCGCTGGAGTACGTCCAGGGCCTGTTGAAGGCCGGCTCCGCCAAGTACGTCGCCGACGTGGACGCCGGCTGGGGCGGCGAGGCGCTCGGCAAGGGCAGGGCCGCGATGACCATCGAGGGCAACTGGCTCAAGGGCGCGATGGCCAAGGACTACCCGAACGTCCCGTACAAGGTGCTCCCGCTGCCCGCCGGGCCGGCCGGCCCCGGCACGCTGGCGTTCAGCAACTGCTGGGGCATCGCCGCCAAGAGCCGCCACCAGGCGGCCGGCGTCGACCTGGTCAAGCAGCTCACCTCCGCCGACCAGCAGCTGGAGTTCGCCAAGGCCTTCGGCGTGATGCCCTCCCGCACCAGCGCGCTCGCCACCTACGCCGAGAAGTACCCGGAGTCCAAGGCCTGGGTGGACGGCGTCGCCCACGCCCAACCCCCGGTCACCGTCCCCGGGTTCAACCAGGTGCTGACCCAGTTCAACACCGACCTCCAGTCGCTGCGGACGGCCGACCCGGCGGCCGTGCTGGCCGCCCTCCAGCGCAACGGCGAGCAGGTCGTCAAGAATGCCCGCTGACCCGCGCCCCCGCGTTCGGCGCGGTCTGCGCGGTCTGCGCGGTCTGCGCGGTCTGCGCGAGGGGGCCTGGGGCTGGCTGTTCACCACCCCCATGGTCCTGGTGCTCGGCCTCTTCATGGTGCTGCCGATCGCGATGGCGCTGTGGGTGAGCCTGCTGCACTGGGACGGCCAGTCCAACCCCTTCGACGGCAGCGCGGACTTCGTCGGCCTGGACAACTACCGCCGGCTGTTCACCGTGGACGGCCTGGACCGCACCCTGTTCGCCACCTCGCTGCGCAACACCCTCTACTACGTGGTGCTGACGGTGCCGGTGCAGACCGTGCTCGCGCTGGCCCTGGCCCTCGCCGTCAACCAGCGGCTGCTGCGCGGCCGCGGCGCCCTGCGCACGGTGTTCTACTTCCCGTCCGTCACCAGCTCGATCGCCGTCTCGACGGTCTTCCTGTTCCTCTTCCAGGGCAGCGGCGCCGTCAACCGGATGCTGGGCTGGGTCGGCGTCCAGGGCCCCAACTGGTTCGCCGATCCGCGCGGGCTGGTCTGGCTGGTGCTCGGGGGGGTCGGCGTGGACCAGCCCGCGCCGACGGCCGGCGGCCCGCTCGGGCTGGCCTGGTCGGAGTGGTTCGCCGGGCCCTCGGTCGCGATGTGCACCCTGATCCTGATGGCCGTCTGGACCACCTCCGGCACCTTCATGCTGATCTTCCTGGCGGCCCTCCAGGACGTCCCGCGCGAACTGGAGGAGGCCGCCGCCCTGGACGGCGCCGGCCGGCGCCAGGTGCTGCGCCACGTCACCCTGCCCGCCCTGCGGCCGGTGCTGTTCCTGGTGCTGACCCTGGGGCTGATCTCCACCTGGCAGGTCTTCGACCAGGTGTACGTGATGGGCAAGGGCGCGCCCGGCAACACCACCCTCACCCCCGCCTACCTCTCCTACTCCTCCGGCTTCGACAACGCCGACTACGGGCAGGGCGCCGCCATCGCGTTCGTCCTGCTCGGCCTGGTCCTGCTGCTCACCGCCGCGCAGCGGTGGGCCCTGCGGGAGCGGGACGGCGCCCCGGGGCCCCGCTCGAAGGGAGTCCGCCGTGCGGCGCGCTGACCACGGGACGGGCACGGAACGGCCCGTGCTCGCCCGCTTCCCCCGGCCGCTGCGCCTGCTCGGGTACGCCGCGCTGCTCGGCTTCGCGCTGCTCTACCTGCTGCCGTTCCTGCTCCAGTTGGCGAACAGCTTCAAGACCGACCCGGACGCGGCCGCCCACCCGATGACGCTGCTCCCGGACGGCGGCACCCTCGACTCCTACCGCCGGCTGTTCGGGCTCGCGCACGGCGTGGAGAACGTGCCGTTCCTCGGCTGGCTGGGCAACAGCGTGCTGGTGACCGTCCTGGTCACGGCCGGGCGGGTGCTGTTCGACTCGATGGCGGGCTACGCCCTGGCCCGGATCGCCTTCCCCGGCCGTCGGCTGCTGTACGGCTTCGTGCTGGCGGTGATGGCGGTGCCGGGTGTGGTGCTGCTGATCCCGAAGTTCCTGGTGCTCAAGAGCTTCGGGATGTTCGACACCTACGGCGGGATGGTGCTGCCGCTGCTGGTCGACGCCGCCGGGATCTTCATCATGCGGCAGTTCTTCGTCTCGGTGCCGCGCGAGATCGAGGAGGCGGCGCGGATCGACGGCGCCGGGACGTTCCGGATCTTCTGGTCGGTGGTGCTGCCGATGTCCCGGCCCTCGCTGATCACCCTCACCGTGCTGTCCTTCCAGGGCTCCTGGAACGAGTTCACCCACTTCCTGGTCTCCACCCAGTCCAGTGAGCACGACACCCTGACGACGGGTCTGGCGCACTTCGTCTCCGGTGGCCTCGGCTCCGGGACGCAGTACCCGCTCAAGCTGGCGGCGGCGCTGGTCTCCACCGTGCCGGTGGCGGTGCTGTTCTTCTGCTTCCAGCGCCATTTCGTCCGGGGTGCCAACTCCGGTTCGTCGAAGGGCTGAAACCGGCAAAAAGGTACGCATATCGGCCTGATCAGTTAAAGCTGGGGTCAATAATCAGGTGCTTTCTTGCTGATAATGTGATCACCTGTGTACGCTGCGGCGCTCCTCACCGCAGGGGAGGGAATGGCCTGACCCGTTTCACTCAGGCCCCGTCAGACCAGGAGTTCCACCATCAACACCGCCATCCGCACGGCCGCCCGCGGTGCGCTGCCCGTCGCCGTCACCGCCTCCGTCCTCGCCGCCGGCCTCACCGCCTGCGGCACCGCCGAGCAGCTCTCGGCCGGCCAGAAGGTGTCGAAGGCCTTCGGCAAGGTCGGTGACGGCAAGTCCGCCGCTTTCACCCTCTCCGTGGACGCCACCCCGGAGCAGATCGTCGCCTTCACCAAGGCCGGCGGCGGCGAGGCGATCGACGAGCAGAGCGCGAAGAGCCTGTCCGGGCTCTCGGTCTCCGTCGCGGTCTCGGCCGACAAGCCGCTCAAGGACGTCGACGCCTTCAAGAACTCGGGGGCGGGCGACCGGAAGAACCAGCAGGACATCACGCTCGACAAGTCGATGCGGATCTCCTACCTCGTCGCGGACAAGAAGGGCACCCCGCTCTTCGAGTACCGCCAGGTCGACGCCAAGGGCTTCCTGCACCTCGATCTCAAGAGCGTGCTCAAGCTCACCGGCCAGGACCCGGCCGAGGCCGACACCATCGCCAAGGACCTCTCCCCCGACCTGGCCCCCGCCAAGAGCCTGCTGGACGGCAAGTGGGTCTCGCTCGACCTCCAGCAGCTCGCGGACGAGGCCAAGAAGCAGGACGGCGCCAAGGGCGGCAAGCCGGAGGCCGTGCCCTCGGTCGACCCGGCCGCCGGCAAGGAGCTCCTCAACTCGCTCAAGGACGTGTTCAAGCGGACGGTCACCTTCGAGGACAAGGGCACGAAGGACGGCACCGAGCACATCTGGATGAGCGCCCCGGCCCGCCAGGCCGTGGACGAGCTGTACAAGGCCGTCAAGCCGCTCTCCGCCAAGTTCCCGCAGCAGTTCAAGAAGTTCCCGACCGAGGCCCCGACCGACGTCCCGGACCGCAAGGTCGGCGTCGACCTGTACCTCAAGGACGGCGCGCTCAACTCGGCCACCTTCGACCTGTCGCAGCTGGAGAAGAAGGTCGACCCGGGCGTCAGCTTCCCGGTGAAGCTCGCCTTCAACCAGGACGCGCCGAAGGTCGAGGCCCCGGCCGACGCCACCCCGATGACCAGCGAGGACCTGATGAAGTCCTTCCTCGCGCTGGCCACCGGCGGCCAGGACCCGACCGCCGGGGACGACGCCACCGGCGTCCCGCCGCTCAACACCGAGGCCGCGCCGCTGACCGACGCCCAGCTCAAGTCGCTGGCCGCGCTCGGCATGCCGGAGGCCCAGGCCAAGGCGTTCAACAAGATGGGCCTGGGCTTCGAGGACATCAAGGCGATGGCCGAGGAGAAGTGACCCGCTCCTGAGGGCACCGCTCCGGACGCCCGCATGGACGTTCCTGACGCGTACCCCCGACCTGCGCCCCTGACGCACCGACCGGCCGGCCGCTCCCGCGGTCGGCCGGTCGCGTCCGTTCAACCGCGCTTGCGCTGGCCCGTCCTGGCCCGCACCGGCGCGGCCTCGGGCTCGCCCAGACTCGCGGCCCGGACGGCCTCCATGGCAGCCACCTCGTTCGGCACCCGGGTACGGGCGCCCAGACCGAGGATGCCGCCCTCCTCGTTGGCGTCCGCGACCACGGTCGCGATCTCCAGCAGGAGTTCCCGGTACCCGGCGAGTTCGTCCGGGGCCCGCTCGGCCACGATCCGGGTGGCGGCCCGGATCGTCTCCAGCGCGGGCCCGCGGTACCCGGCGTAGCGGGTGTCGGGGCGCAGCCCGGTGTCGAAGGTCGAGGCCGCCGCCAACTCGCGGACGAAGCGCCGCGGATGGGTGCTGCTCGCCTCGCGCAGCAGCTTGACGATCGCTATCACCTCCTCCGGGTCCGCGACGCCCTCGGCGAGGGCGACCAGCACGCCGGAGGCCATCAGGGCCCGGCCCAGCGTCGTCCACTCCTCGGGGGTGAAGTCCAACTCCCCCGCGCCGTCGGCGACCCGGCCGATCCGGATCACCTGGAAGCCGACCTCGGCGAGCACGGCGGGGATCAGCCGCACCGACTCCACCGTACGGGCCCGGGCCCGGTCCGACAGCTCCTCCCAGGGCAGGAACACCGCCCGGCCGTCCCGCTGGCCGGGGAGCAGCGCCTCCGGTTCGGCACCCGTGCCGTAGCGGTGCTCGTGCTCGTGCTCCAGCCGGGCCAGCACCTCGGCCTCCTCCTCGGTGAAGTCCTCGAAGCCGCCGACGGCGTCCGGGGCGACCTGCTCGGAGGTGGGCACCATCAGGCAGCCGACCGCGGCGAGGCGCTCGCCGAGCTGGCGGGCCTGGCGCCGGTTGGCCGTCCGCAGTTCCTCGGGCAGTTCCTCCCAGGGCAGCAGGGCCGGGCGGCTGCCCGCCTCCTCGCCGTCCTCGACCGCGGCCGCCACCCGGCTGCGGTGGATGGCCCGGGCCAGTTGCCGGGTGACCTGGGCGTCGGTGTAGTCGGCCAGGCTCTCGATCACCCTCCCCTGCGCCTCCAGCCGGGCCTTCATCCGGCCGCACTCGTGCAGCACGGCCTCGGCGTCCAGCAGGGTCTGCTCGGCCCGGCGGTCGCCGGCCTTGCCCAGTACGTCCTGCCCGACCATGATCACGATCATGAAGACCAGCTGGGCCAGGGTGGACAGGAAGCTCATGAAGGCGAACGGGTACGGGTCGAAGGTCTGCACCCCGAGCTGGGACAGGCCGATCCAGAGCACCTGGGTCACGGCGGCGAGGTAGAAGGCCCACATGCTGCCCAGCCGCCCGGTCAGCCAGGCGGCGATCCGCCCGTTGACCCCGGCGACCTGGTCCAGGGCCTGCGGCGGCGGCTGCACCCGGTGCCGCTGGATCCACGGGTGCCCGCTGGTCTCCAGCAGGCTCACCCCGCGCCCGAGCGCCCGGTCGTGCCGGTCCAGGTGCGCCTGGAGGTCGGCGACCCTGGCGAAGATCGCCTCGGCGTTCTCGTAGGTCTGCACCGCCCTGCGGTCGGCGGCCTGGCCCAGCACCCGCTGGCCGACCAGGATCGCCAGGCAGAGCGCCAGTTGGACGACGTTGTCCAGGAACAGTAGGAAGCCGAAGGGGTAGGGGTCGATCGAGTGCAGCGGCCCCCAGGTCGCCAGCGCCATCCAGCCGGCGACCAGCACCAGGGTCACGTACAGGGCGGGCATCGAGCCCACGGCCCGGGTCAGCGCGGCCGCGATCGCGCCGTTCAGCCCGACCTGTTCGTCCGCCACCGTCACCGGGTGCTGCCGCGGCTGGTCGATCGCCGTACCGGCTTCCGTCACGCCCGCTCGCTCCTCACGGTCGAACTCCGGCGCCCGCCGCCGGAGTCGTGCCCATGATGGCAGCGGCCGGGGCGGCCTGGGCGGGCGGAGGCTTTCCGGGGCAGGATCTTAACGCTCCGTCAACACCCGTACGGTGCAGGCCGTGCAGCTCGACCCGGCCGTGGCGCAGGTGGTTGCGGTGGCCGTCGGCGAACTCCAGCCGCAGACTGCGGTCCGCGGGGGCGTCCACCACGACGGCGCTCTCCACCGTGCCGTAGGAGGATTCGCGGTACACCCACACCCGGTCGCCGATGTGGAACTCCGCGGTCTCGGAGACGATCACCGGGCCCACCTCCTCGCTCCTCCGGTACTGGTCCGCCGGTCTGCTCGGCCGGTCTGTTCACCCGGCTGTACGGAGCGCGGCGGGTCGGGTACTCAGCGGGCGCGCAGTTGCTTCGGGGCGGTGGGGGTCGGCAGCGCGGTCGGCTCCCCGGCCTGGTCCACCGCGGTGCCGTCGGTGAAGCGGGAGCACTCGGCGCCCGCGCCGACGGTGAGGGTGCGGGCCACCGGGTCGTAGCGGAGCGAGGCGCCCTCGGCGAGGGATCCCGGGCCGTCCGAGGGCGGCGCCAGACTCAGGCTGGGGACGGGCGCGGACTCGTCCACCGAGACGACCGTCCAGCCCTGGGCGGTCAGGGTCGTCCGGGCGCGCCCCAGGGCCTCCGTCCACCGGGTCGGGCTCACCCCGGCGAGGGTGAAGTGGGCGCCGAGCACGGCCGTGCGGGGCTGATCGGCGCCCCCGTCGTTCATGCTCTCCAGGAGGTGCTCCAGGCCGCGGGCGTGGCAGACGCCCTGGACCCGGGCGGTGATCCCGTCGTCGCCGACCGGCGCCGGGGTCAGTGCCACGCCGGGCGGCAGGGCGAGGGCGTCGTAGACGGCCTGGGTCCGGGCGTCCAGGTGCGTGGCGACGGCGGCCGGGTCGGCCACCGGGTACGGCTCCCCCGACCAGACCCGCGGGACCTCCGCCGCGACCGTCACGGCGCCGCGGTAGCCGACCGTGCCGAGCACCGCCGCTCCGGCGACCGTCGTGAGCAGTGCCACCCGCACCGCCTTGCGGCCGCCCCGGCCGTCCGTCCGAACTCGCTTCGTCATGATCACCATCGTGCCCGGCCGGGCCGGGCCGCCGCCTGAGTACCCGTACTCAGCCGGCGGCCCGGCGGTGCTCAGGCGTGGGCGGCGGCGCACTCCGGGTGGCCCCAGCTGCTGCCGACCTTGGTGATCTTGTCGCCCTTGGCGTACGGGCGGCTGCACGGGCAGGTGCCGGGGAAGCGGGCGTTCAGGGTGCGCGAGCCGCCGCCACTGCGCTTGGCGGCGCCGGTCCCGGTGCCGGATCCGGTGCCGGATCCGGTGCCGGCGGAGGCGGTGCGCGGCTTCGTGGCCCTGGGCGTCTTGACCGCCGCGGCCGGGTCGGGCACCGGCAGGTCGGCGGCGGTCCCGGCGGCGGCCTGCTGGGTGCGGGCGGCGTCACTGGCGGCCTTGTCGGCGATGGCGTTCAGCGGGTCGCCGTCCACCTGGTGGGCGGGCACGTAGACGAAGGTGACGTCCCGGCCCTCCAGCAGCTCGTCGATCCGCTGGATCAGCTCACGGTTGGCCACCGGCTTGCCCGCGGCCGTCTTCCAGCCGTTGCGCTTCCAGCCCTTGAGCCACTTGGTGACCGAGTCCCGGGTGTAGGTGCTGTCGAGCCGGACCTCCAGCGGGACGGCCGGGTCGGTGGCGGACAGCAGCTGTTGAAGCGCCGTCAGCTCGCCGATGTTGTTGGTGCTGTGCCCGAGCGGCCCCGCCTCCCAGCGCTGGGGCGCCCCGGTGGCGTCCGCGACCACGTAGGCCCAGGCCGCCGGGCCGGGGTTGCCCTTGGCTGCTCCGTCACACGCTGCAATGACTCGTTCGACCATGCCCCCGATCATGCCTGGTCAGGCGCCTCGGAGCCAAAGCGGGTCAGCTGCGCAGCAGGGGCAGCAGCAGCGCGGCGGACCAGCTGAACGGAGCCTCCGGGCGGGCCTACACCCCTGGCCCGAGCCAGCCCGCGACCTCCGGCCGATTGCCGCTCGCCCCGCCCGGCGCAGCATGATGGCCCCCATGTGGGGCAAGTGGATCGACTGCCGGGTCCGGCCCGGCGCCCGCGCGGCCTTCGCCGCCGGACAGCGCCGCTGGTCGGCGATCGCGGACCAGCCGGGGCTGCTCGGGCAACTGGGCGGCTGGGACCGCACCGGCGACCGGGCCCTGCTGTACGCCCTCTGGACGGACCGGGCCGCCTACGACCGCTTCATGCGCGAGCGCCACGACGAGGTCGCCACCGAGGCTGCCCAGAAAGGCAGTTGGGACTCGATCCGGGTCGCCGTCGGCCCGGTCGTCCAGGCCTTCCCCGGCGCGGCCCCCTCCCTCCCGGAGGCCCTCCGGCACGCCACCCTGCTGCGCGCCGCCGACTGCCACCTCCACCCGGGCCGCGCCGAGCACTTCCTCGCCGTCCAACGCGACATCTGGGCCCCCGGCATGGCCGCGGCCGGCGGCCTCCTCGCCGGAACCGTCACCCGCCTCGACGCCGACCGCTACTTGGTCACCACCCTCTGGACCTCCCCCGAGGCCCACACCGCCTACGCCACCCACGCCTTCCCCACCCTGCGCACCCGCGCGAACGTCCCCGCCGACGTCGCCACCCTGACCGGCCACGTCGTACCCCTGGAACCCGCCTGGCACGTCACGTAGGCGGAGTCGCGCCTGCCGCATCACCCGCAGCCGGTGGGCCAACGCGGGGTCCGTCGCCGCCGCCAGGAGCGCCGCGCGCAGCGGGACCCCCGCACGGGACTTGAGCGCGTCGAAGCCGAGCCCGCCCCGCACCAGCTCGGCGGTCAGCGCCGCCTCGTCGAACAGGTCGACGTCGGTGAACCCCACCCGCCCCGCCCACCGGGCCGTCACCCCCGGCTGATCCGCCACCCGCCGCAGGTTCAACGTGACGGCCAGACCGTGCCCGACCAACCGCTCCAGCTCCCGGTCGAGCAACTCCCCGGGCGCCGCGTCCAACACCAGAACCCGCCTCGGCCCCACGGCCACCACCCCCCTCACGCCCACGCCGTCAGTGTGCAGCCACCCCCGATCATGCCCGGTGCCACTGACACCCCCGCGCCGGCCGCCGGCGTCACCGAGGAGCCGGACGGTCTGGTGGACCCGGAGTTCACCGAGGCCGCCGAGAACCCCCGGTTCGACGTCGCCATGGTGGGCGTCGCCGACCTGTCCCTGCTGCTCATCGCCGGTGTCGCGGCCGCCGTCGGCGCGCTGCTCCACCTCCTGCGGGGACGCCGAAATCCCGTTGCGCGGGCGGCGGGGTCACGACCACGATCCGTGAATGGAGCCGACAGAGCAGACGGAGCAGGCGGAAGAGGAGATCGACCTGGGCGAGGTGACGCTGCGCCGTTTCCGCGGCGAGGCGGACTTCCCCGAGTTCTTCCGGGTCATCGAGGAGTCGCTGGAGCACCTACGGCCCTGGATGCCGTGGGTCGCGGAGCACAGCGAGGCCAAGACCGCCGAGTTCCTGGCCGAGCGGCCGGGGAAGTGGGAGAGCGGCGAGGACTTCACCTACGCGATCCTGCTGGACGGCGCGATCGTCGGCACCTGCGGGCTCTTCCGACACGCGGACACCGCCGACAACGGCCGGGAGATCGGCTACTGGCTGCACCCGGCCGCCACCGGCCGCGGCATCGCCACCCGTACCGCCCGGGCGCTGGTCGGCCAGGCCTTCCGGCTCCCCGGCGTGGACTTCGTCGAGATCGTGCACGATCCGGCCAACCTCGCCAGCGGCGCCGTCCCGGCCCGCCTCGGCTTCACTGTGCACGCACGCCGCCCGGCCGAGGCGCTCGCCCCGGCCGAGACCGGCGAGGAGCAGATCTGGCGGCTCCGACGGAGCTGACGGGCAGCCAACTGACCGCCAGACCGGCTGACCGGCTGACCGGCCCGGTGGTACGAGGGCCCGGCGGTCCGCCGCCGTGGGGGATTGCGGGCGGACCGCCGGGCGGCGCCGGTCGGACGGGACGATCCGGCCGGGCGCCGTGGGAACGAACGCGACCGGAGACTCACGCCTCCGTGCGGAGCGCCCCATTTCGAACCCCGCAGACCGGCCGCATACCCTCAGCTGCGGCCTTGCGGCCTTGCGCGTTCGCTCCCACGCCCAGGAGAGCCCCGCGCGGCACGCCGGATAACACTTTTTTCCTCCCGCCACCTCCGCGCCGCCCCGCCGCCCCGCCGCCCCGGCCACGGCCGCCCCCGCCGGCACCCTTGATCCTCTACCCTCGGCTCCAGCCGCCGCCCCGGCCCCCGCAACCCCCTCCCCTCGGCGGCGGCGACGAGAAGGACGACGAGAAAGCCGAGCCCCACCGTGCCGAACGCCCCCGTGATCCGCAGCGACGCCCCCGGCTCCTTCGCCTGGGGCGTCTTCCACGAGCGCCACCCCGAGCTGGTCCGCCGGGTCCTCGGCGCCCTCCCGTACGGCCCGGAGCAGCGGGCGGCCGTGGAGCGGCTGCTCGCGGAGAGCACCAGCGGCGTGCTCGAACCACCGGCCGCGGACGGCCCGGACGCCGACCGCTGGCTGGCGTGGGGCGAGGGCCTGTGGGGCAGGCCGTGGGGCGAGGCGCCGTTCCTGTGGGCGGAGAGCTGGTTCTACCACCGGCTGCTCGACGCCACCGGGTACTTCGGGCCCGGCGCCTGGCAGGGCGTCGACCCGTTCGCCCCGTTCAAGGACGCCGAGCTGGCCGGACCGGCCGTCGACGAGGAGCTGGCCGCGCTCAACGGGCTCGACGCCCTGCCGGAGCCGCGCCGGACGGACGCGCTGCTGCGGTCCGCGCTGTGGGGCAACCGGGCCGACCTGAGCTTCCAGCTCACCGCGGGGCCGGGCGGCGGCCCGGCCGACGCCGACCTGCTGGCCGACGACAGCGCGCTGCTCCGGGCCGAGCTGCAGCGGGCCGGCGGCGGGCGGGTCCACGTCATCGCGGACAACGCCGGCCGGGAGCTGCTGCCGGACCTCGTCCTGATCGACCACCTCCTGCGCACCGGCCCGGTGGCCGAGGTCGTCCTCCACGTGAAGCCCCGGCCGTACTTCGTGTCGGACGCGACCACGGCCGACGCCCTCGCCGCGGTCAAGCGCCTGCGCACCGCGCCGTCACCGGCGGCCGGGGCCGTCGGCCGCCGCCTGTGGCGGGCGTTGAACGACGGCGCGCTCACGATCCGCACCCACCCGTTCTTCTGCGCGCCGCTCCCGTACCACGACCTGCCGGACGACCTGCGGTCCGAACTCGCGGGCGCCGCGCTGACGATCCTCAAGGGCGACCTCAACTACCGCCGCCTGGTGGGCGATCGCCACTGGCCGCCGACCACCCCGTTCCGCACCGCGGCCGGGCACTTCCCCTCGCCCGTCGCCGCCCTGCGCACCTTGAAGTCCGACGTGGTCGTCGGCCTCGCCCCCACCACCGTCGCCCAGCTCGACGCCACCGGCACGGCGTGGCGCACCACCGGCCGCCACGCCGTGATCCAGGTCCACACGCACCGCTAGCGGGGGCTACGGTGTGACCGTCCGTCACCCAGGCACGCCCGCGCCGAAGGAGCCGACCCCCATGGCCGAGCCGCACACCACCTCCGGCCGGGGACGGGGCCCGGGCCGCGCCCACGACCTGGTGTCGGCCGCGCTGGACCGCGCCGCCGCCGTCGCGCACCTCAACGCCTTCATCACGCTCGACGCCGAGAGGGCGCTCGCGCAGGCCGCCCGCAGCGACGCCCGCCGTTCCGTCCGCGGTGGCGGCGGCCCCGCGCCGTGGTCCCTGGTCGTCAAGGACAACACCCATGTCGCCGGCCTGCCCAACACCGCGGGCACCCCGGCCCTCGCCGACTTCGTGCCCGCCGCCGACGCACCCGTGGTGGCGGCGCTGCGGTCGGCCGGGGCGATCGTGCTGGGCAAGACGAACATGCACGAGCTGTCCCTGGGCGCCACCTCGTGCAACCACACCTTCGGCGCGGTCGGCAACGCCACCGACCCGGCCCTGTTCGCGGGCGGCAGCAGCGGCGGTACGGCCGTCGCGGTGGCGGCGGGCGTGGCGGAGGGCTGGCTCGGCACCGACACCGGCGGGTCGGTCACCATCCCGGCCGCGCTCAACGGCGTCTACGGCCTGCGGCCCAGCGCCGGGCGCTACTCCTCGGCGGGGGTCACCCCGCTGTCCACCACCCGGGACACCCCCGGCCTGATGGCCCGCACGCTGGACCGCCTCACCGCGCTGGACGCCCTCGTCACCGGATCCCGCGAAGCCACCGCAGCCCGCAGAACCACCGGAGCCGCCAGCACGGCCGACACCCCCGCGGCCCCGGCCCGCCCGCTGCGGCTCGGCCTGCCGAGGCAGGTGTTCGCCGAGGACCTGGAGGCCCCGGTCCGTACGGCCTGGGAGCAGGCCCTCGACCGCCTCACCGCCGCGCGGACCACGTGGGTGCCGGTGGACACGGCGCACCTGGTCGAGTACGACGCCCGGATCGGATTCCCGCTGGTCTTCGGCGAGTTCGCCACCGCCCTGGGCCGCTACCTGATGGAGCACGGCGCGGGGGTCGGCCCGGCCGAGCTGATCGCCGCGGTCGGCGACCCGGACCTCGCGGCGCTGCTCGGAGCCACCGCCCTGCCCGGCTCCCCCGGGTACCCGGGCGAGGCGGGCCTGCGCAGTGCGCTCGCCACCCGCCGCACCCTCCAGGAGGCCTACGCCCAACTGTTCACCGCCCACGGCCTGGACGCGCTGCTGAGCCCGACCGTCCCGGTGTGCGCCCGGCCGCTGCGCCGGTACGAGGACAGCCTCCCGCTCAACGGCCGGGACGCGCCCACCTTCCACACCCTGATCCGCAACACCTCCCCGGCGGCCACCGCGGGCCTGCCCTCGGTGACGATCCCGCTTCCGGTCACCGGCTCCGCCCCGGTCGGCGTCCAACTGATCGGGCGCCGGCTGGCCGACCGTGAACTGCTCGCCACGGCCGCCCGGGTCGACGCCGTCCTCCGGTGCCCGTGAGCACGGCGCAATGACCCGAACCGCGTCGCACCGACGCATCCGCACGCCGGGACCGCGCCTCCGACGCCGTCCGAGAAAGGCTGTACCGGAACCGTCCTGCTCCTCATACTTCCGGACAGCGCCTGTCAGGAGCAGCTCATCCCGTGCTGCTCCCGGAGGCCCGGCCCCCCAGGGCCCGCCCCCAGGAGGAGGACCATGCGCAGGACCACCGCCCGTATCCCCGGGACCGCCGCACTGCTCGCCCTGCTGACCGCCACCACCCTCGCCACCTCCGTGCCCGGCGCCGCCGCCGCGCCCACCGCGCCCGCCGCGCCCGCCCGCGCCACCGCGCCCACCCGCGCTACCGCCGCCGCCGAGCGGCTCGCCGCGGTCAGCGACGCCGTCCTGAACGCCGAGGTGGACGGGACGGCCTGGTACGTCGACCGGGCCGGCGGCCGGGTCGTGGTGACCGCGGACAGCACCGTCTCCCCGGCCGCACTCGCCGAACTCGTGCACGCCGTCGGCCCCGACGCGCCCGCCCTGACCGTCCAGCGCGCCCCCGGACGCTTCACCCCGCTGCTGGCCGCGGGCGACGCCGTCTACGGCGGCCGCTACCGCTGCTCGCTCGGCTTCAACGTGGTCGACAGCGGCGCCCACTACTTCCTCACCGCCGGGCACTGCGGGAACGTCGCCGCCACCTGGTACGCGGACAGCGCCCACCGCACGGGGATCGGCCCGACCGTCGCCTCCACCTTCCCCGGCCACGACTACGCGCTGGTCCGTTACGACAACGAAGCGCTCGACCACCCCGGCGGGTTCAGCTCCGCCCCCGACGCGTACGTGGGCGAGGCGGTCACCCGCACCGGCTCGACCTCAGGCACCCACACCGGCACCGTCACCGGACTCGACGTCACCGTCCGCTACACCGGCGGCGGGACGGTCCGCGGCCTGATCCAAACGGACGTCTGCGCCGAGCCGGGTGACTCCGGCGGCCCACTGTACGAGGGCGACAAGGCGCTCGGTCTGACCTCCGGCGGCAGCGGGGACTGCACCACCGGCGGGACGACCTTCTACCAGCCGGTGAACGCGGCCCTCGCCGCGTACGACGTCAGCGTCTACTGACACACCGGGCCTACCGCCGCACCCGGTCCACCAACACACCGGGTCCACCGACACACCGGCCGCCCCGCCGCCGCTCGATCCGAGCAGCGGCCGGGCGGCCGTCCCGCGCCGAACGGGCCCTCAGCCCGCGTACACGTCCTCGACGTAGCGGCCCGCCTCGACCAGGCCCTGCAGCCAGTCCTGCGCCTGCCGCTCGTCCGCCCCCGGCGTGCGCTCCCGGTAGAGCGCCCGGAAGGCCTCCCGCACGCCGGGCGCCATCCGGGCGCCGTCGCCGCACACGTACACCTCGGCCCCGGCGGCGAGCAGCTCCCAGACCTCCGCCGCCTCGGCCGCGATGCGGTCCTGGACGAAGCGCCGCCCGTCCTGCGGCCGCTCGCTGAACGCGGGCCGCATCGAGACGGCGCCGGCCCGCTCGGCCTCCTCCAGCTCGGCCCGGTGCAGGTAGTCGGCGTCCGGGGCGTCACAGCCGAAGTACAGCAGCGCCGGGGCCAGCTCGGCCCCCGTGCCGAGCAGCGCGCGGCGGTCGGCGACGGCGCCGCGGAAGGGCGCCAGTCCGGTGCCGGCCGCGATCATGACCACGGGGGTGCGGTGGCCGATCCGGAACGCCTCCCGGCAGGGCTGGACCCGGGCCAGCACGGTGTCGCCGACGGCCAGCCGGTCGAGGTAGCCGGAGCCGGTGCCCCGGAAGGTGCCCCGGCCCGAGCGGGCGGGCGCGCTGAGCACCGAGACCATCAGGTCGATCTCGTCCCCGTCGACCGACGGCGAGGAGGAGATCGAGTAGTGCCGCGGCCGGATCGGCGGCAGCAGGTCCAGCAGGACCGGCCAGCTCAGCGCCTCCCGCAGGGCCGGGTGGTCCTCGACCAGGTCGAGCAGCGTGCGCGGGTCGTCCGCGGGCAGCGCCCGCAGCGCGGCCTGCTCGGGCGGGCAGGGGTTGAGCCCGGCCAGCACGGCGCGCTGTTCGGGGGTGGGGCGGTCCTGCAACTCGACGTGGTGGGTGAGCAGTTCGCGCACGGTCAGCGGGCGGTCGACGGCCGGGCCGGTGCGCCGGTGGGCGACGATCCCGAGCACCGTGTCGAGCTCGGCGCCGAACAGCGCGGCGGCGCGTTCCACCAGGGCCGGGTCGTTGGCTGGCAGCACGGTCAGGTGGTCGGCGGTCCGGTAGTCGGTGCCGTCCGGCAGGGCGAGCCGGACCAGGCGCTTCACCCGGTGGTAGCCGGGGTCGGTCAGGCTGTCGACGGCGGTGACGGTCAGCTCACTCATGCCGTGCCGGGTGGCGAGCGCGTGCAGCGGGCCGCCGACCAGCTCGGTCACGGTGAACCCGGCCTCCTCCCGGGGCGGGGCCACCGCCTCGGCGTCGCCGTGCCGGGTCAGCAGCAGCTCGACGAGCGCCTCGGTGAACTCCCGTACCGTACCGGCCAGGTCACCGGAGGCGTCGGCCTCGGCGCGCGCGAGCAGCCGGGTGCCGCCGAGCGCGCCGAGCCGCTCGTCAATCAGGGTGGGGACGCGCTGGTAGGTGGCGGCATAGGTCCGGTCGCCGATGCCCAGCACCGCGTACTCGACACCGTCGGCCGCGCCGTCCGGGGCCTCGCGCAGTCGGCGGACGAACTCGACCGCGTCGTCGGTGGGTTGGCCGTTGTAGGAGGCGGCCGTGATCACCACCGGGCGGTCGGTGGGCAGCCCGTCGGCGTAGGCGTCGAGCGGCGCGATCGCGGTGTCGCAGCCGAGTTCGGCCGCGACGTCGGCGAGTTGGCGGCTGAACTCCCGGCTGGCACCGTAGTTGGACCCGTGCAGGAGCAGCAGGCCGGTGCCCTGGCGGACCCGCGCGGGGCGTTCCGCCGCGGACGCGGACCCGACCGGCCGGCCCGCCCGGGCCGCCTGCGCGGAGGGGGCGGAGGGCGCGGAGGGGGCGGTGCCGGCGAGCGGCGCGGGGGTGCGCGGGGCGAGCGCGAGGGTGAAGCCGTCGGGCTTGATGGTGAGCGTCTGCTTGAGGGTCAGCCGGTAGTCGGCGTGGTCGATCAACCGGTAGCGGTGGACCAGCATGCCCAGCAGCATGGTCGCCTCGTGCAGCGCGAACTGCCGTCCGATGCAGGCGCGTTCGCCGGTGCCGAAGGGCTTGAAGGCGTGCGGCGAGCGGGTCGCCTCGCGCTCCGGGTCGAAGCGGGAGGGGTCGAACAGCTCCGGGTTGTCACCCCAGGCCGGGTCGCGGTGCAGCATCGGGGTCAGCACGAAGATCGGCGTCCCCGGGCGGACCGGGATCCGCCCGCCGAGCAGGGTCTCCGCGCGCGCCTCCCGGCTGAACTGGGGCGCCGTGGGCCACAGTCGGAGCGCCTCGTTGAGCACCTGCCGGGTGTACCGCAGCCGGCCGACGTCCTCGTACGAGGGCTCCGGGTCGGCCCGGTCGCCCCAGAGCGCGTCCACCTCCTCCTGGACCAGCCGGAGTTCGGACGGGTGCTTGGCCAGGTAGTGCAGCGCGAAGGAGAGCGCGCCCGAGGTGGTCTCGTGCCCGGCGATCAGGAAGGTGATCACCTGGTTGCGGATGTTCTCCATGTCCAGTTTGCTGCCGTCGGCGGGGTGGACGGCACCGAGCATCAGGCCGAGCAGGTCCTGCGCCGGGTCGGCCTCGGCACCGCTCCCGGCCCGGGCGGCGATCACCTCGTCGACCACGCCGGCCAGGTAGTCGGCGTCCCGCCGGAACGCGGCGTCGCGCTCGTGGTGGTCGAGATCCGGGTCCCGGGTGAGCTTGGTCATCGCCCACTCCAGGCAGCGCACCATCGCCTCCACGAACGGGTGGGGCTCGTCCCGTTCGAAGGAGCCGAAGTCGAAGCCGAACCCGGCCAGCCCGATGGTGTCCAGGGTCATCCGGGTCATGTCGCCGGGCACGTCCACGGTCAGCCCGGCGGCCGCGCGACGGTCCCAGGCCCCGATCACCCGGCGGGCCACCTCCAGCATCACCGGGTGGTAGGTGCGCATCGAGCCGAGCGCGAAGGCGGGCATCAGGATGTCGTGCGCCCTGGCCCAGTTCGGCTCGTCGTTGTACGCGGTGAACAGCCCGTCCCCGGTGAACTCCCGGACGTTCTCCAGCGCCGGGCCGACGGACTTGGTGAAGCGCTCCTCGTCGGCCAGTTCCTCCACCAGCTCCAGGCTGCTGACGATCAGGGTCTCGCGGCCGTGCAGGCGCTGGAAGAACGCGGGGCCGTGCGTTCTGGCGAGTTCCATGGTGCGCAGCACGGGGACGCCGACCGGCGGCAGGTCGGAGATGTCCACCAACGGGACGCCCGGGGCGGCGGCGGCCCGGGGCCCGGCTCGGAGCCCGGTCCGGGGCTCCGCCTGGGGATCGGCCCGGAACGCGGTCATGGCCTCGGCGGTCGGTGGCGCCGGTACGGCCTCGGTCGTGGTGTCGGTCATCGGTAGGTCCCTCCCACGGCAGGAAAGTTCTCGGTATCTCCACTCTCTGCCCTCGTCAGGAGCGCCGGGCCGCGATCACTACATGATTGTGTAGTGCCGGCGGCTGCCCGACCCTTGCCCACGGCCTGTCAGATCTGGCGTGGGCGGCTGCCGCGGAAGGAGAGACGATGATGCGACCGACCGACGGTTTCGGTCCGGTGCCGGGCACCCGCGTGGACGCCGCGGTGGTCTGGCGCAACCGGGCGCTGCGCCTGCTGGACCACAACCCGATGCCCATCGCGGTCTGCGAGTGGGGCGGCCGGATCATGATCGTCAACCGTGCGATGGCCGCCGAGTTCGGCGGACTGCCGGGGCAGTTGCGCAACCGCCGGATCCTGGAGTACTTCACCCTGCGGGACGACACCTCGCTGCAGACCCTCGCCGAGGCGATCCGGCTGCACCGCCGCTCGCAGTACTCCGTCGGGGTGTCCTGGACGCCCGCCGGCGGCACCGAGCGAGCGGGCGAGATGACCGTCGACCTGGTCAGCGACACCCCGGAGCAGACCCCGAACATGCTGCTCTCGCTCCGCGCCCCGGCCGTACCCGCCGCCCGCCAGGCGCCCCCGGCGCCGCCCCCGCGCCCGGAGGCCAGCCCGATCGAGGCCCGCATCCTGGCCGCCGCGGCCCGGGGCGCCACCACCGCCCGGATCGCCAAGGAGATCGGCCTCACCGCGGACGGCGTCAACTACCACCTCACCCGCCTCTCCCGCCGCTGGCAGCTCCCCAACCGCACCGCGCTGGTCGCCCGCGCCTACGCCCTCGGCGTCCTCGACCCGGACGCCTGGCCCCCGGCCCCGGTCCACCCGCACTGACGGGCCGGGGCCCGCGAACGGACGTACCTGACTGGCCGTCACCCCCGGCGCGTGCTCTTGTGAGGCACATGTTCATCTCATCGCCGGCCCGTCTGGCCGCCCCGCTCGCCGTCCCGCTCGCCGCCGCCGTGCTCGCCCTCGCGGGCGCCGCGCCCGCCACCGCCGCCGTGCTCCCCGCCGACGTCACCGCCGAGCAGTGCCAGGAGGCCGGCGGCACCGTGCAGGGCGGGGGCTACTGCGTGGGCGCCGTCGGCGAGGACCAGTGGGGGGCGGACATCGACGGGCAGGGCATCGCCTGACCCACCCGCCGGCGCCCTGGACACCCACCCGCCGAGGCCCTGGAGATCCACCCGCCGGCGCCCGCCGCGTGGCCTGGTGTCACCGCCGGGTCACCGCCGCGTCGGCGGATCGTCGCAACCCGGTAGCGGACCGGTAAAGCCGCCACCCCCCGCCCCTCCCCCGCGCTGACCGGCCGCTACGCTCTGGGCCGCGCCGCGCCACGGGGGCCGGCGGCACCACCACGGGGGGACCCACAGTGCGCTACCTGGTCCGCGACCGCATGTTCGCCTTCCACGAAGAGGCCTGGATAGAGACCGAGCACCGGGAGAAGCTCTACCGCGTGAACCGGAAGTTCTTCCGGCTGCGCCGCACCTTCGCCCTGGAGGACACCCGCGGCGAGCACGTCGCGAGCATCGTCCGCAAGGCCTTCACGATCCACCACACCCTGCTGATCAAGCAGAACGGCCAGCCGACCGCCAAGATCAGCAAGAAGATGTTCACGCTCTTCGGCGACCGCTTCAAGGTCCGCCTCGGCGACGGCCGCCGGCTGCGGGTCAACGGCAACCTGTGGGACCGCGAGTTCGACATCCAGCACGAGGGCACCACCCTGGCGCACGTCTCCCGGCGCTGGTTCACCGTCCGCGACGCCTACGCCGTCGACGTCCTGGAGCAGCGGGACGCCCTGCTGCTGGTCGTCCTCGCGGTCTGCGTCGACCACGTGCTCCAGGACGCCAAGGGTGACCGGCTGACCAACCTCTGACGGCCGCCCTCAGCTCCGACGGCCGCCCTCAGCTCCGACAACGGATTCGGCTCCGACGACGCCCTCCGTCAGGAGGCGCCCAGCACCACCCGGTCCTCGGCGAGTTCGGCGAGCAGGGCGTCCAGCTTGGCCCGGTCCACCGAAGGCATCACGAAGACGTGCACATAGCTGCGCCGCGTGCTCTCGTCGCCCGGGACCATCACCACGTCCTGGGAGGACAGCGACCACTTGGCCACCAGCTCCGGGCTCGGCTTGCGGAACCGCACGGTGACCGCGCCCGGGGTGCGGGCCGGCCAGAGCTCGACGCCGAGCTCCCGCTCCATGGCGACCAGGCGCCGCTCCAGGTAGGCGGCGAGCTCCTGGGCCTCGCGGATCCGGCCGACCTGGTCGCGGTAGGAGTACCGGGACAGGTGGTCCCAGAGGACCAGCGGGGAGAACCCGTTGCGGGAGCCGGCGAAGGTGGTGTCCGGCGCACCGATGTAGTCGGGCTGGGACGGCGGCGAGATCTGGTACTTCACCTTGGTCATGTAGATGCCGCACGGCCAGGGCGCGCCGGCCCACTTGTGGCCGCTCATCGCGATCGAGGAGACCATGTCCAGCTCGCCGTGCCCGGCGGTGGGCAGCCGCAGTCCGAAGTCGAACTCGGGCAGCTCCGCCTCGGGCGTCCAGCCGTACGCCTGCGGGTCCTGGGCAGCCATCCGCAGGAACGGCGCGTAGCCGGCGCCGAGCGCCCCGTCCACGTGGATCCAGAAGCCGCGGCGCACGTCGACCAGCGGGCGCCCGGTCCGCTCGCAGCTGCCGTAGACGACCTCGCGCCGCACCAGCCCGTGCCGCTCGAAGATCGGCAGCAGCCGCTCGCAGACCGCGCGGACGTCGTCGTGGGCGCCCTTGAAGGTGCTGCCGAGGTTGAGGTTGACGAAGACCGGGTGCCCCTTGGCGGCGAAGAACTCCACCAGGACGGCGAGGGCGTCGACGTCTATCTCGCCGGTGCCGTCCCAGGACAGGCCGGACGGGCCCGGGCGGGACGGCACCTCGGTGGGCCAGTCGCGGCGGCCGGTCACCGGGTCGACCAGCGGGCACTCGTCCGGGTACTTCTCCAGGCCGACGGCGTGGAAGGTCTCCACGCCCAGCACGGCGACGGCCTTGGCGAAGGAGTAGTGGGTGTCCTCGGAGTAGAACGCCACCGGGTGGTGGGCGTTCGGGTTCCGCCGGTCGGGGTCGGCCTTGACGTAGCGCACGGCGTCCAGGGGCTCGGTCGGCGGCTGGATCAGCGCCTTGCCGCTCAGGTAGTCCCGGGCGTTCCACAGCGCGTACATGTTGCCCTCGGTGGAGCCCATGGACAGCATGTAGCCCCAGTAGGACTCCGGATCGGCCGGGTCGTGCGGGCGCTCGGCGTGCCAGAGCCTGGCGTAGTAGTCGAGCACGGCCCGCTCGACGACCTTGGTGTTGGGCTTGTAGCCGCCGCTCTGGAACGGGTCGCCGAGGTTGTTGATGTTGTTCGGCAGGAACCGGGCGAGGTCCAGCGCGGTGCCCTGCATGTCCTGGGTGGCCTGGTAGCCGACCAGGTGCTTGCGCTTGCGGGTCAGGTACTCGTCCACGGCGTCGAGCGCGCGCAGCCGCCCGGCCTCGTCCAGGCCGCCCTCGGGGAGGGCGAAGTCGCCGCCGTCCAGCTCCGGACCGGGGTCGACGGCGGTCGCGGCGGCGGGGAAGGCGGTCGGGCTCATGGGCGGGACGCTCCGGAGGTGCGGGGACGACGGCGGGAGGTCGCCACCGTCACCCTGGGTGCCGGGGAGGACCGTCGGTAAGGATGGAACTTTTGGGCACCCGGGGAAAGCCCTTCCGAAGAACATTCGGTGCCAGGTCGATCAGGTTTGCGAATCTGCGGAACGGGCTGGGATCCTGGCAGGCATGCCGAACAATCCGCAGGCCCGGCGGGCAGCCCTCGACGACGTCGACCGGGCGATCGTCCGCGCCCTGGCCGACAACGCCCGCCTCCCGAACAACGCCCTCGCGGCCGCCGTCGGCATCGCCCCCTCCACCTGCCTGGCCCGGGTCCGCGCCCTCCAGGAGCGCGGCATCATCCGCGGCTTCCGGGCCGAACTCGACCCGGCCGCGATCGGCCTGCCGCTCCAGGCGATGATCTCGGTGCGACTGCGCGCCCACACCCGGGAGCAGAACGAGAGCTTCCGCAGCACCGCCCCCGACCTGCCCGGCGTCCTCGCCGTCTTCCACATGGCCGGCTCGGACGACTACCTGCTGCACGTCGGCGTCGCCGGGCCCGAGTCCCTGCGCGACTTCGTCGTCGACCACCTCACCACCCACCCCGCGGTGGCCCAGACCCGCACCAACCTGATCTTCGAACAGATACCGGGCCGCCGCTACCTCGCCCCCGGCCCCTGACGGCCGGCCCGCGCGCCCGCCCGACGGACCGTCAGTTCGTACGGAGGCAACCGATCCCGCCCTGGCGGCGTAGTAGGACTCGACACCCTGACGACCAGTCGCCCCAGGAAGGCGGAACATGCCCATCTCGCTGAACCACACCATCGTCCCGGCCGTCGACAACGAGGCGGCGGCGCGCTTCTTCGCCTCCGTCATGGGCCTGGACTACCCCGGCCCCGACCGGCACTTCGCGCCGGTGCGGGTGAACGACTCGCTGACGCTGGACTTCCTGACGACGGAGGACCCGTCCGGCCACCACCTGGCCTTCGACGTGGACCCGGAGACCTTCGACGGGATACTCGACCGGCTACGGGCCGCCGGGGTGCCGTACGGCGACGATCCCCGCGAGCCCGACAACGGCCGGACCGACCACCCGCTGTGCGCCCGCGGGCTGTACTTCACCGATGACGCCGGGAACCTCTACGAAGTCATGTCGCCGCGGTAGCACGGCGGTTCGGCCCTACGGCCGGTCGCGGGGCCCGTGACGGCCGACGATCCGGCGCAGACGCACGGGTGCCCCGCACGTGGGTACGTGCGGGGCACCCGCTCAGGTGCCGAGGTCAGGCCGGGCGGATGTGCTCGGCCTGCGGGCCCTTCTGGCCCTGCACGATGTCGAAGGACACCTTCTGGCCCTCCTGGAGTTCACGGAAGCCCTGGGCGTCGATGTTCGAGTAGTGGGCGAACACGTCGGGGCCGCCGCCGTCCTGCTCGATGAAACCGAAGCCCTTCTCCGCGTTGAACCACTTCACAGTGCCGGTAGCCATGCGCTCCTCCTTCACGGGAACTGACCGGGTCCCGCCGATGCGGGCCCGGAGGTGATCGCCCTGGTCCGGAGAGGCGTCGAAACAGCAAAAACGCCCACGGCACGTAACCGCGGGCGAGAACTTCGGAACCACGACTGCTTGATCAAAACGTTACACCGCGGGGGCTCCCCCTGCCAGGGAACCGCGCACCGGACACGCGGCGGCACATCCCTGCCACCCGTACGCACCCCTACGCACCCCGGGCGCGTCGAGCCGCCGGTGCCCGCGGACCCGAACGGGGCTCTCCTCCGCCGAACGGATGCGCGGGGCCTGGCACCGGCACACCCTGGGAGGGAAGCCGACCTCGGAGGAGAGCGATGACCAGTACCGGTGGCACACGGGAACCGAGTGCCATGGCGCACATGTCGATCTCCGGCGCGCCCGCCGCGGCGAACGTGGTCGCGGACACCGTCGGGCAGTCGTTCCGGCTGACCACCGTCCCCGGCCCCGGCGGCGCGGGGGACTACGTCTCACCCGCCGATCAGGTCGTCCGCACCCGCTGGCAGGTGGACACGTCGGCGCCGGTCGAGGAAGCCCCCGCCCGCCCGGTCGCCCTCGCCGAGGCCGGCACCGACGCGGTGAAAGTGGAACTCAGCGGCCGGGCCGACGCCGTCGTCAAGGTCGAGGCGCTGATCCGTGCCCGCTTCCGCGCCGGACCGCCGACGGGATTCTCACAGGCGTTCGAAGTGTGGCCGGGGAGCCCGCCGCAGGCCACGGACCGGCCCTGACCGGGTGACGTGCGCCCGGCCTGGCGTCAGATCCGCCGCGCCGCAAGGGCGAGCGGCCGCAAGCGCGAGCGGCCGCCAGGCCGCCGACCGGGGAGACCCGGGCGCCGAGCCTGGCGGCCGCTTCGCCCACCGTGGCTGTCAGGAGTCGGAATAGCTGAGGTCCCCGACCGTCCAACTGCTGACGTCCTCGATGGCGATGCGGTACATGCCACCGGTGTGGGGAAGCCCGAAGTCACCCTGGAGGATCTTCGCCCGATGGAGGTGCAGATGGGTGGGCCGTTCGGGCGCGCCGTCGGCGGGTGGGGCGAAGAGGGCGGCGAACGGCTTCAGGTGTTCCGAGGCCTCGAGGACCTCCGCCACCCGCTCCAGCCACAAGGTCACCGGCGCGAGCCGGCCGGTGATCACGGCTCCGGGGACCACCACGGTCAGGGACATCTGGTTGCTGTGCTCGGACTCGACCATCGCGGCGATGTCGACGAGCAGCCCGTCGGGGTTCGACATGCGCCCCAGGCTACGACAATGCCGCCGCGGCGCCCAGGGGCGGCCTGGCGGCCACGGCGGTTTCCGGCAGCGCTCGCGGTGCGGCGGCGCGCCCGCGAGCGCTGCCGCGCCGCCGGGTCAGAGCTTGAACATCGTGGTGTACGGCTGGGTGATGCGTTCCCGTCGCGTTCCGAAGTCGACGAGTACCGCGATGTCACTGTCACCCTCGACGCCGATGGCCCAGCCGAGGCCGTAGGTGTCGTGGGTCACGCGGTCACCGACGGCGAAGTGCTTGCGCGGGGCTTCGGTCCGGGCTTTGAAGGGACTGGCGGGCAGGACGCGGCGGACTGCTGCAGATTTCGTCATTGCCTGCAGTATGCGCCGAAAACGCGCGGCCGGGCCGTTTCGGCGCACCCGGTTACGAAGTCATCCCCCCACGGCGGGCCCAAGCCTGCTAGGCTCGTTCCAGTTGCAGTAGTGGTTCCCATGAACTTTGTGTGCGCCTGCTGATGTTTCGCAGGCGCATTTTTGTTTCCCGGGTCTTTCCCGGGTGGGTGCTCATCGCGGCGACTCGAAGCGCGCGCTGTGCACGCTTCGGACAGCCCCTTGAAGGAGATTTTTTTATGGCTAATGGCACTGTGAAGTGGTTCAACGCGGAAAAGGGCTTCGGCTTCATCGAGCAGGACGGCGGCGGCCCGGACGTCTTCGCCCACTACTCGAACATCAACGCCAACGGCTTCCGTGAGCTGCTCGAGGGCCAGAAGGTCGAGTTCGACGTCACGCAGGGTCAGAAGGGCCCGCAGGCCGAGAACATTCGTCCGCTGTAGTTTCTGCCACGGCACCCGCCTGGTAGCGAGGGGCCCGCACCGCGTACATGATGCCCGGTGCGGGCCCCTCGGCATTGCGCCACGACGCGCTTCCCCGGCTGTTTCCGGCCCCCTGGCCCCGCCACCCGGCGGCCGTCCCCACGCGAGACGCCCAGCGCCGCGTCCGGATCGCCGCCCCGCCGTGACAGCTCACGGTTCGAGGTTCTCCGCTCCCGCCCTCCGCGGCGAGCGCCGACCGTAGGTGACGTGCCGCACGGTTCCACCGTCCACGCCCCGCTCTCCACACTTTCGGCCCGTTCCTTGTGGCCTCCTGCCGGCGCCTCGCGCTGCGGAGCTTCCTCGCGACGTGCCGCCCCAGGAAGGTCTCACATGAACCGCTCCAGTCGCTCCTCGTACCAGAACGCCAACTCCCGCTCCTCGGCGTCCTCCCGGTCCTCGGCATACTCCCGCTCCTCCTCGTCCTCCCGCTCCGGCGGCAGCTCCTTCTACGGAGACCGGCCCGCCCGCGGCCGTAGCGCCCGCCAGAGTCCTTCTCCGCAGGGCGAGTTCGCGATGCCGGTGAGCACCACCCCGGCGCTCCCGGCCGTCGAGTCCTTCGCCGAGCTGGACATGCCCAAGGCACTGCTGTCGGTGCTGACCCGCCAGGGCCTCACCACTCCGTTCCCGATCCAGGCCGCGACGCTGCCCAACTCGCTGGCCGGACGGGACGTCCTCGGACGTGGTCGGACGGGCTCCGGCAAGACCATCGCGTTCGGCCTCGCCGTGCTGGCCCGCATCGCCGGCCGACGCGCCGAGCCGCGCCGCCCGCTGGCCCTGGTGCTGGTCCCCACCCGCGAGCTCGCCCAGCAGGTCACCGACGCGCTCACCCCGTTCGCGCACGCGCTGCGGCTGCGGATGGTGACCGTGGTGGGCGGGATGTCGATCGGCCGCCAGGCGCAGGCGCTCAACCGCGGGGCGGAGGTCGTGGTGGCCACCCCCGGCCGCCTCAAGGACCTGATCCAGCGCGGCGACTGCCAGCTCGACGGGGTCGGCGTCACCGTCCTCGACGAGGCCGACCAGATGGCCGACATGGGCTTCCTGCCGCAGGTCACCGAACTGCTGGAACAGGTCGCCGAAGGCGGTCAGACGATGCTGTTCTCCGCCACCCTGGACCGCAACGTCGACCGCCTCGTGCGGACCTTCCTCAAGGACCCGGTCACCCACTCGGTGGACCCGTCCGCCGCGGCGGTCAGCACCATGGAGCACCACGTGCTGCACGTGCAGAACTTCGACAAGGACGCCACGATCGCCCACATCGCCTCCCGCGACGGCGGGGTGATCATGTTCACCGACACCCGGGACCGCGCCGACGCGCTGGTGGAGGACCTGCTCGCCAACGGGGTCAAGGCCGCGGCCCTGCACGGCGGCAAGTCCCAGCCCCAGCGCACCCGGACCCTGGAGCAGTTCCGCACCGGCCAGGTCACCGCGCTGATCGCCACCAACGTCGCGGCCCGGGGCATCCACGTCGACGGCCTCGACCTCGTCGTCAACCTGGACCCGCCGACCGACCACAAGGACTACCTCCACCGGGGCGGCCGCACCGCCCGGGCCGGGGAGTCCGGCACCGTCGTCACCCTCGTCCTGCCCAGCCAGCGCCGCCAGACGGCCCGCCTGATGGCCACCGCCGGGATCACCCCGGTCACCACCCGCGTGAGCGCCGGTGACGAGGACCTGGCCCGCATCACCGGCGCCCGCGTCCCCACCGGCGTGCCGGTCGTCATCGCCGACCCCGTGGTCGAACGCCCCCGCCGCGGCGCGGCCACCAACCGCGGCCGCCGCGGCCGCCCCGCCCCCACCGGCGGCGGCACCCGCGCCGACGGAGCGAGCCGCGCCACCCAGGGCTCCTCCGGCCGCCGCCGGGCACCCCGGCGCGTCGCCCTCGCCGCCTAGGGGCATGTCAGACACGCCCCAGCCAGGCCCGGGCCCGGACCGCTCCCACGGTCCGGCCCCGGCCGGCCCCGGCGGCCGTCCCGCCGCCAGTACCCCGACCACCGCCGGCCCCGGCGGAAACGACACCACGGAGCCCTGATGGCCCTCACCCTCGAACGCCCCGCGACCACCACCACGGTCCGCGACCTCATGACCGGCCCCGAGCTGCAGATCAGCGACGACGTCATGCTCGACGTGGCGATCCACATCCTGCACAGCTCCGGTGCCGACCACCTCCTGGTGCGCGACGACGACGGCCGCTGCGCCGGGCTGCTGACCCGCCGGCACCTCGCCCCGTTCCAGGACCGCACCCGGTCCACCGAGCGCACCCCGGTCCGTGACATCGCCTTCGACCGCGCCCCGTTCGCCACCGCCGACATGCCCGCCGCCACCGCGGCCTCCGCCATGAGCGCCCGCGGCCTGACCACCTGGCCGGTGGTCGATCCCGACGGCCACGCCGTCGGCCTGCTCAGCCTCTAGGCGCTCGGGGGCGGCCTGGGCCGGACGGTCGTCCGGTGTTTACGGATCCTCCACGAATGTGTCCAGGAAGTGGAGTTGATGCGTCCTGACCCCTTGTCAGGCGGAACGATCCTCCCTACCTTCGTGCTTCGGGATCCCGGCCCGCTCGGTCAGCCGCAGGGGCCGCGGCCCGCACCATCACCGGAGGCACCACAAGATCTGGAGGTTTCCCATGCCCGGAACCATGATCGACGAGGTCCGAGACGCGGGTCCGCTGCTGGTCGATGACGAGACCATCGCGTTCGAGGACGACGACCGCGGCGACCGCGAGGCCACGGCGTGTCTCGCCGACCCGTGGGTGACCGCCACCACCCGCTTCGCCTGCGACTTCAACTCCTGACGGTGACCGGTTCCATCGCCGGCCGCAGCGGCTGGTCCGACGAGACCTGGTCGTACCTGAACGACCCGCGGATGCCGGCGGTGGAACACGGTTGGAAACTGCACGTCTCGGCCCGCCCCGGCGGGCTCGACACCGTACTCGCCCTCGCCCTGCCGGTGCTGGCCCGGTACGTCTGCCACGCCAAGTGGGCCAGCGGCCCGGAGGTGCTGCGGGAGCTCAACTCCGGCACCCGGAGCGCCGCTTCGGTCGGGAAGGCGCTGACCGTCTACCCGGCGCCGGGCACCGCCGTCGCGCTGGCCGGGGAACTGGTCGCGGCGCTGCGCGGGCAGCAGGGACCGCAGGTCGTGAGCGACCGTCGGGTCGACCCCGACGCGCCCGTCTACTACCGGTACGGGCCCTTCACCGGCGACTACCGCACCGGGCGCGGCGGGCGCCTGGAGTCCGTCATGGTCGGCCCCGACGGCCGGGCCTTCGACGGGCTGGCGGCCGGCTCCTACCGGTGCCCGCCCTGGGCCGAGGACCCGTTCCCGCGCAAGGCGGCGCCGTCCCAGGACTCCCCCGGCCTCGGCGGCGGCCGCTATCGGATCACCGGCGGCATCGCCCGCAAACCGCAGGGCAACGTCTACCGGGCGGTGGACCTGACCACCGGGCGGCCCGTGGTGGTCAAGCAGGCCCGGGCCTTCGTGGCCGAGGACGAGTCCGGCGCGGACGCCCGCGACCGGCTGCGCAACGAGCGGGCGGTGCTCACCGCCCTCGACGGCCTCCCCGGCGTGCCCCGGGCCCTCGACGCCTTCCGGCACCGCTCGGACGAGTACCTGGTGATGACCAGCTGCGGCGACCGGGACCTGCGCCGGGAGGTCCAGGAGCACGGCCCGTACGAGGCCGCCCGGCTCGCCGAACTGGCCCTCCGACTGCTGCGCCTGCTGGACGGCATCCACCGCCGGGGCGTGGTCGTCCGCGACCTGAAACCCGACAACGTCGCGCTGGACGCCGAAGGCCGCTGCCACCTGGTCGACTTCGGGATCAGCGCGCTGGACGGCGCCGGCCCGGACGGCTCGACACCCGGCTACAGCGACCCGGTGCGGCGCCCGGCCGGGCAACCCGCGCGGCCCGCCGACGACCTCCACGCCCTGGGCGCGACCCTCGGCTTCGCCGCCACCGGGCTGGACCCGGTGATCGTCGACGGCGACGCCGTCGTCAACCGGGACCGCACCCTGACCGGGCTGGCCTGGGCACTGCCCGGCCGGGAGCACCGGCAACTCCGCGCGCTGATCGCCGAGTTGACCAGCCCGGACCCGGCTGTCCGCACCGCCGGCGCGGCCCGGCTCCGCGGTGGCACGGCTGGCGGGACTCCACCCCCGCCGGTACCGCGCCGGACCCGGCTCACCCCCGACCGGCTCCGCGCGGTCGTCGAGCACACCACCGCGTACTGCGTCGCCGAGGCGCACCGGATCGCCGACCCGGTGCTCGCCGCCCGGGCAGCCGTCCCGACGCCGATCGACGTCTACGGCGGCAGCGCCGGGCTCGGCCTGGAGCTGCTCCACCACCTCCACCGGCCCGGGGTGCCGGAGGCCGTGGCGGCGCTGGCGGAGTGGACGGCGGGGCAGTCCCGGCGACTGTCCCCGGGGTTCTACTCGGGCCGCACCGGGGTCGAACTGTTCCTCACCCGGGCCGGATTGCCCGTCGGCGGGGGCGAGGACCTGCCCACCCGCGGTCCGGACGGCGGACCGCCCGAGGCCGACCTGATCGAGGGCGTCGCCGGGATCGGCGTCGGCCGACTGCTGCTCGCCCGGTCCCACCCCGCCGGGCGGGACCGGCACCTCGCCGTCGCCGCCGAGTGCGCCCGGCTGCTGGCCACCGGCCAAGCCCGCCTGTCACCCGCCGGGGCCGACACGCCCGGCAGTGCCGCACTGCGCGAGGGCCTGGCGCACGGCACCGCTGGCGTCGCCTACTTCCTGCTGGAGTACGGGAGTTCCGGCGGCGATCCGGCCGACCGGCACCGGGCCGAGCAGGCCTGCGCCCGACTCGCCGCCGACACCCCGGGGCTGATCGCCCGGGCCACCGCGCCGGGGGCGACCCGCCGCTACGGCTCCTGGTGCCGGGGCCTGGCCGGGGTCGGATCGGTGCTGGTCCGGGCCGCCGACCGGCTGGCCGAGCCCGGGTACCTGGACCTCGCCCGGCAGACCGCCCGCACCTGCGCCGCGCTCGCGCCCCGGATGCCGCTGGTCACCCAGTGCTGCGGGCTGGCCGGGGTCGGCGAGCTGCTGGTGGACGTCGCCGTCGCGTCGGGCTCCGGGACCGACTCAGGTGGCGGTACCGGGGCCGAGGAGTTCTGGGACGCCGCCGACACCGTCGCGGCGATCCTGCTGAGCCGCAGCGGCGGCCCGCCGTCCCGTCCGGTGTTCCCGGACGCCGGCCTGGCCCGGCCGAGCGCCACCTGGGCCGGCGGCTCCGCCGGAGTGCTCGGCTTCCTCCGCCGGCTGCACGAGCGGGGCGGACCGCGCCTCGGCCTGCTCGACTGACCGCGCCCGGCCGACCGTCAACGCTCCCGCTCGGCCCGTCCCGGGCGAGGGCGCTCGGCCTGTGCCGGGCGAGGGCGCTCGGCCTGTGCCGGGCGAGGGGGTCACGGAAGGACCTCGCCCTCGACCGCCGGCCCGGCCGCCGCCCAGTACCCGTGGTCCGTCGGCGGCCGCGACCGCAGGTCGTCCCGGACCTGCCCGGCCAGCCGCCGGGTGTCCCGCCGGTTGACCGTCGCGCCGATGCCCGCGCCCAGCAGCAGCGGGGTCACGGACGGCAACCGGCGCACCCAACTGCGGGTGAGCCGGCGCCGCACCTGCTGGCGCACCTCCGCGCCCAGGGCCAGCGCCGCGAAGCCCGCCGGGCGGGTGAGCAGCATCGCGTCGATCCCCCGGCGGTTCGCCCAGGCCCCCAGGTAGGCCCCGGCCCGCTGGGTGGCACTGCCCGGCGCCGGGACGCCGTAGACCTCGTGCAGCTCGGCGATCAGCTTCACCTCCACGGCCGCCACCGCCAGCGTCTCGGCCGCGATCTCCAGCGGCATCGCGGGCGGCACCGGCAGCATGGCCGCGGCCCCGACACCCGCGCCGAGGGCGGCGGAGGCCCGGGTGGCACCGGACACCAGCAGATCGGCCAGCTGCTCGGGGTCGGCCGCGTCCGGGTGCTGGGAGCGCAGCGTCGCGAGGTCGCGGACCGGGATCCGTGGCGCCGTGCGCACCAGCTGCTCGGCCAGCGCCTTGCCGCCGAGCGCCGCGCCGCGGGCCGCCATCCGTCCCCCGCTGCCCAGCCGCCCCGCCACGCCCGCCACCAGCGCCCGCCCCCGCCCGCGCTCCGCGTGGTACTCGGCGACCTGCCAGGCCCCGGTGGGCCGCTCGGCCTCCTCCACCAGCTCGGCGAGGCCCTCGGCGAGACCCCCCTCCGGACCGGATCCGGACCGGGGAACAGGCTCGGGACGCGCCGGACCGGAACGGCCCGCCCACTTGAAGCGCCCCGGCTTTCGGAAGACTGCCATGCACTTCGGGTACCCCGTCCGCCCGCCCGACACGCCCAGATCCCGGGCTCGGCCCGGCGATCCAGCCGTTCCCGCAGGTCAGGTGACCCTCGATTCGAGGGCCGGAGCCCGGCCTGCCCCGGCCGGCACTCCAGGTCCCGCTCAGTTGGGGGCGGCGGTCATGGAGGTGACGGCCTCCGCCACGGTGCCCCGGTAGATGCTCATCTTGGGCTCCAGCACCTTGGCGCCGGCGCCGAGCGGGAAGTTCTGGGTGCTCGACAGGGGCATGTTGGTGCCCTCGTCGTCGGCCAGCACGTTGAGCTCGTCGATGCCGGGGGCGGTACCGGTGGTGGCGCCGCTCGGGTCGAGGTCGATCACCGCGTAGGCCTTCTGGCTCGCCGCGACGGTGAACCGCGTGGTCCCGCTGGCGAGGATCGGCTTGATGTTCTTGCTCCGGTCGCGCGCGGTGGCGTTGCCGAGGTCGACGCCCGGGGAGGAGCTGAGGGTGCAGGAGCTCCCGCCGGTGTTCTGCACCTCGATCACCCGCTGGCTGGGCGCCCCGGAGCGGGCCGACACGTGGATCGAGAGGTGCTGGATGTCGCACGGGCCACCGGCCGCGGCCCCGGAGCCGGACTTGGTGCTGCCGCCGGACGGCGCGTGCGTGGCCGGGCGCGAGCCCGTACCCGTGGTCGGCGCGCCCGCCGTGGTCGCACCGCCCGCCGTCGGCTTCGCGGCCGCCGTGCTGCTCGCGGAGGGCGCCGGCCCGGCGGCCGGGTCGGTGTTGTCGGGCCCGCAGGCGGTCAACGCCAGCCCCGCGCCGGCGAGAACGGTGGCGACGAGCAGCGGACGACGGTGGCGGACGGACATGGCGACTCCCCGATGACGGTGTGTGCTGACTGCCTGGAACACTTCACAGGACGTCGGCCCACCGGTATTCGGTGGCACACCCGGCGTCACAATCACCAGGACATGACAGGGACGGGACTGTGACACCCGTTCGGGGACGGGCCGGTTGACAACACCCACCCGGTGATGATCGGTCAGCCCGGCCGGTGGTGGCCTGCCAGCTGGCGGAAGTCCGGGTGGCCGTGCAGGAGTTCGGGGTAGGTGCCGGTGGCGGAGGTGGTGCTCCGCCGCCGTCCCACCCCCGCCCCAGCCCCGCCGCCGCCGCCGCCGCGACAAGGACTTGGTATGAGCACGGCAAAGGGTTCCCCGCCCCCGCGCCCACCATCTGGACGGACGGACGGCCGAGTTGATGTGGTGTCCGGACCCGGCCCGCGGGCCCACAGGCCCGCAGGCCCGTGTCCCGCAGGCCCGTACGGACGAACCTCCCACACCCTCACACTCGGGAGCAGACGCATGCGCATCCCCCTCAAGGCCGCCGCCCACACCCTCACGGCACTGGCCCTGGCCGCCTTCGGCACCACCACCCTGGCCGCCGGCGCCGAGGCACAACCCGCCCCGGCCGCCGCCCACTTCGGAGCCAAGCCGCTCCACCCCGGCACCACCACCAAGAGCCCGACCGCGACCTCCGGCAACACCCTCTCGGTCCGCTCCTCCGCCACCCAGGGCGTGGTCTCCCCCACCCCCAAGGTGTACCTGGTGTTCTGGGGCTCCCAGTGGTCCTCCGACCCGGCCGGGGTCGCGCCCGACATGCAGAACATGTTCAAGGGCCTCTACGGCAGCCAGGACACCTGGGGCACCATCCTCAGCCAGTACTGCGAGGGCGTCGCCAAGGGCACCACCACCTGCGGCACCAAGGGCACCCACGTCCAGCACCCGGCCTCCTCCCCCCTGGCCGGAGTCTGGTTCGACAACGCCGCCGCCACCCCGGCCAACGCCACCGCCGCCCAGATCGCCGCCGAGGCCGGCAAGGCCGCCGCCCACTTCGGCAACACCACCCAGGCGCCCAACCTCAACGCCCAGTACGTGGTGGTCTCCCCCACCGGCACCCACCCGGACGGCTTCCCCAACTCCGGCTTCTGCGCCTGGCACGACAAGACCAGCAGCTCCTACGGCAACCTGGCGTACACCAACCTGCCGTACATCCCCGACACCGGGGCGGGCGCCTGCACCACCTTCACCGACGGCCGGCTGCTCTCCGGCATCGAGTCCACCGAGACCCACGAGTACGCGGAGACGGTCACCGACTTCTGGCCCAGCATCGGCTGGAACGGCGGCGGCGGTGAGATCGGCGACGAGTGCCAGAACCTCGACGCCTACGTCACCCTGAGCACCGGCACCTTCGACCTCCAGGGCCTGTGGTCCAACAGCGCCAACAAGTGCGTGACGCACGGCTGACGGCCGCCCGGTGAGCTGTGGGGGCCGGACGGGAGCCCGTCCGGCCCTCACGGCTCACCCCGGGCCTCAGCACCCCAACGGGCTCAGCAGCCCAGGCTCAGTACCGCCTCGGCGAAGGCCTCCGGCGCCTCCTGCGGCACGTTGTGCCCCACCCCGGGCAGGGTCCGCAGCTCGCACGGACCGGTGAACCGCTCGGTGCCGGTCTGGTCGGCGGACGCGATCACCCCGTTGTCACCGCCCACCAGCACCACCGTCGGAACCCCGACCGGCGGCCGGGCCGCCAGCCGCTCCTCCAGCGCCCGGTAGCGCGGATCCCCCTCCACCAGTCCGTAGCGGTGCCGGTAGGAGTGGACCGTCACCGCGACGAAGTCCGGATTGTGCAGACTGGCCGCCGAGGCCGCGAACGCCTCCTCCGCCCCCGCCCAGGTCGGCGACCACAGCCGCCAGAGCAGCCGGCACAGTTCCTCGCGGTTGCGCTCCAGCCCCAGCCGCCCGCGCTCCGAGTGGAAGTAGTACTGGTACCAGAAGTTGTGCTCCGCCTCCGGGGCGGCCGGCTCCGTCGCACCCGCGATGTCCTGGACGGTGTAGCCGCCCGCCGCCACCAGGCCGTGGACCCGCTCCGGGCTGGTGGCCGCCACGACGCAGGCCGCCCGCCCACCCCAGTCGTAGCCCGCGACCACCGCGCGCTCGATCCCCAGCGCGTCCATGAAGTCCACCAGGTCCTGCCCGAGCGCCGCCTGCTCACCGCTGCGCGGCGTGCCCCCGTCCAGGAACCTGGTCGGCCCGAAGCCCCGCAGGTACGGCACCAGCACCTCCCGGCCGCCCTCGGCGAGCAGCCGCGCCACCTCGTCGTAGGCCCGCACGTCGTAGGGGAAGCCGTGCAGCAGGATCACCGGGGCGTCGGTCTCCCGGCGGCGCCCACCGGTCCGGTGGTAGGCGATCTCCAGAACCGGTGTCGTCACCCGGTGCAGTTCAGGCGCCTCTTCGATGCTCGCAGTCATCCGGCCATGCTCGCATGCCAGTTGACGTCACGCCCGCTTCCTCGACGCCCTACTCCACGCGGGTGGCGATCACGGTCCACGCCTTGGTCGAGGTGTCGTCCAGCCGGAGGTCGAACGCGAAGGTGATCGGCCGGCGCTCGCGTGCGTCGCCGCGGAGCACCTGCTCGGTGCGACGGTCGACCTCGTAGTAGACGCCCTCCGCGTCGACCGCGACGCGGAAGACGATCGGCTCGCGTGAGACCAGCGAGCGCACCGTGACGGACCTGACGACGGCGTCACGCATGACGGTTCGGTCGACCGTACGGACGGAGGTGAAGTCCAGACTGCCGTCGTTCATCACCCACTCCTCGAGGAACCGCTCGACGGCCACCTCGAGCACCGCCTTGTCGAACCGGCCGTCGAGCACGCTCAGATCGCCGACGGCGGTGTCGGCATCCGTGCTCCACGAGATGTTGGTGAGCGACAGGATGTCGCCCGCGCCCTGGACCGCGGTCCGGCCGGCCACCTCGAGGACCGCCTCGCGGGCGACCTCCTTCTGGTCCCAGCCGTCCGTCTCGATGGCACCGGTCAGGTGGTGCGCGCCCTCGGCCGCCTGCTCCACCGACGACACGATCCACTCCCCGGCCCGGTTCTTGCGCAGCGTCCAGTACTCGACCGGTCGCGTCGAGCCGTCCTTTCGGACGGCATCCGCGCCGTCGCCGCGGCGTACGTAGTCCCGGAGCGTCGCGGTGACCCGGAAGGTGACGGTGTCGTTCTCCTCGCCCGCGCGATTCGCGACGTCGACCAGCTCAACCACCGGGCCGGAGACGATCTCCACGACGTTGACCTCGCCGCGTGACGCGTAGTCGCGCAGCTGGTCGGCCCACTTGCCGTAGAGCACCGGGGACAGGATCTGCTGCAACGTGGCGTGGTCGTGCCGGGTCCAGGCGTTCTGGGCGGTCACGTAGAGCCAGACGGCCCGGCTCTCGAGCGCGGCGCGGTCGAAGGTCGCATCCGTGTCGGCGATGGCGTCGACCCGGGCCCCGACCTGGGCGGCGCGCTCGCGCGCCTGCTCGTCCGCGCGGTGCGCCGTCCGGTCCGAGACCGTGTTCAGACCGACCGCCTGCGCCGTCCTCCGGCGCCGGTACATGATCCACAGGACCAGGAGGAGGACGGCCACGATCACCAGCAGGAGGACGAGCCCGCCGCCGCTCCCGACTCCGAAACCGAAACCGAAGCCGCCGCCGGTCGAGCCGTGGAAGCCGCTGCCGTGGCTGCCACCGCCCCCACCACCATGGCTGCCCCCGCCGCTGAACCCGTGGCTACCGCCCCCGCCGCGGGCGTACGCGACCGCCGGGCTGCTCAGCGTGACGACTCCAGCAACCACAGTTGTCCACCGACGGGCGCGCACCGGGCTCCCCCTTCAAGAATCCGAGCTGTTCCCTACGAGCCTACAAGCAGCGTCGCCCACGCCGTCGGCCCGGTCGGACGCCTTCGCGCCCTGCCCCCGGCCGGTCACCCAACGCGACGATGGGGGTGTGGTGGCCCTGGCCACCACACCCCCTGCCCGGCTCCCCGCGCCCGGTGGCGCTGCTACGTTCCGGCGCAGTTGGTGAACGTGGGCCTGGTCCGTGCGCTGTAGATGCTCGCGCCGCCATTGTTGTCGTACTTGAGGGGCACGGTGATGGTGTCGTCGGCGGTCCACGGGAAGCCCTGGGCGTCGAACGTGAAGGTTCCGGTGGCCTTGGTGGCCAGTTCGGACAGCGTGACCCACCCGTACTGGCGCGGGGGCACGCTCACGGTCAGCTTGCTGCCCAGCTCCTGCTTGAGGTCCACCGTGGTCGCGCCGTTGACCTCACCGTTGATCGTCAGCGCGACATTGGCGAGTCCGATAGTGCCGCCGACCTTCAGGCTTCCCCCCAGCTTGAAGCCGATGGTGTTGCTCCACCCCGTGGTGGTGCTCAGCGAGAACTCCCACGGGATCGTGGTCGAGGTGTCGTTGAACCAGATCGGGGAGACGCACTGCTCCGGCAGCGTGAACGGCGGCGTCTGGCTGCTCGTGGTCCACGAGCAGGTCGCGGTGTCCTTGTTGCACCGGGCGGCCGCGTAGTCCACGGCCATGTTCCACGCCGTCTGGTAGAGCTCGGCGGGCAGTGTCCACTGCTGGTACGGCGTGTTGTCACAGCGGTAGGTGTACACCCAGTTGTCGAAGGCGGGCGGAATCTGGACGGTCAGGCAGGAGTTGTCGCCGACCTGGCGGATCCTGAACGCCTTCTGCGCCGATCCGGCGACCGGTTGGAAGTACCACTGCTCGGACGCGCGCCCGTCACACGGCTGTTGCCGCAGCTGGTAGCGGGCGGTGGTCAGGTCCATGCACTTGCCGGTGGTGGCGTTGGCGATGGCGAACCCCGAGCCGAGGCTGGTGCCCGTGTTGATGCGCCACGTCGTGGCGGACCCCGGCGCCGAGTTGACGGAGATGGGCGCGTTGTCGTCGTAGCTGCCGTCCTGGACATCCAGTTGTTTGCCGTTGCTGACGTTGGTGAAGGTCAGCTGGATCAGCGCCGTGAGCGACGTGCCGCTCTCCTCCCGCGCGGCGGCGGGGGCGGCCATGAGCCCCACTGCCGCGAACAGCACCGCCGCGACGGCGGTGGCCCTCCTCCAGAAGGTCCGTCTCTGCCTTGATGGTTCGGTTGTCACCAGTGCGTTCCTTTCGTAGCGCAGGTATCACGTGCGAGGTCGGGGTCCTTACCGCCTGTACCCCGGAGAATTGACCTTGTTCGAAAGGTTGTCCTTGCCTCCGAGTTCGGCGATGAGAGAGGCTTCCTCCTTCTCACGGGCTCCTTTGCCACCCGGCACGTGGACGAGCAGGACGTCGTCCCCCTTCTCCGTCCTGCCGTTTCGAGCGTGCTCGTTCAGTCGGCGGTCGAAGTTGTTGGTCTGCCCCACGTACATCCGCCCTTGCGCGTCCGCCCTGTCCTTGAACGCGTACACGCCCTCCTGCGGCAGGCTGCAGCTGTTGTTGTGCACCAGGACGGGGGTGGGCCCTGCCAGTACGTAGTACGTGTGGACGTGGCCGATGGTGAGGTTGTAGACGGTCTGGCCGTCGACGTCACCGCGATCGTGAACGCTGGAGACGGTCACGACGTCGACAGTGCGTCCGCTGCGGACGCGGTCGCCGAGCCTCAGGTCCCCTGCGTCGATCCAGCCCCGGCCCTCCACCCAGAAGGGGTGGTTGGCGGTCGCGGTGATCGTGGTCCCGGGGGTCCGGGCGTCGAGACCGATGTCGATGAGGTGCTTCGTTCCGTGGCCGACAATGACGTCGGTGACGGGTTCGTCCAGGGTCGCGCCGGTGGCGGGGTCCGTGGCCTGGACCCGGTCGCCGACCTGGATGACGCTGATGGGTTTGGTCGAGCCGTCGGCCATCACCACAGGGGTCTCCACAGAGAAGGAGTTGCACCTCTCTGCGGCTTCCACGGCTTTGCCGACCGTCGAGGCTTCTTTCCCGGCGGTTCTGGCGAGCGTGCTGGCGAGTTTGCCACCGGGGATGGCACCGAGCGCATCCATGGCGGCTTCTTTGTAGTGCCCTTGCGCCAGCTGCCCGGCCGCGGCTGCGCCGGAGGCGACCGTTCCGATCGGGCCCGGCACGTAGGCCACGACTTCTGCCGCTTTGGTGGCGGTGGAGACCACGGACTTCCAGCCGAAGGTACCGGCGAGGTCCAAGCCGTTGACCGGGTCCGCGTTGACGTAGTCGTAGTCGTTGGCCGATCCGCCCGCGACGGGGTCGACCTGGAGGAAGCGGCCGAGTACCGGCAAGTAGACGCGGGCGCCCATCTCGATGGCCTGATGGTCGGCCAGGTGTTCCACCGGCCGTTCGTGCTGGCCCAGCCACCCGAAGTCCATCCCGCCGGCGACGGTGGCGGGGATCGGGACGTCGGTGAAGAGGCCGGTGACGGGGTCGATGTTCTGGCCGTAGGGGTCGTAGAGGCGGATGCCACCGGTGAGAGTGGCGGCCCCGTCCGCGGTGAACAGCACATCGCCGTGGATGTTGGGGTAGGACCAGTTGGTGGTGGCGCTCTGGTCGTAGTTCTTGGTCAGCAGCACGCCGCCGGGCAGTGCCACGATCCGTTGGAGTAGCCCGCCGTCCTTGCTGAGGATGAGGTCGGCGTCGTCGTGCCTGGAACTGTAGGAGTAGCGGGTGGTCCCGTTCTTCGACGCGTCCGTCGCACCGGTGACCGTGCGGGCGGTCAGCCTGTCGGCCGGGTCCCGGGTGTACGAGATCGTGGTCCCGGCCGCGGTCGTGGTCCGGACGTGCCGTTTGGTGACGTCGTACCCCAGGGTGTCGCCCCCGGCCTTGACCGTGTCGCCGAGGTCGTCGTAGCCGAACGACAGCGCGGTGCCGCCGCTGGTGGACGTCAACCGGTCGGCACCGTCGTAGCAGTAGCTGGTGGCGACCGCCGGGGCACCGTTGAAACTGTCCGTGGACGTGGTGCGGTTGGTGTTCAGCCCGGCGGCATTCGCTGTCCCGCAGCCGTCGGTCGGGTCGAAGCGGTAGGTGAGCTGGTGGTGCGGGACGGTCGCCGCGACGAGCCGGCCCACCGTGTCATAGGTGTAGGCGTAGGTCGCGACGGACTTCCCGTCCGCGGTCACCACGTCGTCGGTGACGCGGTTGTCGCGCGACCTGGTGACCGTGTCGACGACCGTGGACGCGGAGGTCTTCCAGGTCAGCGCCGTCGGTTTGCCCGAGGCGTTGCGCACCAGCGCGTCGAGGCGGGATCCGTTGCCGTAGACGACTCCGGCCAGTTCGGTGGCCGCGTCGTAGGACGGGGTGGCGACGGTGGTCCCGTCCACCTTGACGTTGGTCAACTGGTTGGCGTCGTTCCAGGCGTACGTCACGGTGCTGGACACGCCCTTGACCGTGGTGGTGTCCGTGATCAGACGTCCGACCTGGTCGTAGGTGGAGGTCGAGGTGACGCCGTTGGCGTCGGTGTAGCGGACCTCCTGGCCGAGGAGGTCGATCCCGGTGGTGATCGACCCGTTCTCGTCGGTCAGCTTCGAGATCAGCGGATCACCGTCGACCGCCCAGTCCGTGATGACCGTACGACCCGGCTTGCCCCCAGATGCGGGGACGCTCTTCTTGACCACCCGTCCACGTGCGTCGTAGCTGTTACAGGCCCACGGCTCGTCGTTGACGCGCTGGGCCACCACACGGCCCGCCTCGTCGTAGACCGTCTCCCCCGTGGGGGTTGGCCCGCTGCCCGGTTTGGCCGCGGTGGCGGTCCTGGCCATGCCGCCCTGGTTGGCGGCCGGACCGCCCGGGTCGCAGGGGTTGGCGCGGGTCTCGGAGTCGCCGTAGTAGACGGTCGTGTTGCGCTTGTCGGGGTTGGCGAGGTCACCGGCGGGCATGGCCGAGGCCAGCTTGCGCAGGTATCCCTCCCCCGGGCGCTCGTAGCTGGTACGGGCGGTCAGGCCCAGCCCGCCGGGATCACCCGTGGTGGACACGGTGAGCCCGTACGCCGGGTCGATGCCCGCCGCCGGGTCCGAGTAACTGCTGGTGCTGTGCTTGGACGGTGCCCGCTCCTGGCCGCCGCCGGAGGTGTCGTCGGTGGTCGTGCCCGTTGCCCAGCCGTAGCGGGGCGCGAGGTTCGTGCCGGGCACCGGGGCCGGGGCACCGGCGCCGGGCGGGGTCCAGGTGAAGGCCAATGCCCCGGTCGTGCCGGAGCGGTTGTAGTAGTCGACGCGGACCCGGTGCCAGCTGCCGGCCGTGCTGTTGGCGTAGGTGCCGGTGACCGCGGTGGCGGGTTTGTCGCCCCAGCTGTCGACGGTCAGGACGTCGTCGACCCAGAGGCGGACTCCGTCGACCGCGGTGAACCCGAGGCCGTACTGCCCGGCGGCCGGGAACTGCAACTCGCCGGTGAAGCGCCCGGACCAGCCACCGGTGTTCGGCACCGGCGGGCTCGTTCCCCACGACCGTGACAGTGCCCCGTCGGCGGCGCCGACCCCAGTGGCGAACACCGTCGGGACGCCCGCCAGTTCCGGGTTGTCGTAGAAGGCGGCCGACAGCCCCGCCAGGCCCTCGTCATAGCTGGTGCGGGTGTGCGGCATCGTCGCCGCGCACGCGGGTGTCGGGGTCTGGCCGGTGAAGCAGGAGGCCGGCGCGGGCCCGTACTTGTCGACCGGGCGGTCGGCGTGGTCGTAGACCGTGGTGGAGCGTCGGCCGGCGCTGTCGACGGCCGCGGTGGCCTGGTCCTTGGTGTTCCACTCCGCGGCGATGCTCGCCCCGGTGAAGTCGGTGGTGACCAGGGTGCGGCCGGCGTCGTCGTAGGTGACGGTGCGGGAGCGGGTGGAGTCGTACACCCCGGCCAGGGCCACGGTGGCCTGCTTGCGCTCCAGGTAGTACTGGTAGAAGTGCTCGGCGCGTTTGTCGCCGGAGCGGCCGTCCGGGGCCGGTGCCAGCACCTGCACCGCGCGCAGGGCGGGCGGTTCCTGGGGCTGTTCGGTCACGGAGTCGTAGCCGATCACCGTACAGGCGGCGGCGGTGTCACCGGTGTTGGTGCAGCCGTTCGCCGCGGACGGGGCCTGGTGCGCCACCCAGTCGTAGGCCAGACTGCCCCGGATGGTGGCCAGCGGCCCGATGCTGTCCAGGGCCTTCTGCTTCTCCTCCTCGTTGTCCCCGGCCTCGTCGTAGCGCTGCTTGGCCGAGGCCCGGCCCAGGTAGTCGAAGTCCTGCATGACCGCGCCGGGGTTCTCCACCCGGGCCAGGGTGCCCATCTGGTACCAGAGCCTGGTCTCGCTGCCGTCCCAGTACCGGACCCGGCACAGCATCTGCGGCGGGGCCGGGTCGGAGCCCGGCGGGCGGGGCACTCCGCCGTAACAGCCGTCGCTGCCGTCGGTGTTGTAGAAGAGCTGGTGCGACCGGCCGGAGACCGGGTCCTTGATCTGCGTCAGCCGTGGTGGCGTCCCGCTGTAGGCGTACTGCAGTGCGGCCGGCTTCTTGCCGTCCAGCACCGGCTCCACCGCCGCCAGGGTGCCGTCGGGGTTGAACAGCGACACGGTGTCGCCCTCGGTGAGCGTGATCCGGCCCGAGGTGTCGAAGGCGAGCACCCCGTCCTCGCCGACCGGCGGCGCGTAGCCGCCGGTGGAGGCCTTGGCCCAGGTGTGCTTGCCGCCGGCGCCGTCGGTGAGCACCACCGAGCCGTCCAGCATCTCGGCCCGGCTGTAGCCGCTGGACTGCGCCGACAGGGTCCAACCCGCCGGGAGCGCCTGCGAATCCGCGGAGAACAGCCACTCCGTGGGCACGATCCTCGGATCCAGGTTGTGGGCGCGGTGGTCGTCGGTGCCGGTGCTGCTCTTGGCCCACAGCACCATGCGCGGGCGCTGGTCGGAGTGGTGGTACAGCTCGACCCGGATCGGCACCAGTTGGCCGGCCTTCAACGCGAGGTCGTGGTCCTGGCGCGGGCCGGGCAGCAGGAAGTCGTCGCCGGGCTCGGCGGGCCCGGGGTTGTCGTAGACGAGCTTGTCGCCCAGCCAGATCCGGGCGCCGTCGGTGTGGGCGCCGGCGAACCGGAAGTCCCCGGTGACCGGGGCCTTGAACTGGCCCTCCCAGCGCACGACGAACCAGTTCTTGTCCAGGGCGGGCGGCATCGGGTTGTCACGCCACGGCAGGTTGTCCGGGTTGCCGGTCCACGGGATGCCCCAGTCCAGGTTGACCTGTGACTCTCCGCGCACCATCACGGGGATCGCGTCCGGGGTGCCCGCGTGCCGGGAGTCGTTGAAGTACGACGTGCGGACGCCGTGCGGGGCGCCCTCCCGGGAGTTGTAGGCGAGGTTCACCCCCGCCGATCCGCCGACGGTCCGGAAGGCCGGCCCGGCGGCCTCGACGTGCGCGTTGCCGTTGAACAGGTTCACCGTCACCGGGCCCAGGTGGTCGGTCGGTGCCGGCCCCGGGTCGCCGACCCGCTGGTTGACCGTGAAGTGCCCGACCCACTGCGGCGGCGTCGCGGTCGTCCCGCCGGACACCGCGGTGGCCGCCGTCCAGGTGTAGCGGCCGCCGTCGTGCAGCACGTGCTTGGGGACCGTCCACTGCGGCTGGTCGAGGCATCCGGAGTCCACCACGCTGCCCGAACGGCCGTCGAACCCGGTGGAGATCTTGAAGCAGTAGAGGACGCCGTCACCGGCCGCGGCCACCTGCAGCGCGGGCGTCTCCGTCCCCACCACGGCACCGTCGACCGGGGACACCAGGCTGGTCTGCGGCGCCGCCGGGGCTGCGGCGCGCACGGATCCGCGCGCGCCGGACCGGGGATGGCCGCCGGCGGCCAAGGGCGCGAAGTCGGCCTTCGGCTGCCTCACCTCGGCCTGCGGCTTCTGCTCGGCCGCCGACGGGACCGACAGGATCGGCAGGTCCCGTGGGACCGTCCTCGACACGGCAGACTCGGGCGCGGATGCGGGCTCGGGCAGGGGCGCGGACGCCTGCGCCGCTGGCAGGCCCCCCGCCTGGGCCAGCGAAGCCACCAACACCGTCGCCACCAGGAACACGACCCACCGGAACCACGAGCGCGCGGACCCCCGCGCCATGCCGGCACCTCTGGACAAGGCCCCCTCCAACGCCGTCGACGCCCGCCCGAACCCGCGACACGTCAGGGCGCGGGCCAACGCTCCTGCACTCCCGACCGGGAGGCATACGCAACGACTGGCATCCTCCGGGACCGGCGGGCCCCGGGGAACAGGTGCCGTGCACCTTGGCCGGAACCACCGGACCGCCGAGCCGCCAAACGGAACACCCGCCGTAGGGCCCGGCTGTCACCGTCAGCCCTCCCTGTCAGGGACATGGTAAAGATCATGCCCCTGGGCATCCCTAAACGGAGTTGTGGAACCGCCCGGCGCGGGTGCCCCAATTGGCCGGAACCGTACGGCCCGTCGAGCACCCGGCCGATGGCGCGTGACCGTCGGCGCGGGCCCCGGTCCGCCTACGCGCAGTGACGCCGCCCGGCCCGGGCGGCGGGCCGGGGCAGCGAACCAGGGCGGCAGGCCAGGGCCAGAAATTGATCCGCATCCGAACCGGGAATAGCCTGGAAGCACCGCGAGTTGGCGGGCCCCGGCAGTCCGTACTCCGCCCCCGCCGACCGGCACGGCGTCAATCCGCCGTGTCCATGTGCTGCGTTCATCCGCTGCGTTCATCTGCTGCGTTCAATCCGCTGGGGGCGCCCGATGCACACCCATCCGGCACGGGCCCTGGCCGTCTGTTCGCCAGGGCACGGCAGACTCCACCTCTTCGTCGGCGCGGAGGACGACACCGTACGGCACCAGGCCTTCGACGGCGGCTGGCACCCCTGGCGCACCCTGGACCGCCCCTGGCCCGCGCCCGGCACCCCCGGGGCCACCGGCGCCCCCGGGTTCAACTGGCTGAGCGCGACGGCGATGCTGGCCGACGACGGCGAGGTCTACTGCTTCGAGGTCAACCCCTGTCCGGCCTTCACCTACTACGAGTCCCACACCGGCCAGCCGATCGCCCGCGCCGTCGCCCGCGCACTCGCCCGGGGCTGACGAGGACAGGGAGCCCCGGGACTCTACGACTCGGCGAGGCGGGCCGCCAGCGCGTCCAGGCCGAGCGAGCCCTGGGCGAGGACGGTGCCGTGCCAGGCCCGGAGGTCGAAGGCGGCGCCCTGGCGGCGGCGGGCCTCCTCCCGGCCCCGCAGCCAGACCCGTTCGCCCAGCTTGTAGCCGATGGCCTGGCCGGGCCAGCCCAGGTAGCGGTCGATCTCGCTGCTGCGGCGTGGGAGTTCGCTGCCGTGGTGGGCGGCCATGAACGCGGTGGCGAGTTCCGGGGTCCAGCGCTCGCCGGGGTGGAAGCCGCTGTCGGCGGGGATGGCGAGTTCCAGGTGCATGCCCAGGTCCACGATCACGCGGATGATCCGGAGCATCTGCTTGTCCAGGTAGCCGAGCCGCCGGGCGGGGTCGGTGAGGAAGCCGAGTTCGTCCATCAGGCGCTCGGCGTACAGCGCCCAGCCCTCCTTGTCGGCGCTGACCGCGCCGAGGGTGATCTGGTAGCTGCTCAGCCGGTCGGCGGAGGCGGTCCAGCGGGCGGTCTGGAGGTGGTGGCCGGGGACGCCCTCGTGGTACCAGGTGCTGACGAGCTGCCAGGTCGGGAAGGACCGCCGGCCGAGGGTGGGCAGGTAGGTGCGGCCGGGGCGGCTGAAATCGAGGCTGGGGCCGGTGTAGTACGGCGCGCCCGAGCTGCCGGGCGGCGCGATCCTGGTCTCGACCCGGCGCAGCGGGCCGGAGATGTCGAAGTGGGTGCCGTCGAGGGCGTCGATCGCCTCGTCGACGACCTGCTGGAGCCAGGCGCGGACGTTCTCCTCGCCCTCGACGGCGTGGCCGTGCCGGTTGAGGTGGTCCATGGCGGCCCGGGGGCCGGCGCCGGGGAGGATGCGGTCCGCCTCGGTGTGCATCTCGGCGACCGTGCGGTGGAACTCCTCCCAGGCCCAGGCGTACGCCTCGGCCGGGTCGAGGTCGGCGCCGTTGGCCCAGCGGGCGGAGCGCAGGTAGCGCTCGCGGCCGACGGCGTCCGGGGTGCCGTCGGCGGCGGGCAGGTAGGTGTCGTGCAGCCAGTCGCGGAAGGCCGCGGTGGCGGCGGTGGCGCGGTCGGCGGCGGCGTCCAGTTCGGGGCGCAGCCGGGCGGGGGCGGCCGCGGTGAAGCCGTTGAACCAGCTCCCGCCGCCGGAACGGCCGGTCCAGGCGTCCAGTTGGGCGATGGTCGCGCGGGCCTGCCGGGGTGCGCTCAGCAGTCCCCGGGCGATGCCCTCGGTCAGGGTGGCGCGGTAACCGTCCAGCGCTCCGGGCACCTTGCGCAGCCGGCCGGCGACGGCCGCCCAGTGCTCCTCGGTCTCGGTGGGCATCATGGTGAGGACGCCGCGCACCTTGTGCAGCGGGGAGTTGACGTTGCGCAGCTGGCGGAAGTGGTCCCCGGCCTCGTGCACGGCGAGTTCGGCGGTCAGCCGCTCCCGCAGCAGCCGGGCGCAGTCCCGGTCCGCGCGGTCCGCCGCCCCGTGGTCGACACCGTCGAGCGCGGCCAGCGTCCGCCGCCCCAGTTCGGCGAGCGCCTCGAAGCCCTCCGGTGACAGGTCCGGCTGCCGGTCGTCCTCCGGGTGCAGGCCGAGTCTGGTCGAGGTCGCCGGGTCAAGTGCCGCGACCTGCGCGACGTACCGGTCGGCGATGCTGCGGGCGGACTCCGGCGTCTCGGGCATGCGCCCCATGCTGGCGCAGCGGCCGACCCGCCGTCCAGGGCGCCTCGGCTCCGGACGGCGGGTCGGCGGATCGGCGGGGCTGCGGGGCTGCGGGGCTGCGGGGCTGCGGGCTCAGCCCTGGCAGAGGCCGCGGCTGTAGTCGAAGGTCGCGGCGGCCTGGGAGTACTGCCACTGCGGGGCCAGCAGCTGCTGGTCCAGCTGCGCGGCGGCGGTGCGGTTCTCCACGACGTAGCCGAAGTCCTGGAGCCAGGCCGGGTAGAGGTTCTTGGAGCCGATGAAGAAGGCGGAGCCGTCGACCGAGACCAGCTTGTGGTGCAGTGCGTAGGGGTGGCCGTCGGCCCAGGTGGGGGCGGACGAGGCCCGGAACGGGGCGAGTTGGAGGTTGCGGCACATCGCGGTGCGGGCCTGCGCCGGGTCGCCGAGGCGGGCGGTGAGCCGGGCCGCGAGGGTGTCGCTGATCTCGTTCAGGGACTTGATCTGCGAGTAGCCGCCGCTGCCGACCGCGCCGCGGTTGCCGGGGTCGCTGACCACGATGCGGACCTTGACCCCGTCGGCGAGCTTGCCCGCGAGCAGGTCGAAGAGCCGGGCGTCGTAGCGGGGCATCGGCGGGCAGGTGCCGGTCATGTCCTGCTGGGAGATGTCGATCCGGCTGGCGGCGCCGGCGACCAGGGCGCGCAGCGCGTTCTCCTCGGGGTTGACCGTCTCGTAGTCGCGGTCGTCGTTGGTGCGGTCGGGCAGGCCGATCGGGCCGCACTTGACGTCCTCCGGCCGGGCCGTCCGGTCCGGGCGGTAGGCGGAGGCGGGGTCGGCGTCGCGGATGCCGACGCCCAGGCCGCCGATCGCGATCACCGGGACGCTGCCGGTGGCGGGCACCTGCCCGACCGCCGGGTTGCGGCGCTTCTCCAGGTCGGGGGTGCAGCTCGCGCCGTTCGTGGCGGCGAACCAGGCGGCCGAGAGCACCCCGGTGTTGCGGCAGGTCCAGTCCCACAGGGTGTCCAGGTACGCACCGGCGGAGGCGGCGGCCGGGCCGCTGAGTGCGAGGTCGACGTCGGTGACCGGGTGGGCGGTGTCGAGGTAGTCGCCCTTCCAGTTGTTGATGCCGCCGGTGATGACGCTCTGCCCGTCCACCACCAGCAACTTGGAGTGGTTCCAGGAGAACGCGGTCTTCGCGGTGGTCATCGAGGCCACCTCGATGGTGACGCGGCCGGCGGCGCCGCCGAGCCGGGCCACCAGGTCGTCCCGGTACTTGGACGGCAGCGCGGTGATGTTGAGCAGCGGCGCGGCCCCGGCGAGGACCCGCACGTGCGGGGTGTTCCCGGCGGCCACCGAGGCCTTGAGGCCGTCGGCGATGGCGTCCTGGAACGCACCGTCCGGGAAGGGGGCGAGGGTTGATATGTCGACGGTCCGGGTGGCCCGCCCGATGGTCTCCCGCATCCGGTCGAGCAGCTGCTTCGTGCCGGTGCGCTCGGTGCAGGAGGCGTCGCCCCAGCAGCCCGGCGTCTGCAGCAGCCACCCGCCCGGGTTCCCGGCCGGCGCGTCGAGCCGGTTGCCCGCCGTCCGCTGCCAGACCGTTCCCTCCAGCCCGGGCGACACCTGACGCAGCGTCCGCTCCACCGCGTCCAGGTACGGAGTGGCCTCGGCGGGCACGGTCGACGCCGGTGCGGTCGGCGCCGACACGGTCGACGACGGGGCGGTCGGCGCCGGGGCGGGAGCCGAATCGGCGAAGGCGGGAGCAACGGGCAGCACACCGACGGCGGCGGCGAGGGCCAGCGCGGTACCGGCCGAACGGCGGCGGCCGGAGCGGCGGGAATGAGGAGAGAGCACGTACGAGTCCTTCATGCGAGGCCGGGGACGTTCACCCGGACGACACCCTTAAATTACCTCAAAGTAACCATATCCGCTGTCAGGGTCCCATCAATTCCGTCAACTCGACCGCATACCAACCGATTTCACGTCGCATCACCCTGATGCCCACTCAGTTGCCGAAAGCAAAGAGACCTCCGCACCGATCCGGTGCGGAGGCGGTGCAGTTGACCAGCGCGGCGGCGCGGCAGCGTCGCCGGACGCAAAAAGGAGCCGGGGCCGACGCACCAAGTGCGCCGACCCCGGCTCCTACTGAGTAGCGGGGACAGGATTTGAACCTGCGACCTCTGGGTTATGAGCCCAGCGAGCTACCGAGCTGCTCCACCCCGCGTCGATGTCCCAACCATAGGCCACCCCCGGGCGAAAACGGAAATCGGTTTCCCGGCGGGCTCCTCGGCCTTCCCTTCCAGGCTCCCCGGCCCTCCCGTCTCCGGGGTTCGAGGGGCTCGTAGGAGCCCGAAGGGATTCGGTGCCCACAGCTGATCAGTCGTCGGTAGACGGGTGATCAACGCCGTCAGCAGATCCGCGGCAGCTGCTCGCCCATCGGCAGGTCCACGACCCGGGTGCCGCCGAAGCCGGTGCGGGCGACGACCATCCCCGGGTGGTCCTCGACGCACTCGCCGATCACCACCGCCTCCGCGCCCAGCGGGTGGGCCCGCATGGCGGCGAGCACGGCGTCCGCCTCGACGCGCGGGACGAAGGCCACCAGCTTGCCCTCGTTGGCGATGTACATCGGGTCCAGGCCCAGGACGGCGCAGGCGTTGGCCACCGGGTCCGGCACGGGGACGGCGCGTTCGCTCAGCACCACGCCCACCCCGGCCGCCGCCGCGATCTCGTTGAGCGCCGCCGCCAGCCCGCCCCGGGTGGGGTCCCGGAGCACGTGCAGGTCACGGGTCGCCCCGAGCATGGCTTCGACCAGTCCGCCAAGCGCCGCGCAGTCGCTGCGCACCTCGACCCCGAATTCCAGCCCCTCCCGAACGCTCATGATCGCCACCCCGTGCAGCCCGATCGGCCCGCTGACGATCACCACGTCGCCCGGGCGGGCCCGCTGCGGCCGGATGTCGACCCCGGCCGGGACGAGCCCGATGCCGGCGGTGTTCAGGTAGACGCCGTCGCCGTGCCCGGCCTCGACCACCTTGGTGTCGCCGGTGACCACCTCGACCCCGGCGGTGCGGGCGGCGGCGCCGAGCGCCCGGGCCACCCGGTCCACCACGGCCAGCTCCACCCCCTCCTCCAGGATGAAGCCGCAGGACAGGTAGGCCGCCCGGGCCCCGCTCATGGCCAGGTCGTTGACGGTGCCGTTGACGGCGAGGTCGCCGATGCAGCCGCCGGGGAAGAACAGCGGCCGCACCACGTAGGAGTCGGTGGAGAAGGCCAGCCGGGCGCCGCCCAGGTCGAGCACCGCGGAGTCGCCGAGACCGGCCAGCGCCCGGCTGCCGTAGGCGGGCGCGAAGATGTTCTCCACCAGCTCGGCGGACATCGCCCCGCCGCCGCCGTGCCCCATCACCACCCGGGGGTGGTCGCGCAGCGGCAGCGGGCAGCTCCAGCCGGCGAAGTCCGGCGCACCGGCCGAGCCAGGCGCACCGGCGCCGTCGGCCTGTTCGGTGAGCAGTTCGGTGTCAGCCAACGGGGCTCGCCTCCTGGACGGGGCTCGGCGTGCTCGACCCGGTCGGCGTGCTCAGCCGCCGGTAGAGGTAGTACGCGGCGCAGGCCCCCTCGCTGGAGACCATCGTGGCGCCGAGCGGGGTGCGCGGGGTGCAGACGGTGCCGAAGGCCTCGCACTGGTGGGGCTTGAGCAGCCCCTGGAGCACCTCGCCGGCCCGGCACTGGGCGGGTTCGCTGGTCCGGATGCCCCCGACGTCGAAGCGGTGCTCGGCGTCGTGGTCCCGGTAGCGCGGGGAGAGCCGCCAGCCGCTCTGCGGGATGACCCCGATGCCGCGCCAGGCCCGGTCGGTCACCTCGAAGACGTCCTCCAGCATGGCGCGGGCGGCCGGGTTCCCCTCCGGGCGGACGGCCCGCGGGTAGGCGTTGTCGACGGCGTGCTCGCCGCGCTCCAACTGCCGTACGGTGCGCCGGATCCCCTCCAGGATGTCGAGCGGCTCGAAGCCGGTGACGACGATCGGGACGCGGTGGCGTTCGGCGAGCGCGGGGTACTCGGCGGTGCCCATCACGCTGCACACGTGCCCGGCGGCCAGGAAGGCCTGGACCCGGCAGTCCGGCGATTCCATGATCGCATCGATCGCCGGGGGCACCCGGACGTGCGAGACCAGCATGCTGAAATTGCCCAGGCGCTGCTTGCGGGCCAGGTGGACGGCCATCGCGTTCGGCGGGGCGGTGGTCTCAAAGCCGATGCCGAAGAAGACCACCTCCCGGTCCGGGTTCTCCCGGGCGATCCGCAGCGCGTCGAGCGGCGAGTACACCACCCGGACGTCACCGCCCTCGGCCCGGACCCGGAACAGGTCGCGGTCGGTGCCGGGCACCCGCAGCATGTCGCCGAAGGAGCAGAAGACCACCCCCGGGCGGGCGGCGATGGCGAGCGCCCGGTCGATCACCTCCAGCGGGGTGACGCACACCGGGCACCCCGGACCGTGGATCAACTCGACCTCCTCCGGGAGGAGTTGGTCGATGGCGTGCCGGATGATGCTGTGCGTCTGTCCGCCGCAGACCTCCATCAGCGCCCAGGGCCGGGTGACCGTCGCCCTGATGTCGGCGAGCAGCCCCTCGGCCAGCTCGGGGTTGCGGAACTCCTCCAAGTACTTCACCGCCCCGCCTCCTCGACCGCCGCGGGCTGCCCCGCCGCCTCCCATGGATCGCCGAACTCCTCCTGCAGCAGCCCGAGTTCCTCGAACAGCTCCAGGGTCCGCCGGGCCGACTCCTCGTCCAGGCGCTGCAACGCGAACCCCACGTGGACGATGGCGTACTCCCCCACCGCCAGGTCGGGCAGGTACTCCAGGCAGACGTCCTTGACCACCCCGCCGAAGTCCATCACCGCCATCCTGGTCCCGTCGCGTTCCTCGATCTCCGTCACCCTGCCGGGCACTGCCAGGCACATCCGCTGTCACTCCTCCCGGGCGGCCGACGACCGGCCGGCCACCATCAGCTGGCCGAGCGCCAGCCCTCCGTCGTTGGGCGGCACCCGGCGGTGCCGCAGCACGGTGAAGCCGTCCTCCCCGAGGCCGCTCGCGCAGGCCGAGGAGAGCAGCGCGTTGGCGAAGACCCCGCCGCTCAGCGCCACCGTCGAAATCCCGTACTCCCGGCGGGCGTTCGCGCAGACCCGCCGGACGGCCCCGGCGACCGCGCCGTGGAAGCGGGCGGCGATCAGCCCGGTCGGCGCACCGGCCGCCAGGTCCGCCACCACCCCGGCCAGCACCGGCCCGGGTTCGACGGTCCAGCCGCCAGCGCGCTCCGCGAACCCGAAGGCGTAGCCCGCCGCCGGGCCGAACTCCACTGCGGCCGCCTCCAGTTCGATCGCCGCCTGGGCCTCGTACCCGGCCCGGTGGCAGACCCCGGCGAGCGAGGACACCGCGTCGAACAGCCGGCCCATGCTGGAGGTCGGCACGCAGTTCAACCCGCGCTCCAACTGCTGCTCCAGCAAGCGCAGTTCGCCTTCCGGGCAGGTCCGCACCGGCGGCAGCCCGGCCGCCCAGGGCAGCCCGGCGGCGCGCAGGTGGGCGAGCGCCGCCCGGTACGGGCGCTCGACCGCGGCATCGCCGCCCGGCAGCGGCACGTAGCCGAGGTGGGCGACGCGGCGGTACCCGTCGTAGTCGGCCAGCAGCAGCTCACCGCCCCAGATCGCGCCGTCCTCGCCGTAGCCGGTGCCGTCGAAAGCGACGCCGAGGACCGGCCGCCCGCCGTCCAAGCCGTGTTCGGCCAGGACGGCGGCGACGTGGGCGTGGTGGTGCTGCACCCGGCGCACCGGACGGCCGGCGGCGGTGCGCTCGGCGTGGTGCAGCGAGCGGTAGCCGGGGTGCCGGTCGGCGACCAGCAGTTCGGGCCGCACCCCGCTGACCAGGCCGAGCTGGTCCACCGCCCGGTCGAAGGCGCGCAGGGTGGCCAGGTCGTCCATGTCGCCGATGTGGCCGGACAGCCAGGCGTAGCCGTCGCGGGCGAGCGCGAAGGTGTTCTTGAGGTCGCCGCCGACCGCCAGCACCGGCCGCACGGGCACCGGCAGCGGGATCGGCAGCGGGGCGTACCCGCGCGAGCGGCGCAGCGGCAGCTGCTCGCCGTCCACCACCCGCACCACCGAGTCCTCGCAGGGCACGTGGATCGGCCGGTCGTGGGTGAGCCAGCCGTCGACCAGCGGGGCGAGCGCTTCGAGCGCGTGCCGGTCGTCGGTGACGATCGGCTCGCCGGAGAGGTTGGCGCTGGTCATCACCAGCAGGTCGGGCCCGGGCGCGGCGAGCAGCAGGTGGTGCAGCGGGGTGTACGGGAGCATCACCCCGAGGTCGGGGCTGCCCGGGGCGACGGCCGGGAGGTCCGCGGCGAAGCCCCCGGGGCGGCGCAGCAGGACGATGGGCCGGACGGCGCCGGTGAGCAGTTCCCGTTCGACCGGCCCGACCGGGACGAGCGCCTCCACGGTGGCGAGGTCGCGGGCCATCACGGCGAAGGGCTTGTCGCCGCGTCGCTTGCGCCGCCGCAGCAGGGCGACGGCCGCGGCGTCGCGCGCGTCGCAGGCCAGGTGGTAGCCGCCGATGCCCTTGACGGCGAGCACCGCCCCGTCGGCGAGCAGCCGCCGGGCCTGCGCCAGGGCATCCTCGCCGCCGAGCCCGCCGAGGCCGCCGAGCTCACCGGGTTCGGCGCGTCCGCGCAGCGTGAGAGCGAGCTGCGGCCCGCAGGCGTGGCAGGCCACGGGCTGGGCGTGGAAGCGGCGGTCGGCCGGGTCGGTGTACTCCCGGGCGCAGTCCGCGCACATCGGGAAGCCCGCCATGGTGGTGTTGGCCCGGTCGTAGGGCAGGCCGGTGACGATGGTGTGCCGGGGGCCGCAGTTGGTGCAGCTGATGAACGGGTGGCGGTGGCGCCGGTCGGCCGGGTCGGTGAGTTCGGCCAGGCAGTCGGCACAGACGGCGACGTCGGGCGGGATCAGGGTGGCCCGGGGCCCGTCGGTGCGGGAGGGGGTGATGGCGAACCCGGTGGCGCCGGTGGCGGCGAGCGGCGCGTGCTCGACGGAGGCGACCTGGGCGAGCGGCGGCGCGTCGGCGGCCACCCGGCGGCAGAACGCGTCCAGGGCGGCCGGGCTGCCCTCGACCTCGGCGAGGACGCCCTCCCCGGTGTTGGTGACGCTGCCGGCCAGCCCGAGCTCCCCGGCCAGTGCGAAGACGAAGGGCCGGAAGCCGACGCCCTGCACCAGCCCCCGGACGGCGACCCGCCGCCGTTCACGGTCGAGCGCCGTCACGGCGTCCCCGGCACCGCGTGCGAGTACTCCGCGTCCGAGTGCCCCGGCTGCCCGACGTGCGCGTGCCCCCCGTGTGCGTGACCGCCGTGCGCGTGCTCGCCCTGCCCGGCCGCCATCACCGGCCGGTGCGGCGCCGCGCCGTCCAGCACCGCGAGCGCCCGGTCCAGCAGCGCCCCCACGCCGTCCCCGGTCCGGGCCGAGGTGGGCACCACCTCCACCCCGGGGTTGACCCGCTGGACGTTCGCCAGGAACGCCGCCTCGTCGAACTCGGCCGCCGCCGCGAGGTCCGCCTTGGTCACCAGGACCAGGTTGGCCAGCCCGAACGCGGTCGGGTACTTGAGCGGCTTGTCCTCGCCCTCGGTGACCGAGGCGAGCACGACCCGCAGCGATTCGCCGAGGTCGTAGGAGGCCGGGCAGACCAGGTTGCCGACGTTCTCCACGAACAGCAGCCGGCAGTCCTGCGGCAGCCAGCCGTCCAGGTGCCCGGCGAGCATCCGCGCCTCCAGGTGGCAGAGCCCGTCCGTGAGCACCTGCTTCACCGGTGCGCCCGAACGGGCGAGCCGCAGCGCGTCGTTCTCGGTGGCGAGGTCGGCGGTGAGCGCGGCGACCGGGATCCCGCGCCGCCGGGCCAGCCCCAACTCGGCTTCCAGCAGGGCGGTCTTGCCGCTGCCGGGGCTGGAGAGCAGGTTGACGGCGACCGTCCTGCGGGCGGTCAGCGCGGCCCGCAGCTCGTGGGCGCTGTCGTCGTTGCGGGCGAGCACCGCCCGGCGGAGGTCGACCGTGTGGCCCGACTGGCACATCGGTTTCAGCCTTTCTGTTCGGCCGGGACGCCGGGGCCCGCGGCCCACTCGACGTCGAGGATCTGGAGCTCGCGCCCGGCGAGCAGCTCGACGCCCACGCCGGAGCGGCAGTCCGGGCACCCGAGGTCCGGCGGCATGCCGACGGCCCACTCGACGGCGCAGGGCGAGCAGCGGGCTCGTGCCGCGACGGACTCGGTGTCCAGCACCGCGCCCTCCACCAGCGTTCCGGCGCAGGCGAGTTCGAAGCAGAAGTCGAGGGCCTCCGGCACCACGCCCGCCAACTCGCCGACCTGCAGCCGGACCCGGGACACGCCGGGGGCCCGGTGTTCGCGCGCGGCCGTGTCCACCTGCTCGACGACGGCGGCGGCGATCGACATCTCGTGCATCGGTCCCTTCCCACGGCGGGCGGCAACGCGCCCCATTACAGGGGTCGGTGGCGGCCACGGCTCGAAGCCGCGCCGCCACCCGGTCCGGGGCTGCACCGTTCGCAGCAATCCGCGGCTCACATCCGCGAGATCCTCAGGTACCGCTTGAGGTCCGGCAGGCTCTGCCAGACCAGCGCGCCGATCCCCGCCAGCAGGGCGGCGCAGAACAGTTTCCTCAGCATGGTGTTGTCCTCCTCTCGGGCTCCGCACTCGACCGCTCGGGCCCGATACTCGACGCACCCGACACTTCCGACGCACTCGACGCCACCGGGCGCACCGCCTCCTCGACGGCCTCCAGCACCATCCGCACGGCCCCGTCCACGGCGGCGGCCACCGGATCGCTCAGCCCGATGCCCTCCTCCAGCGAGGCCGGCTCGCACCCGACCACCAGCACCCGCCCGGGCGGTTCGGCCCCGGTGCCGGCGGCCAGCGTGGCGAGCAGGCCGAGCACGGCGTCCGGTCCCATCCGGTGGCCGTCCAGCGCGGGCACCTCCAGCGGCTCGGCGGCCGCCTCGATGAGGTAGAGGGTGCCGGGCGGGCCGCCCCGGCAGGTGGCGTCCACCAGCACCGCCGTCCGGTAGCCGTCGAGCAGCCGGTACGCGAGGTCGACGCCGCGCACCCCGACGTCGACCGCCTCGACGCCGTCCGGCAGCTCGACGCCGGCCAGCCGACGGACGGTCTCCACGCCGAAGCCGTCGTCGCCGAGGAAGATGTTGCCGACCCCGGCGACCAGCACCGCCCCTCCGGTCACGACTCCTCCAGCGGGGCGACCTCGTCCGGCTGGAAGTAGCGGAAGCGCCCCTGGGCCCGCCACAGGTCGGCGCCCGGGTCGTCCTCGACCGTGACGGCGAGGTGCACCGAGCCGTCCACGTCGTGCAGCACCGCCTCGACGACGGCGGTCCGCCCGTCCAGGAAGAGGTCCTGGGCGTCGGTGCGCCGCCGCCCGGGCCGCAGCAGTACCCGGCTGCCCGCGCCGACCGGCCGGCCGTCGACCAGCACCTTGTCCCGCTCGGGGTCGACCTCCGGGTCACTGCCCGGATCCCACCAGGGCTGGTCGGAGTCCGCCCCGGAGCCGGTGATCGCGCGCAGGCCGCGGACGGCGCCGTGCAGCCGCTCCAGCACCTCGGGCGGCATGGAATCGGCGAGGTCGATCACCGCCCCGGCCCGGTCGTCGGTGCCCCGCGCCTCGCGCTTCTCCTCCTCGGTCAGCGCCGCCGTGCGCAGGGCCAGGATCTCGTCGATCTCGGTGGCGTCGTAGAGGGTGCCGAGGCTCTCCGGGGCGATCCGCGGGTGGTCCTCCAGGATGATCGGCGAGGACAGCATCACCTGGTACCCGCCGTCCGGTCCGGCCAGCACCGGCCAGGTGCGGTCGTTGCGGCAGCGTTCGACGGCCGGGCGGGCCCACTCGGGCGGGTCGGTGACCGAGACGAAGCGGCCGTGCTCCAGCCCGAGCAGCAGGTGGGCGGAGACCAGCGAGCGCGCCAGCGCCTCCTCGCGCCCGGTCTTGCGGCGCGGTGTCCAGCCGGAGACGTTCTCCACCTCGACGGTCAGCCGCTGCGCCCGGTACGGGCCGGACAGTTCCTCGATCCGCAACCGGACCAGCCCGTCGACCTGTTCGCGCCGCCGTACCAGCCGGCCGACGGCACTGCCGTGCTCGTGCACCAGCTCGGTGGAGCCGACGCCCGGCAGCCGGAAGTCGCGCTGCACCCCGGCACCGGCCAACTCCTCGACGGGCACGAGCAGTTCGATCCGCTCCTCAGCGCCCTCGTCCCATTCGACCAGCACCCGGTCGGCCAGCTCCAGCCGTTCCACCGGCTCGAACCCGCCGTCGGCGGTGGCCCGTTCGACGGTTCGCCGCTGGACCCGCAGGAAGCGCAGCTCCACCGCGAGCCGGTCGTCCCGCCGCGCCTCCATGACGCATTCGGTGCGCTGGTGCGAGTGCTCGCCGCCCTGCCGGGTGTACTCGGGCGGCACCAGCACGCCGAACTGCCAGCGCAGTTGGTTCTTGGCCGCCGACGCGCGGTACGGGTAGAGCACGTAGCCCTCCAGCAGCACCGCGTCGGCGATCTGCCGGGCGGCCGCGAAGCCGCGCTCGATCCCCTCGGGCAACTCGACCGTGAGCCCGCTCACCGGACCCCCTCCCCGACGGCCGCGGTCGCGAGCAGGTCGCGCACCGTCGCCTCCCAGGAGGGCAGCGCCCGCCGGGAGCGGTGCGCCAGCAGCGCGTCCATCAGGTCCTCCGGCAGCCGCAGCCAGCCGCAGCCGGGGAAGTGTTGGTCGACGGCCTCGCGCCAGACCCGGACCGGCATCCGCACCCGGGCCTCCTGGTTCCAGGGCACCGGGGTGACCTGGAACCCGCCGGGCCCGGCGAAGGCGGTGCCGGAGAAGAGCAGCAGCAGCGGCACCTCGCCGCCCTCCAGGGCCCGGAAGTACCGGGCGCAGGCCACCTCCAGGTCGTAGCTGCACGGCACCACGAGGTCGGCCTCGGTCTCGCCGGTGAAGCCGGGCACCAGCAGCGGCACGGTGGCGAACTGGATCGGGTTGAGCGTGCTCCCCCAACGCTCCCGCTCCCCGAACAGGTCACCCAGCCGTTCCCCCTCGGCCTCGCCGTACGGCCGGCGGGCGGGTTCGATCCGCAGCTGGCACTGGAGGGCGAGGGCGTGCACCCGGGTGTCGGCGGGCCCGGTGATCCGCAGCCGGAACACCAGGGTGGGCCCGGCCGCGTACGGGTCGGAGCGCACCCCGGTGCAGGCGAAGCCGAGCGTCGTCACGCCGTCACCGCCGCGGGGAGCGGGCGGGCCCGGAGGGCCAACCGGCCGAAGAAGGCGTCGAGTTCGGCCCGGGCCTCGGCGCCGCCGTCGAAGCCGTGCCAGCACCGGCGGAGCCGGCCGACCAGCTCGTAGCAGACGTCGATCGGCACCAGGTAGCAGGCGACCCGGCCCTCGGTGCGGCGCAGCAGCAGCGCCTCCACCTCCGGTTCCAGGGCGGCGGCCAGTCGGCTGGTGCCGAGGGCGCGCTGCCAGGCCTCCTCGTCCACCTCGCTCTCGGTGGCGCCGGCCGGGCCGGGGTAGAAGGCGAGCAGCCGGTCCAGCACGGCGTTGCGGAACAGGAAGACGGTGCCGACCGGGACGCCGAGCACCGACCAGACCCGCTCGTCCGGCGCGCCGTCCGGGTCGACCAGGAAGCGGTCGGGCACCGTGCGGTAGCGGCCGCCGGCCGCACCCTCCTGCTGGAACAGCAGGCCGCAGGCGGTGCAGGTGCAGGCCAGGGCTCGTTCCTCGACGTCCACCAGGTGGCGGTGGCCGGGCGGCAGGTCGCGGCCGCAGAGGCCGCACTGCTCGGGCCGCGGGGGTGCCGGCTCGCGCAGCCGGCGCAGCAGGGCGGTCCCGTCCCGGGAGACCCTCCGGGTGTTCATCACGCCTCCGCGGGCTGGGGCGGACGGGTGCCGATCTGGAGCAGCTGCGGGGCGCGCTCCAGTTCCAGGGCCGTCACCTCGGGGGCGTGGCAGGCGAGGGCAGCCTCCACCTCCGGCTCGCCGCAGCCGCAGCCGGAGGCGGTCCGGCGCAGCCGCAGGGCGCCGGTCTCCGGGGTGAAGCCGAGCACCTCGATCCGCTCGGGCAGGTTGGCGAGCGCCCGGTCGATCCGGGCGGTGACGTCCTCGGGGTGGAGGTCGTGCAGGAGCAGCAGTCCGGCCACCGCCGGGTCGTCCAGCATCCGTTCCAGGGCGGGCGGGGGCAGCGCGGGGACCAACCGGGCCAGGCCCTCGCCGTAGAACTCCATGAGCTCGCGGACGAGTTGCTCGCCGGCCTGCTCGGCGCCGCTGCCGGCCAGGGCGTCCAGGGCCTGCTGGATCCGCTGCCCGGTCTGTTCGGCCGTCATGCGGTGAGCCCGCTCAGGCCGGTGGGCACGTGCATGGTCTTGAGGGTGCGGCCGTTGCCGACGTACATGTGCACGCCGCAGGGCAGACAGGGGTCGAAGCTGCGCACGGCGCGCATGATGTCGATGCCCTTGAAGTTCTCCGGGGAGTTCTCCTCGAAGATCGGCGTGTTCTGCACCGCGTCCTCGTACGGGCCGGGGGTGCCGTAGCTGTCGCGCACGCTGGCGTTCCACGGGGTGGGCGGGTACGGGTGGTAGTTGGCGATCTTGCCGTCGCGGATCACCATGTGGTGCGAGAGCACGCCGCGGACGGCCTCGGTGAAGCCGCAGCCGATCGACTCGTCCGGCACCTCGAAGCGCTCCCAGGTCTGGCTGCGCCCGGCGCGGACCTCGTCGAGCGCCTTCTCGGCGAAGTGCAGGGCGGCGGCCGCCGCGTAGGCCTGGAAGTAGGTGCGGGCGCGGTTGCGCTCGATGGCGTTGCTCCACTGCGGGATCTTCCACTCGAAGGTGACCTCGGGCTTGGTCATCGAGCGGGGCAGGTTGATCCGCACGCTGTGGCCGGTGGCCTTGATGTAGCCGATGTCGACCAGGCCGGACAGGGCGGTGGACCACAGCCGGGCGATCGGGCCGCCGCCGGTGTCGAGGGCGAGGTGCTCCTTGCCGTCGAACCAGCGCGGGGACATCACCCAGCTGTACTTGTCGTCGAAGTTGCGCTTCTGCGGCTGCGGGATGGTGTGCTGGTTCCACGGGTGCCGGGGGTCGACGGGGTTGCCCAGCGGGTCGTGGGTGACGAACAGTTCCTTGCCCTGCCAGTCCTCGTAGTAGGAGCTGCCGAGCAGGATCCGGATGCCGAGGTTGATCTCGGTGAGGTCGTTGGTGACGAGCTTGCCGTCGACCACGACGCCGGGGGTGACGAACATCCGCCGCCCCCAGTCCGTCATGTTCCGGTACGTGAAGTCGCAGTGGTCCGGGTCGTTGAGGCTGCCCCAGCAGCCGAGCAGGACGCGGCGCCGGCCGACCTCCTCGTAGCCGGGCAGGGCCTGGTAGAAGAAGTCGAAGAGGTCGTCGTGCAGCGGCACGACCTTCTTCATGAACTCGACGTAGCGCATCAGCCGGGTCAGGTAGTCGGTGAACAGCTGCACGGTGGCGACGGTGCCGACGCCGCCCGGGTAGAGCGTGGAGGGGTGCACGTGGCGGCCCTCCATCAGGCAGAACATCTCCCGGGTGTAGCGGCTTACCTGGAGCGCCTCGCGGTAGAACTCGCCCTCGATCGGGTTGAGCGAGCGCATGATGTCGGCGATGGTCTTGTAGCCGTGGTCGCCGGCGTGCGGGGCCTCGGTGCGTTCGGCCAGTTCCAGGACGCCGGGGTTGGTCTCGCGGACCATCTTCTCGCAGTAGTCGACCCCGACCAGGTTCTCCTGGAAGATGTTGTGGTCGAACATGTACTCGGCCGCCTCGCCGAGGTTGATGATCCACTCCCCCAGGTGCGGGGGCTTCACGCCGTACGCCATGTTCTGGGCGTAGACCGAGCAGGTGGCGTGGTTGTCGCCGCAGATCCCGCAGATCCGGCTGGTGATGAAGTGGGCGTCGCGCGGGTCCTTGCCGCGCATGAAGACGCTGTAGCCGCGGAAGACCGACGAGGTGCTGTAGCACTCCGCGACCCGCTTCTGCTTGAAGTCGATCTTCGTGTGGATGCCCAGGCTGCCCACGATCCGGGTGATCGGGTCCCACGACATCTCGGTCAGGCCGCTGCCGTCGCCGGCCGCCCTGGTCATCGGTGTTGCCATCGTCTCTGGGTGTCCTTGTCTAGGGGTCTACGGGTTGGGCGGGTTCGACGGGCCGGGCGGTGGCCGACGCGGGCCGCACACCGGGAGGTGTGCGGCCCTCCCCGGTCACCAGGGCGGGCGGTAGCCCGTGGTCAGGTGGCTCCCGGGGCGGCGCCACTTCGGTTCCTTGTCGACGGTCTTCTGGGTGATCCCGCGCAGCCGGCGGATCAGCGAGCCGTACGCGGCGCTGGCACCGGTCGAGATGTGCGAGCCGGGCGGCGGGTCCATGAAGGGCATGAACTTGTCGGGGAAGCCCGGCATGGTGCAGGCGATGCAGATGCCGCCCACGTTCGGGCAGCCGCCGACGCCGTTGATCCAGCCGCGCTTGGCGACGTTGCACTTGACGACGGGGCCCCAGCAGCCCAGCCGCACCAGGCACTCGGGGGTGCCGTAGTCGGTGGCGAACTGGCCCTGCTCGTAGTACCCGCCGCGGTCGCAGCCCTCGTGCACGGTGGCGCCGAACAGCCAGGCGGGCCGCAGCTTGTCGTCCAGCGGGATCATCGGCGCCGAGCCCGCCAGTTGGTACAGCAGGTAGGTGAGCGTCTCGGCGAAGTTGTCGGGCTGGATCGGGCAGCCCGGCACGCAGACGATCGGCAGCCCGGCCTTGGACTTCCAGTCCCAGCCGAGGTAGTCCGGCACGCCCATCGCGCCGGTCGGGTTGCCGGCCATCGCGTGGATGCCGCCGTACGTGGCGCAGGTCCCGATCGCCACCACGGCGGTCGCCTTGGAGGCGAGCCGGTCCAGCCACTCACTGGTGGTGATGGGCTGGCCGGTGGCGGGGTCGTCGCCGAAGCCGCACCAGTAGCCCTCCTTCTTGATCTTCTCGTTGGGGATCGACCCCTCGACGACCAGCACGAAGGGTTCGAGCTCGCCGCGGTCGGCCTTGAAGAACCACTCGACGAAGTTGTCGGCGCCCTGGACCGGTCCGCACTCGAAGTCGATCAGCGGCCAGTGCACCGCGATCTTCGGCAGACCGGGCAGCGCGCCGGTGACGATCTCCTCGATGCTCGGCTGCATCGCGGCGGTCAGCGAGACGGAGTCCCCGTCGCAGCTGAGGCCGGCGTTGATCCAGAGAATGTGCACCACGTCGGTGTCGGTTGTTGCAGCACCCATGAGGATGCCTCCTCGGGGATGGGAGCCGGACGAAAATGGCTCGGACCAGTCATAGCAACGCTTCGGGCCTTCCGCCGGTCCACCGGCCCGGCGGGACCGCCCGGCGCGCGCAAGCCGGACCGGCCGTTCGGGTCACGGCGCGGCGCGGAGCCCGGCGGGCACCGGCTGCTTGCGCACGAACGCGGACCGCAGCGCGTGGTACGGCGATTCGGGTGTGAAGAACTGCCGGCGCATCACCGCGAGTTCCTCCGCCCGGTACGCCTCCAGCGGCTTCGCCCGCTCGTCGGCCTCGCGCGCCGCCTTCTTCGCCGCGATCCGCCGGTGGAGGGACGGCGAGGCGGCCAGCAGCCCCGCCAGCCGGGCCGTGTGCGCCCCGAACTCCTCCGGTCCGGCGCCGATCACCCGGTCGACCAGGCCGATCCGCTCGGCGGCCGCCGCGGACACCGGCAGGGCCCGCTCGGTCAGCCGCTCCGCCTGCGCCGCGCCCACCCGGCGCGGCAGGGTGTACGTCCAGTACTCCGAGCCGTGCAGCCCCATCAGCCGGTAGTGCGGGTTGAGCACCGAACCGGCCCGGCACCACACCTCGTCGGCGGCCAGCGCCAGCATCACCCCGCCGGCCGCGGCGTTCCCGCCGACGGCGGCGACCACCAGCCGGTCGGTGGTGGTGAGCACCCCGGCGACCAGGTCGTCCATCGCGGTGATGTTCGCCCAGGACTCGGCGGCCGGGTCCGGCGCGGCCTCGATCACGTTGAGGTGGATGCCGTTGGAGAAGAAGTCCCGGCCGCCGCCGAGCACCAGCACCGAGGTCGGGCGGCCGAGCGCGAAGCGGTACGCGGCCAGGAGCCGGCGGCAGTGCTCCGCGGACATCGCCCCGCCGGGGAAGGAGAACCGCAGGAAGCCCACCGGGCCGTCCTCGCGGTAGCCCAGGTCCGACCAGCCCGGGTGCTCGCCCTCGTCCGCCGTCAGCGGTGCCGGGTGCTCCGGCAGGGGCGGCAGCAGGGCGCCGAGCGCGATCACCGCCGGGAGCTTGACCGTCGCGGGCCCGCCCGGCGTGCGGCGGCGGCGCAGTTCGGGGAGCCACACTGCGCCGTCCGGGGTGGCCCGGCACACCGCGCCGGCCCGGGTGGCGAGCAGCTCGCCCGGGCGTCCGCGCAGCAGCGGCTCCCGGTGGCCGCCGTGCAGGTACCACTCGGCGCCGCACAGCACGTCCAGCACTCCGGGCCGGGAGTCCGCGGCGCGGAGCCGGCGCAGCACCTCCTCGGTGGGGTCGGCCGTCCAGTCGATCCGGCGCTCCTCCTGGCGCAGCGACGGCCGGGTGCACACCGTCCCGTGCCAGCCGGGGCCGTACTGCGGCTGCGGGGTGTACGTGCCGGAGGCGAAGCGCTCCACGGCGAGCAGCGCGGCCGTGACGGCCGCGTCGGAGACCTCGTTGCGGTAGAGGTCGCTCTTGCCGCGCTCCGGCAAGCGGCAGGGCGCCCAGGCCCAGACCGGTCCGGCGTCCATCTCCGCCTCGGCCTGGAGCACCGTGACGCCCCATTCGGTGCGGCCCTCCTGGACCGCCCGGTCCAGCGAGGACGGGCCGCGGTCGCCCGGCGGGCCGGGGTGGACGACCAGGCAGGTGAGCTCGGCCCAGAGCGTGCGCGGGATCGCGCTGCGAAGCATCGGCGCGAGCACCAGCTCCGGTCGCAGCCGGGCCACCGTCGCCAGCAACTCCTCGTCATCACCTGCCAGTTGGACATCGACACGGTGACCGCGGTCGCGCAGTTCGGCGTGCAGCCGCTGGCTCAGGCTGTTGAACGCGCTGGCGAGGAGCAGGATCCGCATGTCCGCCTCCGACGGTGAGGGCCCGGGGAACCCGGCGATCATCGCCTCCGCCCCATCCGCCACCGGGCCCGTCGCCCCCGCCGCGCCGCCCGTTCACCCGAGCGGCGGGGCCCGGCCCGGGCGCGCCCACCGCGAGCACCCGTTCGAGCGGTCCCACCGCTCAGGCTGGTTCCTCGGGTCCCTGGCGTCGGCGGCGGAAGCCGAGCAGCAGCAGGACGGTGAGCGCCGCCGTGGCGACGCCCTCGGCCCAGGCGGCCAGGGTCTTGTCGGCGAACCAGATCGGCTCGTACATGTTCGGCAGCGGTCCGAGGGTCCCGACGTCGACGTAGCGGTAGAGCAGCAGGGCGCCGAGGCCGGAGGCGGCGACCAGCCAGCCGAAGAGGACGGCGGAGCGGCGGCGCCCGAGCAGCAGGAACAGCGCGGCGAGGCTGGCGGCGGCGGCCTCGGCCCGGAACAGCGTGCCCTGGCTGATGCTGTCGCCGATGGCGTCGTACCGGTCGGCGAGCCGGGCGTGGACGGCCGCGTCCACGGCGAGCCCGGCGACGGCCAGCAGGCGCAGGAGGAGTGCGGCGGGCCGCCGGCCCTCGCGGGGGCGGGCGTGGGTGTGGGGGGCCACGGCGGGTCAGCCGACGGTGAGGGTGCCGTGCATGAACGGGTGGATGGTGCAGATGTACGGGTGGTCGCCGCTCTGCTGCGGGGCGGTGAAGGTGGCGCTGGCGCCGGGCTGGATCGTCCCGGTGTCGAAGGACTTGTCGGAGGCCGTCAGGGTGTGGGCGGTGGAGTCCTGGTTCACCACGGTGACGGTCTGGCCGGCCTTCACCGTGAGGGCCGCGGGGGCGAAGGCGAAGTTCTTGATGATGACCTGGAGGGCTCCGGTGCTGCTCTGCGCGGGGCTGCTGGCGACGGCGCCGCTCTGCGCGGGGCTGGTGACCGCGCCCGACGGCGCGCCGTTCGAGGGCGCACCGTTCGAGGTGGTGCCGTTGGACGGGGTGCCGGAGCTGGAGCAGGCCGCGAGGGCGGCGGAGAGCAGCAGCGCGGCGGCTGTCTGGAGGGGCCGGAGGCTGGTCACGGACGGGCTCCGTTCGGGAGGGGTGCGGCGGGCGGGAGCGGCGCGCTTCCCAGCCTCCGCCGCCACGGGCCGGTCGCGGCTACGCCGAGGACGCCGGACAGCCCACCGTTTCATCCGTGCGAGTGAATGCGACGGCCCCGTACCGGCGCCCGGCGCCCGGCGCCCGAGGCCCCGGCGATGCGGGGGAATTGTGGAGGTTCCTCCCCCGCCCGCTGCCGGTCGGCACACCGGGTAGGCGCCCCGGGTACGGCGGGCCGCCCCGGTCCGGCGTGCCGCGATCGCAGGAGGCCGAACCGATGCAGTTGTCCACCGTCCGCCCGGTGCCCGTCACCTTCCCCGACGGCCCGGCGCCCGACGTCCCGGTCGAGGCCGAGCTCCGCTTCGACGCGAGCCTCCCGTACGCGGCCTGCCTGGCGTTCCCGCTGACCCCGTGCCGGTGCACCGGCGACGCCGCCCGGGTGTGCTGGTACTTCAGCCGCGAGCTGCTCAACGAGGGCCGGCTCGGCCCGGTCGGCAGCGGGGACGTGCGGATCCGCCCGGGGGCGGTGGGCGAGGTGCTGATCACCCTCCTGGGGCCGGTCGGCCGGGCCGTGGTGAGCGCCCCGGAGGACCTCGTCACGGCGTTCCTCTCGGACTGCTTCGCGCTGGTGCCCGCCGGGGCGGAGTCCGACCACCTGGACGTCGACGCGGCCGTCGACCGGCTGCTCGCCGCCGACTGAGGGGCTCCCGGTGCTCCTCCGTAGAATCCACGGGCCGATCCCCACCGCCGCTCGCCCGCAGGAGGCCGCGTTGACGTCCCACCCCGGACCAGGTGTGCTCACCCACCTGGAGTCCCTGCTGCACCGGGCCCCCGCCGACCGCGGCGGGGCGCTGTGGCGGTTGCAGGAGGAGGGCCGCCAGCTCGACGCCAACATCGTCCGCCTGCCGGCGAACGCCGAGGTCGCGGCCCATGTGGAGCCGGACCTCGACGTACTGGTCCAGGTGCTCGACGGCAGCGGCCACCTGGAGACGGCCAACGGCCGGCAGCTGCTCTCCCCCGGCTGCACCGCCTGGCTGCCGCACGGCGCGCGGCGGGCGGTCAGCGCGGGTGAGGACGGCCTGGTCTACCTCACCGTCCACCGCCGCCGGCCCGGCCTCACCGTGCGCCCCGGGCCGGCCGGGTAGCCGCGCCCGGCGCCCGGTGCGGCTACCCGGCCTGGCGGGCCGCCCGGCCCCTGGCCCCCGGCCCCGGCCCCGGCCCCCGGCCCCGGCCCCCGGCTCAGCGGGCCGGCAGCGGGAGCCGGGTGGCGGAGGTACCGAGTCCGGTCGGGCCCGTGAGCTCGCGGCCGTGGTGGCGGCGCAGTTCGGCCTCCGAGAAGCGGGCGCTGCGACCGTGCCAGTCCAGGTTGCCGGCCAGAAAGGCCCGCAGGTGGCGGACGTGCTCGTCGACGGCCTCCCGGGCGGCCGCACCGAGCCGGAAGTCCTCGCAGAGGACGGGCAGTTCGGCGGCCACCAGGTGCTCGAACTGGTCCAGCCGGGCGTCCACGAGGTCGGCGACGACGTGCGCCGCCTCCCGGTAGCCGCAGTCGAAGAAGTGCTCCGCGACCAGGGCCGAGTTGTGGAAGTCGCCCTCGAACTCGACCTCCCGCTGGTACGAGTACAGGTCGTTGACCAGGGCGGAGTGGTCGATCGCCGCGAGTTCCACGGCCCGCATCGTGCCGCTGGCCCGGACCTCGGGCGGGAGCGCCCCGCCGCGCAGCAGGCCGGGGACAATGGTGAAGAACTCCCCGCCGACGGTCTGCCGACGCACCTCGAGGAAGTCGACCGGGTCGGGGATCCGGTGGTGGGCCAGGTTGGCGACCTCCGTCACCCAGCCCTCGAACAGGTCCGTCAGGACGCGCCGGACGGTGTCCTGTGCGGCGGACGGCAGTTGCGCGGCGAGCTGGGACCAGAGGTCGGCGAGACCACGCTCCAGCGCGTCCGCGGGGGCGACGGGTGCGGCCGGGTCCGGTGCGGTGAGCGCCAGCAGACGGGCGGCGGCCAGTTTGGCCCCGGCCAGGTCGCGAGACTGCCCGTAGGCGGCGTCGAAGTAGTCGTCGCCGTAGCAGCCCCAGGTGATGAAGCTGACGGCGGCGGCCAGCTGCTCGGCGCCGAGGTCCGGCAGGGTGACGGCGCCCAGCAGTCCGAAGTCGGAGCGGGTGAGGGTCCGTTCGCTCCACACCGGCCGGCCGCCGGCGCGCGGTTCGGGGGCGAGCATGCCCATCCGCTCGGCCCACTCCAGCGACCCCTGCCGGGCCTGCGCCAGGTGCGGGCTGATCCGTACCTCGGCCGGGAGCCGGAGTTCGGGCACCAGGGACGGCCCGGTGCGCCGGTGCGGGACGAAGGAGAAGTTCCGTACGCGCTGCGCGCCGGTCGCGGCCCCCAGCCGCTCGAGGTCCATCGCCGAGGTGCCGAGGCCGCCCAGCGGGAGGCCCGAACCCGCCTTCGGGACAGCACTGTTGACGCCTCCGCCGTTCATGTAGCGGCTCGACCGCAGGTGCCACTCGTGCCCGCCCGACTGCCAGTCCTGCAGCCCCTTGACGTACGCGAGCACCCGGGCCGCCTCCTCCGGGCCGAGGCCGTGATCGGCGAACAGCGGGGGCAGTTCGGTCAGCGCGGTGTCCTCGAACTGCTGGAGCCGGGAGGTCAGCAGGTCGTTGACCCGGTCGGCCGCCTCCTGGGTGGTGATGCCGAGGAAGGTCTCCAACACCAGGACGCCGTTGCTCAGTTCGCCCTCCTCCTCGGTCTCGCGCTGGTAGGAGAACAGGTCGTTGCGCAGGTGCACCGCGTCCGAGAAGGCGTCCCGGAGCACCCGCAGCGGCCGGGTGCCGGCGACCGCCGCCGGGACCTCGGCACCCGCCGCGTGCTCCACCAGCCCGGCGGACCACGGCGCGCCGCCCACCTTGCGGCGCATCTCGATGTACTCGACCGGGTTGGGGATCCGGCCGATGCCGATGTTCGACAGCTCCCAGATCGACTCGTCGAGCAGGTGCCCGGTGCTCAGCGCGAAGCGTTCGCGCCACTCCCGCGAGGTGCCGGGGACGGTGCGCAGCCAGAGGTCGGCGAGGCCCGCCTCGACCGGGTTCTGCGGCTCGGGCATCGAGAAGGGGAGGTTCAGCGGCATGAAGGCGGGCAGCCGGTCCAGATACGCCTTGCCGCCGGCCCGGTCCCGGGTGCGCTTGAAGGTCTCCAGGAAGTGGTCGTCGAAGAAGAACACCCACACGTACCAGTCGGTGATCAGCGAGAGCTCGGGCCCGTCGCAGTCCGGGTGGGTGTAGGCGCACAGCAGCGGGTAGTCGTGGGCGTCGAGGTCCCGCTGCTCCCAGATGCCCGAGCCCTCCAGCATGCCCATCCGCCGGGCCCACTGCCGGGAGTGCTCGCGCGCCTCCTCCAGTCGGGGGTTGAGGCGGGCGGGGTACGGCAGGTAGAAGGCGGGGAGTTCGAAGGGCTGGGGCACGTGGCTGCACGCTTTCTCGCGGGGACGTCCGGCCCCCTGCTCAACGACCCCCGCCGGGCCCGGTCACCGCCGGCGCCCCCGGACCTCGGCACCCGGACCTCGGCACCCGGACCTCGGCGCCCGAAGCTCGGCGCCCGAAGCTCGGCGCCTGCGCAGATTTACTTGACAAGCTCAACCTTTCAGGCCTAGCGTCGTCCCGATTGTTTCAGCTGATGAAAAATTGAGAGTGCAAGCCATCGGGCGCAATCCGCCCCGGGGAGCCGCGAGACCTCACAGCCACGCTCGCGAGCACGCGCACCCACTCTCGTAAGCACTGGAGACAGCCCTCATGACCCCGCTGGACCACGGCGCCGCCGTCACCGCCGAGACCGCCCGCTTCGTCACCGCCGTCCAGGACGCCGACCCGGCCCTGCCGGTGCCCGGCTGCCCCGGCTGGACGCTCGCCGACCTCGTCCGCCACACCGGCAGCGTGCACCGCTGGTTCACCGTCCTGCTCCGGCAGCGGATCCAGCAGCCGCCGCGCAGCCGGGACGTCGACCTGCGACTGCCCGAGGGCGTCGAGCAGTACCCGGCCTGGCTGGCCGAGTCCGCCCGGGAGTCCGCCGCCGCCTTCGCCGAGGGCGACCTCGACGAGCCGATGTGGGCCTGGGGCGCCGACCAGCACGCCCGGTTCTGGGTGCGCCGGATGCTCTTCGAGACCCTGGTCCACCGCGTCGACGCCGAGACCGCGCTCGGCCTGGAGCCGGAGATCGACCCGGCCCTCGCCGCCGACGGCGTGGCCGAGTTCCTGACCAACCTGCCCTTCGCCACCCTCTTCGCCCCCGGGACGGCCGAGCTGCGCGCCGAGAACCGGACCATCCGCTTCACCCGCACCGACGGCGAGGGCGACTGGCTCGTCCGGCTGCGCCCCGACGGCTTCGGCCTGGAGGACTCCGCCCCCGACGGCTCCGGCCCGGCCGCCGACGCCACCGTCCGGGCGGGCGCCGCCGAGCTGCTGCTGCTCCTGTACGGGCGCCTGGACCGCGCCGCCGCCGGGGTCGAGCTCGCCGGGGACGAGGAGCTGCTGGCGCACTGGTTCGCCCACTCGGCGTTCTGAGCCGCGCCGGACACTCGTCCGGACACGTCACCGGCCGGGCCCGTCGGGGCTCGGCCGGTGCTGTCGTTCCACCCCACCGGCACCCCACCCGCACGCCACCGGTACGGGCGGCCGACCTCCCGTCCGCCCGTCCGGCGGTCCGGGCACCGGGGCTCAGTCCGTCGCGGCCAGGGTGCCGTCGAAGGTGGCGGCCGCCAGGCCGAAGGAGAGGGTCATCCCGACGCCCGAGGTGACCGAGATCGCCCGTACGCCCGGGGCCAGGTCGCGCACCAGCAGCGGGCCGCGCGCACTGCTGGCGTAGACGCCCTGCCAGCGCTCCAGGATCCGCAGGTCCGGCACGCCCAGCACCCGGGCGACGGCGGCGATCAGCAGCTCGTAGGTGCGCTCCTCGACGAACGGCGGGGTGGTGGCGTCGTAGTGGTGCGAGTCGCCGACCAGCAGGGTGCCGTCCGGCAGCCGGGTGAACATCACATTGGCGCCGATCCCCAGCAGCTCCGCGCTGTGGCCGAGCACCTCCGAGCGCAGCGGAGCGGCCGACGGCTGGGTGGTGAAGGCGTCGTAACGGAGCATCGAGGTGGCGGTCAGCACCGCCGCGTTGGTGCGGAACCCGGCCGGGGCCTCGGCCCGGGCCATGCTCAGGCGGCAGCGCTCGATCTCGTGCTCCTCGGCGACGTCGGGGAACAGGTAGTCGAGGTCGTGGCCGACACAGACCAGGATCCGGTCGCCCTGCACCGGGCCGCGGGTGGTGTGCACCGCGCCGGACTCGACGCCGGTGACGGCGGTGCCCCACAGCACCCGGCCGCGCGGGTGCTCGGCGACCCAGCGGGCCAGCGCGGGCGCTGCCTCGCGCGGGTTGACCCGCAGGTCGGCGGGGAGCAGCGCGCCGCCGACCAGATTGCCGGCGGCCTCCCCGCCCGCTCGGCCGAGCGCCTCGGCCGTCTGCGCGGCGGTGCGCAACTGGACGGCGTCCTCGCCCCGGTCGGCCCGCAGTTCGGCCAGCACGGCCGCCTCGGTCTCCGACCGGGCCACCACCAGCGCGCCGGCCTCCTCGGCCCAGAAGCCGGCCGCCGCGGCGGCGCGCAGCCAGCCGGAGCGGGAGCGCCGGGCCAGGCCGAGCAGTTCGCCGTCCTGGGCGGTGATGCAGCAGTGGCCGAAGTTGCGGATCGAGGCACCGACCGGCTGTCGGTCGCGCTCCACCACGGTGACGGACAGTCCGTTGCCGAGCGCCTCGAAGGCGTGGGCCAGGCCGACGATGCCGGCGCCGACGATCACCACGTCGCTGCGGCCGGGCGCGCCGGCGGTGTCGTGCGAGGGGGAGACGGCGGGGGTGGTTGCGGATGCGGTGCTGCTGCTCATGGGCCCCAGCCAAGCGGCCGGCGAGCGCCGGAGTCAAGAGATGTATGTACAAGTCACCCCCTGTTCACCCACCGGACGATCTTCGGGGGAACTTGGATGAACAGGAGAATCCGCAGGTGGACCGGCCTTGAGAAGTTCCGGCCCGGGGTGTCATAGTCGACTTGTGAAGACAAGTGAGGAGCTCCCTCTCCACCAACGGCTCGGCGCGGAGTTCCTGCGCCGCATCGAGTCCGGCGAGTGGCCGGAGGGCGAGCCGGTGCCCAGCGAGTCGCAGCTCTGCGCCGAGTTCGGCACCTCCCGCGGCCCGGTCCGCCAGGCCCTGGCCATGCTGCGGAGCACGGGCAGCCTGGTCGGCGGACGCGGCAAACCGCCCGTCGCCCACCGCACCACGCCCTCCCAGCCCTTCGGCACCTTCCTGTCCTTCACCCAGTGGGCCCGCAGCATCGGCCGCGAGCCCGGGCAGCACACCCTGGAGGTGGCCCGCCGCCGGGCCGCCCCGGAGGCGGCCGCCCGGCTCGGGCTCGCCGAGGGCGAGCCGGTGGTCGAACTCGTCCGCCTGCGGCTGCTGGACGGCGTCCCCGCCATGCTCGAACGCTCCACCTTCGTCCACGAGGTCGGCCGGGTCCTGTTCGACTTCGACCCGGACACCGGCTCGGTCTACCAGGAGCTGCTGCGCCGCGAGGTCGACCTGCACCACGCCCGGCACACCATCGACGCCGTCGCCGCCGGGCCGCGCGACGCCGAGCTCCTGCGGATCGCCACCGGGGACCCGCTGCTGCGGGTGCGCCGGCTCACCACCTCCGGCCGGGGCGTGCCGCTGGAGGACGCCGACGACCGCTACCTGCCCGCGATGGCCACCTTCACCATCGAGAACACCGTCGAAGGCCGGACCGTGATCGGCCGCTACCGCACCGAAGAGGACTGAACACCGTGATCGAGCTCGCCGCCCTGGACATGGCCGGTACCACCATCAACGAGTCCGGCGCCGTGTACCGCGCGCTGCGCACCGCCGTCGAACGCAACGGGGTGGCCGTCGCCGAGGCCGACCTCCAGACCTGGATGGGCACCGACAAGCGCGAGGCCATCGCCGCCCTGGTCCGCATCGGCGGCGGCACCCCCACCCCGGAGCTGGTCGAGGAGAGCTACGCGGCCTTCGCGGAGTTCCTGCGCGAGGCCTACCGCACCAACCCCCCGCAGGCCATCGAGGGCGTCGAGGAGGCCCTGGCCGAGCTGCGCCGCCGCGGCATCAAGGTCGCGCTCACCACCGGGTTCAGCGACGACGTCGCCCACCCGCTGCTGGAGTCGCTCGGCTGGTCCACCGGCGAGGGCGGCAACCTGGACGCCGTCGTCACCTCGGACGAGGTCCCGCGCGGCCGCCCGGCCCCGCACATGATCCACCGGGCGATGGAGAAGACCGGGGTGATCGACACCCGCCGGGTGCTGACCGCCGGGGACACCGTGGTCGACGTCGAGGCCGGCCGCAACGCCGGGGCCGGCGTGGTCGTCGGGGTGCTGACCGGGGAGCTCACCCGGGCCGACTTCGACGGGCACCCGCACACCCACGTGCTGGCGAGCGTCACCGAGATCCCCGCCCTGCCCGAGACCTCCCCCACGGCCTGACCCCACGGCCCGCTGCTCCCGCTGCTCCCGCCACCGGATCGCGCCCCGGCGGCGGGAGCAGGTGTCAAGACGGCGAGAGGATCTCGTCAGGGTCCGCCGCCCCCGCCCCCCGGAATGCCGCACCCCCAGCGCCGAGGCGCTAACGTGGGCGGCTTCCGTACCCGCGGTCCACCGAGGAGCAAAGCGCCGTGTCCGACAGCTTCGCGCACCTGCACGTCCACACCGAGTACTCGATGCTGGACGGGGCGGCGAAGAACGGAAAGCTGTTCGCCGAGGCGGAGAGACAGGGCATGCCCGCCATCGCGATGAGCGACCACGGCAACATGTTCGGCGCGTACGAGTTCTTCCACGCCGCCGCCAAGACCGGGGTGAAGCCGATCATCGGCATCGAGGCGTACGTCGCCCCGGCCTCCCGCTTCCTCAAGAAGCAGGTGTTCTGGTCGCCCGGCGGCCAGCGCCCCACCGGCGCCGACGGCGAGGGCGGCAAGGACGTCTCCGGCGGCGGCCGCTACACCCACATGACCATGTGGGCGCAGAACGCCACCGGCCTGCGGAACCTCTTCAAGCTCTCCTCGCTCGCGTCGATGGAGGGCTACTACATGAAGCCCCGGATGGACCGCGAGCTGATCGCCGCCAACGCCACCGGCATCATCGCCACCACCGGCTGCCCCTCCGGCGAGGTGCAGACCAGGCTGCGGCTCGGCCAGTACGACGAGGCGGTCAAGGCCGCCGGCGCCTACCAGGACATCTTCGGCAAGGAGAACTACTTCCTGGAGCTGATGGACCACGGCCTCGACATCGAGAAGGACGTCCGCGAGGACCTGCTGCGCCTGGCCAAGGACCTGAACATCCCGCTGCTGGCCACCAACGACTCCCACTACGTGACGGCCGACCAGGCGGACGCCCACGACAGCCTGCTCTGCGTCGGCGTGGGCAAGAACAAGGACGACCCGAACCGGTTCAAGTTCCAGGGCACCGGCTACTACGTCAAGACCGCCGAGGAGATGCGCGAGCTCTTCCGCGAGCTGCCGGAGGCCTGCGACAACACCCTCGCGATCGCCGAGCGGATCGAGTCGTACGAGGAGGTCTTCACCTACGTCGACCGGATGCCCCAGTTCGACGTGCCCGAGGGCGAGACCCAGGCCTCCTACCTGCGCAAGAAGATCGAGATCGGGCTCAAGCACCGGTACGGCGACAGCCCGAGCCAGGAGGTGCTGGACCGGATCGAGCTGGAGATGGGCGTCATCACCCCGATGGGGTTCGACGCCTACTTCCTCGTGGTCGCCGACATCTGCCAGTACGGGCGGGACAACGGCATCCCGGTCGGCCCCGGCCGTGGCTCGGCGGCGGGCTCGATGGTCGCCTACCTCACCGGCATCACCCAGCTGGACCCGCTGGAGCACGACCTGCTGTTCGAGCGCTTCCTCAACCCCGAGCGCATCAACCCCCCGGACGTCGACATCGACTTCGACGACCGCCAGCGCGACCAGATGGTCCGCTACGTGACCGAGAAGTACGGCGCCGCGTACACGGCCCAGGTGAACACCTTCGGCACCATCAAGGCCAAGGCGGCCGTGAAGGACGCCAACCGCATCCTCGGCTACCCGTTCGCGATGGGCGACCGGATCACCAAGGCGATGCCGCCGGACGTCATGGGCAAGGGCGTGCCGCTGGCCGACCTGTTCGACGAGAAGCACCCCCGGTACAACGAGGGCACCGAGATCCGGGCGCTGTACCAGAACGAGCCCGACGTCAAGAAGATCATCGACACCGGGCGCGGCATCGAGGGCCTGATCCGCGGCACCGGCGTGCACGCCGCGGCCGTCATCCTCTCCTCGACCCCGCTGCTCGACCTGATCCCGCTGCACATGCGGGACAAGGACGGCGTGATCATCACCGGCTTCGACTACCCGTCGTGCGAAGCCATGGGCCTGATCAAGATGGACTTCCTGGGTCTGCGGAACCTGGGCATCATCGACCACTGCATCAAGATCGTGAAGGCCAACCGGGGCATCGACGTCGACATCGAGAAGATCCCGATCGACGACCCCACCACGTACCAGCTGCTCGCCCGCGGCGACACCCTGGGCGTGTTCCAGCTCGACGGCGGCCCCATGCGCGCCCTGCTCAAGCTGATGAAGCCCACCGAGTTCGCCGACATCTCCGCCGTCTCCGCGCTGTACCGGCCCGGCCCGATGGGCATGAACTCGCACACCAACTACGCGCTGCGCAAGAACGCCCAGCAGGAGATCATCCCGATCCACCCCGAGCTGGAGGAGCCGCTCAAGGACGTCCTCGGCCCCACCTACGGCCTGATCGTCTACCAGGAGCAGGTGCAGCGCGCCGCCCAGGTGCTGGCCGGCTACTCGCTCGGACAGGCAGACCTGCTGCGCCGCGCGATGGGCAAGAAGAAGAAGGAGGTGCTGGAGAAGGAGTTCGTCCCCTTCCACGCGGGCTGCAAGGAGCGCGGCTACTCCGACGAGGCGATCCAGGCGGTGTGGGACGTCCTGGTCCCGTTCGCCGGCTACGCGTTCAACAAATCGCACTCCGCCGCGTACGGCCTGGTCTCGTACCAGACCGCCTACCTCAAGGCCAACTACCCGGCCGAGTACATGGCGGCGCTGCTCACCTCGGTCGCCGACGACAAGGACAAGATGGCCGTCTACCTGGCCGAGTGCCGGCAGATGGGCATCAAGATCCTCTCCCCCGACGTCAACGAGTCGGTGGTCGACTTCACCGCCGTCGGCAGCGACGTCCGCTTCGGCCTCAAGGCCGTGCGCAACGTCGGCGTGCCGGTGATCGAGTCCCTGGTCGGGACCCGCGACGAGAAGGGCAAGTACACCTCCTTCGCCGACTTCCTGGACAAGGTCGAGCTGGTGGTCTGCAACAAGCGCACCATCGACTCGCTGATCAAGGCCGGCGCCTTCGACTCCCTCGGGCACACCCGGCTCTCGCTCAGCAGCGTGCACGAGAGCGCCATCGACGCCGTCACCGGGGTGAAGAAGCAGCAGGCCATCGGGCAGGACGACCTGTTCGGCGCCCTGGACGGCGGCGACGGCGCGCCCGCCATCGGGCTGGACTTCCAGCTCACCGAGAACGAGTGGCCCCGACGCCAACTCCTCGCCCTGGAGCGCGAGATGCTCGGCCTGTACGTCTCCAGCCACCCGCTGGACGGCGCCGAGCACATCCTCTCCCAGAACCGCGACACCTCGATCGCCGAACTCCTCGGCTCCGGCCGCTCCGAGGGCGAGGTCCGGCTCTCCGGGCTGATCACCGGCGTGGACCGGCGGATCAACAAGGCGGGCAACGCCTGGGCGATCATCACCCTGTCCGACCGCGACGGCTCGGTCGAGGTGCTGTTCTTCCCGGCCACCTACAACCTGATGGCCGAGCAGATGATCGAGGACAACGTCATCTCGGTCCGCGGCCGCCTCAACGAGCGCGACGGCTCGCTGAGCATCTTCGGCCAGGAGATCACCACCCTGGACGTCTCCTCCGCCGAACTCGGCACCAAGCCGCCCGTCCAGATCACCGTCCCGGCCTCCCGGATCACGCCCGAGGTGGTCGCCGAGCTCAAGCTCGCCCTCCAGGCCCATCCCGGGGACGTCCCGATCCGGCTGCTCACCACCAACTGGGACAAGAACACCCTGTACGAGCTGGGCTTCCGGGTGAACCCCGACAACGGGCTCGCCTCGGACGTCAAGACCCTGCTCGGCAACCGCGCCTGGGCCGGCGCGGCCGTACGCGCCGCCGCGGACCAGCCCGCCGGGCGGTAGGCGCCGCCGGACGGGCCGGGGTCGGGTCGGGGCACTGCGGCGCTCCGACCCGGCCCCGGCCCGCTCCACCCCGACCCTGACCCGCCCCGCCCCTGACCCGCCCCGCCCCGCCCCGGCCCTGACCCTCCCCGCTCGGGGCCCGCCCCGCTCGGGCGGGCGCCTCGTGAATTCCCGTGGTCGCACGAGCCCCAGATGAAAACGGATATCATTATGGCGCGGGCAGTGGATCGTGCCGGTCGACTCCATTGCCAATCCGTATGGACATGACACACATTGGCATCGAAACGGGGAACGCGAATGCGCATGGACACAGCGGGAGTCGGGATGCCGGTGGACGCGAGCCTGGCCGGGGCCTGGCTGGAACGCTGGGAGCGCCAGCAGGAGCGGTACGCGGTGGGGCGCGAGGAGCGGTTCACCGTCATGGTCGACGTGGTGGAGCAGGTCGTCGGCCGCCGCGCCCGGCCGCTGATCGCGGACCTCGGCAGCGGTCCCGGCTCGCTCTCCGCGCGGGTCGCCGAACGGCTGCCGCACGCCGAGGTCGTCGCCGTCGACATCGACCCGCTGCTGCTCGCGCTCGGCCGGGCCGGACACCCCCGGGTGACCCGCTGGGTGGAGACCCTGATCGGGCGCCCCAGCTGGATCGAGGACCTCGGGCTCGACCGTCCGCTGGACGCCGTACTCTCCTCCACCGCGCTGCACTACCCGCCGCCGGAGGCACTGCTCGGGATCTACCGCGACCTCGCGGGCGCGCTGGCGCCCGGCGCCGTCCTGGTCAACGGCGACCACCTAATCCCCGAGGAGCCCTCCCTCGCCGAGCTCGCGCTGGCGATCGGCCGGCGCCGCTCCCAGCGCCGGGGCGTCGGCGGCGCCGAGGACTGGTCGCAGTGGTGGGACGCCGCCCGCCGGATCCCGGAGTTCGCCGAACTGCTGGCGGCCCGCGAGCGGCAGCTGCCGCCCAGCGAGGGTGACGGCAACGGCCTGTCCGCCGCCCAGCACGCCGGACTGCTGCGGCTGGCGGGCTTCCGCCAGGCCGGATCCGTCTGGCAGTACGGCGCCAGCTCCGTCCTGGTGGCGGTGCGCTGACCGGAGTTGACCGCGGACCCAACTTCCTGTTGTCACAAACGGATTGAGTGCGTTCGTATTGGCACAGTCTTTGCTATGGCGTGACAGAAATCGCTGTTGATTCAAACTGAAAACAGTTACCGTTTCCCTCGGTCGTCGACCGGCCGGGGCAGCCCGTCGGCGTGCCGTGTGCCCCTCACCCCGGACCACCGACGGGAAGCTGAACGCCATGCGGCCCTCACCGCTGTACCTGGAACCACGGCTGGAGCCACGGCTCCGATCCCTGCTGGACACCACCGACCTCCTGCACACCCTGGTCGACGCGCTCGGGTCACCGCTCAACCTGCTGCTGCCCGAACAGCTCGCCGACAACCTGGCCCGCTTCCGGTCCGTCTACCGCAAGCACCGCCTCACCGGGCGGATCTACTTCGCCCACAAGGCCAACCGCTCCAGCGCCCTGGTCCGGCGGCTCGCCGCCACCGACACCGGGCCGGGCACCGGGCTGGGCACCGGACCGGGCACCAGATCGGGCACCGAACTCGACGCCGGGATCGACGTCGCCTCCCTCGGCGAGCTCCAGCACGCCCTCGGCTCCGGCTGCGCCCCCGGGCGGATCATGGCCACCGGCCCCAAGAACCGCGAGTTCCTCTGGCTGGCCGCCCGAACCGGCGCCACCGTCCACCTGGACTCGTTGGCCGAACTCGACGAGCTGGCGGACCTGGTGCGCAAGCACGCCCTCCCCCGGGTGCCCGTGATGCCCCGGCTCTCCGGCTTCCGCTCGCCCGGCGTCACCGTCCTCACCCGGCCGAGCCACTTCGGCGTCCCGGCCGACGAGCTCGACGAGCTGCTGGACGCCCTCGAACGCCACCGCGACACCGTCGAACTCACCGGTGTCGCCTACCACTTGGACACCACCGGCATCACAGAGAAGGCCGTCGCCCTGGAAGCCTGCATCCGGATCATGGACGACTGCCACCGCCGCGGCCTGCGCCCCCGCACCATCGACATCGGCGGCGGCTTCGGCGTCAACTACCTGGCCGACGCCGCCCAGTGGGAGCGGTACACCACCGAACTGACCGACGCCGTCCTGGGCCGGCGGCCCGCGCTCACCTGGCAGGGGCACGGCTACGGGCTGCGCAACGAGTCCGGCACCCTGCGCGGCGCCCTGGGCCTGTACCCGGCGCACCGCCCGGTGGCCGCCGAGGCCTACCTGGACGAACTGCTCTCCCACCCCGCGCCCACCCTCGGCCGGCCGCTGGCCACCCTGCTGCTGGAGAACATGTACGACCTGGCCGTCGAACCCGGCCGGGCGCTGGTCGACCAGTGCGGCGCCACCCTCGCCCGCGTCCTGGAGGTGCGGCGGGGGCCGGACGGCCCGGACGGCCCCCGGCTGGTGCGGCTGGAGATGAACGCCCGGGACGCCGGGCTGGAGGACCACGGGGTGCTGATGGACCCGGTGCTGATCCCCCGCTCCGGCGGGCCCGCTCCGGCGGACGGCTCGGGAAGCCCGGTGGGCGTCCACCTGCTCGGCAACCTCTGCCTGGAGGCGGACCTGATCACCCGTCGGGTGGTCCACCTCCCCCGCCTCCCCGCCCCCGGCGACCTGCTCGCCTTCGCCAACACCGCGGGCTACCTGATGGATTTCAACGCCGGCGGACCGATCCGGCAGCCCGTCGCGCGCAAGGTCGCCGCCTACCGGCAGGACGGCACCTGGCACTGGCGCCTCGACGAGCAGTACTGGCCCCTCGACGCCACGGGGGCCGCGACACCCCAGGGGGACGGACGGGCATGAGGTACGACAGCATCACCGACGCGATCGGCGACACCCCGCTGGTCCGGATCGACCCGGCCGTGACCGGCCTGCGCAACATCGACCTGTACGCCAAGCTCGAACTGCTCAACCCCTTCGGCTCGGTCAAGGACCGCGCCGCCTGGAACATGACCCGTGAGGCGCTCCCCGCCGCCGTCGCCCGCGGCGACACCGTCGTGGAACTCTCCAGCGGCAACACCGCCAAGGCGCTCGCGCTGATCGCCGGCATGCACGGACTGCCGTTCAAGAGCGTCACCAACCGGATGAAGGTCCCCGAGATCAAGGACCTCCTGCTGCTGCTCGGCGCCGAGATCGAGGAGCTGCCCGGCCGGGCCGAGTGCCTCGACCCCACCGACACCGACGACCCGCTCACCCGCATCCACCGGATGCTCTCCACGGCCGGATCCGGCTATCTGCACACCGACCAGTACTTCAACCCGCTCAACCTCGACGCCCACCTCACCGGCACCGGGCCGGAGATCGTCCGCGACCTCGACGGCCGCGCCCCGGACGTCTTCATCGCCTGCGTCGGCACCGCCGGCTCCTCCACCGGCGTGGCGACCGTGCTGCGCGCCCACAACCCGGCGGTCGAGGTGCTCGGACTGGTCGCCCACAAGTCCGACTTCATCCCCGGCATCCGCACCATCGACGAGGTGCACGAGGTCGGCCTGTTCGACCCCGACACCTACGACAGCATCGCGTCGGTGACCGCCGAGCAGGCCATCGACGGGATGCTCACCCTGGTCCGCCGCTGCGGCCTGCTGGCCGGCCCGACCGGCGGCGGCGCCTACTACGGCGCGCTGCGCCACCTCCGCGCCCTGGACGCCGAGTTGGCGGACACCGAGGAGCGCCGGGCGGCCGTGTTCATCGTCTGCGACCGGGTCGAGAGCTACCTCGGCTACGTCCGCGACCGCCGCCCCGAACTGTTCGACCGGCCCGCCCGGCCGAACTCGGTGGGCACCCTGACCGAGGCCGAACTGGCCGCCGCCCGGGCCGTCGACGTGGACACCGCCCGCAAGTGGATCGCCGAGGAGCACCCGTTGGTGATCGACCTGCGCGGCCCCTTCGCCTACGCCGCGCTGCACATCGAGGGCTCGGTCAACATCGTCGACGAGCTGTTCGACGAACTCCTGCACGGCGGCCTGCCGTTCGGCATCCGCCAGCCCGTCCTGCTGGCCTGTCCGGTCGGCGAGAAGTCGGTCCGGTACGCCGCGCTGCTCACCCGGATGGGGCACCAGGACGCCCGCAGCCTGGCGGGCGGCATCATCGGCTGGCGCGACGCGGGCGCGCCGCTGGTCCGGGACTGAGCGGAGGCCGCGAATGAGCACTCTCGAAGAACTGGACGGCTGGCACCGGGAGTTGCGGGAGCAGTTCCCGATCATCACCGGCGCCCCCGAGCAGGCCTACCTGGACAGCGCGGCCACCGCCCAGAAGCCGCGGGCGGTGCTCGACGCCGTCCACCACTACCTCACCACCGCCAACGCCAACGCCGGGCGCGGCACCTACACCTGGGCCAACGCCACCACCGCGCTGGTCGAACGCACCCGCACCCGGGTCGCCACCTTCCTCGGCGACCCGGCGCCCGGGCAGCCCTCCGGCGTGCACTTCGTCAGCGGCACCACCGAGGGCCTGCGCACGGTGGCCCGGGACTGGCTCCCCCGGCACCTGCGGGACGGCGACGAGATCATCGTGCCGTTCGCCGACCACCAGGCCAACGCCCTGCCCTGGCTGGAGGCGCAGCAGCTGCTCGCCGAACGCGGCGTGCGCGTCCGGGTCCGCGAACTCCCGTACGACCCGGCCTCGCACGACTACGACCACCGGGCGCTGCCCGGACTCGTCACCGAGCGGACGGCGTTCGTCGCCGCCACCCACGTCCACCACGTGTACGGCGCCGACATGAACGTCCACCGGATCCGGGCCGCCGTCGGCCCCGGCGTACCGATCTGCCTGGACGCGGCGCAGAGCGTCGGCCACCTGCCGGTGGACGTCGGCCGGCTCGACGTCGACTTCGTGGTCTTCTCCGGCCACAAGGCGCTCGCCCTGCCCGGCACCGGCGCGATCTGGGCCCGCAACACCCGCGGTCCGGAGTTCCGCCCCGGCGGCTGGAGCGGCACCCCCAACACCTGCGGGATCGCCGGCCTGGAGGCCGCCCTGGACTGGCTCGACGCCGCCGGTACCGACCGCATCCAGCGTTGGACCACCGCCCTGGCAAGCCGCCTCACCGACGGCCTGCGCGGCTCCGACGCCTACCGGGTCCTCGGCTGCGAACGGAGCCTGGCCGCCGACTCCCCGGTGCAGCGCCGCGAGGCCATCGTCACCTTCCGGCACCGCGCGATCCCCTCCAACGACCTCGGCTTCGTCCTCGCCGGCCACGGCCTGATGGTCCGCGCCGACGGCCACTGCCAGGGCCGCGCCGGCGAGACCGACACCTCGGTGCGGGTCAGCCTGCACGCCTACAACTCCCCCGAGGAGATCGACCGGCTGCTGGCCGCCCTGCCCGACCTGTAGCCGGGGCCGTGGCAGGGGCGCTCAGCGGCGCCAGCGGTGGTAGGTGTTCCAGTCCCTGGTGATCCAGGTGCCGTCACCGAGCGGGACCACCTCGTCGACCTCGGGCATCGGGTACTCGACGCGGCCGTGCAGGGTGCCGGTGGCGGGGTCGGCGAGCCAGTGGCTGTGCTCGCGCCAGCGCTCCTCGCCGAACACGTACACCGCAGCCTCGTCGTAGGTGTTGTGGAGCGTCACCATCGCTGTGTCGTCGTCCACGAACCCGCTCCAGGAGGAGATGGACGGGTCGTTGTGCACCGAGCAGTCGCCGGTGCCGGGGGCCGGGAAGTCGCTCAGCCGCAGCGAGGCGACGACCCGGTAGGAGGGCAGCTCGTGCCAGCTGACGTCCCGTCCCCTCCGGTCGACGCTCATGCAGCGGGTCCGCCGCGGGGAGGCGCCCAGGTACTCGCGCTCGGCCGGGAGGTGGCCGGCCTCCGCGTCCTGCGGCATCCGCCCGCCCAGGACGACGGCGCCGGACTCCCAGCCCGCCCGGTAGCGGGTGTCCGCCTCACGTCCGCCGGACACCTTCACCCCGGTGACCTCGCCGCACTCGTCCAGCAGCAGGCTGACGAACCGCTCGTAGCCGCCGCACCGGAGCATGCTCCGGGCCAGCACCGCCCCCTCGGTGTCCAGGGTGAGCAGCAGGGTGCTGTCGGGCAGGCCGGAGGGCAGCCGCAGCCAGGTGCGGGGTTCCCGGCCGGGCCCGGCCGGTGTGAACGCGACGTACCCCCAGCGGTCCACCTCCCAGGTGCCGTACGGCTGCCGCCAGAGCGTCCGGCCGTCCCGGGCGACCGCGACGTACCCGGCCGGGGTGCCGAATACGGCGAAGGAGAGGTCGGGGGCCGGCCAGGTCCGCGACCACAGCTCGGGGGACGGGGCCGGGAACTCGGCCGCGAGTTCGGCCCGTTCGCCGAGCTCGTAGAGGCGCAGCGCTTCGGCGCTGCGGACGTGCAGCCGGGGGACGGGGCCGCTGGGGTCGAGGAGGGTCCGGGTACCGGCCGGGTCCGGGATCGGGTAGCTGGCCACCAGCTCGGGTGTGATCGTCACACCGCCATCCTCTCGCGGCGGGCCGACGGCCGCTGGCGGGATCTTGACGACCTACGGCGTTCACGCCACTCGTGGGGATGGGCCCCGGGGCCGGAGGATGGAGCCAACGCCGACCGGGGAAGCCCGGAACGGCCCACCGAAACCCCGCCCGACCAGCAGAGACCGAGGTCCTCCCATGTCCGCCAGCGCCGTCCTGAACGTCCCCGCCGCCACCCCGGCCGAGGCCGCCGCCCACTACGCCGCCCGGCTCGCCTTCGAGGCGGACGTCTCCGACGTCCACGCCGACCTGGCCTCCGGAGTGTCCGGCGTGGTGGTGGTCGACACCCGCAGCGAGGTCGCCTGGAACCAGGGCCACATCCCCGGCGCCGTGCACATCCCCACCGCGCGGATCGCCGAGCTCGCACCGCAGTTGATCGACCCGGCCACCCAGACCGTGGTCACCTACTGCTGGGGCCCCGGCTGCAACGGCGCCACCCGGGCGGCGCTGACCTTCGCCCGCCTCGGCTACCCCGTCAAGGAGATGCTCGGCGGCTTCGAGTACTGGGTCCGCGAGGGCTTCGCGTACGACACCGCCACCGGCCCCGAGAGCCGCCCCGTCGACGACCTGACCGCCCCGCGCTCGGGCATCTCCTGCGCATGCTGAGCGTCACCGCACGGCCGGGCGGCACCATCCGCCCGGCCACCGCGGCCGACCTGCCCGCGCTCGCCCAACTGTGCGCCGACCACGCCGCCTACGAGCGCGCCGAGCCGGTGCCCGCGGACCTCGCCGCCCGGCTGGAGCCCGCGCTGTTCGCCGCGCAGCCGCGGGCGTGGTGCCTGGTGGTCGACCACGGCGGCGAGTTGACCGGCTACGCGAGCTACTCCAGGGAGTTCTCCACCTGGCAGGCCGCCGAGTACGTCCACCTGGACTGCCTGTTCGTCACCGAGGCACACCGGGGCGGAGGGTGGGGCCGCGCCCTCCTCGACGCCGTACGAGTGGCGGCGGCAGAGCTGGGCGCAGCGCAGTTGCAGTGGCAGACGCCCGACTGGAACACCGACGCCATCCGCTTCTACCACCGGGAAGGCGCCGTGGGCCGCCCCAAGGTCAGGTTCTCCCTCGCGGCGGTCCTCGACGCCGGGGCCACCGGGGCGGGCCCCGGGCCGGCGGGGAGGCCGGGCCGGGGGCCGCTCAGGGGTGTGGCCGGGGGTGTCGGCCGGGGGTGTCAGCCGTCGTTCTCCGTGGAGGGGAGGTAGGCGCCGGGGACGTCGTTCGGGGCGTGGATCGTGTCCTCGCCCGGGTACGGGGTCCGCCAGTTGTGCGTCTGGTACCAGGTCAGGTGGTTCATCTGGGCCGGGTTGGCCAGGTCCGGCGCCGCGTTCGGGCCGGTCAGCTGCTGCTTGGACTTCCAGTCCTCCCACTGGGCCGCGACCTGCCGCTCGGCCGCCGGCGGGGCGGTGGTCACCGGCGCCGCCGCCGCGTTCGCGTCCGGGGCACCGGGCACGTCGAGGCCGCAGGACGGCGGGGTCTTGAGGCCGTCGGTCAGCGAGGTACGGTTGGGCACCGCGTCGAACGGGGTGAGGTCCGGCTTGTCGGTGAACGCGGTGGTCATCGGGCTGGCCGCGCTGTCCTTCTGGTTCATCGGGTGGATCCCGAGGATCTGCTCGATGGTGCGGACCATGGTGATCTGCGAGTAGTAGCGGCTGTCGACGGCCCCGTGCTGCGCCCAGGGGCTGATGATCTGGATCGGGGCGCGGTGGCCGTCGACGTGGTCGAGGCCGGCCTGGGAGTCGTCCTCGACCACGAAGATCGCGGTGTCCTTCCAGTACTCGCTGTGCGAGATCTCCTGGACGATCTTCCCGACCGCGAGGTCGTTGTCGGCGACCTGGGCGGCCGGGGCGGCCGGACCGCCGGTGTGGTCGCTGGACAGCCACAGCATGTTGAGGGCCGCCGGGCCGTTCTGCTCGAAGTCCTGCTTCCAGATCTGGTAACGGTAGACGTCCGGGACGTCGGTGTCGAACTTCGGGAAGCCCGGCACCGACACGTCGTTGAGCGAGGGGATCGGCGAGGAGGAGTTGAGCGGGTAGGCGGTGTCGTCACCCGTCGCGTCCATGTTCTTGGCGTCGCAGTACAGGTTCTGCCAGGTCGCGCCGTCGGGCTTGGTGAGGAACTGGTGGAACTCGCCGAAGTCGCGCACGTCCTGGCCGGCCGCCTGGGCGCCGGTCCACAGGAAGCCCGTGCGCTGGTGGCCGAGGGCGTCGTCCTCGGTGTCGTAACTGCGCTCGTACTCCCCGGCCGAGGACTCGGTGTACTCCGGATTGTCCGCCTGCATCAGCCAGTTGTGGCCCTCGGCGGAGTTGGTACCGATGTCGTAGGTGTTGTCGTAGAGCCCGAACTGCTTGGCCAGCGCCTGCTGGTTGGGCGTGACGTTGGCGCCGAACTGGGCCAGCTTCGGGTCGCCGTTGCCCTTGCCGATGTCGCCGAAGACCTGGTCGTAGGTCCGGTTCTCCTTGACGATCAGGAAGACGTGCTTGATCGTCGACGGGTCGCCGATCCGGGCCGGCACGGCGACGGGCTTCGCCTTGTGCCCGTCCGCCGTCCGCACGGCGCCCTTGGTCCAGCCGTTCTGCCGGAAGACCTGGTCCGTCCGGGAGCGGATCTCCTGGTCGGACGGCAGGGTGAACTGCGTCAGGCTGGAGGTGGTGTCGTGGGTGTTGTGGGCGCCGGTGGAGTTGGGGCGGCGCGCGTCGATGCCGCGGGTGTTGGAGACGACCACCTTGGAGCCGACGGTGGTGATCTCCGCCGGGAAGTAGTCGGTGGGCAGCAGGCCGACGTAGCTCACCGGCTCCTGGGCACTGGTGAAGCGGTAGACGGCCACCGCGTTGGCCCGGCCGAGGGTGACCAGCAGGCGCCCGTCGTCGGTGAGCGTGATCGCGGTGGGCTCGTAGCCCACCGAGGCCTCCGGCCAGGGCTTGGTGGAGATGCGCTGCACCACCTTGCCCCGCGCCGTGTCGATCACGGACACCTGGTCGGAGGAGGTGTCCGCGACGAAGACCGTCCCGCCCTTGGCGTACACGGCCGTCGGGTGCAGGCCGACCTCGATGGACCCGACGGCGGCGGAGCGGTTCGCCAGGTCGATCACACTGATGGTGCCGGTGGTGGTGGCGCCGGTGTCCGGGTCGGCCGGCACCTGGGTGCCGTAGGAGTTCAGCGTGTCGTCGTCGGCGGTGGCGGCCCGGCCGCCCTCGTTGCTGACGTACAGCTTCCGCCCGACCTGCACGATGCCGCGCGGTGCGATGCCGGTCGTCCAGCTCTGCCCGAGCGCGCCGGTGGCCGCGTTGATCTCGACCACCCGGTTCTGGCCGTTGACGGCCGCGTAGACCGTCGAGCCGTCGGCCGAGAACACCGCGCCGGAGGCCAGCGCGTGCTTGCTGCCGTCGGCCGGGATGGCGATCCGCACCGGGTCGGCCAGCGAGCCGTCGGCCTGCACGGTGAACCTGGTGTAGCCGTCCAGCTGGCCGAGCCACAGCTGCTTGCCGTCCGGCGAGTAGACCGGGGCCTCCTGGCCGACCGAGCCGTCGGTCAGGTGCAGGTCGGCGGTCTTGGCCTTGCCGGCGCGCTGCTGCACCTTGCCGGTCCTGAGGTCGACCACGACCAACGAGGCGTCGCCGTCGGCCAGCGAGGCGGCCAGGTGGGTGCCGTCCGGGCTGACCCGGGAGCCCATCAGCTTGCCGTTGTTGATGACCAGGCGGTCGCCGTACGGGGCGATGTACTGGTCGCTGGATATCACCTGGCCGTCGGCGGTGACCTGGCCGACCTGGTCGGTGCCGAACTGGTGGGTGGTCGCGAAAGCGGTGCCGGTGGCCACGGCCACCGCCGTGATGCACGCCGTGGCCAGGGTGGCCCGGCGGCCTGTCCGGCGTGCTGCCCGGCGGCCGAGGAGCACGGGGTGCTCCCGCTGGACTCGTCGACGACGCGTTACCTGCATGGCGTCAGCCCTTCGTGTGAGTGCGCTGCGTTGATTCCGGTGTCTTCGCTGCGGGGTGCTGCGAGTGCTGCGGGGCGGTGCGGGCGGTGCGGGCGGTGCGCGGGTGCTGCGGGGCGGTACGGGCGGGGCGCTCAGTCCGTCGAGGAGTCGAGCAGGTCGATCTGGGCGTCGAACTGCCACAGCGGGTTCGGCGCGTCCCCGGTGCCGGTGTGGACCAGGAAGTAGCCGTTGACCTCCTTCGGCCCGTCACCGTCGGCCATCACCCGGCCGTCCGAGGCGACGTCCAGCTGGTAGATCGCGCTGCCGGGGGCCTCGGTGCCGGGCAGGTGCCAGGTGACCACGCAGCGCCAGTCGTTGCCCGGGCCCTCCGGCTCGACCTGGCCGTCGCCCCGGTTGCAGTCCGCGGCCACCCGCAGGGCGGCCTCGGTGACGGCGGGGCGGTGCAGTTGCTCGGTCTGCAGCCGGTACAGGTGGGCGAACACGGTGGAGACCGTCCGCTGCACCTTCGCCCGGCTGATCCCCGAGCCGGTCGAGGGCGCGGCCACCGCGACCGCCCCGGTGGTCAGCGCGAGCAGCGCGGCCAGCGGCAGCACCCCGTGGGTGAGCGCGCGGCGCTTCTCGCCGTCCTCGCTGCCGTTGGTGAAGTCCCGCCGGACGAACAGCCGGTGGGCCGCGGCCGTCGCCACCACGGCCCAGACCAGGCTGACCGCGACCGCGATCAGCAGCTCCGGCAGCCGGTTCGGGTCGGCGAACAGCCCGTTCCAGGAGACGAAGGCGTAGCCGGGCAGGGCCAGTCGCAGCGGCACCGGCAGCGGCAGCGTCTGGGCGAGCTGCATCGCGACCGCGGACAGGGCGGGGACGAGCAGGCCCATCGGGGAGCGGCCCAGCACGACCGAACCGAGCAGGCCGAGCGAGGCCAGCGCCATCGTCGGCGCCAGGGCGGCGGTCCAGGCCAGCAGGACGCCCACGGCCGCGTCGGACGGTGCCAGCAGGTGCCCGTCGACGCCGACCAGCGGCCGGTCGCCGACCGCCGCGAGCCCGCCCACCGTGCTGGAGGCCACCAGTCCGGCCACCAGCAGGACGATCACGGTGGCGCTCGCCAGGGTTTTGGCGAGGAAGATCCGGTGCGGCGAACGGACCGCCACCAGCAGGTGCCGCCAGGTGCCGAGCCGGTCCTCGGCGGCGAACACGTCGCCCGCGACCACCGAGGTCAGCAGCGGCAGCGCCCAGGAGCCCGCGAAGCCCAGCAGCACCAGCGGGCCGGCCCAGCCCGTGGCGTGCATCCAGCGGCCGAACAGGGTGTCGGAGGGCAGCGTGCCCTGCTGGGCGACGGCGGCCACGAACAGCCCGGGCAGCGCCCAACAGGCCAGCACCAGCAGGCGGATCCGCCACTGCGAGACCAGTTTCACCAGCTCGAAGCGGTACACCCGGCCCACCGGCACCCGGCGCGCCCCGGGCCCTGCGGCCGCACCGGACGCCGCCTTCCCCGCCGTGACCGTGCTCATCGCCCCTCCTCCTGCTGCTCCTCGGTCAGGGCGAGGTACGCGGCCTCCAGCGGCGACACCACGGGCGCGACCTCGCGCAGCCGTACGCCCTCCTGCACCAGCCCGTCCACCAGCCGCTCGACGGCCGGGCCGGTGGCGCGCACCACCAGCGCCTCCGTACCGCGCCAGGCCCCGGCTCCGTCCAGCACCGTCACCCCGGCCGTCCCGACGGCCACCCGCCGGGCGGCGCGCAGGTCGGAGGTGAGCAGCCGGTGCTCCAGCGCGCGGGTCTCGGCGGCCAACTCGCCCAGCGGGCCGGAGAACCGGACCCGCCCGGTGGCGAGGATCGTCACCTCGGAGCAGAGCGACTCCAGGTCGTCCATCCGGTGGCTGGACAGCACGACGGTGACGCCGTCCTCGGCGAGCCGGCGCAGCGCCCCGTGGACGTGCTGCTTGCCCGCCGGGTCCAGGCCGTTGGAGGGCTCGTCGAGCACCAGCAGCCGCGGCCGGGTGAGCAGCGCGGCCGCCAGGCCGAGCCGTTGGCGCATGCCCAGGGAGAAGCCGCGCACCCGGTCGTCGGCCACGTCCCGCAGTCCGACCTCGAACAGCACCTCGTCGATCCGCCCGGCGCCGGCGTCCTCCCCGCGCAGGGCCGCCAGCGCGGCGAGGTTGCGCCGCGCGGTCAGCGAGGGGTAGAGGCCGGGGCCGTCGACGAACCCGGCCACGCCGTCGGGTGCCGCGAGTGCCCGGCCGAGCGGGCTGCCCAGCACCTCCAGCTCGCCGCCGTCGGCGACGGCCAGCCCGAGCAGCAGCCCGAGCAGGGTGGTCTTCCCCGCTCCGTTCGGCCCGGCGAGCCCGTGGATCCGCCCGGGGAGCAGCTCAAGACCGACTCCGTCGAGCGCCACGACGTCACCGAAGCACTTCGTCAATCCCCTGGCCCGTACGGCAGGTTGCGTGTCTTCCATGGCTCCTTCTCGCAGTCCCCCAGGGAAGGTAGGGGGTTGGCGGGGCGGCGTCAGGAGCACGCGGTTGAACTCCGGGGGAACAGCGGGTCGGCTCCGTGGCGGGGGCCGTCGGCCCTCGCTCTGAGGTGCATGACGTCACCGGGCCTCACCGCCGGGGCCTCACCGCCGGGGCCTCACCGCTGAGGCAGCCAGGGCCTCACCGCCGGGGCAGCCGGGGCACGGGCGCCCCGGCAGCGCGCAGTCGGGCCTCGGTCAGCGCCGTCAGCCGGGCCGAGTTCCGCAGCTCGCCCTCGCGGTGCCGGTCGATCAGCCGGTACTGGGTGGCGGCCCTGCTCCAGGCCTCCAGACCGGCCTGGTCCGCCAGCAGCGCGGGATTGGCGAGGTAGCGCTCGGCCATGGCATCGGCGAGTTCCTCCAGCCGCGGATCGTCCGGCTCCCAGCCCTCGGCCTCCCAGGCCTGCCGGGCCAGGTCGACGAACCCGGGGTCGTCCAGCTGCCGTTCGAGCTGGGCGAGGAAGGCGTCGAAGCCGCCGGGCACCAGCACCCGGGCGAGCACCAGCGCCTCGCGCTGCCCGGCCACGTAGTCCGGGCCGAAGCCGAGTCCGGCCATCCGGTCCAGGACGGCGCAGGCGCGGTCGGGCAGCAGGGCCCGGTCGCCCTCGGCCAGTCGGTGCAGCGTGGCGCGGCGCTGCTCCAGTTCGGCGATCCGCTCGGCCAACCGGCGTTCGACGTCGGCCAGGGCGGCGGCGAACTCCTCCGCCCCGGCGTCGAGCAGCGGCCCGATCTCGGCCAGCGGGACCCCGGCGGTGGCCAGCGTGCGGACCTGCACCAGGCGCAGCAGCTGGTCCGAGCCGTACCGCCGGTAGCCGGAGCCGTCCCGCGGCGGCTCCGCCACCAGCCCGTGCTCGTGGTAGTGCCGCACCGTCTTCACCGAGACGCCCAGGAAGGCCGCCGCCTGACCGATCGTGACTCCGCTCATCATCCGCCAAGCTTCTCCTGTGGTCGGCTCCGTCGGCGAGGCGCCCCCCGGCCGGGCGCCCCCGACCGGTGCCCCGCTCAGGGATCTCGGTCAGCCGGAGAACACCGCGGCGACCAGCCGCTGCTGGGCCTGCTGGAAGGCCGCCGCGACGGACATCTCCGGGTCGTCCACGTAGTTCAGACCGGCGGTCAGGATCCGGCGGCCGTCGGCGGAGCCGTACATCAGCGCCGCCGAGCCGATGGTGGCGCCGTTGTGGTGGTAGATCGTGCCGCCGTCCGGGCCGAGGTCCTGGGCGAACAGCCCGAGGCCGTAGCCGACCCGCTCCTCCGGGGTGCGCATCTCGGCCAGCAGCCCGGCGGGCAGCAGTCGCCCGCTCATCAGGGCGGCGAAGTAGGTGTGGAGGTCCTGGGTGGTCGAGATCATGTCGCCGCCCGCCGCGACCCAGCTGGGGTCGTGCCGGGTGACGTCGAGCGTCCGCTCCTGCCCGCCGTCCCGGTAGCGGTAGTAGCCGTGGTGGTGCGGCTCGGGGAGCTCGGGCGAGCTGCCCGGCGCCACGGTGCCGGTCAGCCCCAGCGGGGCCAGGACCAGCCGCCGCAGCTCCTCGGCGAACGTCCGGCCGGTGGCCCGCTCGATCACCAGCCGGGCCAGCACGTAGTTGGTGTTGGAGTAGCTCCAGCCCTCCCCCGGCGCGAACCGCGGCGCCCGGGACAGTGCCAGCCGGACCAGCTCCTCGGGCCGGTAGGTGTGGAAGCGCAGGTCCACCCACTCCTTGCCGCGCCAGGGGACGCCGGGCTCGACCGTGCCGTCCGCCAGCAGCTCGCCGGTGTGGCTGAACACGCCGCTGGTGTGCTGGAGCAGCATCCGTACGGTGATCCGGTGGTCCAGCCCGAACTCGGGCAGGTAGTGGTCGGCGGGGGTGTCCAGGCCGATCCGGCCCTCGGCGACCAGCAGCAGCACCGTGGTGGCGACGAAGCTCTTGGTGCTGCTGCCGATCCGGAAGTGGCCGTCGGTCAGCGGCGCGGCGGCGCTGTCCAGTTCGCGGGATCCGGCGCTGCCGGCCCAGCTGCCCCGTTCGTCGCTCACCCGCAGCTGGACGCCGAGGAAGCCGGAGCCGGCCAGTTCCTCGATCGCCCGCCGCAGTTCCGGTCGGTCCTGGCCCTGGCCGGAGTCGGCGGATCGGTCGGCGTGGTGGGACTGGACGGTGGTCATGGGTGCTCCCCGGTGTTCGTCGTGCCCGGACCGTTGTCCGGCTGCTGCGACGAATCTCCACCCTGCCCCAGGGGCGGCCTCAAGTGTGACCCGGCCCACAGCGGTGCTGCGCGCCGCGCCGCCGACTCAGCCGGCGGCTCAGCCGGCGGCTCAGCCGGCGACCTCCACCGTCACGTCGTAACTGCGCTGGTTCGGCGTGCAGTTGAGGGCCTCGCCGCAGACGGTACGGAAGGCGGTCAGGTGGGCCGTCCCCGCCGTACGGGCGGTGAAGGAGGTGGTGACGGTGCCGCAGCCGCCGCCGGGGCGGCAGGAGGGGGACGGCGCGGTGGTCGGGGAGCCGGTCGGGGCGAGCACCGCGGGGGCGGAGCTGGTGGCGCCGGACCAGTACGTCCCCTGGAGTTCGACCGAGACGGTGGCCCCGACGGACACCTTCACCGTGGTGTGGTTGGCCTTCTCGTCGGCGGTCACGGTCACGGCGGCCGGTGTGGTCACGGCCGTGACCGTCGGTGCCGGGGCGGAGGCCGCCGTGGAGGGTCCGGTGGAGCCGCAGCCCGTCAGGGCCAGCAGGACGGCGGCGCAGCCGAGGACGAGGACGGCGGGTCTGTTGAGCTTCACGGGGGTTCCTTCGGGAGAGGGTCGGCAGCGGTACCGGTTGGACGCGCGGGACGCCGGATCGGATCCCCCCGAATACGGAAATACCGCACCGGGGCGGGCGCGAGGCCCACCCCGGTGCGTCGAGCCGAGGCGATCGTCAGGAGACGGTCACGTCGTCGTAGTAGGTGTAGGTCGGGTCACCCGGGTAGTTGTCGTCGTGGTTGCTCAGGGTGAGCGTGTACGAGTGGCCCGGGGTGACGGTGGCCGTCTTGTTGGTCCAGCTGCCGGTGGTGGTGCAGGTCTTGGCGAGGACCGTGGTGGTCGTGCCGGTGGTGTTGTCCTTCAACGTGGCGGTGGCCCAGTCGTAGGTCACCGTGTCGTCGCAGGTGTTGCTGTACCAGAAGGACAGCTTGCTGGAGCCGGTCGGCGCGGTGAAGGTCTGGGTGACGGAGGAGTCGCCGGTCGGGTTGGTGGAGCCGACCATCGCGCCGTAGCTGCCGCTGTGCGCCGCACCCGTGGTGGCGGAGGTGGAGCCGGCGGCAGTCCAGCCGCTCAGGCTGCCGGTCTCGAAGCCGCCGTTGGTGATGGCGTTGCCGCCGCCGGAGCCGCCGGACTCGGTCCAGCTGAACGTGGTGCTGCCCGCGGCGCCGGTGGTGTCGGTCGCGGTGACCGTCACGCTGGAGGTGCCGGCGGTGGTCGGGGTGCCGGAGATCAGGCCGGTCGAGGAGTTGATCGACAGGCCGGCGGGCAGGCCGGTGGCCGAGTAGGTCAGGGTCTGGCCGGAGGCGGAGTCGCTCGCGCTGATCTGCAGGCTGGCCGCGGTGCCGACGGTGCCGGACTGGTTGCCCGGGTTGGTGACGGTGACCGTGTTGGTGTTGCCGTGGTTCAGGATGGCGTGCGTGATGGCGCAGGAGTTGGTGTCGTTCGACCAGCTGGCCTGCTCGGCGAAGGTGCCGTAGGAGCCGAAGGAGACGTTGGCGGCGCCGCCGGTGGAGCCGGGCTGGATCCAGGCGCACTCGTCCGAGTTCTCCTGGCCGTTGTACGAGCTGCCGGAGACGTGGTTGGTCCAGCCGCCGGCCGGGTTCTGGTCGGACATCATCTCGTGCCACTCGTGGCCGAGGGTCATCGTGAAGCCGTCCAGCGTGCCGGGCGAGTTGACGAAGCCGACGCCGCAGCTGGCGCCCTGGTCGATGTTGTACGGCTGGTTGGAGAAGGCGATGTCGCCGTAGGGCGAGCTGGCCGCACCGCCGGTGAGGGTGGTGTCACCGTTCCAGTCGTGCCAGGCGCAGTACCCGGTGGTGGGGTTCTGGTAGTCGTCCGGGTTGGTGCCGTGCGGCGACAGGATGATGTAGTACGCGTCACGGTTGGAGGCGGCCGTGGTGTTGCCGAAGTGGCCGGCGGCCTTGACGGACTCCTGCGCCAGCTGGTTGCCGGTGGCCGAGGCGGGCGAGGGGGCCGCGTTGTCGTACCAGACGCCGGAGAGCACGCCGCCGCTCTGGTACGGGATGAAGTTGGCGTTCGACGGGCAGCTGACCGCACCGGTGGCGACGTTGGGGCCGTCGCACCACTGGGTCAGGTCGGCCGACCAGGTCTCGCCGTTGGTGCCGATGCCCTTGAACATCTGCTGGGTGGCCCCGGCCGCGCCGGCCGAGTCGCCGGAGAACTTGGCGTTGCCGTTGGCGTCGGTGGTCTGGGTGCCCCACTGGCTGCCGTAGAAGACCAGGTAGACCTTGGAGTGACCGCTCTGCACGCCGATGCCGTCGACGCCGCCACCGTAGGAGAGCGTCTGCTGGCCGGTGGCCGCGGCCTGGGCGTGGGCGGCCATCCACTCCTTGTACTTCTTCTGCTGCTGCTTGCCCATCACCGCGCCGTGGCGGTACGGGTGGCCGTTCTGGGGGCTCCAGGGGTTGAACTCGTTGTTGACGCTGCCCGAGGAGCTGGAGATGTCCTGGGCGGCGGCCGGTCCGGCCGCGCCGGCGAGACCGGCGGCGGCGAGCGCTATGGACGCCAGGCCGGTGAGCGCCGCGTTCTTCGCGCGCCGCATTCTGGGGGAGTGACCCATGGGGTGAGGGTGCCTCTCTGCTTGCCGATCGCCCATTGCGGCTGGGGGCCGCGAACGATCCCTTTGTGGGGAAGGAGCAACAGGCGGAATCCACCGGGCGCCGAATCCGGTTCTATCTTCCGGACAGCCGGAATTGACGGTCTCTCGGTGGGGCCAGCTGCTTGGGCATGAAGGAAAGCAGAGTTGATGAACGGTGGTCAACGGCTGCGGGTAAGGAAACATTAAGAACGGTGTTCGGGCAGGTGAAGGGCCTGTCGGGAAGTCAATTCGAGGCCCACGGCATTCACTGAATATCGCTCGGAAGACTGTTTCGACATTCGGTGAAACGTCGCCGTTTCAACATTGCAGCTTTTCCGGAACCAGCAGTCACGACCATCGTCACGACCACCGTCTCGACCACCCCTCAGGACCGCCCCTCATGCCCCCTGTCACAACCGTCCGCCGGCGCTGTCCGCGGACAACCGCTGGGCCAGGTACACCGGGACGACCGAGAGCAGCACCAGCACCGCCGCCACCACGTTCACCACCGGGGCCTGGTTGGGGCGCGCCAGGTTGGCGTAGATCCAGACCGGCAGGGTCTGGACGGCCGGGCCGGCCGTGAAGGTGGTCACCACGATCTCGTCGAAGGACAGCGCGAAGGCCAGCAGGCCGCCCGCGAGCAGGGCCGACCGCACGGCCGGGAAGGTGACGTACCGGAAGGTCTGGAAGGTGTGGGCGCCGAGGTCCGCCGAGGCCTCCTCGGCGGAGGGGGCCAGCCGGCGCAGCCGGGCGAGGACGTTGTTGAACACCACCACCACGCAGAAGGTGGCGTGCCCGATCACCACGGTGAGCAGGCCGAAGCCGATGCCGGCCGGGCCCAGCACGGTGCGGAAGGCGGCGTTGAGCGCGATGCCGGTGACGATGCCGGGCAGCGCGATCGGCAGGATCACCAGGAAGGACACCGCCTGGCGGCCGAAGAACCGGTACCGCTGGACGGCGAAGGCCGTCATGGTGCCCAGCACCAGCGCCACCAGGGTGGCGCCCGCCCCGGCCTGGAGCGAGGAGACCAGGGCGCTGCGGGCGCCCTCGGACTGCCAGGCCCGGACCCACCACTCGGTGGTGAGCCCGGTCGGCGGCCAGGCGAAGGAGCGGTCCCGGTTCAGCGAGTTGACCAGCACCAGCAGCAGCGGCAGGTAGACGACGGCGAGGCCGAGGAAGGTGGCCGCGCGCAGCGCGATCCGGGTGCGGCGGGAGAGGATCACGGGGGTACGCCTCCGAGGGGTGTACTAGGGCCCGTCTTCAAACCCCCGTCGTTCGCCCGGAGGGCGGGCGGGGCGGCGTTGGGGTGCGTGCATCGCAAGGCGGAGGAGGGAGCCCAA
>NZ_JBIWAQ010000018.1:0-177249 GCF_044760155.1 Kitasatospora sp. NPDC098652
ATGCTCCGCATGGACTCCCTCCTCCGCCTTGCGATGCACGCACCCCAACGCCGCGCGCTGATCCGACGCGAATTGTCAGACACGCCCTAGGGGCGTGCCCGACACGCCCCACGGCGGCGGAAATAACTCGGGTGACCCGGGCCGTGGCAGCGGCGACACTGGCGCCATGACCGCCTCCACGCCCCCGCCCCCACTGCTGCGGCCGCGCGCCCTGGCGCCCGGGGACCTCGTCGTCATCGCCGCGCTGTCCGGCCCGCTGCCGGCCGCTTACGAGCCCAACGTCGAGCGGACGGTGGAGGTGTTCGAGCGGATGGGGTTCCGCGTGCGGCGGGCTCCGCTGCTCGAAGCAGGACGGCGCCACTGGTGGAGCGCGGCCACGCCGGCCGAGATCGCCGGGGAGCTCAACGCTCTTCTGCGTGATCCCGAGGTACGCGCGATCGTCGCCAGTGACGGCGGCCAGACGGCGCTCGGCTACCTCGACCTGATCGACGTCGAGGCGGTCAGGGCCGACCCCAAGCCGATCCTCGGCTACAGCGACATCTCGCTGCTGCACCTGGTGCTCCATGCGCGCACGGGCCTGGTCGGCTTCCACGCCGACATGGCCGTCCCCGGCTTCGGCGGGCACTGGCCGTACGCGCCAGCGGCACGCCAAGCAGAACTCGAGGAGCTCTACACCAGGCTGCTGACCGGTACCGGGGCGATCGGCGCGCTGCCCGCGAGCCCGTCCTGGGAGTGCTGGCGTCCCGGTCGTGCCGAGGGGCCGCTGATCGGCGGGGTGATCAACCGCATCGTGCTGGCGCAGGCGACGCCCTTCGCGCTGCCGCTCGAACGCTTCGACGGCGCGGTGCTGTTCTGGGAGGAGATGGGCGGCCTGGCATCGTACGTGTGGAGCTACCTGCAGGTGATGCGGCACAGCGGCATCCTCGACCGGATCTCCGGCATGGTCGTGGGCGTTCCACGCGAGATCGGCGGACTGGAGCCCGGCACCTCCCCGACCCTGCGCGAGATCGTCCTCGACGTCCTCGGCGATCGTGACATCCCGGTCCTGGGCAACGTCGACGTCGGGCACGCCGGCCCGAACCTGCCGCTGCCGGTGGGCATCCGCGCCGGCCTCGACGCGCAGCAGCGCACCCTGTCGCTGCTCGAACCGGCGGTGGGCCCCCGCGCGGCGCTCGACCAGTGCTGCTCCCCGGAGGTTCGTGGAGGGGGTGATCACAGCCGTGGGCGCGCATGGCAGGCTGCTGTGCATGGTGATCAGTGATGCGTCGCAGGCCGGCGACGAGGTGTTGGTCGTGTGTCCTGACCTGACGGATGCCGAACTCAACGAGTTGTTCGGCGCGTCGTGGCCGGCCCACCGGCCGACCTCCTTCGCACCGGTGCTGTCCCGCAGTCTGACCTGGATCGCGGCGCGTCGAGGTGACCGGCTGGTCGGATTCGTGAACGTCGTCGGCGACGGCGGCGCGCACGCCTTCATCCTGGACACGACCGTGCACCCGGATGAACGCCGGCAGGGGCTCGGGGTGCGGCTGGTGAGGGCGGCCGCCGACGAGGCGAAGGCGAGCGGTGCCGAGTGGCTGCACGTCGACTACGAGCCGCACCTGGAGTCCTTCTACGGTCAGTGCGGATTCCGGCCGACCGCCGCCGGGCTCATGCGGCTCTGAGGGGGCTGCCGGCGCGCGGCTACTCGTGCAGCGCCGCGGATCGTGGGCAGTTCGCGGCCCGCGGCCCGCGGCGTGGACGGGATCCGGACCTGAGCCGCACAAGGTCCGCGGCGCGGCTCTGCTGACTCGTCCCTACCTGCCGACTGCCGCGCCTGGCCCGCATCATCCCGCACAAGCCGGGCCGGCACAGAAGAACTTCTAAAGATCACACCTTTCAGCAGGTGGCGAGTGATCGTCATGAACAACGGGGCAAACACTGCCTGACGCGGCACTAGCCCGCGTGCTCGCGGTCGGCCTCGGCCTTGAGTGCGGCGAAGTCCCCGACAATCTCGTGTCACATTCGGGCACCGGTCGGCGTGATCTCTGCACTGCCCGACAGGGAGGAGTCGAACGCGTGGGCACCGCTCGACGCGATCGCTGAGCGTCCCGCGGTACCGGAGCCAGTGCCGCCGAAACGGCGGTCGGGGGGGGGGGGGCCGCCCCGGGGGGGGGCCCCCCCCCCCCCCGCCGGGGGGGGGGGGGGGGGGGGGGGGGGGGGCCGCCGGGGGGGGGGGGCGGGGGGGGCCCCCCGCGCCGCCGCGGGGGGGGCGCGGCGGGCGCCCCCCCCCCCCGGCGCCCCCCGCGGGGGGGGGGCGCCCCCCCCCCGGGGGCCCCCCCCCCCCGACCGCCGTTCACCGTGCGAGCGGCGTCATGGTCTGGTGGGCGGGGGAAGGGTTCCGCCGGGGGTTGCCGGTGCCCAGGTGGGCGGGGCGGCGGCCTCCTGAGGGTCGGTCTCCCGCATCGAGACCTTCCAGCCGTCCTCTCCGGCGTTCCCGTCCAGGCGCAGGTTGATCTGTTTGACCTGCCGGGTGCGCTCGAAGTACAGCACCACGGTCTGCCGCTCCGATGCCTCGCCGTGGAACTCCGCGGTCACCGGTCCCGTCGCCCCCTCGTGAAAGGTGGTCACCCAGTTGGCCGCCGTGGTGTTCGCCTCGGCGGCCGACCCGTCGGAGGTGGCCATGGCCGCCAGCTTGCCCCGCGACCCGTCGGCGAGCCGCCACACGACCTCCTGCGTCAGCCGCAGGCTGCCGGCGGACGGGTAGCCGGTCACGCGCAGCGGTTCGTGCTGCGCGTAGTCGTCGGCGTAGCGGAGCGAGTCGCTTCCCGCGGAGAGCTGCCAGGTGGCGATCCCCACCGCCGAGACGGCGACGGCCACGGCGCCGACGGCGACGATGGTCGACGTCTTCCAGCGGCCGGCCATCAGGACGTACCCAGCGGACGGACGATCCAGAACCGCTCGACCGGCTTGCCGGCGCGGCGCTGGCGGGCCAGCGCGTCGTACAGCGTGGTCTGGTCGACCAGGCCGTGCTGGCGCAGCTCCATCTTGCGGCCGTAGCTGACCACGACGGCGGCGTGGTCGATCCGGGACTCGCCGACCCACTTGAAGAACACGAGGTCGCCGGGCTTCGCGGAGTGCGCGCCCATGATGGCCTGGGTCTGCCGGTAGCCGGTCAGGTGGGTGTAGAGGTTCTGCGCGGCGGACCAGGTGTAGCTCTTGAAGGGCTTGAAGAAGAGGTAGCCCTTGTCCCACCAGGCGTAGTCCCTGGTTCGGTTGCCCTGGCGGAATTGCATTCCGCCACCGTAGTACAGCGCCTTGGAGACGAAGTTCGTGCAGTCCTGACCGTACTCGCGGTGGACGTTGATGTTGCGCCGCGCCCAGTCGGCCGTGCCGCTGCCGTTGACACCCGCGAAGGTCGCGGTGGTCACGCCGGTCGGCACCGTGGCGGGTTCGGGCAGCGGCCAGCCGTCCTCCACCACGCAGCGGGCCAGGCGCAGGCGTCCGGTCTCGGTCAGCGGTGCGTTACGGTGTGGCATGAGGGCCTTTCTGGCTGTAGGTGCAGATGTCGCAATCCACACCGAGCCAGAAGGCCCTCACTCATTTCAAGATCACCACGCCGTGAGCCCTGTCACCAACCTCCGTGGTCAGTACACCTAGTGCTGGAAGAGCACTTCCGGATTGTCCGGCGAGGGGCCGTCCAGCAGCGGACGGTGGATCCCCTGCAGCGTCCGGTCGAAGAACGCCGTCACGTACTCACGCGTGAGCGCCACCCCGCGTTCCGGGGAGAGGGGCGGCGTCGGGAACCCGGCCTCCTCCATAAGCAGGTCCAGGTCGCTGAAACTGAAGTGGTCGGCGCCGGTGAACGTCAGCCACTTCTTGTAGCCGCCGAGGGCGGCCCAGGGCTGCTCCCACTCGCCGCCGGCCGAGTCGTTGGAGGCGGCCGCACCCAGCATGAGGAACGGCCGGTCGATCTGGCCGGGCAGCGGGTCCGGGTGGAAGGAGCCGTCCATGTTCACTCCGGCCCGTACGCGCGGGTCGGCGATCATCGTGGCGGCGGCCGCCGCTCCGCCGATGGAGTGTCCGGCCATGCCGATCTCGTGCTTGTCGATGAGGTGTGCCAGGCGCCACGCGGTGTTGCCGTGCGTCAACCGGTCGATCACGAAGGACGCGTCCCGCGCGCGGTTGGCGGCGACGGCGTCGAAGTCGAGCGCCGGGTCGTCGCAGATCGCGCAGGGCGGCGTCCGGCCGTCCGCCAGCGTCTCGCCGCTGTCCCCGAAGGTGTCGCCGACCAGCGCGACGACGTAGCCGTGACTGGCCAGGTCGGTCGCGAGCGAGGTGAGCGTCATGCGCGGGTTCTCGTAGGCGGGTGAGAGGACGACCAGCGGATGCTTGCCGCCCTGCGGCCGGGCGCCGTCGAAGGCGTGGGTGGTGACGCCGGAAAGGGTCTGCGGGGTGACGCCGGAGCTCGCCGGCAGCTTCCGGCGCTGGAGGACTCCGGCTGCCTCGGCGAGGGTCATGTACGGGGCCGGGGCCCCGGTCCCGGGGACGGCCGGGTAGACCATCGTGACGGTCAGTTGGCGCGGGCCCGACGACGGCACCCACGGGTCAAGGCGGCTCGTGTCGGTGAGGTGGATGACCTCCTCGCCGGCGGCGTAGGGGCCGGTCGGCGCGGGGAGCGTGCCGTGGAAGGCCGGCGTGGGCGCGGTGGCCGTGGCCGGTGCGGTGTTGAACGCGTGCGTGGCCGGCGGTGTGACCGACCGTGAGGCCGACGGTGAGGCCGACGGTGTGGTCGTCGTGGCGGCGAACCCGGCGCCGGTTCCGGTGACGAGGGCGGCGAGCGTCAGCGCCGCGACGGCGCTGATACGGCGATTGCGTTTCATGGGCTCGAACCTAGGGTCCGCGGCCGCGCGTCGAATCAACCCGTGGAGGCAAACCTTCCGGCGTCGTTCGTAGCCCCCGTGGGGTACCGGAGTCATACCCCGGGACCAGGTCGTGCGGCGCGACGTTCCCTGCGCCGGCATCGTCAAGCAGCCACCTGTGTCCCGGCCTGCGACGAACACGACGCCGGGCCCTACCGCAGGACGTACGACGGCAGCCCGCTCGAGGCCGCGTGGACTTCCGAGGGATCAACGGGGGCGCTCAACCGGCCCTGTTGCGTCGCCGGTTCGGGCGATTGCCGTATCCGCCCCGGCGCCGGGAGGATCCTGCGCACCGGCGCCGCCCGACGGCGCCGGGCCCGAAACGAGAGGATCGCTCCATGCGTCGCCGGTTCTTCGCCCTCGTCCTGCTGGCCTCCGCCGGGACGCTCGCCCTCGCCGTCCCCGCCCAGGCCGCCATCGGGCTCCTGGTGGTGAACGGCGTGCCCCACGAGAACCCGCAGCGCGGCTGCTACCCGGCCACCTCGCCGGTCGCCGTGGAGAACCTCACGAGCTCGACGGTCCTGGTGCACTCCGCCGCGGACTGCCGGGGCCCGGTGACGCTGGAGGTGGGGCCGGGGGAGTCCGCCACGGCCTCCGGGGCCAGCTACTTCGTCGAGTGACCGGGTTGCGTAGTTGCGGATCCGTGGCCCCGGCCGCCCGTCCCTCGAACCGCCTTACCGTCGGCTACCGGGAACCGCCGTCGTCGAGCCCGGCGATGACCCGGAGGTCCGCCTCGGACATGTCCAGGGCCTCGGCGATCAGGCGGACCAGCGGCAGGTCCGGGTTGTGCCCGCGGCGGAGCATCCGGACGGTGGACATCGACAGTCCGGCGCCCCTGGCCACGTCCCTGACCGGGATCCCGCGCAGTTCCATCAACCCGGTGAGCACCCGCCCGAACGGATGCGGCTCCGGCCGCCCGGCAGGGGAGAGGGCCGGGCCGATCACCACGTCACCGACCTTGGCCTGGAAGCGGACCAGCCGGTCGCCCGTGAACCCGACCTTCGCGACGAACGGCAGGCTCTCGCCGTCGCCGGAGACGACCGTCCCCGGGACCGACACCTCGGCGAACCTCACGGCGGGATCGCAGCGGTGGTCCCCGGTCTCCACGGGAGTTCCCGGCTCGACGCGGTCGACCCTCCAGTCGCGGTTCCACCACGGAAGGTCCCGCAGCAGCCCGTTGAAGAACGGCGGTAGGACGGTCACGTCCACCGGGTCCGGGGGATGCTTCTGGCCACCCCAGATGACGCCGGGCCAGTACGTCAGGGCCGCGATCACGTTCGCCGTCAGCGGTCGGTCGGTAGTCTCCACGGCCACACTCTCCCACCGGTGGACGGATCAGTCTCCGGCGGCCGGGGGTGCGTGGCCGCTGCTCACCCGGCCTGGCGGGCCAGTTCGGCGTTCGCGCGCTCGGTGATCAGGGCCAGCGCCCGTCCGGCGGCGGCCAGGTCCGCGTCCGGGATGCCCGCGTACAGGCGGGCCGAGATCCCGGCCGTCTCGGCGCCGGCGCGCTCGTACAACTCGCGCCCGGCCGTGGTGAGTTCGAGGCTCCCGTCCGGACGCTCGGCCAGCAGGGCGGCCGCCGTCAGCTCGCCGACGACGGCGCGCACCGCCGCCTCCGGGGCCTTGAGCGCGCCGGTGACCTCGGCGACGAGTTCGCCGGCCCCGACCGACCCGCCCGCGGCGGTGACGGCGCGCAGCGTCACGCTCTGCTCGAAGGTGGCGCCGTGGCGGGCCAGGACGCCCTCCAGGAGGGCGCGGGCGGCGTAGTGGGCCAGGGCGATGGAGCGGGGGTTGAGCGCGGGGGCGGCCACGGGGGCGGTGGCGGTGGTGGTTGCGGTGGTGGTTGCGGTGGTGGTGGTCATGGCTGGGGCTGCTCCTCGTTGTCGTCGGTGTGCGGGTCCAGCGGTACGTCGAGCAGGGCCGTCAGCTCGCGGGTGAACTCCCGGGTGCGCGGGCTGTGTTGGCCGCCCAGCGGTTCCAGCAGCTGCTCCAGCAGGCCCTGGACGACGGTGATCGCGCACCCGGTGACCTCGCGGCCCTGGTCGGTGAGCGAGAGCCGCATCGCGCGCGGGTCCTTCGGGTCCCGGGTGCGCTCGACCAGTGCGGCGGCCTCCAGGGCGCGGGCGAGCTTGGAGACGTAGAGGGCCTCCAGGCCGGTGTGGTCGGCGAGTTGGCGCTGGCTGGGGCGCTGCCCGGTGCGCGCCAGGCCGTACAGCGAGCCCAGCAGCGCGTACTGGGCGTGGGTCAGGCCCAGCGGCGCCAGGGCCCGGTCGATGGCGGCCCGCCATTTCATGGACAGGCGCCAGACCAGGAATCCGGCGGTGGCGCTCTCGGCTGCTTCGCTCATGACGGATACTGTACATGGCTACTATGTCCATGGCTACTGTTTTCGCGGGCCGGGCCGGGCCGGGGGCCGGGCAGGGCAGGGGGCTGCGGCCCCTTCCGTTGCGCCCGGCGCGGTCGGCGGCACGCGATCGGGAATGCGGCGGTGCGCCGTGACCGGGCGGGGCCGCCCTGCGGCCTGCACCCGTGGGAGGGTGCGGCCGAGGCGGGGGCGCGTGCGTCGTCGCCGGGCGCTCACGGCGGGGGCCGGGGAGGCAGCCGCGAAGGCCCGCACCGGTACGGGCCTTCGCGACTCCCGGTGACGGGGTTACCCCCGCCCGGCCCCACCCCTACGCCGGGGCGCGGTGGTTCACCCGAACGGGATTCGTAGGCCTGGGGCGTTGTCGGACGCGCCCTGGCGTTCCCGCACCCGCCGCAGGCCGAGGTCGGAGACCTCGCCGAGGTGGCCGAGCTTGTCGGGGTTGGACACGGAGTGCAGCGCCCGGATCGCGCCGTCGACGATGTGCAGTTCCAGGACGGAGGTCACGCGCCCCTGCGGGTCGTAGGAGACGGCGCCCGGGCGGCCGTTGACCAGTGCCGGGTGCAGGGTGATGCCGAGTTCGCGGCTGCGGCCGAAGCCGAAGGCGAGCAGCTGGGCGACGCGCTCCTGGCCGGCGACCGACCTGCCGACCGACTGCGCCTTGCCGCCGCCGTCGCCGTGGAAGACCACGTCGGGGGCGAGCAGGTCGAGGAGTTGGGTCAGGTCCCCGCCGGCGGCCACCGCGAAGAAGCGGCGCGCCAGTTCGTCGCCCTCCGCCCGGCGGGCCGTGGGTGCCGGGGCCTGGGCGTCGCCCGCGGCCAGGCGCTTGCGGGCCCGGGCCAGGATCTGACGGCAGTTCGCCTCCGACTTGCCGGTCAGCTCCGCGACCTCCGGGTAGCCGTAGCCGAAGGCCTCGCGCAGCAGGAACACCGCCCGCTCCACGGGGGAGAGGGCCTCCAGCATCAGCAGCAGGGCCATCGACAGCGAGTCGGCCAGTTCGGCGTGCTCGGCCGGGGCGTCGCCGGGGCGCTCGGCGAAGGCGACGACCGGCTCGGGCAGCCACTCGCCGACGTAGGACTCGCGCCGCACCCGCGCCGAGCCGAGGTGGTTGATGCCCAGGCGGGTGACCGACGTGGTCAGGTACGCCTTGAGGTTGGTGACGGTGGTGCCCGCCCGCTGGGCGCGGGTCAGGTTGAGGAAGGTGTCCTGGACGAGGTCCTCGGCGTCGCCCACCGAACCCGTCATGCCGTAGGCGATGGAGAACAGCAGCGGCCGGTACCCCGCCGCCTCCGTCGCGCCCGCCGCTGCTGCCATGGCCACTCCGTCCCGTCCCGGCGCCGCCCCGGCCCCGGGGTGGCGCGCGTCACCGCGGGCGGCTGTCACAGGCCGCCCGGCCGCCCTGTCCCAGAGGGCAGCAGCGGACAACGTACCGAGGAGAACGAACACCATGAACCCTGCCCTGTGGACCGTCACCGCCCTGCTGGCCGCCGCCTACCTGCTCGGCGGCGCCTTCAAGGTGCTGGTGCCCAAGGAGCGGATCGCCGCCGCCGGGCGCAGCGGCCGCTGGGTCGAGGATTTCAGCGCGGCGGGGGTGCGGGCGATCGGCGCCCTCGAGGTCCTGGCCGCCTTGGGCCTGGTGCTGCCCGCGCTGCTGCACGTCGCGCCGGTGCTGGTGCCGCTGGCCGCGCTCGGCCTGGTGCTGATGATGGCCGGCGCGGCGGCGGTGCGCCTGCGGCGCCGGGAGTACCCGCTGGTGGCGGTGGACGCGCTCTACCTGCTGCTGGCGGCCTTCGTGGCCTGGGGCCGGCTGTGACGGCAGGCCTGCCTCAACTGGCCTGCGGCGGGCCCTTGTAGGGTGCGCGGATGGAAGACCTGGACCTGGGGGCGGCGGTCTGGCCGCCCGTGCCGATCCGCACCGAGCGCCTCGTGCTGCGCGGGAGCCGGGAGGGCGACCGCGCGGCGTTCGTCGACCTGCTCTCCTCGCCCGAGGTGCACACCTACCTCGGCGGGGCCCGGCCGCGCGAGGAGGTCGAGCGCGAGCTGCCCGGGGCGCCCGAGGACCGGCCCGGGACCTTCGTCGCCGAACTCGACGGGGCGATGGTCGGCCTGGTCCTGCTCCGGAGGGCGAGCGGCCACCACCGCCCGGCCGCCGCCGGCGCTCTCGACCTCGGCTACCTGTTCCTGCCCCGGGCCTGGGGGGCCGGCTACGCCGCCGAGGCGTGCACGGCGGCCCTGGCCTGGCTCGCCGGCGTGCTGCCCGGCGAGCCGGTGGTGCTGGCCACCCAGAGCGCCAACACCGCCTCGATGCGGCTCGCGGCCAGGCTGGGCTTCACCGAGCTGGAGCGCTACCGGGCCTGGGATGCCGAGCAGTGGCTCGGCATCCGCCCCCCGACGCCCGGCGCCTGACCCCGTCGGTGCCTGAGGCGTCAACGCCCTTTCAGCGCAGGCCTGTTGCACCCCTGGCCGCCCCTGGCCGGCCCGGCGGGGCGGTGCCGCTTGTTCAGTCCAGCAGCGCCGCGACCGCCGGCACCGGCCAGTGGCCGGCGGCGCCGGGGCGGGTGGCGAGGTAGCCGGCGGTGCGCCAGGGGCCCCAGGTGTGGGATTCGGCGAGGCCGGCGGCCAGGGTGCGCAGGTAGGCGGGGGAGGGGGCGGCGCAGGTGGCGCCGGCCAGGCCGGTGGGGGAGGTGAGGGTGAGCACCGGGCGCCCCCGAAGTGCTCCCACGTGCAGGAGGGTCTCGTAGCGGCCGGGGCCGAGCCGGTCGCGTCCGGTGGCCAGGACCCGGGTGAGGTCGAGGTCGGTGCCGGGGCGGCGGTGTATCTCCTGGGCGGCGACGTCGCCGAACTGGCCGGCCGTGACGAGGTAGGCGCGGCAGGGCACCCGTCCGGGCGCGGCGGGGTCGTAGAAGGCGGTGGCGCCGCCCCAGGTGGCCGAGTGCCCGGCGAAGTACACCGTGCCGGGCAGGGTCAGGGCGGCGCTGGCGCGCGGCGGGCGCCGGTCGCGGCAGCCCGGGCAGGTGCGGGCCGCGCCGTCCGGACGGCCGCCGCAGAGGTAGCAGGAGAAGCGGGCGGCGTGCAGGTTGGACCCGTACGCCGCGTACCACAGGAGCCGGTCCCGGCCGCCGCCCCGGCCACCGCCGCCGCGGCCGCCGGTTGCGGCGCACACCGAATTCACAGGAGACATCCGCACGGAAAGGGACGGCGGCAGCCGCCCGCACCCACACGAGAATGACGTGCACAGGTCGAGAATCCGACCGAAACCCCCCGATTCGGTAGTCGACCCCTCACTACCTGTACCGTTCCGGTCGCCATGGTGTTCATCACTCTTCCCTCCGTCGTCACGCCCCTCCGGTGTCCGCCGACTAGCCTTCACCATCGAAAACGCTCGAAAAACCTCGAAATGACATTCGATTCGTATCGGTGCCTGAGGAAACGGCATCGATGATGAGAATTCCCTTTGACCGCGCCTGCGCTGCATCCAGCCGACTCCCAGCGGAGTCATGGTGAGTGGGCGCCTCCCACCGGGTGACCCGGACGTCACCGCACGTAGCAGGCGATGCGCGCCCTCCCAGGAATACGGAGCCGAGGAAAACCACCCCATGGACGCACGGCACGACACGGCCGGCCCAGCCACGCTGCACCGCCCCCACCCCGGGCAGGCGGCGGGCTGGCCGGTGGCCCAGCCCGCCCACCCCCGAAGCCTCCTGGACGTCATCGCCGCCACGGCCGACGCGCACCCGCACGCGCCCGCCCTGGACACCGGCGACACCGTCCTCGACTACAGCACCCTGATGCAGGAGGTCGACGCCCTCGCCGGCGTCCTGGCCGGCCACGGCATCGGCACCGGCGACCGGGTGGGCGTGCGCATCCCCTCCGGCACCGCCGACCTGTACGTCGCCATCCTCGCCGTGCTGCGCTGCGGCGCCGCCTACGTCCCGGTGGACGCCGACGACCCCGACGAGCGCGCCGAGATGATCTGGCAGGACGCCCGGGTCTGCGCCGTCGTCGGCGCCCAACGCCGCCTGTTCGCCGGCCCCACCGCCCGGCCCTCGGGCCGCCCCGCCTGGCCCACCCCCGCCGACGACGCCTGGATCATCTTCACCTCCGGCACCACCGGCCGCCCCAAGGGCGTCGCCGTCACCCACCGCAGCGCCGCCGCCTTCGTCGACGCCGAGGCCCGGATCTTCCTGCGCCACCAGCCGCTGGGCCCCGGCGACCGCGTCCTCGCGGGCCTGTCGGTGGCCTTCGACGCCTCCTGCGAGGAGATGTGGCTGGCCTGGCGCCACGGCGCCTGCCTCGTGCCCGCCCCCCGCTCCCTGGTCAAGGCCGGCACCGACCTCGGCCCCTGGCTCCTCCAGCGCCGCATCACCGCGATCTCCACCGTCCCCACCCTGCTCGCCCTGTGGCCCCAGGAGTGCCTGGACCAGGTCCGCCTGATCATCGTCGGCGGCGAGGCCTGCCCGGCCGAACTGGTGGAGCGCCTGGCCGTGCCCGGCCGCGAGTTCTGGAACACCTACGGCCCCACCGAGACCACCGTCGTCGCCACCGCCGCCCGCCTGCTCCCCGGCCAGCCGGTACGCATCGGCGCACCCCTGGACGGCTGGGAGATCGCCGTCGTCGACCCCAACGGCCACCCCGTGCCCTGGTACGAGAGCGGCGAACTCCTGATCAGCGGCATCGGCACCGCCCGCTACCTCGACCCCGCCAAGGACGCCGAGAAGTACAGCCCCCACCCCGCCATCGCCTCCCCCCGCGTCTACCGCAGCGGCGACCTGGTCCGCAACGACCCCGAGGGCCTGGTCTTCCTCGGCCGCGCCGACGACCAGATCAAACTCGGCGGCCGCCGCATCGAACTCGGCGAGATCGACGCCGCCCTCCAGGCCCTGCCCGGCATCCGCGCGGCCGCCGCCGCCGTCCGCAAGACCCCCGCCGGCGCCGACCTGCTGGTCGGCTACCTGGTCGCCCGACCCGGCACCACCCCCGACCTGGCCACCGCCCGCCAGCACCTGCTCGAACGCCTGCCCGCCCCCCTGGTGCCCGTCCTGGCCCTGGTCGACTCCCTGCCCACCAAGACCTCCGGCAAGGTCGACCGGAACGCCCTGCCCTGGCCCCTGCCCACCACCGGCACCACCACCGGCGGCGGCGGCCCCGCCCAGCCCCTGGACGGCACCGCCGGCTGGCTCGCCGCCCAGTGGGAGCGCCTGCTCGGCACGGCCCCCGCCGGCGGCGACGACTTCTTCGCCCTCGGCGGCTCCAGCCTCACCGCCGCCCGCCTGGTCTCCGAACTGCGCACCCGCCACAGCGGCGTCTCCGTCGCCGACCTCTACGCCCACCCGGTACTCGGCGACCTCGCCGGCTACCTCGACTCCCTCGCCCCGGCCCCGCGGGCCCAGGCGGCCGCGGCCGGGCCGGAAGCCGCCGCGACCACCACCACGCCCCGCACACCGGTGCGCCCCACCCCGCGCAGCGCCGCCCTCTGGCAGACCCTGATGCTGCTCGCCATGTTCGGCCTCTCCGGCCTGCGCTGGATCATCGTCCTGATCGCCGCCGACAACCTCATGGGCCCCGGCCTCCCCTGGGCCCCGCACAGCTCCTGGTGGCCCGTGGCCGCCGGCGCGCTCCTCTTCTTCACCGCCCCCGGCCGCACCCTGCTCGCCGCCGCCGGCGCCCGCCTGATCACCGCCGGCATCCGCCCCGGCAGCCACCCCCGCGGCGGCCACGTCCACCTGCGACTGTGGGCCGCCGAGCGCTACACCGCCATGTTCGGCACCGGCAACCTCGCCGGCACCCCCTGGGCCGTGCGCTACGCCCGGATGCTCGGCTGCCGCGTCGGCCGCGACGTCCACCTGCACACCGCGCCCCCGGTCACCGGCCTGGCCCGGATCGGCAACGGCGCCAGCCTCGAACCCGAGGTCGACATCGCCGGCTGGTGGCTCGACGGCGACACCCTCCAGCTCGGCCACCTCGACATCGGCGAGGGCGCCGCCGTCGGCCACCGCGCCACCGTGATGCCCGGCGCCCGCATCGGCGCCGGCGCCCAGATCGCCCCCGGCTCCTGCGTCACCGCCGCCGTCCCGCCCGGCGAGCACTGGCACGGCTCCCCGGCCCGCCCCTGCACCGAGGCCCCCACCCCCTGGCCGGCCCACCCCGCCAAGCGCTCGCGCGCCTGGAAGCCCGCCTACGGCGCCGCCTTCGCCGTCTTCGGCCTCCTGCCCGTCCTGGCCGCCCTGCCCGCGCTGTCCATCCTCTACCCGCTGGTCGACCACGACCGCACCCTGCCCGCCGCCCTGCTCCAGCTGCTGCCGCTGACCGTGCCACTGGCCGTCCTGACCCTCCTGTGCCACGCCGCGCTGATAGCCCTCCTGATCCGCCTGCTCTCCCTCCCGCTGCGCCCGGGCTTCCACCCGGCCACCGGCGGCGTCGCGTTCTGCGCCTGGGCGGTCTCCCACCTCGGCGACGGCGCCCGGCGCACCCTGTTCCCCTTCTACGCCGGCCTCCTCACCCCGGTGTGGCTGCGCCTGCTCGGCGCGAAGATCGGCCGCCGGGTGGAGGCCTCCACCGTGCTCGCCCTGCCCGCCCTGATGCGGGTCGACGACGGCGCCTTCCTCGCCGACGACACCCTCGTCGCCCCCTACGAGCTGCGCGGGGGCTGGCTGCACCTGGGCCGCTCCCACGTCGGACGCCGCTCCTTCGTCGGCAACTCCGGCATCGTCGGCCCCGGCCGCTCACTGCCCGACAACTCCCTGGTCGGCGTGCTCTCCGACACCCCCGCCCACGCCCCCGAGGGCTCCTCCTGGCTGGGCCGGCCCGCCTTCGCCCTGCCCCGGGTGGCCGCCGCCGGCGGCGAGGACCGCACCTACAACCCGCCCAGGCGCCTGATGTGGGCCCGGGCCGGCGTCGAGGTCTGCCGCCTGCTGCCGGTCGTCGTCGCCGCGATCCTGGCCGACCTGGTCTTCGCCGCCCTCCAGGCGCTGCGCGACGACTACGGCCTGGGCACCGCCGCCGCCGCGGCCGGCCTGGTACTGGTGGCCGCCGCCGCGGCCGCGTGCGCGGTCACCACCCTCGCCAAGTGGCTGCTGGTCGGACGCTTCCGGGTGTCCGAGCACCCGCTGTGGTCCTCCTTCGTATGGCGCAACGAGCTCTACGACACCTTCGTCGAGGAACTCGCCATGCCCTTCGGCGGCGCCGCCATGACCGGCACCCCCTACCTCAACCTGTGGCTGCGCAGCCTCGGCGCGAGGATCGGACGCGGGGCGTGGTGCGAGACCCACTGGCTGCCCGAGAGCGACCTGGTCACCGTCGGGGCGGGCGCCAGCGTCAACCGCGGCACCGTGCTGCAGACCCACCTGTTCCACGACCGGGTGATGCGGCTGGGCCCCGTCCACCTGGGCGCCGGCTCCACCACCGGGCCGCACTCGATCGTGCTGCTCAACTCCTCCCTCGGCGACGACACCACGGTCGGCCCGGCCTCCCTGGTGATGCGCGGCGAGAACGTCCCCGCCGCCACCCGCTGGCTGGGCAACCCGGTCGCCGCCTGGAACGCCGACGCCACCCCGCCGGCCGGGCGCCGCGCCGCCCGCGGCCGCCGCCGGGCCGCCGCGCGGTAGCCCGCACGGACCAGCCCGCGCACCGGCGGTGCGGCCACGGATCCCCCCGCGGCCGCACCGCCTGCGCTGCGCCCGGACCCGGGAGAGGAACGCCGTGTCCACGGCCATGGCGAAGGCGGCGCCTGTCGGTCCGGTGCGCCCGTGCCGGTGCCGGTGTCCGTGCCCGGGCCCGTGCCGGTGCCGGTGCGGGCCCGGGTGCGCGGGGCTCGGTCCTGGGCGGGGCTCAGTCCTGGGCGGTGGGGCGTACGACGATCTCGCTGACGTCGACGCCGTCCGGCTGCGCGACGGCGTAGCCGATGGCCGAGGCCACGGCGGAGGGCGGCATGGCGATCTCGTCGCGCCGGCGCACCAGCGCGGCCGCGACCTCGGGGCCGGCCCCCTTGCCGACGCCCTCGGTGTGGGTGAAGCCGGGGGAGACGAGGGTGACGCGCAGGTCGGGCCCCGCCTCCTGGCGCAGGCCCTCGGTGAGCACCTTCACCGCCGCCTTGGTGGCCGCGTAGACCCCCTGCGGAGGCCTGACGACGTGGGCCGCGGTGGAGCCGACGTTGACGAACTGGCCGCCGCCCTGGCGGCGGAAGACCGGCAGGGCCGCCCCGATGCCGTTGAGCAGGCCGGTGACGTGGGTGGCGACCATGGCGTCCCAGTCGTCCTGGCGCAGCTCGTCGAACGGCGAGACGGCCATCGTGCCCGCGTTGGAGACCAGCACGTCGAGCCGGCCGTACCGGTCCAGGGCCGTGTCGGTCAGGCGCCGCAGGTCCTCGCGGCGCGTGACGTCGACGACGACGCCGGTGGCGGCCGCGCCCCGGGCGGTGACGGCCGCCACGACGGCCTCCAGCCGCTCCCGGCGCCGGGCCCCGAGCACGAGGCGGGCGCCCCGCTCGGCGAGGTGGTGCGCGGTCGCCTCCCCGATGCCGCTGCTGGCGCCCGTGATCGCGATGACCTTGCCCTGGATGCCCGTCATGAGCCTCTCCCTCTCCCCGGTGCGTACGCGGTGGGCGCACTGCCCTACAGTGAAAACGGAGGCGCCCCCGCTTCCCTCAGGCTAAGTGGGGCCGCCTCCGTTTATCAAGCGGGAAGACCGCCGACGGACGAAGACCACCGAGGAACGAGGACGGCGAGCACCGATGACCGACGGAGCACCCCGGCCGCTGCGGGCCGACGCGCGGCGCAACCGGGAGAAGATCCTCACCGCCGCCGCGCGCGTGTTCGGGGAACAAGGACCGGACGCCCACCTGGAACGCATCGCCAAGGAGGCGGGCGTGGGCAGCGCCACCCTGTACCGCAACTTCCCCACCCGGGAGGCCCTGATCGAGGCGGTCTACCGCAACGAGGTGGTCCAGCTGTGCGAGGCCGCCCCCGCCCTGCTCGCGCGGCACCCGCCCGAGCGGGCCCTGCGCGCCTGGACCCGCCTGTTCCTGGACTACGTCACCGCCAAGTACGGCATGATCGACGCCCTGCGCGCCATCGCCGCCACCGGGGCCAACCCCTACGGCGGCAGCCGGGAGATGATCCGGAACGCCGTCGCCACGCTCATGGACGCCTGCGCGGCCGCCGGCGTGATCCGCACCGACATCCGGCCCACCGACCTCGCCGCCGCCCTGGAGGGCATCGCCCTCACCTCGGCGGGCGCCGAGCACCGGCAGCAGGCCGAGCGCCTGCTCGACCTCACCCTGGACGGCCTCCGGCCGCGGCGCTGAACCCGCGGGGCACGACGCCGCACGAGGACCGGAACGGTGACGAGGACCGGAACGGTGACGAGGGCCGGGCGGTGACGAGGGCCGGGGCCGCCAACGGCACGATCGAAGGAAGGCGGCCCCGGCCCCGGTCCGTTCCCGTACGGGCGGGGCATCGACCGCGAAAGCCCGTACGGCTGCGGTCGGCACCCATTGGACGACTTCAACAGCACTTGAAGTCAAGCGCCCCGGCCGCGCCCCCGGCAGGAAACCGGACACCGCAGCGGGGTAGCCTCGCTCCCGGCGGGGGCCGACAGGCGCGAGGGGACGAGGGGCGGACGGGATGACGCAGCAGCAGCGCGGCTACTGGCGGGAGGCGGACGGCACGCCCGTCGCCGTCAGCCAGGCGCACATCGTGTGGACCAGGGCGGCCTACCCGGCCCTGGTGGACGTGGCAGGCCGCTACCACGCGGTGATCACCTACGCCGAGCTGGCCGAGGCCGTCCAGCAGGCCTCCGGGGTGCGCACCAGCGTCAACCAGCGGCACTGGATCGGCAAGGTGCTGGCCCTGGTGGTGCGCGAGGCCCACCGGCGCGGCGACCCGCCGCTGACCTCCCTGGTCGTGCACGCCGCCGACGGCATGGTCGGGGCCGCCTACCAGGACGTCCTGGAGGTCGCCGGGCAGCCGCCCATCCTGGACGAGATGGACCGCGAACAGCACGCCGCCGCCGCCCGCCTCGCCTGCTACCGGCACTTCGGCGCCGACCTGCCCGCCGACGGCGGCATCCCCGCCCTGGCCCCGCGCCTGACCACCACGGTGACCCGCAGGAAGACCGCCACCGCGAAGACCGCCGCCGCGGTTACCGCCACCGCCCCGCGCCCGCCGGCGATCTGCCCGAACTGCTTCCTGGAACTGCCCGCGACCCGGGTGTGCGACTCCTGCGGGGCGAGGACCGCGTGACCCGCTGGGCCCTGGACGCGCTGCTCGGCCTGGTGCTCGCACCGGTGGAATGGGGCGCGACCGTCCTGCTCTTCTTCGCCGTGCTGCTGAAGAGCGGGGGCCGCCGCCCCCGTCCTTGGGAGAACGCGGCCTGGGCGCTGGTCCTGGCCGCGTTCCTGCTCCCGGTGGCGGGCGCCGTCCTGTTCGCGTGCGCGGGCCTGCCGGTGACCGCAGGCACACAGGCGCTGGTGCCCGTCGTGCTGCTGCTCATGCTCCGCTTCCGCGGGTTCGCGGGCGCGATCGGCCGCTTCTTCACCCACCGCTGAACCGCGCCCGCTGAACCGCCGCCGTCGGGCCGCCGTCACACCGCGGCCGGCAGCCTGCCCGGCATCCGCCAGCCCTCCGCCAGCCGCGAGGGCGTCAGGCGCCGGCCCTCGCCGAAGAACTCGCAGAACTTCATGATCAGCGGGTCCCAGCCGACCGGGTCCACGTAGTGGTCGCTGCCCGGCACGATCAGCCGCTCGTCCACGTGCGCGCGCACCACCGACACCTCGAAGGCGGTGCACCCCGGGTTGCCCGCCAGCGCCCTGGCCTCCTCCAGCCGGCACTCCAGCTGCACCGGGCACTCGGCGGCCCGCGGCGCCCCCACCAGCTCGCCGGGCAGCTCGGTCAGCCCCGCGGCGGCGAACTTGTTCCGCTCGTGCCGGTAGCCCTGCGCGAGCCGGTACTCGGAGATCCGCGGGTTGGCGGTCAGCAGCGCCAGCGCGTCGACGGCGTCGACCTGCGCCGCCGAGGGCAGGTTGAGCACGCACTCGCCCTCGCGCCGCAGGTTGATCGACGTCTGGGAGCTGTTGCCCAGGCCCAGCACGCAGGACTGGCCCAGCCACCAGGCCGAGGACATCGGCGCCAGGTTGGCGCTCCCGTCCTCGTTGCGCGAGCCGATCAGCACCACGGGGGTGCCGAAGTACAGGACCTTGAGATCGGTGACCTTGTGCACGGGAAGAGCCGTCCTCGCCTCGGGTGAGTCGGTGGCCCGGACCGGACGGTCCGCGACCGGCCACCGACTCTGCCCCCGCCCGCGCCCCGGCGCTGGCGGGGATCGGACACGGCGTTCCGTACCCGCCGCGCCTGCGCGCCGGAGGTCAGCCCAGGACGCGGACGGTCAGCCCAGGCCGCGGACGGCGACCGTACGGGCCTGGCCGTCGGTCAGCCGGTACGACAGGCCCACCACCGCGGCCCGCCCCTCGGCGACCTTGGCGGCCAGCAGCTGCGAGCGCTCCAGCAGCAGGTCCACCGTCTGGCGGATGTGCTCGTCCACGATCGCGTCCGGGTCCTCGATGCCCGCCGCCCTCGCCGACAGCACGCTCGGCGTCACCCGCTCCACCACGTCCCGCACGAACCCGCCGGGCAGCCTGCCCTGCTCCAGGGAGTCCAGCGCCGCCGCCACCGCGCCGCAGGAGTCGTGCCCGAGCACCACCACCAGCGGGCACTCCAGCACCGCCACCCCGTACTCGATGCTGCCCAGCGCCTCCGCACCGGTCACATGACCGGCGGTGCGCACCACGAACAGGTCACCCAGGCCCCGGTCGAAGATGATCTCGGCGGCCAGCCGGGAGTCCGAACAGCCGAACAGCACCGCGAAGGGCTTCTGCGCCGGCGCCAGCGCGGCCCGCCGCCCGGCGTCCTGGTTGGGGTGCTCGGGGCTGCCCCCGACGAAACGGGCATTGCCCTCCAACAGCACCCGCAGCGCCTCGGCAGGGTCGGATATCGGGTCGGATACGGGGCCGGATATCGGAGAGGAGATCATGGCGCCACCCTAGATCGCCGCTGCCGGCAGTCGCAGCCGGGGGGGCCGGGGGGCCGGGGCCGGGTGCCACGAAAAGCGGATGCCCGCGCCCCGGCCGCCGTGGGAGGGTCCCGCGCATGAACACCGACACGCACACCGGCTGGTCCTTCGCCGGCGCCCGGCAGCCCGCCCACTTCGGGGCCTGCACCGTCCAGGGCGAACCGGACGAGCCGGAGCACGCCGCGGTCGGCGACGACCGGACGCTGTGCCAGGAGCAGCCACGGACCATCACCCGCTACCGCCACCCGTTCGGCATCCGCATCGGCGCCCGCTTCTGCCCGCGCTGCCAGCACCTCGCCGCCACCGCCCCGTCCCGCCCCGGCGTCCAGGAACGCCTGCACGAACGGGTCCTGGACGCCGCCGAGGGGCCGCTGCGCACGGACCTGCTCGCCGCGCTGCGCCGCGGCGCGCCCGTCCCCAGGTGGCTCAACGGCCCCGCGGACTTCCTGGTGTCGCACGCGGGCCTGGACGAACTGACCGAGGGCGCCGCCCCCGCCGCTGCGGCCTTCGGCGCGCACACCCTCTCGCTGGCCCTGGCCGAGGACGGCCCCTGGCGCTACCTCGTCGTCCTGCCGCACGACGGCACCGCCCCGCTGCTCGCCCGCGGCCCGCGCACGCCCTGAGGGGGCCGGTGCCCGCCGCTCCAGCGGCGGGCACCACGCTCCATGGCCCCGCCCAGCGCCACCGCCCGGCCCGCGGGCGCGAGCGGGCCGCCGCCGGGCGGGGGAGAGTGTCCGAGCGGCCCGGTACGGTGGCTGGTGTGCCCACCCGCGTACCCCTCGAAGACCTCGTCCGGCTGCGCCGGGCCCGCGACCGGATGGACCGCGAGTACGACCAGCCGCTGGACGTGCCCGCCCTGGCCGGCACCGCGCTGATGTCGCCCGGCCACTTCTCCCGCAGCTTCCGCACCGCCTACGGCGAGACCCCGTACAGCTACCTCATGACCCGCCGCATCGAACGGGCCAAGGCGCTGCTGCGCCGCGGCGACCTCAGCGTCACCGACGTGTGCATGGCGGTGGGCTGCACCTCGCTGGGCTCGTTCAGCAGCCGCTTCACCGAACTGGTCGGCGAGAGCCCCAGCGCCTACCGCGCCCGCGACCACGCCGACGGCGAGCCGATCCCCGCCTGCATCGCCAAGATCCGCACCCGCCCGGTGCGCCGCACCTGAGGCGCCGCACCTGAGGCGCCGCATGTGAGGCGAAGGGCGGCCCCGCTCCCGTAACTTGAGGCCCATGAGCATCGAACTCGCACAGTGCTTCATCGCCGTCGACGACCACGACAAGGCGCTCGCCTTCTACCGCGACGTCCTCGGCTTCGAAGTGCGCAACGACGTCGGCTTCGAGGGCATGCGCTGGGTCACCGTCGGCTCGCCCGAGCAGCCCGGGGTGGAGATCGTCCTGGAACCGCCGCTGGCGGACCCGCACGCCTCCGAGGACGACCGCCGGGCCGCCGCCGAACTCCTCGCCAAGGGGCTGCTGCGCGGCGTCATCTTCCGCACCGACGACTGCGACGCCACCTTCGAGCGCATCCGCGCCGCCGGCGCCGAGGTCCTCCAGGAACCGATGGACCAGCCCTACGGCGTGCGCGACTGCGCCTTCCGCGACCCGGCCGGCAACATGCTGCGCTTCAACCAGCCGCGCGCCGCGTAGCCGTCGGCCCGAGCGGCGCTCAGGACCCGCCCGTGGGGCGGCCCAGGCGGTGCAGGACCAGCCAGGCCTGCACCGCCTGGGCCAGCAGCACGGCCGGCGGCACCGACCAGGGCAGCAGACCCGCCACGGACAGCGGCAACAGCACCAGGACAGTCGCCGCCAGGACGGGCAGGGTGCTGGACAGGGCGATGCGCAGCCGCGCCCGACGGGGGATCACGAGGCGCTCCCGCGGGCCCGGTCCAGGAAGGTGCGCAGGTCGGCCCAGGCGTCGGCCGGGGCGGCCGGGTCGCCGGACAGGGCGGCCGGGTCCTTGCGCCAGGCGGTGCGCACGGCGGCGGACAGCGTGGTGTCGCCGCCGCTGAACAGGCGGGAGAGCTCGTCGAGGCGGGCGGCGATGCGCCGCACCCGGGGGTCGGCCGCATCGGTGCCGGCGGCGCGCAGCGCCTCGGCCCGGCGGTAGAGCTGGGGCCACTCGACCTCCAGCAGGTAGTGGGCGGCCGGGCCCAGGGCGGCGGCGTGGTCGGCGAGGGCGTGCAGCTGGTCCTCGTCGAGGTGGCGGCGCAGGGCCTCGTCGGCGGCGGGCCGGGTGGCGCCGGTGGCCCGCACCAGGCGCAGCAGGTCCTCGGTGCCGGGCTCGCGTTCGGCGGCGAGTTCGCCGTCCAGGTGGTCCAGGCGCTCGCGCAGCTCCTGCAGCGCGGCCAGCGAGGCCTCGGTGGCGGCCAGGTGCTCGCGCACCAGGCGCCGCGCGTCCACACCGGCGTCCAGGCAGGTGGCGATGGTCTCCAGGCCCAGGCCCAGGCGGCGCAGCGCGAGGATCTGGTAGAGCCGCACGACGTCCCGCTCGGTGTAGGCGCGGTGGCCGGAGGCGGTGCGCCGGGAGGGGGAGAGCAGGCCGAGGTGGTCCCAGTGGTGGAGGGTGCGTACGGTCAGTCCGCTCGCCTCGGCGAGCGGGCCGACCTTCCAGGTCTGTTCATCGGAGGGCATGGCACGAGCATCCCTCCTGACGTCGCGTGAGGTGCAAGCCCGGGGCGCGCCTCAGGTGGTGCGGGCGGGCAGCGGGTGGGCGGCCGGCGGGTTGTCGGGCAGTGGGTAGGCGGGCAGTGGGTAGTCGGGCAGGGCGATGTCGCCGGCCTTGGCGAACTGGGCGGCCAGGACGGCGCGCAGCGGCCAGCGGCCCATCCAGCGCATCGAGGCGGCGCGCAGGCGGATCATCAGGGCGCTGTCGGGGGCGTAGCCGCCGACGCCGCCGGGCGGCAGCTCCTGGGCGCGGGTCACGTAGGGGCGCATCAGCTCCTCGTAGCGGGTGTAGGCGGCGGTGAAGTCACCGGCCGCGGCGGCGAGTTCACCGGCCAGCAGGTAGGCGCCGACCAGGGCGAGGCTGGTGCCCAGGCCGGTGAGCGGGCTGGGGCTGTAGCCGGCGTCGCCGAGCAGCGCGACGCGCCCGCGGCTGTAGCGCTCCAGGTGGATCTGGCCGAAGGAGTCGAAGGCGAAGTCGTCGGCGGCGGCCAGCCCGGCGACCAGGCGCTCCACCCGCCAGCCGGCGCCGGCGAAGCGGTCGGCGACCAGGCGGCGCCGGGCGGCGGCGTCGCCGCGCTCGAGGGCGAGCGGGCCGCAGCGGAAGGCCAGGGAGGCCTTGACCTCCCCGGGCAGCCGGCCCGGCCGGGCGGTGGCGACCAGCCCGCCGGGGGCGTTGTACATCAGGAACCAGCGGTCCAACTCGCGGGCCAGCGCCGGGTCGTGGACGGTGAACCAGCAGTGGTGCCCGCCGAGCGGGCGGTAGTGCTCCGGCTCCGCGCCGAAGGCCAGGCGGCGCACCGCCGAGTGCAGCCCGTCGGCGCCGACGACCAGGTGGAAGCGGCGGGTGGGGGAGTTCTCGAAGTCGACGGTGACGCCGTCCGCGTCCTCGGCCAGGGCGGTGACCGTGTCGCCGTACAGGTACTCGACGCCGTCGGTGGCCTGCCGGAGCAGCTCGGCGAGGTCGCCGCGCAGGATCTCCAGCTCGGAGACGATGCCCTCGCCCCCGAACAGCTCCACGGGCATCCGGGCGGTGTGCCGGCCGCGGGTGTCGACCAGGGCGATGCCGCGCTGCTCCACGCACAGCGCGCGGGCGCGCTCCATCAGGCCCATCCGCTCGATGACGGTGCGTCCGGCGCCGCGCAGGTCGACGGCCTGCCCGCCGGGGCGCGGGGCGGGGGCCCGCTCGACGACGGTGGAGTGGAAGCCGTGGCGGCGCAGCCAGTGGGCGAGGGCGGGGCCGGCGATGCCGGCGCCGGAGACGAGGATGTCGGTGTTCTCCATGCCTGCAACCGTACGGCGTACGCATGGCGCTCAACAAGCCGTGTTCTGTGGTGATTTGGGGCTGCTGCACTAGTGCACTAGGGGCGCTTCGGGGTCGGCTCGGGGTCGGTCGAGGGTTGGCCCGGGGCCGGTGCGGGGTGGTTGCCCGGCTGCTGCGGTGGCCCCGGGGGTGCCGGCCGGTGCACTAGTGCGCGCGGGGGCGGGCCGACGGGGTCGGGGTCGGCTCGGGGGTGCGTCAGGGGTGGGTGGGGGCCGGGGCCCGGTTCAGGACTTCGGCTCCGTGTTCAGGACTTCGGCTCCGTGCCCACCAGGGTGTGCACCAGGTCCTCGCCCAGGGCCAGGCCGGTCGGCGACTCGTCCGGCAGGCCGTAGTCGCGGTACCAGTCGGCCGGGGCCTCCGGGTGCGGGCCGGTGACCGCCACCCGGCCCGAGCCGTACGGGGCGACCACGGCCGCGGCCCGGTCGTTGGTGTAGCGGGCCAGCACCCGCGCGTCCGGGCCCTCCACGTCGAAGTACGGGCCGTCCTGGAAGTACATCCGCCGCGGCTGCCCGCGCCAGGAGACGTCGACCAGGTGGTCCTGCTCGTCGGTGACGGTGGCGCCCCGGGAGCCGATGTACTGCCCGGAGTCGCCCGGCAGGAGGCCGTAGCCGGGGTCGTGGCCGGCCAGGTAGCCGCCCATGCACAGCCCCAGGTAGTGCCCGCCGCCGCGCACGTAGGCGCGCACCAGCTCCGGGGAGAAGCCCGGGTCACGCTGCAACAGGCGCCAGGCGGTGGACACCTCCTGCCCGTTGGTGCCGCCCGGCTGCACGTACAGCGCCGCGCCGGACAGCGCGTCCGGGCCGAAGCGGACCTCCTCCTCGGGCCCGATGTAGCGCACCGCGTAGCCGTCGTGCTCCAGCAGGTCGTGCGCCGCCTCCGGGCAACCCTCGCAGGCCGCCGGGCCCCGGTAGACCAGCGCCACCGGACGGCCGTCCGGATCCGGCGCCACCCCGCCGGTCGCGTCCGCGCGCGGCGCCCGTCCGGCCAGGTCGGCGCTGTCCGGTCCGGCCCCGGAGGGCGGAGCCCCGCACGCCGACGCCGCCAGCACCACCGCCGCCAGCGCCACCGCCACCGCGCCCCGTCCCGCCCGTCCGGCCGCTCCGGCCCGCCCGCCCCGTCCAGCCCTCATGACCTGCACTCCTGCCGCCCTCCCCGGGCCGTCACCGTCCGCCGCCACGACGCTACGGCCCACGCCCCCCGGCCCGCACACCAGCCCCCCTGACCGGGTGAACGGGGGGCTGGGGGTTGACCGGCCCCGGGGGGATCCGCAGGAGGCGCGCGGTTGACGGCCCCGGGAGCCGGGAAGGCGCGGGAATCACGAAGGCGCGGGCGTCACGAAGGCGCGGGTGACAGGAGGCCGCGGGTGTCAGGAGGCCGCGGCCGCCGCCGCCAGCGGGGCCGGCGCCGGACGGGCCGGCGGGAAGCGCCGCAGCCGCACCAGCGCCAGCACCAGCAGCAGGGCCAGCGCCCCGGCCGCACAGGCCAGCGCGAACGCCGCCAGGTGGCCGTACGCGCCGACCAGCGGCCCCGCCCCCGTCACCGCCAGGCCCTGACCCGCGATCAGCCCGCTGCCCAGCAGCGTCATAGCCTCCGCCATCCGACCCGCCGGCGCGACCCGCTCCACCAGCCCGAACACCGCGATCAGCGCCGGCGCCACCGCGAACCCGACCGCCCCCACCGCCACCGCCGCACCCGCCACCCCGCCCACCGGCAGCAGCCCCAGCAGCAGCACCGCCTGCGCCGCCACCGCCGTGCGCAGCCGCGCGGTGAGGTCGAAACGCTCCGCGAACGAGGCCAGCACGACCCCGGCCGCCGCGCTGCTCACCCCCATCGCCGACCAGACCAGGCCGCCGACGCCCGCGTCGCCCCGGGCCAGGTACTGCACGCCGGTGTTGGCGGCGCCGAACACCACGCCCTGCAGCACCGTCACGGCGATCAGCACCAGCAGCGGCCCGGAGAGCACCCGCCCCGCCGCCACCGCGCGCGCCACCGCCGCCGGAGCCGTGGGGTGCAGCGCGAACACCGTGCCGAACAGCGCCATCAGCGCCGCCGCGCACACCAGGCCCGCCGCCGGGTGCACCGCCCAGGCCAGCACCCCGACCAGGGCGGGGCCGGCCACGAAACTCGTCTCGTCCACCACCGCGTCGAAGGCCAGTGCCGGACCGACCAGTTGGTGGCCGTCCCGGCGCCCGCCCGCCAGCGCGATCCAGCGGGTGCGCGACAGCGGCCCGATCTGCGGCACGGTGAAACCGGCCAGCGCCGCGCACCCGGCCTGCACCGCCGGCGCCAGGCCGGCGACCGAGGCCACCACCAGGGCGGCCGTCAGCAGCGCGTTGGCCAGCGACGCCGCCAGGATCACCGGCCGGTGGCCGCGCCGGTCGGCCAGCCGGCCCAGCAACGGCCCGCCCACCGCCTGCCCGCCCCACAGCAGGCCCGCCACCACCCCGCCGCGGCCCACCCCGTCCAGCGCGGTCACCATCAGCAGCGTCCCGGTCGGGCACAGTGCGGCGGGCAGCCGGGCGAGGAAGGACACCAGGGGCAGCCGTGGCCCGGCGAGTCGGGCGACGCCGTGCACGGCGCTGCGAGCGGACAAGGGGCGCCCTTCCTCGGTGGTCGGCGCGGACGCCCCCACTACACCGGACGGCACGCGCGCTCGGCCATCGGCGGCGGCCACCAAGTGGCCCGCGCCGGGGGCGGGCCGGGGCTGGACGTTCCTCCGAGCCGGGCCCGTTCCGCCCCGGGCCCGCCCGCCGCACCGGGCCCGCCGCCCCGGGCCCGACCCGGGGCGCTCCGCCCCCAGGGGATCACTCCTCCCGCAGCGCCCGCACCACCGCCGACAGGTCCCGGTCCGCGATCGACGGGTCCGCCAGCAGCGCCTGACGGGCCGCCGCCAGCAGCGGGCCGCCGCCCGCCAGGGCGAGGTCCTTGGCGGCCAGCCGCACCGGGAAGTCCGACTCCGTGCTGCGCGCCCGGGCCACCACCCCCGCGAGCGGCCCGCCCGCCAGCACCTCCAGCGCCTGCTCCTGCGGCACGCCCAACTCGCCGGCCACCGACAGCACTTCGTCCAGGACGGCGACCGAGGTGACGATCGCGCCCATCACCACCACCTTCAACGCCGCCCCCGCCCCGGGGCCCCCGCAGCGCCGCACCCGGCCCAGGTGGGACAGCACGGGCTCGGCGCGCTCCAGGTCGCCGTCCTCGCCGCCCGCGTAGACGGTCAGCTCGCCGCGGGCGGCCGGGCCGACGCTGCCCAGCACCGGGGCGTCCACCAGGGCCACGCCGTCCGGCAGTTGCCCGCGCAGCCCGGCGACGGCGCGCGGGCCGATCGAGGACATGTCGATCCACAGGGTGCCGGGGGCCAGCGCGGCGGTGAAGCGTCCGGCGACCTCGGCGGCGGCCTGCGGGTCGGAGAGCATCGTGACCACGATGCCGGCCCCGGCCACGGCCTCGGCCGGGCTCGAAGCCTCGGTCAGGCCGTCGGCCCGGCCGGGCGTGCGGTTCCACACGGTCAACGGGTAGCCGGCGGCGGCCAGGCGACGGGCCATCGGCAGCCCCATCCGGCCCAGGCCCAGAAAGGCGATCTTTTCCATGGCCCCCACGCTAGGCACCCCCGAGCCAGGCGACAAACGAATGTCTCGCATGGTACCCATGCCCAATGGACATGGCTTGGCTGGACGTCTTCCGCACCGTCGCGCACCTGGGCTCCTTCACCGCCGCCGGCGAGCGCCTGGGCTTCACCCAGTCCGCGGTCTCCCGCCAGATCGCCACCCTGGAAGCCGAGTTGGGCGCCCCGCTGTTCGACCGCCTGGCCCGCGGAGTCCGGCTGACCGAACACGGCCGCGCCCTGCTCCCGCACGCCGAGGCCCTGCTGGAACGCCTCGACACCACCCGCCGCGACCTCGTCGCCCTCACCGAACTCGACGCCGGACGCCTGCGGGTGGGCGCCTTCGACAGCGCCAACGCCGAACTCCTCCCCGCCGCCCTCGCCGCCTTCCGCACCGCCCACCCGCAGGTCGAGACCACCCTCACCGAAGGCCTCAGCACCCACCTGCTGGAGCGCCTCGCCGACGCCACCATCGACCTCGCCGTGGTCGCCTCCTACGCCGAGAACCCCCAGGACGCCTACGACACCGACCAGTTCGACCTGCGCCCGCTGCTGCGCGACCCCGTCCTGGTCGCCCTCCCGCGCGGCCACCGGCTCGCCGGCCGGCGCCGCCTGCGGCTGGCCGAACTCGCCGACGAACCCTGGATCGCCGCCCGCCGCGACCCCGGGTCCACCCTGCTCGCCGCCTGCCTGCGCAGCGGCTTCCAGCCCCGCATCGAGTACGCCGTCGGTGCCTGGGCCGCCAAACTCGGCCTGGTCGCCGCGGGGTTGGGCCCCACCCTGATCCCCGCCCTGGCCGCCCGCGCCGCCCGCCCCGACATCGCCCTGGTCCCGCTCCACCCCCAGGACACCCCCGTGCGCCACGTCCGCACCGCCACCCTCCGGGGCCGCCGGGTGCCACCCGCCGTGACCGGCTTCCTCGGCTTCCTGCGCGAAGCGGCGCGCGCCGGCCGGCGCGACTGACGGCCCGCCGCCCCCGAACCGGCCCGCCGCCCCCGAGCCGGCCGGCAGTCCCGGATCCGGCCGCAGGGAAACCGGGTTGAACGGGCCGGGAGTGTGGGCGAGCATGCGGGGATGAGCGAGCGACCCGAGCGATGGACCCAGGCCACCGTCTACCCCGACATGTGGGCCGACCCGGCCGACGACCCGCGCAACAGCGAAGGCCCCTCCCCGGACGGCGAAGCCGCCACCATCGAGGACTACCTGACCAACTACCGCCTCACCCTGCGGATGAAGTGCGAGGGCCTGGACGCCGAGCAGCTCGCCCGGCGCTCGGTGCCGCCCTCGACCATGTCGCTGCTCGGCCTGGTGCGCCACCTGGCCGAGGTGGAACGCCACTGGCACAACTGGATCCGCGAGGACGAGCCGCAGCCCAAGCTCTACGGTCCCCGCGACGCCGACTTCGACGGAGCGCTCCCCGACCCGGCCCTGGTCGAGGCCGCCTGGCGCGACCTGGAACGCGAACAGGCCGCCCTGGACGCCGTGTTGGCCGCCCACCCGGACCTCGGCGAGCGCCTCGGCAAGCAGCGGCTCTCGGTCCGGGAGCTCCAGGTGCACCGCATCGAGGAGTACGCCCGCCACTGCGGCCACGCCGACCTGCTGCGCGAGTGCGTGGACGGCCGCGTGGGCCAGTGACGGACCCGGCGGCCGGCGGACCCGACGGACGACGGACCCGACGGACGACGGGCGGCGGTCGACGGGCGGCGGGCTCGGGAGATCCTCGGGAGAGTCTCAGGAGAACCCGGCGCGGTGGCGCTCGAACTCCTCCGGGGTGCGCACCCCCTCGTCCAGGACGGCCCGGTGGATCCCCCAACTGCGCACGCTGCGCCCGTACTCGGGGCGGTCCGGCACGGGCCCCGCGAGCGGAATTGACCCACGGAAACGGTGATCGATTGCCCCCTGATCGTGGGTCTTTCCGCTCCTAGTCTGGTCACATGACGACGACGAAGAACACCGCTCCCGCCACCGCCACCGCCCCGGTCCTGGCCCGCCACGGCGAGGCCGAGACCTGCGCGGACCCGAGCGCCACCATGACCCTGCTCGCGGAAACGGCCCCGGGCGAGGGCGGCTTCACCGTCTACCGCTCCGCCTTCGCCCGGGGCGCGGTCGGGGCCCCGGCCCACTTCCACACCCGGGCGACGGAACTGTTCTTCGTGATCAGCGGCTCGCTGCGGGTGCTGGTCGGGGAGGAGGTCACCGTCCTGAACGCGGGCGACTTCCTGGCCGTGCCCCCGCACACCCCGCACGCCTTCGCCGCCGCCCCGGGCTCCGAGGCCGACGTGCTGTTCGTGTTCGCCCCCGGCATGGACCGCTTCGACTACCTGCGCCTGCTGGGGACGGTCATGCGCGGCGAGGCCGACCCGGGGGCGATCGCCGCCTCCGCCGAGCGCTTCGACAACCACTACGTGGACAGCCCCGCCTGGCGCGCCGCCCTGGCGGGCCGGGCCTGAGCGTTCGGCCCGGGGGGCGACGGGGCCGACGGGGCGGCGAGGGCGACGGGGGCTCTTCGACGGGCCGGGGCGGCCCGGGTGTGGAACGGTGGAAGGCCGGGGGCCCCAAGGCCGGGGGACCAGGGGGCCGGTTGCGAGAGGAGTCGCCATGTCGTCGAAGCGCCGCCGCAAGAAGAAGGCCCGGGCCAGGCGCGGGGCCAACCACGGCCGCCGGCCGCAGTGCTGAACGGCTCAACGGCAGAGCCGTACGGCCCCGCGTCCGACAACCGGACGCGGGGCCGTACGGTCACCCCACGGAGTCGAGCGCGGCCGCCTTGCGCAGCAGCACCGCCCGCTCGCGGGTGTTGCGGCACAGCCGGGCGGCGAGTTCCAGCTCCGCCCGGGCCTCGGTGGTGCGCCCGAGGCGGGTCAGCAGTTCGCCGCGCACCCCCGGCAGCAGGTGGGAGCCGGCCAGGCGTCCGGAGACGGCCAGGTCGTCGACCAGGGCGAGCGCCGGTCCCGGCCCCTCGGCCATCGCGACGGCCACCGCCCGGTTGAGTTCGACCACCGGGGACGGCGCCACCCGGCCGAGCGCCTCGTAGAGCAGCACGATCCGTTCCCAGTCGGTGTCGGCCACCGACGGCGCCGCCGTGTGGCAGGCGGCGATCGCCGCCTGGAGGCCGTACGGGCCCAGGCCCCGGCCCGGGGCGGCGGCCCGGCCCAGGGCCGCCAGGCCGCGGCGGATCGCCGAGTGGTCCCAGCGGCGCCGGTCCTGGTCCTCCAGGAGCACCGCCTCCCCGTCCGGGCCGGTGCGGGCCGGGAAGCGCGAGGCGGTGAGCTCGAACAGGGCGAGCTGGCCGTGCACCTCGGGCTCCTCGGGCAACAGGGCGGCCAGCGTCCGGGCCAGCCGCAGCGCCTCGTAGGCGAGGTCGGTGCGCAGCAGGTCGTTGCCGGCGGTGGCCGTCGAGCCCTCGGTGAAGACCACGTACAGGACGCTCAGGACGGCGCCCAGCCGTGCCCGCCGCTCCCGGGGCGGCGGCAGCTCGAAGGGGACGTGCGCGGCGGCGATGGTCTTCTTGGCGCGGGTGATGCGGGCCTGCACGGTGGGCACCGGCACCAGGAACGCCCGGGCGATCTCCTCGCTGGACAGGCCGCCCACCACCCGCAGGGTGAGCGCCACCCGGGCCTCGGGGGAGAGCACCGGGTGGCAGGCGGTGAACATCAGGGCGAGGACGTCGTCGTCGACCCGGTCGGGGTCGAACGGCAGCTCCGGCGCCGGGTCGGGGCCGGTCGCCGAGCCGGTGCTGAACTGGCCCTCGGCCAGGCCGCCGGCCAGCGCGGCGTAGCGCTCGTCCAGCGCCGAGGCGCGGCGGAAGGCGTCGATGGCCCGGCGCCGGGCGCAGGCCAGCAGCCAGCCCACCGGGTTGGCCGGGGCGCCGTCGCGCGCCCAGGAGACCAGGGCCTCGGCCAGTGCCTCCTGGGCGACGTCCTCGGCCAGCGCGAAGTCCCCGGTGTAGCGGGCGAGTGCGCCCACGATCCGGGCGGACTCGATCCGCCACACCGCCTCGACGGCCCGCCGGGCGGCCTCGGCGTCCGGCGGGCCGTCGAGGCGGTCGGGGCCGTCGGTGGCTGCGGGCATCAGAGCTGGCCGGTGCGCTCGCGCCAGGCCCGCTCCTTGACGATCCACTCGTTGTCCTGCGGGAACTCCTCGATGCTCGGCACCCGGCGCACCTCGCACTTGGAGCCGGGCAGGGCCGGCATCCGCTTGGCCCACTCCACGGCCTCCTCCTTGGAGGCCACGTCGAGCAGGTAGAAGCCGCCGAACAGCTCCTTGGTCTCCCCGTACGGGCCGTCGGTGACCACCGGCGTCTCGCCGCTGTAGTCGACCACCACGCCCTGCGACGGGTCGTCCAGCCCCTCGGCGGCCACCAGCACGCCCGCCCGGATCAGCTCCTCGTTGAAGCGCCCCACGGTCTCCAGCATCTCCTCGAAGGGCGTCTCCATCATCTTCGCCATGGACTCGTCCGTGCCCCGCATGATCAGCATGTACTTCGCCATCACAGACCTCCTTCGACGGGGGGCCGCCTCCCGGCCCCTTCCAACCCAAGGTCGAACGGCGCGCCCGTGGATCGACACGCTCGACGAAGACGGACGATATTCCTTCCCGCCGACAGCCCCCGGCCGCCCCGCCGCCCGGGGAGCGCCGAAGCAACGGCGGCCCGGCCAGGTTCGCCCCGGCCGGGCCGCCCAACGGCATCCTCCGGCTCTCTGCACAGGAAGTCGGCCCGGCCGACTTCCTACGCCGGGAAGTCCCCCGCGCGGACGGCGGCGATGAAGGCGGTCCAGGCATCGGCGGTGAAGAGGAGTGAGGGCCCCTGCGGGTCCTTGGAGTCGCGGACGGGAAGCACGCCCGGGAGCCCGTCCGCGACTTCGACGCATTCGTTGTCGGGGCCGCTGTACGAGCTCTTGCGCCAAGTGACGGTGGAGAAGTCGGGTATGTGCCTCATGCGTCGAGATCCTTGATAGAGGTGATCAGTTGCAGGGATTCCGTAGGCGGCAGTGCCTTCGTGGAGGCATCGTCCCAAAGCTCCGAGTACGCCTGCACCTCCGTCGCACCCTCGAGCCACATGGATCCCGACGGGTTGTCCAGCAGGACGACATCCATCGCGGCCTCGGAAGGGAATCCCAGGATCACGTAGGGCCCGGCCATGCTGGCGTGCGCGCCGACGCTGAACGGAACCACCCGGATCGTCACGTTGGGCAATGATGCCGCCTGCGCCAAGTGCGCGAGCTGATCCCGTAGGACGGCAGGCCCGCCGACTTGTTGGCGCAGAGCACCTTCGGCGAGCACGACCGAGAGGAACAGCGGCGGGTCGGCGGTCAAGCGTTCCTGCCGCCTCAGGCGAACGGTCACGAATTGCTCGACCTCTTCCGGCCGCTTCCAGCGGCGGCCCGCCGCGGTGAGCGCGCGTGCGTAGTCCGGGGTCTGCAACAGTGCCGGGATCATCTGGCTTTGAAACGTGCGCACCGAGGACGCCACGGCCTCCAGTGCGACGAAGTCGCGGTAGGTGTCCGCGAGCACGTCGCCGTACTCGTTCCACCAGCCACTGCCGCGCCGCCGTTTGTTGGCCGTGCGAGCAAGCTCGGCCAGGCGCTCGTGAACGGTCGGTTCGTCAACGCCGTAGAGCCGGAGCATCGCAGTGAGATCCGGAATCCGAACAGGGCTGCGACCGTTCTCGATTCGCGAGATCTTGCCCTTGGTGCAGTCCAGCGCCTCGGCAACCGTGCCGGTGCTCAAGCCCGCACGCTCCCGCATGCCCCGCAGTTCCTCGCCCAACTGCCGTCCCAGCACGGTGGACGGCGCGCTCGCCACGCGATCCGGTTGCACGCAACCTCCTCTGATCAGCAGTCAATCTGCGCTCACAGTAGCCGCGCAGGCAATCCCGACTTCCCGCACCTTTTCCTCAGGCAACGTTGCGGATGATCTTAAAGCGGATGCATGCTACCTGGCGTAGCAAGTCGCGACACAGAGCGTGATCAACGCGAGCTTGCTGCCGGGCATCCCCATGCCTCGATCCGTTGCCGGGCGTTCTCGCCCGATCCTGATCCCCAACCCCACCGGAGGTGGCTCCGCCATGCCTGAAACCGATGCGTCCGCCAGTCCGTCCGTCCGTCGCGGCTGCTGGTTCCCGCGATCGCGCCGCTCGCCGTCGCTCGCGCGGCGGATGCTGCGCGAGCTGCTCGCCACGGTGGCGGACGGCGACCGCTACCGCGAGGTCGGCGAGCTGCTCACCTCGGAGCTGGTTGGCAACGCCGTCCTCCACTCGGGCCTGCCGGGGCGGCTGATCTGGGTGTCCTTCGATCTGAACGCCACCCGGCTGCGCATCGAGGTGCACGACGCGGGTGAGCGGCCGCCCGTGCCCCAGCGGCCCGACCCCGCCGCCGGGGGAGGGCGCGGGCTGCTCCTGGTGGCGGCCCTGGCCGGCGAGTGGGGGTGCTTCCCGCGCCCGGGCGGGGTGGGGAAGGTGGTGTGGTGCGAATGCGCGCCCGCCGCCTCGCACGGAAGGAAGCCGTGAGTCGGATACGCGGCCCCGCCCGGGCTACCCCTCGGCCGCCGCCTGTTCCAGGGCGGCGCCGAGGGCGGTGGCGGAGGCGGCGATGCGCTGCAACTCGGCGAGGTGGGCGGCCAGGGCGCGGCGGCCCTCGGGGGTCAGGCGCAGCCAGGTGCGGGGCCGCTTGCCGACGTAGCCGCGGCGCAGCCTGACGTAGGAGGCGGCCTCCAGGGTGGCGGCCACCTTGCTCAGCGCCGACTCCGAGATCCCGCAGCCCTCCCGTACGGCGCGGAACTCCGCCTCCGCGCAGCCGGACAGGAAGGCGACCACGGCGAGCCGGGTGGGCTGGTGGATCAGCTCGTCGAAGGCCGGTTCCGGCGGCGGCCCGGCGCTCACTCGGCGCCCGCCCCGGCCGCCCGCCTGCGGCGCAGCAGCAGGAAGTGGGTCAGGCCCCCCGCGAGGCCGAGGGTGAGCAGGAACCCGGGCAGGCCGAAGGGCAGGGCCAGCGCCCCGGCCGCGGCCGGCGGCAGCAGCTGGAGCGCGGCCGCGCGCAGCCCGGCGGCCCCGCGCGGCAGGGCCGCGACGATGCCCGGCCGGTGCTCGACCCGGTGGCTGACCACCACGTGGCCCACCAGCAGCAGCGCCGCCGCCAGTCGCAGCAGCGCCGTCGCGATCCACAGCCGCTCCGGAAGCAGGACGGACAGGCCGATCCCGGCGAAGCCCGCCCCGAACAGGCCCGCGGCCGTGGCCGGGTACCAGGCGGGCAGCGGGTTGGGCCGCCGGGCCGCCGCCCGGGCCCGCTGCGCGGTGCGCAAGGACGCGAGGGCGTCCTCGGGGGCGATGTCGTGAACGCTCACCTGATGCTCCAACTCCCCGGTCCCGGAAGGCTTCTGACAGCACCGGAGATCCTGGCATTTACTTTCCCGCCGGGCAAGTACTAGCGTGGCGGGCATGTGCAAGGGGGAGGCAGGGACATGACCGCGACGACGACGCCGCAGGAGCGCGCGGCCGAGCGCTCCGGAGACGAACGGCCCGGGGGAGAACCGGCGATCCTGACGTCCGGACTGCGGATGCGCTACGGCAGCCGGGACGTCCTGGACGGCCTGGACCTCAGCGTGGAACGCTCCGAACTCTTCGCCCTGCTCGGCCCCAACGGCGCCGGCAAGAGCACCACCATCGAGATCCTGGAGGGCTACCGCCGCCGCTCCGCCGGCGAGGTCACCGTCCTCGGACAGGACCCGGCCCGCGACGACCCCGCCTGGCGCGCCCGGATCGGGATCGTCCTGCAGTCCAGCCGCGACCACGGCCGCTGGCGCGTCGGCGAACTGCTCGGCCACCTCGCCCGCTACTACCCCGACCCCTACGAGCCCGCCGAACTGCTGGCCCGGGTCGGCCTCACCGACCAGGCCGACCGCACCGCGGCCACCCTCTCCGGCGGACAGCGCCGCCGCCTCGACGTGGCCCTCGGCCTGGTCGGCCGCCCCGACCTGCTCTTCCTCGACGAACCCACCGCCGGCTTCGACCCCGAGGCCCGCCGCGACTTCCACGCCCTGCTGCGCGAACTGCGCGACGAACGCGCCACCACCATCCTGCTCACCACCCACGACCTCACCGAGGCCCAGCAACTGGCCGACCGCATCGGCATCCTGCAAGCCGGCCGCCTCACCGCCTGCGGCACCCTGGCCGAACTCGCCGAAGCCGCCCGGGCCGAGTCCGAGGTGCGCTGGAGCGAACCCGACGGCACCCCGCGCAGCCTGCGCACCGCCGACCCCTCGCAGACGGTCTGGGACCTGCACCAGCGACTCGGCGGACCGATCCCCGACCTGGAGGTGCGCCGCCCCAGCCTGGAGGACACCTACCTCGGCATGGTCGCCACCCCCTCGACCGACCCGGCGGAGGCCGCGTGAACCCCGTGAACCCCGTGAACCCCTACGTCCTCGGCCTGCGCCGCGGCGCCGTCGAACTGCGCCAACTCCTGCGCAGCCGCAAGGACTTCTACTCCTACCTGACCACCCCGCTGGTCTTCCTCGCCATCTCCTACTGGCGCTCCGGCTCCGACGGCCCCAGCGGCACAGCAGCGGGCAACGCGGGCACCGACGGCTCCGGCGACGCCCTGACCCAGCTCAGCCTGGCCGGCGGCATCGCCTCCACCGTCTTCATGTTCGGACTGATGACCGTCCCCCAGTTCCTCTCCGGCGACCGGGAGGACGGCACCCTGCTGCGCCTGCGCGGCGTCCCCGGGGCGATGCCCGCCTACCTGGTCGCCAAGGCGCTCTTCGTCCTGGTGACCATGGGCGCCTCCATCCTCCTGCTGCTGGCCGGCGGCGCCCTGCTGCTGCACGCCGACCTGCCCGCCACCCCCGGACAGTGGCTCACCCTGGCCCTCACCCTGCTGCTGGGCACCGCCGCCGTCGTCCCGATGGGCGCCGCGATCGGCGCCCTGCTGCCCCCGGCCCGCGAGGCCCTCGCGCTGTACATGATGCCCATGCTCGGGCTGATGTTCATCTCCGGCGCCTTCGCCCCGCTGCGCGACCTGCCCACCGCCCTCCAGGCCGTCGGCTCGGTCTTCCCGCTGCGCTGGATCGCCCAGGGAGTGCGCTCCGCCCTGCTGCCCGACAGCGCCAAGGCCCTGGAGGTTTCCGGCAGTTGGCAGCACCCGCAGATCACCGGCGTGCTGCTGTGCTGGGCCCTCGCGGGCTTCCTGCTGGCCCCCGGCCTGCTGCGCCGGATGGCCCGTAAGGAGTCCGGCTCCGTGCTGTCCGAACGCGAGCGCAAGCGCCTGGCCAAGAGCGCCTACTGAGAGCCATGAGCGCCCACTGACCCCTGGCCCCCTGACCCCGAAGCAAGGAAGAAAGAGGTACCACCATGCTCGTCCCCCTGCCCGGCTCCCCGCAGCCGGCCGGCCTCGAACCGCTCAGGGCCGCCCTGCACGCCGCCCTGGACACCGCCGACCAGGCCGAACAGCCGGGCCTGCGCCGGGCCCTGCGGATCGTCGAGGACTTCGTCCCGCCCGCCGCCCCGACCCCGGTGGACTGGGCCCGCAGCGTCCTGGCACACGCCGGGATCGACCCCCGCACGGCCGAGGTCAAGGCCGTACGGGAACTGCGCCGCGCCCACCCCGGCCTCAGCCTCAGGGACGCGGTCGCACTGGTACGGCTGGTCGTCGGGCAGTCCTGAGGGTCACACCACTACGGCTGCGGCGCGAGGTAGCCGCCCACGAAGGCGTCCAGGTCCGCCAGGGCCGCGGCCAGGTCGGCGCGGGTGAGCTGCCCGGCGGCGGCCCCGGTGGCCAGCAGGTGGCCCAGCGCGGCCCGGCAGGTGGCGACGGGCGAGGCGGACGCCGGGAGGGCGCAGCTGACCTCCTGGGCGGGCCCGCCGGGCGACTGGAAGGTGACCAGGGCGACCGTACGGTTCGGCCCGCCGGCGGCCGGAAGGTTGGGCTCGGTGGCGTTCGCCGGGACGCCGACGGCCGCCAGCAGCAGGCCCGGGGCCCGGGTGGGGAGCGGGTGCACCAGGGTCGCGGGCGAGCGCTGCGGGGCGTTGCAGGTGGCGGGGGCGGCCCCGGCCGCGGGGAGCAGTCCGCAGGCCAGGTCGATCTCGGTCTGTGCGCCGCCGCTGACGAACACGGCCTGCACCACCGCGTCGAAGCGGGTGCCGGCCGGGTCGGCGGCCGGGGCGCCGGGGTGGAGGTAGGCCTGCTGGCCGCCGTCCCCGGCGAAGAACACCGCGTCGCAGGTCCAGCCCGCGGGCGCGACCAGGAAGTGCACCTCACCGGGGTAGCGGGCGCCGTACACCGCCGCCGTCGCCGGCACGTCCACCCCGTCCGGCACCGGCACCGAGGCCGGTACGGCCCCCGGCGGCGGCCCCGGCGCCCCGGCCCGCACCGGACAGGCCCGCACCGGCGCACTCCCGGCGGCGGAGGCCACCCCCGCCCCGGGCACCACCGCCGCGCCCGCGGCCAGCAGCACCGCCGCCGCCAGCACCCTCACCCGACGCCCATCGGACGCGCCACCCATGCCCCACCTCCAGCCACCCAGCGCAGACCCCGGGACACGACGGACCGGCCGCCGCACTCCTCCCACCACCCTAGAACCGCCCCCCGAGCCCCCGCGCGCCCGGACCGCACGAGGATCTGGTGAGGAGCGGGGTCCTGCGCGGGCAGCTGCACGACCCCGGCGGCGTCGAGGCGGACGACGGGGTGGGGCGGGCCTGCCGGGGGCGTTGTCGGTGCGTACCCCTACCGTGGGGGCATGATCGACTCCCAGTTGCTCCGCGACCTGCGCCGACGCTTCCCCGACCGCAGCGCCGAAGGCCGTACGGCGCCACTGCTGCCGGGGCGGCAGGTGGTGCCGTCGCTGTGGGTGAGCGACGGGCCGGCGCCGCAGGGCGCGTGGGAGCGGCTGCGCCGGGAGCACGCGCGCTCGGGGCTGTGGCCGCTGCTGCTGGCGCCCGGCAACGGCGTCCCGCACCTGGAGGCGCGGGACCTGGGGCTCGAACCCGGCGAACCCGGCGAACCGGGCGAACCGGGGGAGCCGGGGGAGCCGGGCGGGTCGGGGGAGTTCCGGGCGGACCGGTACGACGTGGCGGCCCTGCTGCGCGAGTGGTGGGAGAAGTCGCTGCTGTGGTGCCCGAGCGGCGACCCGCAGGACCGGGCCGACCTGCTGGAGGCGCTGGCCCCCTACGGCGACACCTGGCCCGGCCCCGCCCCCGCCCCGGTGCCGCAGCGCGACCCGCAGGAGTGCGCCGACCGCCTGGCCCGCCAACTGCTGCGCGCCCGGCCCTCGCTGCGGATCGGCCTGGTCCGCGCGGACGGCGGCGCCCAGGCGCTGGCCGCCTGCGGCTGGAACGGCACCAACGGCCACGGCGACACCGGCGAGATCGCCGCCGTACTGCACGGCTGGCAGCAGCGCTTCGGCGCCCGCCTGGTCGAAGTGGGCGCCGCCTCCATGGAGTTGAGCGTCGCCGCGCCGCCGACGAGCCGGGCGCAGGCGCTGCTGGTGGCGGCCGAGCACGCCGCGTTCTGCCCGGACAACGTCCTCGGGGCCGAGGAGGGCCTGGCCGGCTACGCCGAGGACCTGGTCGGCGCCGTCCACTGGGGCTTCTGGTGGGACTGACGTACGGGCTGGGCCGACGCGGTGTCGTACGGTCAGCCCGCCCGCCCGGCGCGTAGGCCGTCCAGCAACTGCCGTACGTGGTCGGCGGCCTGGGCGGGTTCCAGTGGCTGGTGGCCGACCATCAGCCGGTACCAGAAGAGGCCGAAGAGCCGGTCGGTGGCCGCCTCCAGGTCGGCGGCGGGCGGGAGTTCACCGCGCTGGACGCCGCGCGCGAGCAGGGTGAGCACGACGTCGCGGCGACTCTGCACCCACTGGCGGAAGGCTTCGGCGAAGGCGGGGTCGAGCTGGGCCTCGGCCATCAGGCCGCGCAGGGTGCGCACCCGCAGGGGGTGGGAGGCGACGCCGTACAGGGCGGTGGTGAAGGCGGTCAGGTCGCCGGCCAGGGTGCCGGTGTCGGGTTCGGGCATCCGCTGTTCGACGGCGGTGCGGTAGGCGTCCAGCACCAGTGGCGCCTTGGACTTCCACCATCGGTAGATGGTGCTCTTGGCGACGTCGGCGCGGGCGGCGACCCGTTCGACGGTGACGGCCTGGTAGCCGAGTTCCTCGACGAGTTCGACGGCGGCGGCCAGGACCGCGTCGTGGGCGTCCTGGCTGCGGATGCGGCCGCCGGTGCGACGGCCGGGGGTTTCTGCGGTTGGCACCCCGTCACCGTAGCAGCGTGCTACCGTTCAATCGAAACGCGACGGAGCGTTTCGATTGAGGGCCAAAGGATCCGGAAGGGTCCGAAGGATTCATGGGGAGTGGATCGCACATGAGCGAGATCGTGGTGTCGCACGGCCTGGGCGCGAGTGACGACAGTGTCTGGTTCCCGTACCTGGCCGAGCGGTTGGAGGCCGCCGGGCACCGGGTCACCGTGCCGCGGCTGCCCGAGGCCGCCGCCCCGCAGCGGGAGGCCTGGCGCGCGGTCTACGGCGAGGCGGTCCGGGCGGCGGGGCCGGCCGGGTCGACCGTGCTGGTCGGGCACAGCATCGGCGCGGTCAACGTGCTGCGCTTCCTGGAGGGCCACGACCCGGAGGCCGACGGGGTGTTCGCCGGGGTGGTGCTGGTGGCCGCCTCGGCGCACGAGGTGGGCTACGAGCTGCTCGCGGGGTTCTTCGAGGGCGGCTTCGACTGGGAGCGGATCCGGCGTACGGCGCGCGGCTTCCGGGTTCTGCAGGCCATGGACGACCCGGTGAACCAGCCCGACCCCGCCGAGCACGTGGGGCTGTTCGTCCGGGGCCTGGGTGCCACCGCCGTGGTGACCGCGACCGGCGGGCACTTCGGCGCCGCCCTGGACGACCACGTCGAGGTGCCGGAGGCCGTGCGGCTGGTCACCGAACTGCTCGACGCCTGACGGCGGCCCACGGCGGCCCACGGCGGCTCACGGCGGGGCCGTCACGGCCGGCCCGTCACCGCGGGGCCGTCACGGTCCGGAGGCGGCGGGGCTCCACCCGGGAGGTTTGCGTCAGATTGACGATAATTGGTTCGTCGGGCTAGCGTGCCGGGCATGCGAGTGATCCTGACGCGCGACAGCGTGCACCCGGGAGACGACCCACCACACCACTGGGACTTCACCGTCGACCCGACGACCACCCTGGGCGACCTCATCGACCGGGCAGTCGACTACCCGTACCGGATCGACGGTTCCAGCTGGTCGGCAGCCCTCGAGGGCGCCCCTGCGGACGAGGCCCCGATCGCCACCGTGTCCATGCACTGGGCGAAGCCACGCTTCACGAACGAGGCGGACCGGCAGCTGCGCCTGGACTCGGTGACCACCGCTCCGGGCGAGCTCGGGCTGCACTTCCGGTACCACCCGGGAACCGTCCCGGTGGAGGAAAGGGAGGAACCCGAACCCGTCCCGGCGAAGGGGACCGGGCCCGGCGTGCTCTCGATGGTCCCGCTCTTCCCCCTGGGCCTGCTGTTCGAAGCGGTCCGGTGGTACTGGGAGCGGTGACGGAACCTGCCCGTAGGGCCCGTCACCGCGTGGCCGTCGCGGCCCGGGTCCGCTCGGCGCGGGCGCGGGTGCGGACCTCGGCGACGGCCGGGCAGGTGGCGTAGACCCGGGCCAGGTGGGCGAGGTGGTCGGCCTCCCCGTCCAGGGTGTCCGGGGACTCCAAGGAACCCAGGGCGTCGGCCGCGGGCGCCGCGGGTGCGGCGGGCCCGGGCAGGGTGCCGGCCGCGGCCAGTTCCAGGGCGGCGGCCAGCGACGCCGCCTCGGCGGTGGCAGCGGTGTGGTCGGCGGGCGGCGGGAAGCGCCGGGTGGCGCGGTCGAGCCACTGCGCGGCACGCGGGTCCAGGTGCTGGCGCAGGATCAGCCGGGCGTCGTGGATCTCGATGATCCGCCGGTAGAGCGCGAACCGGGGGTCGCGCGGGGGCAGCGGCAGCCGGCGGGCCGGGTCGAGGGCGATCTCCGGCAGCACGGTGTGCAGGTCGCGCCAGAGCGGGGTGAGCGCCCGGTAGCGGCGGTGGGCGCGCAGCCAGCCGCGCACCGCCCCGGTCGCCGCGGGCCACAGGGTGCTGCCCAGGCCGGCCGCGATCAGCGCCGCGCACAGCCCGCCCAGCGCCGCGCACAGGAGGTCCTCGGGGCCGTCCTGGCTGCCGGTGACGGCCGCGCGCAGCACGTCGTCCACGCTCCAGGCGTTCCACAGCAGCCCGGCCACCAGCCCGCCGGCCAGCAGCCGCAGCCCGGTGCCCAGCCGCCCGGGGCCGGCCGCGCGGGCGCGCCGGGCCAGCTCGCGCAGCAGCGCGGTCAGGCACACCGCGGTGTGCAGCATGCCCACGGCGGTGTACCCGGCCAGCGCCAGCCGGGCGGACAGCTCGGGGCCGACGCTCAGGTCCTGGCCCGCCAGGCCCGGCGCGGCGGCGGTGATCAGCGCCACCCGCAGCCCCAGCACCCCGGCCAGCAGGGCCAGTCCACCCCGCACCTCCCGCCGTAGGGGCTCGGCGGCGTCGGCGGCAGTGCCGGTGCCGTCGCCGTTGTCCGCGGCGGCGGTGCCGGCCGAGCCCGCGGCGTCGGCCGCCCGTAGCGCCGGTACGAGCAGCCGCATCGCCGCGGCCGCGCCGTCGCGCAGCCCGTCGCCCAGCACGATCACCAGCACCGCCAGCACCGGAACCCCCGTGCCCTGCACCGCCCGTACGGTCGGCGGGGCGAGCACCAGCAGGGCGGTGCCGAGCAGGGCCGTGCCGTAGCAGGTGAAGCGGGCGGCGGGGCGGGAGTCGATCCGGCTGCGGGAGAAGTGGGCGGAGCTGAGCACGAAGAACAACCCGACGGGGTAGAGGGCGAGTTCGCTCACGACCGGCGCCCCTGCGGCCCGGCGTCCGTCGGGCCCTCGTCCGTCGGCCCGGCGTCCTGCGGCCCGTCGTCGTTCGGGCCGTCGTCGTTCGGGCCGCCGTCGTTCGGGCCGTCGTCGTTCGGGCCGCCGTGCCGCCTGGCGGCCAGCAGGACGCCCAGCGCGTCCAGCGACCCGCCGGCCGGCGCCCGCCCGGCCCCCGACCGGTCGGCGGCGTCGGCCCGTTCCGCCCGGCTCAGGATCAGCGAGGCCAGTAGCTCCGCCTCCCGCTCCTGCGGCTCGTCGTAGCTGGTGCGCCCCAGCACCCGCTGCACCAGCGCCGGGGAGAGGTTGGGCAGCAGCGCGGCGGCCGGGGCCAGCGGCGCGGAGCCGGCGTGGTCGAGCAGCAGGTGCGCGATCTCGTGCACCAGGATGTGCCGCTGGTGCAGCACACCGGTGTCCGCCGCGTACAGGATGTAGTCCGCCTCCAGGGTGGAGACCAGCAGCCCGCAGGGGGCGTGCGGCCGGGCCGGCACCGGCAGCAGCTCGATCGGCCGCCCGCGCCGCACCGCCAGTTGCTCCAGCAGCACCACCGGGTCGAACGGGCGCGGCAGCTCCAGCCGTTCGGCCATCCGGCGACAGCGCCGCAGCGAGGACCGGTAGTCCCGGCCGCCCCACAACTCACCCCACAACCCGAGCTCCCCTCACCGCTCCCACCCCTACGGTTCCTCCGCCGGCGCCTCCGCACGGGCCTCCCACGCTCCTGCGCCCGCCCCGCGGCCCCGGCGGCCCCGCAGCTCCGGCGGCCCCGTACCCCGGCGGCCCGAAGGCCCCGCGGGGTGGCGCGGCCCGCGCTCAGGGCGAAGGGCGTTTGCGCGCCGCGTCCCGACGGGCGATCACGTCGACCAACTCGCTCACGGTGTCCAGGCCCTCCGGCGACAGGCCCACCGCCCGCAGCGCCAGGCTGCGCACCCCCGCGTCGCGCAGCGCGCCGAGCAGGGCCAGCTCCTTGGCGATCTCGGCGCCCTGCTGCTCGTCGAAGAAGTACGCGGGCGGGACCTGGAAGAAGTGGGCCAGCGCCTCCAGGTGGCGCTTGGTCGGGTTGTCCCGGCGCCCGGTGCGCAGCTGCCACAGGTAGGTGGTGGAGAAGGACTCCCCGGTCGCCTCGCGGCAGGCCCGGGCCACCTCCTCGTTGGTGTACTGCTCGCGGTCGGGGCGGCGCACCGTGTGGAACAGGGCCTCGATCCGGGCCGCCAGCCCGCCGGCCTCCGTGCTCGCGGGGCCGTCCGCCTCCGTGCTCGCGGGGCCGCCCGCCTCCGTGCCGGTGCCGGTGCCCGCGTCCGTCTCCGTGTCCGCGTCGGCGCCCGTGCCCGTACCCGCTCCCGTGTCCGCGTTCGCGGTGCCGTCCCCGGCGGGCTCCGGTGGAGCGCCCTCCGGTCCCACCCGAACGCCGTCCCCCGTCGACTCCGTCATGCCCCACCTTCCTCACGCCCGGGCCCTCCGCGCCGCGACCTCGGCGGACGGACAGGGCCGGCCAGGTCACGATAGCCGAACGGCATCAGCTGGCATGGATCAGAAGATACCCGCAGTCAACGCCAGTTGACCCGCGTAGCGTCGGCTGACATCCTGGACGGGCAGACCCGCAGGCGCCGCCGACCCGAGCTGACGAATCATCACATCAGCACGTACCAGCGGCACTTGGCATCTCCACCGGACCGCCCGACCGGCCCCGGCGCCCCGGCCGGGAAGGGCCGAACCCCCGTGAGACCGCACGGCGTCGACCCCCGCTGTGCCGCACCCCCACCGTGCCGCACCGCCGTATCCCCGCCGTGCCGCACCGCCGCCCGGCTCGTCCTCCCGCCGCGCCTGGTCCCCGCCCGGACCCGCCCGGGCCGCCCGCACGGCCCGGACGGCCCCCGCCCCGGCGGCCCCCGCCCCGTGACCGCCGCCGCCCGGTCACCCTCCGTCTGATCCCCGGCACACCCCGCAGCCGTTGACCCCCACGAGGGGCGCGCCGCCGGACGGCGCGCCACGACGGGCGGGAGGCGAACGTGCTCAGGTTCCACGGCGCTTGGCGCATCACCGTGGTCGGCCGCAACGCCGACTTCGACCAACGGGCGGTCGTCCGCGGCCCGTCCGGCACCCGGGTGCTGCCCGGCCGGCCCGGCGCCGTCCTGGAAGTGGACGGCGAGAGCTGGACCCTCACCCTGGAACACCGCCCGCGCGGCCGCGACTGGCAACCCAACCTGCGCACCACCGCCGGACCGCTCACCGAACGCGACGGCGTGCGCAGCCGGCTGCTCACCAGCAACGACCGGCACTGGCCGGGCAAACCGCCCGGCTACGTCAACTTCGTGCTGCGCCTGGACCAGTCGGCCGCCCCGGCCCCGTCCGCCCAGCCCGCCCCGTCCGCCCTGTTTGCCCCGTCCGCCCCGTCCGCCCCGGCCCGGGCTCCGGCCGCCCAGGCCCGGGCTCCGCTGCCGACGGTCTAAAGTCCCAGGTGAGCACCGTCGCGCCACCCGAGGAGAGCCAGCATGCCGACCGATCCCACCGCCGCCGCCCCCGCCTCCGTCCCCGGTGCCCCGGCCCGGGCCCGGCTCGGCCTGGGCACCGCGGCGGTCGGCCGGCCCGGCTACATCACCCTCGGGCGCGCGGCCGACCTGCCCGCCGAACGTACCGTCGAGGCCCTGCGCGAGCGCACCCACACCCTCCTCGACGCCGCCTACGCCGCCGGGGTGCGCTACTTCGACACCGCCCGCTCCTACGGCCGCGCCGAGGAGTTCCTCGCCCAGTGGCTCACCGAACACCCGGAGGCCGCCGCCGAGGTGACGGTCGGCAGCAAGTGGGGCTACACCTACACGGCCGACTGGCGCACCACCGGCGTCACCGCGCACGAGGTCAAGGAGCACTCGACGGCGGTGTACGACCGGCAGATCCGCGAGACCCGCGCCCTGCTCGGCCCCCACCTGGACGTCTACCTGGTCCACTCGGTCACCACCGACAGCCCCGCCCTCACCGACCCCGCCCTGCACCGGCGCCTGGCCGCCCTCGCCGCCGAGGGCGTGCGGGTGGGCCTGTCCACCAGCGGCCCCGCCCAGGCCGAGGCCATCCGCCGGGCCCTGGCCGTCACCGTCGACGGCCGTCCGCTGTTCAGCGCCGTCCAGGCCACCTGGAACCTGCTGGAGACCTCCGCCGCCCCCGCCCTCGCCGAGGCCCACCGGGCCGGCTGGCTGGTCGTGGTCAAGGAGGGCATGGCCAACGGCCGCCTGGCCGGGCGCAACGCCACCGGGGACGACACCGCCGCCCTGCGCGCCCTGGCCACCCGCACCGCCGCCACCCCCGACGCCCTCGCCCTGGCGGCCGCCGCCGCCCAGCCCTGGGCCGACGTCGTCCTGTCCGGCGCCGCCACCCCCGCCCAGCTCGCCTCCAACCTCGCCGCCGCCCACCTCACCCCCACCCCGGACGACCTCGCCACCCTCGCCGCCATGCCCGAACCCGCCGAGGCCTACTGGCGCACCCGCTCCTCCCTGCCCTGGACCTGACGGCCGGTCGGAGGCCGGTCGGCCCCGGCCCGGGGGTAGTGCGGATGATCTTCACCGAGTAGGGTGAAATCCCCGGCAGCGGGCAGCTGTTCGTGCACCACCCCAGTGGCTGCGCCGCCCCGCCGCCGACACCACCGCCGCCGCCCGGAAAGGCAGTCCCAGCCCAGATGCAGCCGACGTTCGTCCTGGTCCACGGAGCGTTCGCCAACTCCTTCTCCTTCGCCCCGCTCCAGGCCGAACTCGGCCTCCTCGGGCACCGCTCGGTCGCCGTCGACCTCCCGGGACACGGCTTCGCCGCGACCTACCCGCGCGCCTACCAGGCGCCGCAGGACCTCGCCGAACTCGCCGCGACGCCCGGGGTGATCAAGGGCGTCACGCTCGCCGACAACGCCGCGCACCTGATCGGGATCCTGGAGCGGGCCAAGCGCAACGGGCCCGTCGTCCTCGTCTCGCACAGCCGCGGCGGCTTGACGGCCACCGTCGCCGCCAACCAGCGGCCCGACCTGATCGACCACCTCGTCTACGTCTCCTCCTGGTGCCCCGTCGACCTCGACGTCAGCGCCTACTACGCCGAACCCGAGATGGCCGCGGTCGACCCCGCCGCGCTCGCCTCGGCGCTGGTCGGCAACCCCGCCGAACTCGGGCTGCTGCGCTCCAACTTCCGCACCGCCGACCCGGACGCCCTCGCGGCCTTCAAGGCGGCGCTGTTCGCCGACGGGACGGACGAGGAGTTCCTGGTCCTCCTCAACACCTTCCAGCCCGACGAGAACCTCGACGCCGGCACCCCCGACGACCGGGCCCGCCCCGACACCTGGGGGCGGATCCCCCGGACGTACGTCCGGCTGACCGAGGACACCAGCATCCCGCTCGCCATGCAGGACCGGATGATCCGCGAGGCCGACGCCCTGACCCCCGGGAACCCCTACGCCGTCCGCACGCTCCCCGGCAGCCACCTCAAGTGGCTGGCCGCCCCGGAACCGGCCGCCCGGGTCCTCGCCGAGCTCGCCGCGCAGCTGCCCGCCGCATCCTGACCGGAGCCGGCCGACCTGCCGACGGCCCCCGGCCGGGCGGAGCGGAAAGTCGGCGGGTCCGACTTCCTGTGCGCGCGTCCACCGGGGCGGTGCGGATGTCACGGCCCCGGGACCGGAGTTCCTCGATGTGCTCGGCGAAGCGGAAGCCGCAAAGGCCGGCGCGGCTCGGCTCGTCCGGGGGCACTGCGTCCTCGATGCAGGGAGAGTTCGGCCAACCCCTGGAACCTCGGTGGAGACGGCCCCGCTGCCCGGAGTGCCAGGGCGGCGGGGCTGATTGCTGGGGTTAGCGGGCGTCGAACTCGCCGGTGCGGACGGCGGTGACGAAGGACTGCCAGGCGGTGGCGGGGAAGACGAGCGCTGGGCCGTGGGGGTTCTTGGAGTCGCGGACCGGAACGACGCTCTGGTGGCCGTCCGCGACCTCGACACACTGGCCGCCCTGCCCACTGTGCGAGCTCTTGCGCCAGGTGATGGGGGAGTTGGGGTTCATGGCGGTTCCCTCCTGGGGGAGTGGGAAGTCGACGGCGTCGACTTCTCGGTCGTGGCCGGTCTTGAGGTTCGACCGGAGGAGGTTCGGCAGGGGCACGGTTCATCACCCCGGCGTCTCAGGGCGGTCGGCGTGGGGCTGGTACTCGTGGCGGGAGGGTCAGGGGCGCCGCTGCCCCGGGGCAGCGGCGCGTGAGCAGGCAGGTCAGTTGTGGAGCGCCGGGCCTTCTGCGGGTGGTGCGCTGTACTTGGCCAGAATTTCGTCGGTCGTGGACTTGTCGAGCAGCCTGAGAGCCCACGGGCCGGTGTTCACGTCGAATTCCTTGCCGAACCCGACCCACTTGCCGGCCATGCGCCGCCCGGTCGGATCGACCAGCAGCTGAACGGCACCGTGGTAGCGGGCTCCGTGGTAGTAGCCGTCCTGAGCGGTCTGTTCGACCCAGGTGCCGGTGACGATGTTCCGGTCGACGGTCAGGTCGAAGGACAGCGGGGAACCGGGGTTGGAGGAGGCGCCGGGAAGCGAGCGCCCGGTGATGCGGTCGCCCTCCTGCGTCAGGACGACGTGGTGCAGCCCGGTGAAGGTGCCGTTGCGGCTGCTGCTGAGGAACTCGTAACGGCTCAGCCAGATCCCGGAGTGGTTCATGTTGCCCGGCTCCCGTCGGTCATGTCGGGTCCTCCCGGTTTCAGGGAGTGGGGAGTTCGCCGGTGCGGACGGCGGTGACAAAGGACTGCCAGGCGGCGGCGGAGAACACGAGGGTGGGGCCGTGGGGGTCCTTGGAGTCGCGGACGGGCATCACGTTCGGAAAACCGGGAGCGACCTCGACGCACTGGCCGCCGTCGGAGCTGTACGAGCTCTTGCGCCAGGTGATGGGGGAGTTGGGGTTCATGGCGGTTCCCTCCTGGAGGAGTGGGAAGTCGGCGGGTCCGACTTCCTATGCGTCCAGCGGGGCGGTGCGGATGTCGCGGCCCCGGGACCAGAGTCCCTCGATCTGCTCACGCTCGCGGGTCGTGTCGGAATCCGGATCGCCGAGCAGGAAGCGGATCCGGCACCCGCTCTCGACCTTGCGGCGGAGGGTCTGCAGCAACTCGGGCTGCTCCAGCCAGGCGAAGTAGTTGGTGTACCCGGCGAGGAAGACCTCGGACCGGGCCTCGGCGATCAGCTGCGCCCAGACCGATCGCGGGCAGGCCGATCGGTACGGGTAGACGGCGAGAACTTCCCGGTCGTGGCCGGTCTTGAGGTTCGGCTGGAGGAGGTTCGGCCGGATCACTCGTGGATCACCCCTGGAGTCGCGGTGGCCGGGGGAGTTGAACCTGGCGGAGGAGTGGAGACGGCCCCGCCGCCCCGGGGGCCGGGGCGGCGGGGCTAAAAGCGCTGGGGTCAGCGGGCGTCGAACTCGCCGGTGCGGACGGCGGTGACGAAGGACTGCCAGGCGGCGGCGGGGAAGACGAGGGCCGGGCCGTGGGGGTCCTTGGAGTCGCGCACGGGCATCACGTTCGGAAAACCGGGAGCGACCTCGATGCACTGGCCGCCGTCGGTGCTGTGGGAGGACTTGACCCAGCGTGCAGAGGAGAGGTCGAGGCGGGAGCTCATGGTGCCAGTTCCTTCCGGATGCTTCTGATCACGCTCAGGGACTCGGCCCTGGGCGGCGCGTCTACTTGGAGACGATCGTATCTCCTGCGCCACGTCACGACAGTGGTCCGATCGCGTTCGAGGAAACCTCGGTGCAGCGTCTCGGTGTATCCGAAGTGGGTGCTTTCCCCGATTGTCAGCAGTGTGACGGCCGAGCGGAACGATCGGTGGACGCCCATAGTGAAGGGGACAACCTGCACCAGGATGTTCGGCATTCCGCTGGCCAGGTCTTCGAGGTGCTGGAGCTGTTCGGCCATGACAGAGGGACCGCCGAGCCGCCATCGAAGAGCACTCTCGTCGAGGGCGACGAAGACCAGGGGTGGAGGCGTGCGTTCCAGGAGCTTCTGCCTGGTCATCCGGAAGTTGAGACGTTCCTCGGCCTGCTCGGCGGTGACCTCACCCAGATCGACCGCGCCTGCCAGCTCGGCCTCGGCATAGGCCCGGGTCTGGAACAGGCCAGGAATGGCGCCGATCTCGAACAGCCTTATCTCCGTGGCCTGGGCCTCGTGCTTGGTGAACTCGGCGAACCCCTCGGCGAGGCCTGCGCTGTTGGCGGCCTGGATCCACATCAGCGTCAGCGAGCCGTGGGTCCCGAGGACTTCGTCCGCCTTCTCGGCGAACTGTCTCGACACCTGCTTCGTGGCAGTTTCAGCGACGGAGACAGTACTGGGGTGGCAGCCGATGCGCTTCGCGAGCTGCTTCTGGGTGAGGTTGGCCGCGCGCCGTGACCTGCGGAGTAGAACTCCGAAGGGAGCCCAGCGGCTTGACTCTGGGTCAATCTCCCTGATGTTCACCATGGGTGCTCCAACTTGGATGTCCTGGAAGACAAGTCCAATTCCGCTTCCGATGCTAGGTGAAGCTGGGCCACCATGTGCACAGAACGTGAAACTCCGATCGCAGAGAGTTTGACTCCCATGACTCATGACCAATCCCCCCGCCTTCACGGCTACGGTGTCCGGTGGGACACCGAGGCCCGGTGCTACCGGGTGCGCAACGAGTGCACCGGGGCGTGGCTGTGCAAGCCCAACGGTGAGCGCAGCGGCTTCTCCTCCTTCACCGAGGCCTTCTCGGCCTGGCGCCTGTTCGAGGTGCACAAGCGGCCGGGGGAGCAGTGACCCTCTCCCGCGTGACCGCCGAGCAGCGCCGGCAGGCCGCCGCCGTCCTGGACGACCTCACCACCGTCCTCGCCCTCGGCCGGGTCAACCTCCCGACCCTGGAGGTGGACTGGGACACCGGCCGCTCCACCTGCGAGTACCTGCTGCACCTCACCGCCCGCCCCCTCGACCTGCTGCGGATTGTCGACCTGCTCCGCAAGGGCCTGCGCTACGAGCGCCTCACGTATGACGACTGAACTCCTCGCCCGCCTGCTGTGGTGGGCCTGCTTCGCCCTCCTGTTGTTCTGCGCTCTCAGGAAGTGAACTCCCCGTGCACGACCCCCGCCTGCTCGCCAAGCCCCCCATCTGCCGGCTCGGCTGCCTCGTTCTCGTCCGCAACCAGCGCGGCGACGTCCTGCTCGTCGACCCGGACTACCTGGACGGCATGATCCTGCCCGGCGGCGCCGGCAAGGCGAACGAGCCCCCGCACCGCGCCGCCGCCCGCCACCTGCAGGCCCAGACCGGCATCATCCTGCGCCTGACCCACGCCGTCGCCCTCGACTACACCCCCTCCGACCGCTACCTGGAGCGCTTCAACGTCGTCTTCGACGGCGGCACCCTGCGCGACGAACACCCCGTCACCGTCCCGCCGCAGAAGCGCAGCCGCCTGCTCGGCGCCCGCTTCGTCCCCGTCCACGAACTCCCCAACCACATGGCCCCCTCCCAGGCCGCCCGCACCGCCGAAGCCCTCACCGGCCGCGCCCTCCCGCTCCTCCTCCACGGCCAGCGCCCCGACTGACCGTCACCGGCCGGCCCCTGTCAGCGTCCGCCCCTACGGTTCACCGCATGACCTGGCCTTTCGATGTCGCCCCGTCCGCCTGGCTGCCGACCGGCCGTCCCGTCGTCGGGGACGAGGGGCGGGCGGGCAGGCGCTGCTGTGGATCACTGACGGGCCCGCAGGTGCGAAGACGGAGGGTGCGCTCCCGTGGGAGCGCACCCTCCGTCTTCGCGCGACGATCATCCAGACGTCGGGGCCTGATGAACTGCCTCAGGGGTTCCGACAGCCAGAACCAGATCTGCCCCGTTCTTCCACAAACGGAGCGAGTCACCGGCCTTCTTCTGTGCCTCAGCGGATTTTCCGACACCTTCCAGCCTGACCGCCATAGCCTTCTCGCCACAGCCGAGGGCCGTGAATTTGAAGGGGCTCAGCTGAGCGGAGGCCTGGGTGTATGTTCCGGCAAGAACATTCCCGGGGAAATCCACGTGTGTGTCCGCGAAGGAACTGGCAGTGGGACGCGGCGCTCCGACGGAATCGGGAGCGGTGGCGGTCGGATCGGTCAGCCCGTCCGGCAGGACTGCCACCTGGCAGGTGCCGTTCCTGACGGCGAGGACGACGCTGGTGCCCGAGACATCGGCGATGCCGAGGATCTTGGCGGTGCCCTTGGCGGGCGGAGCGTCGATACTGCGCTGGACGACGGCATCCGCCCGTGCGGCGGCCGTCGCCTCCAGGAACCAGGGACCGCTTTCCTGCTGAGGCGCCGGCGCTGTCCCGTTGTCGGTACACGCAGCCGCGAGGACGGCTGTAGCGACGAGGCTCGCCGCCCCCAGGAACCGACTGGATCGCCGCATGTACTCAACTCTCCTAGTTCGTCGAGCTGTTGTAGCAGAACCCTACTGGCTTCTTCACTTCCCCGTCGCCGATGTAGGCGCCGACCTGGGTGTCGTAGATGCTGTAGGTGTAGTAGTCGAAGAGCTGGTACGCCTGCAGGTTGCCGAACTTCCCGGCCGGAACCGTGTAGGAGCCGGACTCGGTGTTCGTGATGGTGTCGGTCACGTTGAAGCCGACGCCGGCAGAGATCTTCCACACGTCGATCGACGCGCTCGCCGTCCACTGGGTCGCCGTCGAACGGGTCTGGGTCAGCGTCAGGGTCATGGGGCCGGGACCGCTGTTCGCGTCGATCACGTCGGTGCCACAGAGCTGCCCGTGGTAGGCCACATCGCGGACCTCCCCGAAGACGTCGGCCGGCCGCTCCGGCGACTGCCGGGTCGGTGCGGCGTGCGCGGGCACCTTGACCTGGGGGAGGGTCGCCGCCGGAGCCTTGCGGTCGATGACCCAGTGGCTCGGGTCGGCGACACTCGGGAGCTGGGTGGTCACCGTCGTCACCGCCCTACCACCACGTCCTGCGCTCCTCGCCGCCGTCCTGGACAAGTGAGGTCCCCGACGCCGACGAGTTCATGGACCGGTCGATGGGCCCCGACGTGTGGCGCTTGCTCTCGCCGTGATCCCCCGTCGGCCCTGATGCCCGGCCCCGGGGTGGTCAGCCGTGCGGGGTGGTGGGGCCCAGGGTGATGACCGGGCCGAACGGGCGGCAGCCGGCGTAGGTGATGCCCTGTCCGGGCGGGCAGGGGGTGTCGGTGCGCACCGGGGCCGGGGCCTCGGGCACCGGCCTGGGCGGGACGGTGTGCTCGGGGGCGGGCGGCTGCTCGGCTGCGGGCTGCTTCTTCGGCGGAGCCGGGGCGGCCGGGGTGTGGGCGGCCGGGGCCTGGGTGGTATGGGGTCGGGCCGGGGCCGGCTTGGTGGCGGCGGGCTCGGGCGTGGCCTCGGCCCCGTCCTCGGCCCCGTCCTCGGCCTGGTCGGCTGCGGGGACGACCGTGGGCGTTCCGGTCTCCACCGGCACCGGGGGAGTCGTCGGCGCCTCGACCGGGGCCGAGGGGGAGGCCGACGGCGTGGCGGACGGCGAGGCCGCGGGGGAGGGGCTCGACGTGGCCGCCGCGTCCTGCGCCGCCGGGGCGGTGGTGCCGTGCGAGCCGGTGAGCAGCAGGGCCCCGCCGAGGCCGGCCGCGCCGAGGACGCAGGCCCCCGCCGCGACGGCGAGGGCCTGCCGGCGCCGCTTCGTCGTCCTGCCGTTGCCGTCTTCCTGTGGCATCCGTCCCACCCCGTTCGCATGATCATGTGTTCGAGCTGGGCGGATGCTACCGGATCTAATCGCAGTGCGCCGGGCGTCAGCCCGGTGGTGAAGCGGGTGCCGGTCTTGTCGAGGATGGCGCCCACGTGCTGTTGGACGGTGGGGACGGTCAGGTGCAGGAGGGCGGCGATGTCCTTGGTGCTGGTGCCGCGCACCGCGTGGAGGGCGACCTGCTGTTCGCGCGGGGACAGGCCGTGGGCGAGGACGGCCAGCGGCAGGTGCTGGACAGGGAGACGGGGGTGGCGATGCCTTTCGATGTCGCCTCGCCCGGCCTGCTGCCCGCCCGCGCCCCGTCGACGGCACCGCCGACCCCGACTCCGACCCCTGGCCCGGCGGTGGTGGTGGCGGCGGTCGTGGTGGTGGTCGAGGGGGCGGCAACGGTCGCTGCGTGACCTGCAAGACCGAGCGAGGACCGCGCCACGCCGAGCCCAAGAAGGACGACGACCGCAGGGGCTTGTGGGACAAGACCAAGCCCTCGGTCGAGCGCCCCCTCCCCAGGCTCGACTGGGAGCCGCCGAACCCCGGCGACCTCCTCAAGATCATCTCCGCGATCTACAACGCCGCCGACCTGCTCAACATGCTGACCACGCACCAGAACGTCACCCCTGACCAGGACACCAGCACCCACACTGCCCCCGGTGCCCAGCCGGGTTCCGGCAGCGGGCCGGTAGACCAGGACACGGAGTGCTCCAAGGATCGGAGTCAGCGGTTCCACTACCAACCCATGGTCGGCGGGCGACCTACCGGTGTGACCGCGCTCATCTGTCCGTCCGACCTGAAGCCGGCCAACGCCGGGCGTGACGACGGCGGCAGTGTCGACGTCAAGGACTTCCCGCTGCCAGGGTTCAACGAAGAGCTGAAGCCGGGCAAATGGATGTGGAACAGGACGCACATCTTGGGCGACCGCTTCCATGGGGAATGGCGCGAGGAGAACCTCTTCACCGGGCATAACCTGATGAACACCGGTGGCATGAAGGCGTGCGAAAATCGCATGGCTGAACAGCTCGCGGCCAATAGGGCGGTCCAGTACTCGGGGCAGTTGGAGTACTCCGGGAAGGAAGGCATCCCGGTGGCGATACGCATGAAGGCCAACCTGGCTGACGGCTCCGAACTGTTTGACAAGCGCATCGAGAACACGGATACGAGGCAGCGAACGTGCCACAAATGATCGATCGGCTCATGCTCCAGCTTCCCGGCCTGGGGGCCGCTCCGGGTGGCCGCGCCATCGACTGGACGGCGATTCAAGAGGGGATCGGTACCGGCCTGCCCGCCGACTACCGCGAACTCTCCGCACATTGCCCCAGCTTCTCGGTCGACGACTTCCTCCTGGTGTCGACCCCGGCCCCGGGCTCGGAGTCGAAGTTCGTCTCCGGTGTCCAGTCCGACCGGGAGGTCTTCGAGGACGACATCGCCGAGGGGGACATTCCTGCGGAGTACATCTCTGTGGAGGCAGGCGTGGAAAGAGCTGCGCTGCTGGCCTGGGCGGGGACGCCGAACGGGGACGAGATCCTCTGGCACACGGCTGCTCGGAATCCCGATGAATGGACGGTCGTCGTACGGGGCCGTAGTGGCGGATGGTGGTCCTACCCGGAGAGCGCTGTGTCCTTCCTCGAAGGCCTGTACTCCGGCCGGTTCCCGGTGCCCGGGCTGCCGGCGTCATTGCCGTCGGGCGAACGGAAGGTTTCCTTCCTCGCTTTCTAGTGCCGAAGAGGGCGGCAGGACCCGGAGCGGGGATCCTGCCGCCCTTGGCTATGTCGGCGTCGGAGATGTTGGAGAAGTGCTACGGCTGCGATGGGGTGGAAGCTCGCCCCTACGAGCCGTTTCCGGCGAAGGGGGCCTGCTCGCCTGGGCGAACAACACGCCCTCCGACTAATTCTGCTGGGACACCTCGGCCGATGAGCTGATCGACTGGGCGGTGGGTCCCGACGTCTGGCGCTCGTTCTGAGAGCTGGGCAGGGTAAGCGGGAGTTGCGGCCGGGCCCTGAACACGGGTCCGGCCGCTTCGCGTTCCCCGTCACGCCGGGGGCAGGCCGAGGGTGGGGAGGTGGCCGGCCATCAGGAGGGTGACGAGTTCGCGGCGGGTGCGGGTGCCGGTCTTGTCGAGGATGGCGCCCACGTGCTGTTGGACGGTGGGGACGGTCAGGTGCAGGAGGGCGGCGATGTCCTTGGTGCTGGTGCCGCGCACCGCGTGGAGGGCGACCTGCTGTTCGCGCGGGGACAGGCCGTGGGCGAGGACGGCCAGCGGCAGGTGCTGGACGGGGGAGACCGGGGTGGCGATGACGGCGACGCCGTCGGAGGGGCCGTCGAGGGCGGTTGCGTGCAGGGCGAGCCACTGGCCGTCCGGGGTGCACACCCGGACCTCGGCCGGGCGGCCGGTGCGGGCGGCCTGGCGGGCCACGGTGAGGAAGCCGCTGGGCACGCCCAGGACGAGGCCGCCGGGTTCGGCCATCCGGGAGATGAGGTCGCGGGCCGCCACGTCGGCGGAGCGCAGCCGCCCGTGGGCGTCCAGGACGGCGACGGCCGGGGCGAGGGCGGGCGGGGCGGTGCGGGTGGGCCACAGCGAGGCGCGGTGGGCGGCGCGCAGGGCGGCGCCCACCGGGGTGGCGATGCGGGCGGCCAGGCGCAACTCGGGCAGGTCGTAGGGGTCGCGGCCGTTCTCGCGCATGAACGCGGCGCTGCCCCAGCGGCCGCCGCCGAGGTCGAAGTTGATCCGCAGTTCGTCGCCGTAGCCGCAGGGCTGGAGCAACTCCCGGTAGCGGACGCTGCGTTCGAGGTGGCCGTCGGTGGCGCGGCCGACGCTCTGCACCCGCTGCCCGGCGGCGCGGATGGCCTCGAAGGTGGTGGCGTCCTCGCCCTGGAGCTCCAGGCGGACGGCCTGTTCGAAGCCGGCGGGGTCGAGGCCGGAAGCGACGGTGGAGGTGGGGAACCCGGTGACCGGGTCGGTGCCGTGCCAGCACCCGCCGTCGAAACCGAGCGGGCCCCGGAGCAGGGCGTGCAACTCCCCGAACAGCTCGGCCGTGGGCAGCCGGGAGGCCGCCAGTTCGCCGATGGTGCCCAGCACTTCCCGCTCGATGTCGCGTCGTTTGGCCACAGACCGAAGGCTAGGGAAACGGGCCCCCGTTGCCGGTGGACGTACGAACGAATGGCCGGGAGCAGGCCGAGGGTGACCGAAAAATTCGGGGGCGGGTGCCACACTGCTCGGCACCCGCCCCCGCCCCCGATCACCCGTGACGCGCCGCCGAGGCGGTCAGCTCCACGGGTTGGCCGGTTGGTCGTCGATCGCGGTCCAGAACCTGGTCTGGGTCGGCAGGGTGCCGTTGGCCCACAGCCCCCAGCCCGACGCGTCGTGGAACTCCGCCATCCGGAAGTCCGCCCCGAACGAGGCCGCGCACAGCTGGTCGGCGGTGGCCCGGCTGCTCAGCTGGGTGCCGGGCACCGGCGCGGTGGCCTTCACCTCGCCGCCGGCCCAGCTGTGGAAGCCGCTGGTGGGCACGCCCGCCGGGGCGGGGCGGTCGTCCTTGCGCAGGCACAGCACCGGCAGCCGGCTGCCGGCCGGGGTGTCGCCCTGGTACGGGTCGCTGGCCGTGTCGTAGCCGACATGCACCACGTTGTCGGCGCGCTGCTCCAGGGTTGCCCAGGTCATGCCCTTGTGGGCGCCGACCGGGCCGAACAGGGCCTCGTAGCTGCTGCGGTAGATGTTCCACTGCTGGTAGGCGCCGTCGTTGCAGCCGAACATGTAGAGCTTCCAGCCGCCGAAGTTCTTCTTGGTGTTGTCCAGGCACAGCGAGCTGGACACGTTCTGGATCCGCACCCCCACCATGTCGTACTTCGCGCTCTGGCCGGGCGCCGTGTAGGGGGTGATCCGCCACATCTGGCTGGTCTGGTTCGCGTAGCACTGGTAGCCGCTGGGGCGGCTGTCGGAGGCGGTCAGGCAGGAGCGCCTGTCGGCCTCGTTGTTGATCGTGTAGACGCCGGTCCAGCCCGGGACCGGGGTGAACACCCACTTGCCGGGGTTGTTCGAGGGCGCGCAGGGGTGCATGTCCTGGGTGTCCCACACCGCGCCGTCGGGACAGCGTTCGGAGGCCTGGTTGAACAGGACCGTCGCCGGGGTGTCGGCCGAGGCGGCACCGGGGGCCAGCGCCAGGCCGCCCAGGGCGAGCGCGGCCGAGAGGACGATGCGTCGGATGAGCGAGCGCAAGGGATCTCCAGATCGAGGGGGTACGGGGGCAGAAGCGGTACGGGGGCAGAGGCGGTACGGCCGGCCGACCGGCACCCAGGCTGTCAGGAACCCGTCACCCACCGGTATCCGAGCTTTCTCGGACCCCCCGCGCACCCCCGTGCACCCCCGCGCGCACCCCCGCCCCGACCTCGCCCGGCTACGTCATCCCTACTGATGCGTGACGGATTCGGCGGGCCCCTGCCGAGCCCTACCGTCGGAGACGTCAGCACGACGAACCCCCCTCCGACACCGCCACGGGAGCAGCACATGAGCGCCTACGCCCTCGCCCAGGTCCACGCCGCCGAGATGTGCCCCGACATCGAGGAGTACCTGGAGCGGATCGACACCACCCTCGACGACTTCGGCGGGCGCTTCGTCGTCCACGGCGGCACGTTCGAGACGCTGGAGGGCAGTTGGGGCCAGCTCGGGCTGATCCTGATCGAGTTCCCCGACTACGGGAGCGCCCGCGCCTGGTACGACTCGCCCGCCTACCGGGAGATCCTGCCGCTGCGCACCCGCCACATGGTCGCCGACGTGATCATCGCCGAGGGCGTGCCGGCCGGCTACCGGGGCGCGGACAGCCTCAAGGGGCACTGACTCAAGGGCCACTGACTCAAGGGCCACTGACTCAAGGGGGCACTGACTCAACGGGCACCGAGCCCCCCGGGCCCGCCTACGACCGCTCGCGCCACCAGGCGACGGTCGCCGCGACCTGCTCGTCCAGCGGGGTCGCGCGGACGGTGAAGGCGGCCTCGTACGCGGAGGAGTCCACCACGAAGGGGCGGTCGAACTGGTAGCGGGTCTCGCGCAGTTCGCGCAGCAGCGGGGAGAACAGGCCGGCCGCGCCGAGCAGGACGGGGGAGAGGCGGCGCACCGGGACGGGGCCGGTGCCGGCCTCGGCGGCCAGGCGCTCGACCATGGTGCGCACCGGCAGGGCGGGGGCGGTGGGGACGTGCCAGGGGCGGCCCCAGGCGCTCTCCTCGGCGGCGACCTCGACCATGGCACGGGCCACGTCCGGCAGGTAGGTCCAGCTGTGCGGGGCGTCCGGGTCGCCCAGGACGGTGACCGGACGGCCCTTGAGCAGGGCGGGCACGGCCCGGGAGGCGAGGTGGCCGCCGTCGGTGACGCCGGGTCCGAAGAAGTCGCAGGCCCGCACCTCGACCGCGCGGATCCGCCCGGCCTCGTGCAGGGCCCAGGCCTGCTCCCAGGCCGCGGCGCGCACCCGGCCCTTGGGGCCGGTGGCGGCGAGCGGGAGGTCCTCGGTCATCGGACGGTCCACCGGGCCGTAGCCGTACAGGTTGCCGAGCATCACCAGCACGGCCCCGCTGTCCTCGGCGGCCGCGCACAGCGCGGAGGCGAGCGCGGGCCACCGCCCGGCCCACTGCGGCAGCGGCGGCGCGGCGCAGCCGTGGATCGCGACGGCCCCGCGCGCGGCCTCGGCCAGCCGGGCCGGGTCGCTCGCGTCCAGGGCGAGGTGCTCGACGCCGTCGGCGGGGGCGGCGGGGCGCCCGGTACGGGTGACGACCCGGACCTCGTGGCCCTGTTCGGCCAGCAGGCGGGTGGTGGCGGCCCCGGCGGGCCCGTGTCCGACGACGAGATGAAAGCTCACAGCGCCCACCCTAGAGCGTGCCGCTGACAGGCCGTGACGTCCGCCGTGACGTCCGCCGTGACGGTTCGGTCCGGTGCGGGAAGGGGGGCGGCAAATACCTGGTATGGCAATAGCAAAAAGGGGCCTATGCTGTCGGGCGTTCAAGATCTCTTCACAGGAAATACAGGTCTGCCCGCATGAAGCTGCCCCGGGTGTCCACCGTCGTCGCCGCCGCGGTCCTGGCGCCCGCCGTCCTCTTCCCCTCCTCGGCCTCCGCCGCCGACGCCCCCCGGCCGACCGGGCTCTCCGGTCCCGACACCGCCTCCGGCTCCACGCCGGACGTCACCCCCGGCGACGACGGCGTCAACGGCGGCCCGGGCAACAGCAGCCGCCCCGAGGCCCCCGAGGGGCAGGAGCAGCGCGACCGTGCCGAGATCCAGAAGATCCTGGACGACAAGAACACCGGCCCCGGCGTGCGCGAGGCCGCCCAGCAGGCCCTCAAGGGCAACGCCGCCCAGCTGCGGCACTTCCTGGAGATCGACTTCCCCAAGAACCGCCTGGACGACCTGCGGGTGAAGGTCTCCCAGTACATGAACCGCGGCGGCCCGGCCGTACGCGAGGCCGGCGGCAAGGTGCTGGAGGGCAGCGAGGCGGACCTGCTGAGGTTCCTCTCGGAGGGCCTGCCGGCCGCCCAGGCCGAGGACGCGGACCGCGCCGAGATCCAGAAGATCCTGGCCGACCCGAACACCGGCCGCGGCGTGCGCGAGAAGGGGGAGAAGGCCCTCAAGGGCGGCGCCGCCCAGCTGAGGCACTTCCTGGAGGCCGAGCTGCCCAGGCAGCGCGCCGACGACAACCGGGTCAAGGTCTCCCAGCTGCTCGCCTCCGGCGGCCGCGAGGTGCGCGAGGGCGCCAACAAGGCGATGGACGGCAGCGACGCGGAGGTCGCGAAGTGGCTCGCGGAGGGCTACCCCGCCGCCCAGGCCTCGGACGACCGCGTCGCGCTCTTCGTCGCGCTGTCCGACCAGAACACCGGCCCGCACACCCTCGACGCCGCCAAGAAGGCGCTCGCCGGCACCCCGGCCGACGTCGCCCAGTTCCTGCGCGACCTGCCCAAGCTGCGCGCCTCCGACAACCGCGTCAAGGTCTCGCAGCTGATGGAGACCGGCGGCCCGGCCGTGCGCGCGGCGGCCGGCACGGCGATGGAGGGCAGCGACGCCGACATCGCCAAGTTCCTCGCCGAGGGCTGGGCCACGGCCCGCGCCGCGGACGAGGCCGCCGCCGGCAAGCCGGCGGACAAGCCCGCCGACAAGCCGGCCGAGAAGCCGGGCGACAAGCCCGCCGGGCAGCAGGACCAGGGCGCCCAGCAGCCGCAGACCGTCCAGCCGGCCGCCCTGACCGGGACCGGCACCACGGGCACCGGCACCACGGGTACCGGCACCACGGGTACCGGCGCCGCCGCCGCCACCGGCGCGCTCGCCGCCACCGGCACCGAGGGCCTGGGCTGGGAGGCGGGCGGCGCCGCCGCGGCCCTCGCCGCGGGCGCGGCGCTGGTCGCGCTCTCGCGCCGCCGCTCCGCCGAGAGCTGACGCACCGAGAGCTGACAGGCCGAGGGCTGACACGCGCAGGGCCGACGCCCGCTCGTGTCCCCGGCCGCCGTGCCCACCACGGCGGCCGGGGACACGCCGCGTCCGGCCCCCACTCAGTGCCCCCGGCTCAGCGCCCCGGGCTCGGCGCCTCCGGCTCAGTACCCGTGTTCGGCGAACTTCTTCGCGAGCTGCTCGCGCCAGCGCGCCGCGTTGCTGCCGTCCAGCTGCCCCTCGAAGGTCCGGCGGGCGGCCGCCACCAGCTCCTCGACCGTTTCCGGGCCGGTGCGGTGGCCGGTCGCGGCGTCGTACACCGCCCACAGCGCCTCCTCGGTCGGGTCGTCCAGACCCAGGCAGGTCGCCACCCCGCGCCCGGCCAGGGCCTCGGCCAGCCCCACCTCGAAGGTCCGTCGCAGTTGCTGTCCGTCCGTCACGCCTCAGCTCCCGTCCCCGCCGCTCTCGCCGCTGCTGTTCCGGCCCAGGAGCCACCGCTCCCGCTGCTGCCGCCGCCGACGGCGCTGCTCCGCGCCGCGCAGCAGGTCGCCCGCGCCGAGCGTCACCGCCGCCACCGCGCGCACCCAGCCCGGCCCGCCGCGCGCGGCCCACACTATGCACCCGCACCCGGCGAGCACCAGCACCAGCACCCCGACCAGCACCGCTCCGACCACCACGGCGCCACCTCCACTTCCCCTACCGGTTCGGCCACGAATCCTCCCATGTGCCAGGATGCCCACCCGAACACCGAACAGGACCGACGAAGAATGGAGACACCCGTGGCCAACGCCCGGTTCGCCACCCTGCACACCACGGCGGGCCCGATCCGGCTGGAACTGTTCCCGTTCCACGCGCCGAAGACGGTCCGCAACTTCGTCGAACTCGCCGAGGGCACCCGGGAGTACACCGACCCGCGCACCGGGGAGCCGGGCAGCGGCCCGTACTACGACGGCACGACCTTCCACCGGGTGATCAAGGGCTTCATGATCCAGGGCGGCGACCCGACCGGCACCGGCACCGGCGGGCCCGGCTACGCCTTCCCGGACGAGTTCCACCCGGAGCTGTTCTTCACCCGCCCGTACCTGCTGGCGATGGCCAACTCCGGCCCGGGGACGAACGGTTCGCAGTTCTTCATCACGGTGGGCACCCCCACCCACCTCAACCGCAAGCACACCATCTTCGGCCAGGTCGCCGACGCCGCCTCCAAGGCCGTGGTGGACGCGATCGCCGCCGCCCCCACCGACGGCGATCGCCCGGCGCAGGCCGTGGTGATCGACTCGGTCGAGATCACCCACGCCTGACCCCGGCGGGGCCGCAGGCCCACCCGCGAAGCCGCCCGCCGAGCACCCCTGCCGCCGCCCGGCGAAGTACGGTCGGCGGCAGGGGAGTTGACGGCGGGCGGCGCCCAGCAGCCGCCCGCCGAGCGCCCGCCGAGCGCCCGCCGAGCGCCCGCCGGGCCCCGCCTGCCGGCGGCACCCGCCACAGCCTGGGGCCGCCCACCCTGCCTCTGAGCCAGGGCCACGAGCACCCGGCCCCTCGGGGTCTCCGGGCCGGCCTGGAAGATCCTCGTTCGCGCTTCTCGGCAATCGCCAGGACTGCCACTGCCCCCACGTTCAACGAAACCACGTCCCCCTCTCCTGCCGCCGTCGGCCAGGTCGCGACCGGCTCCGTTCATGAGCAGTGCTGCCTGACGACTGCGCTTCACCACGCCCCGGGGACGGTTCCGGGCGCGGTCCGAACGGGACGTCCCGGAGGGACTTGCCGGGTCCTGTTGTAACTATTACTGTTGCTTCAAGGCAGAGGGAGGTGCGGCGTGAGCGCCAACAGCAGACTGACGATCGCGGCACACGCCCTGACCTGGATCGGGCTTTATCAGCGCCGTGGCCATGAGGTTGCCACCTCCGAGCAGATCGCCACGAGCGTCAACACCAATCCGGTGGTGATCCGCCGCTTGCTGGCCGAACTGCGCAAGGCCGGACTGGTCGACTCGCGGCGAGGCGCGGGGGCCGGCTGGATGCTCTCGCGAGACCTGGCGGACATCACCCTTCTCGATGTCTACGAGGCGGTCGAGGTGGGGCCGATCTTCGCCCTGCATCGCTCGACCCCCGACCCGGAGTGCGTCGTGGGTCACGGCATCGGGCCGGCGATGACCGCTGTCTACGACGAGATCGAAGCGGCCCTCCGTAAGGAACTGGCGAGAACGACACTGGAAGACGTCCTGCGGGACGTACTCACGGCAACCTGATCCGACCGCTCCCCTGTGCGGGGATGTTTCTCCGCCCATAAATGTAACAAAGATGGTTACCTCTAGGACTGGAGAACGACATGGGACTGCTGGAGCACAAGACCGCCCTGGTGACCGGTGCCTCGACCGGCATCGGCCTCGCCACCGCCCGCCGGTTCGCCGCAGAGGGGGCGACGGTCTACCTCACCGGCCGCCGCAAGGCCGAACTGGACGCTGCCGTCGCACTGGTCGGCCCGCGCGGCATCGGCATCCAGGGCGACGCGTCGAATCTGGACGACCTCGACCGGCTGTTCGCCGAGATCACCGAGCGCAGCGGCCGGCTGGACATCGTCCTGGCCAACGCCGGCGTCGGGGACTACGGCCCACTGGGTGAGATCACCGAAGAGGACTACGAGCGCACCACCTCCATCAACTTCAAGGGCACCGTCTTCACCGTCCAAAAGGCCCTGCCGCTGCTGTCGGCCGGAGCCTCGGTGATCCTGCTCTCCTCCAGCGCCGCGCTACGAGCGGCTCCGGGCCTCGGCGTCTACGCCGCCACAAAGGCCGCGATCCGGAGCCTGGCTCGTACCTGGGCTGCCGAGCTGGCCGATCGCGGGATCCGGGTCAACGCCCTGACTCCCGGCCCCGTCGAGACCCCCGGGGCCGACGAGCTGCGGGCCGCCATGCCGCAAGGTGGGCGGTCCGCGGTGGCCGGGCATGCCGCACCGACCCCCCTCGGTCGCGTCGGCCGACCCGAGGAGGTCGCCGCCACCGCGCTCTACCTCGCGGCCGACCAGAGCTCGTTCACCACCGGTTCCGAACTCCTCGTCGACGGCGGCGCAACCCAACTCTGACGCAGCCTCGGCGACTCGCGGCCCTGTGACGACGCCCCGGCGGCCGCCCGAGCGGCAGCCCCTGCAGGCCGGAGGACCGTGGACAGGTCCCTTGGACAGCGCGGTCCGACCCGAAGTGCTGCTGACCGACGCGGCGGCTCCGGAGCCCTGACGCTCCATCCCAGGCCAACGCTCCGAGGGTGGGGAGATCGAGTGAGCAGGTCTGTCCCGCACCCCGAGCATGGGGTGGGGATTCTCAACGAGCCTCATCACCGTGGCCAGAGCAAGGAAGAACCCGGTGCAGGAGCGTCGCCGCTCGGTGTTGCGGCGAAGCTTGCCGAAGTTGTTCATCCACGAGTTCGTGCGCTCGACCACCCAGCGGCCGTCGGTCTGGACCGGCGTCCCCGCAGAGTCCGAGGCTGAGCCGGACGCCGGCTACGACTACCAGCCCGTACACGGCCACGCGTCAGCAGGCGCGGCACGAGGACACCACCCGAGACCGGGCGTGTGGTCGCGAACGTTCACGCCGACGGGCACCGTGACCACGGGTATCCCGTGACCGCCAGTCAGCTGGGATTGCTCGGTGTCCTGCTCGCCCCGGTCCACAGGAGACTTCCCCGCGCACTGTCCGCCCGAGGGCGCCTTGATGATGCACCCGTCCGCGACCAGGTCCTCAGGCAAGGATCCCCATCAGGGTCTCAAGTCCGGATGGCCAGGGCGAGGAGAGTATCGACCGCGACTTCCAAGGGGCGCGTGCTCCGTTGAACCTGGGCGAGCAGCAGTCCGCCTTGCAGGGTGGCGAGCATGGTGGTGGCCAGGGCGTCCGGGTCGATGCCGGGTGCGAGCTTCCCGTCGGCGTGGAGCGACGTGAGTCCTTCGCTGATGGCAGCTGACCACTGCTCGAATCCGGCGGCGATGAGGGCTCGGGACTCGGGGTCGCTCTCGGCGAGTTGGCCGCCGAGCGAGCCGAGTGGGCAGCCTCCCTTGGCCTGGCCGTGCTTCACCCCGGCGATCAGCATGTCCCGCCAGGCTGCGATTCCGTCTTCGCTGCCGAGCGCCTGCCGATTGTGAGCGACGAGAGTGTCGGCCTGGTAGTCGATGACCGCCTGCAGGAGCTCGTTCTTGTCGGGAAAGTAGTGGTAGAGCTGCGAGCCGCTGACCTCCGCTGCCCCCTTGACGTCTTCCAGGGTGGTACCCGCGACCCCGCGCTCGTGGATCAAGGCCGCAGCCCCCTCCACGATTCGGCCCCGGACGCGCTCGCCCTTCGCGGTGAGCCGCGGCCGATTGTTCGTCTTGTTCGCCATGCACCCATGGTAGCGATTCTGAGTTTGACAGCCCAGTCTGGGCCGGGTCAGACTGAGTTGCACAACCCACTTTGAAGGCCACGTGACTCGCCGACGCAGCACCGGCCCCCGCGAAGCGGCATGAGCCGTTCAACCTGATCGGCCCCGCAGAAGATGAGAGGGAATCCCGATGAGCACACTCCCGGGAAAGACCGTGATGATCACGGGCGCCAACGGCGGGATCGGCAAGGACGTGGCCCGGCAACTGGCCCTGCGACCGGAGACGACCCGCATCTACTTGGCCTGCCGCAACCGAGACCGGGCGACAACGGCAAAGGCCGAGCTCGAAGCCGCCACCGGCCGACGAATCTTCGACATCGTCGTCATGGACGTCGCCGATCTGGGCTCGGTCCGCGCCGGCCTTGCCGCCGTCGACGGAAACGTCGACGCACTGGTCATGAACGCCGGCGTCATCGGCCCGAGATCGATGGAGTTGACCGCTGACGGGGTCACCAATGTGTTCGCGACGAATGTTCTCGGCCACGTCGTCCTCCTCGAAGGACTCCTGGCCGAGGGACGGCTCGGCGAGGTCGCGGTCCTCGCCGGAAGTGAAGCAGCCAGGGGACTTCCGATGCTGCGGATGAAGCGGCCGTCCTTCGCCTCAACCTCTGCCGACGAACTCGCCACCGTCATCGACGGCAGATTCTTCGCCGACGGAAAGACCGACTTCAACCTCGCCTTCGGGCAGGCCAAGTACATCGGGGCCCTCTGGATGGCCTACCTGGCCCGCCGGCACCCCGACCGCCGCTTCATCACCGTGAGCCCCGGCGCCACCACCGGCACCCAAGCCGCCAACAACATCGCCCTACCGCTGCGCATGGCGTCCAAGTACGTCCTGCCCGCCCTGGGGATCTCCCACAAGCTCGAGGTCGGCGCGAAGCGACTGGTCGACGGCGTCACCGACCCGACCCTGGCCAGCGGGGTGTTCTACGCCAGCGCGGCCAACAAGCTGAAGGGCCCCCTGGTCAACCAGGCGGACATCTTCCCCGACCTGGCCAACCCGTCGTTTCAGGACCACGCCAACGAGGCCATCCACCGCTTCATCGTCTAGGCGTCGGCCCGTAGACGTGGGCAAACGACGGAGAGGACGGCACGACGGAGACGGGATTGATGATCATGGAATTGTCTTCGTCCCGCCGGCGGCGGACCGGTGTCACCGTGGTCGTCCCCGCCCGGCCCCCGCCCGGCCCGGGGGCTCAGCCCGCGCGCCGTACCGGGCTCTCGTCCTCGGCCCCGGCCACCCACTCCGGCAGCGGCTCGCGCCGGGCGAGCCAGCCGGCGGCCTCCCCGCCCAGGCCGGTGCGGGCGGCGACCACGCCGCCGGTGATGGCGCAGGTGGTGTCCACATCGCCCAGGCCCTCGGCGGTGGTCCACAGGGCGTCGGTGAGGCTGTCGAGGTGGTGGGCGGCCGACCACAGGGCGAAGGGCACGGTGTCGCCGGCCCGCACCCGCTGCCCGTTGCCCAGCAGGTCCGCCGCGCGCCAGGGCTCGGTGTCCGGGGCGAGTTCGGCGGCCCGGGCCAGGCCCTCGCGCACCGGGCCGGCCGGGGTGCGCCCGGCCACCTCGGCGAGGAAGTCGGCCCCGGCCGGTGCTGGTGCCGGAGCCGGAGCCGGAGCCGGTGCCGGTGCCGGTGCCGGAGCCCCGGCGCCCCCGCGTCCGCGCGCGGCCAGCGCGGCCGCCAGCGCCACGGCCACCGCGCCGGCGATCCCCTCGGGGTGGGCGTGCGTCACCTCGGCCGACAGCGCGGCCTGTTCCGCGGCCTCGTCCAGGTCCGCGTGGAACCAGGCGCCCAGCGGCGCCACCCGCATCGCCGCACCGTTGCCCAGGCTGCCCTGCCCGTCGAACAGCCTGCGCGACTCCTCGCGCCACGCCGACGGCCGCCCGGCCAGCCGGGGCAGCAGCAGGCTCATGCCGTTGCCGTAACCGCGGTAGGCGTCGGCCAGGTACGTCGCCCCGAAGGCCTGGGCCAGGCGCTCCTGGTGCACCGCCTCGTACGCGGTGAGGATCCCGTACACCGACAGCGCCATCGCCGTGTCGTCGGTCCAGTGCCACGGGGTCTCCGGCGGCACCTGCCGGGCCCGGATCTGTGCGAACGCCACCTTCGGTGTGCGGAAGAGCGGGAACCACCGCTCGCCGAAGCCGTCCCCGAGCGCCAGGCCCTCCAACGCGTCACGTGCTGCCGAATACGTCATGGCCGCATGATCGCACCGGCCGCGCCCCGGCGGTGCGGTGGTCCGGCGTCAGTTCGCCGTGACCGGGAGGAGGCCGCGCTCGCCGAAGACCTTCTTGGCGACGAAGGTCGCGTTCAGCGCCCTGGGGAACCCGCAGTACACGGCCGAGTGCAGCAGCGCCTCGGTGATCTCCACGGGGGTGAGGCCGACGTTGAGCGAGGCGTTGATGTGGACCTCCAGCTGCGGCTCGCAGCCGCCGAGCGCGGTGAGCATCCCCAGGGTCACCAACTGCCGGTCGCGCGGGGCGAGTTCGGGGCGGCTGTAGACGTCGCCGAAGCCCCAGGCGACGACCTGGTGGGCCAGCTCCGGGCTGATGTCGGCCAGCGCGTCCACCACCCGCTGCCCGCCCTCCCCGTCGACCCGGGTGAGCACCTCCATGCCCCGCTCGAACCGCTCCTGCCGCTGCCCGGCCCCCTGCTCCGCAACACCCATGGCGCCTGTCCTCTCCTCGTACCCGTTCCCGTGCCGCGGCCCCGGCCGACCGGCCCTGACCACGGAAGGAACCGTAGGACTTGGAGCGCACTCCAACTCAAGGCCGGGCCGGAACCGCCGCCCGCGGCACCCGGACGCACGACACCCCGGCAGGGCGCCTGTTGCGGTTGGGTCACGGAGTGTCCGATTCATCGGGCATTGCACGGGAGTGCGGTGATTGATTTTGTTGGCGAGAAGGTCATCGGACTCTCATAATCCCTGCTGAGACGCGTGATGGCCGGTCCGGGAAAGCCGTGGGGGAGCGGATTGCGACGGTGGCCCACGTGCGACATTCCGATCATTCCCATGGGGGGAGTCCTTTGCCCGCGCCCGAGAACGAGAGCGCCGCGTTCACCGACCCGCCGCCGGTCGTCGTAGCGCAGCCGGCCGTCGTAGCGCCCGAGCCCGCAGCCGCGCCGGAAGCGGCTGCCGTGCCCGAGCCCACGCCTGCGCCCGAGCCCGCGCCTGCGCCCGAGCCCGCCGACCCGGCCCCGGCGGCCCCGGCCCCGCGCCGGTTGCCGCGCGCCGTCGGGGTCGCGCTGGCCACCGCCGGACTGCTCGCCGTCACGGCGGCCAGCGCCGCGGTGACCGTCGCCGTCGGCAAGCCGGACGGCCACCCGGCCGCCGCGCCCGCACCGCGTGCCACCGCCACCGCCACCGCCCCGGCGAGCGGCGGCCCGAGCGCCGCCGCGAGCGCCACGCCCTCCGCCGTACCCGTCCCGGTGCCGACGGCCGTCCCGACCGAGCCCGCCCCGGCGAGCACCGTCAAGGGCACCGTCAGCGGCGGCAAGCACGACGGCGACCTGCGCTACTTCCTGCTCCCGATCCCGGCCGGCGGCGAGTCCTACGGGCCCGCCGACGGGATGGCGATGACCCGTGACGACGTCTCCGAGATGTTCGGCAAGCCGGACGACATCGACACCATCCTCAGCCGCCTCGGCTACCGGGACGGCGCCACCCGCACCTACCGCACCGCCGACGGCACCGCCGAAGTCACCGTCACCCTGCTGCACTTCGGCTCCGCCGACCTGGCGAGCCGGTTCGTCCAGGGCTACACCGTCAAGTCGCAGGAACCGATCGACATCGACGGCGACCCCAACGCCCACGGCTTCCGCCGCAAGCCCAAGAACGAGGCCTACACCGGCTCGATGACCGGCATCTCCAGCCAGGGCGACGTCCAGTACACCGTCGACGTCGAGGTCAAGGGCACGCCGGACAAGGCGCTGCTGAACGACCTGATGAAGCGCCAGCGCGAGTGGCTCGCCTCCGGCGGCTGAGCCCGCGCCCGCGCGATCGCCCCACGACGTCCTCCCGCCCCTCCTCCTCAGGAGTCGCTTCCGTGACCACCGAACCCGAGCAGCCGCCGTCCGCGGCCGACGAACCGTCCGACCCGTCCGCGTCGGGCGCGTCGGCCGAACCGCCGACGCCGCCGCTGCCGCCCGTACCGCCCGTACCACCGGTGCCCCAGGTCCCGCCGGTGCCCCCCGTCCCGGCGCCGTCCCCCTGGTCGGCCCAGGCATCGGCGCACCAGGCGCCGGTCGTCGAGGAGTTCGCCCCTACGGCGGACGTCCACGCCGACTACCTGTCGGCCGGCCCCGAGACCGCCCCGCGCCCCCCGCGCCGCCCCCGCCCGGTGCTGCTGTCCGTCTGCGCCCTGGTCGTGGGCGTGCTGGCCGGCGGCGGCGTCGGCTACGCGATCCAGGCCCAGCGCCCGCCCACGCCGCTGCCCCCGCTCCAGGTCGCCCTGCCCGCCTACCCGGCCGAGACGGTCGACCCCGCCGCCCTCGCCGCCGCCCAGCCCCCGCCGCCCGCCATCGAGGGCGACCTGACCAAGCTGCTGATCAGCGCCCCCGACGGCAGCACCGCCTGGGGCGACTACCCGGACAAGCCCGGCTGGATGTCGATCGGCGAACTCGCCGAACGCAAGGGCGACGCGGCCGTCGTCTTCAAGGACCTCGCCACGTCCGGCTTCCGGCGCGCCGCCGAGGTGGACTGGATGAAGGACGACGTCCGCTACCGGGTCACGCTCACCCAGTACACGCCCGAGCACATCGACGAGGCCGCGGCCTTCCACGGGCAGACCTTCGCCGACGACACCGACGGCGGCTACCGGGTGGACCCCGAACCCAGGCACTGGTCCGACACCAAGGACCAGTACTACTACGGCCACGCCGCCGCCCAGCGCGGCACGGTGCTGATGACCGTCGAGGTGTTCAGCCCCAAGCCGGTGGAATCCGGGGACCTCAAGGCCCTCGCCAAGCAGCAGTGGGAGCGGCTGGCATGACCGACGACTCCGTGACCGACGACTCCGTGGCCGCCGTGCCGGCCACCCCGGCCGAGCCGCACACCCCGGCCGCCCCGGCCGAGCCACTCATCCCGGCCACCCCGGCCACCCCGGCTACCCCGGCAACTCCGGCCACCCCGGCCGAGCGGACCCCCGCGGCCACCGAACCGGCCGCGCCCGCAGGCCAGTCGGCCCCCGCGCCGAACCCCGCCCCGCGCCGCCTGCTGCGCGCGGGCGCCGCCACCGTCGCCGCCGCCCTGGTCGGCGTGGTCATCGGCGTCGGCATCATCAAGACCCAGTACGACGACCCCGCCCCGGTCGCCGCCGCCGGCCCCACCGGCACCCCCGCCCCGACCGCCACCCCCACGCCCTTCGGCGCCAAGTCCAACGGCAGCCACTTCGGCTCGCTGCGCGACCTGCTGCTGCCCGTCCCGGCCGGCTACGCACCGGGCCCCGACGAGGGCGGCTACGGCAACGACACCGAACTCGGCGCCGGACAGCTGACCGACGAGATGGACGCCGAGCTCCAGCAGGTCCCCAAGGACAAGCGCGACAAGCTCCGCTCCTACTGGCAGGGCCTGCACGTCAAGGGCACCGGCGTGCGGACCTACCGCAACGACGACGGCAACCTGGTGATCGGCCTGCGGCTGCGCCAGTTCAACCAGCAGGAGGTGCAACGGATCAACGAGTACACCGCGGTGTTCACCGGCGACACCGGCATCTTCCGCTCCGGCCCGCAGATCCCCGGCCACCCCGAGGCGCACTGCTACCTGATGCCCGCGCCGCCGTCCGCGCCGATCGACTACCTGGAGTGCTCGGCCGCCGAGGGCGACCTCCTGGTGATCATGAGCGCCGAGGGCGTGGCACCGCTGCCCAAGGACAGGATCGTGGCCCTCTTCACCATGCAGCTCGACCGCCTCGCCAGCCCCGGAGCCTCCGTATGACCGACGACCACGCCGCCACCCCGCAGCCCGGGCCGCAGTCCGCCCCGGAGTTCGCCCCGGCGCTCGACGCCGACCCGGCCCCCGCCCCCGCCCCGCCGCCGGCCGCCGAGGAGCAGGCCCTCGCGGCACGGGCCGCCGAGGAGCAGGCCGCCCACCGCGCCCGCCGCCGCAAGGCCGCGGTGCGCTGGGGCTGCGCCGTCCTGGTGTTCGCCCTGGCCGGCACCGGCACCGCGCTGGCCGTCACCGCGCCCGAGCGTACCGACATCCCCGGCCTGGCCACCGCCGGCGACGGCCGCTACACCTTCCCGCCGCTGGCCCTGCCGCCGCTGCCCTCGGGCAAGGCCGCGCCCAACCTCAAGGACAAGAGCAAGGACAAGAGCACCGCCGTGCACCTGGCGGACCTGCGGTACCTGCTGCTGCCCGCGCCCAAGGAGGCCGGCGGCTCGGTGAACCCGCCGGTCTTCCCGGCCCCGACGGTCCCGACGGGTTCGGCCTCCGCGAGCCCGAGCGCCTCCGACACCCCGTCCGGCACCCCGTCCGACGCCCCGTCCGACGCCCCGTCCGGCACCTCCTCGGCCTCCGCGAGCCCGAGCGCCTCCGGCACGGCGTCGGCGGCCCCCGACGGGGCGGCCCCGGCGAACTGGGTGTCCTGCGACGCGCTGCTCGGCGACCTGCAGAACCCGGCCCGGATGCGCACCCTGCTGCGGCAGAACGTGTGCCGCGCGGCCACCGTCCGGGAGTGGACCGCCTCCGACGGCACCAGCACCCGGATCCGGCTGATGCGCTTCGGCACCTCCGCCGAGGCCTGGGACACCTTCTCCCGGACGCGCTCGGAGATCCAGCTCAAGGCCGCGCCCGACGCGCGGACCGCGACCTCCTCGGCCGACGGCGAGCTGCCGGACGGTGTCGAGGTGACCCGCAAGGAGTCCCGGGAGACCGCGGGCAAGGACGTGCCGACGACCCGGCTGGCGTTGGTGTCGGCCTCCGACGTGGTGGCCGTGATCACCATGACCAACCCGCGCGGCGTGCCCGCCGCGGCCTTCCGCCAGGTGGTCGACCTCCAGTCCGACCTGCTCGCCTGAGCGCTGCGCCCACCCGAGGGCCCCGCACCCCCCGCGCAACGGGCGGGTGCGGGGCCCTCGGCCCGTCACGGTACGGGCGGCCCGGCCGGCCCCGGGCCGCTCCGCCGGCCCCGGACCGTTCCACCGGCCCCGGCCCGGCCGGTGTGCCGTACCCGAACGGCCCGCCGGGCGCCGGGCGGTGACAGAACGGTGACGAATCCCTGATGAATCCCTTGCGAAAACCGGCGCTCCGCGGACTTACGATCATCGGCGCCCGGTGACCACACCGCCGGGTCACCACACATGGGGGAACGACGGATGAGCACACCGGCACCGGGCGGGTTCGGAGTCAACCACGCCGCGCTGGACAAGGCGCACGCCACGCTGACCAACCTGGCCCACGACTGCCCGGGCGCGGGCGCGGTCGCCGACGACGCCACCGGGACGGCGGTCGGCGCCCTCAAGAACTGGGACAGCGCCGGGGCGTTGAAGGACTCGCTGGACGAGTGGCACCAGCAGGTCAAGGCGCTGACCGGGCGGCTGAACGCCAACGCCGCCGCGATGCAGAGCACCAGCGCCAACTACCGCAGTACCAACCTGTCCATCGCCCAGTCCCTCCAGGTGCAGTGACCATGCTCGGATACGAAGACGTCATCAACGCCAACCCGGACGCGCTGACCTCGGCCGCCACCCAGTGGCGCGCGATGGCCACCCGCTTCCACACCATGCAGACCACCATGGAGCAGGACGTCCTGGGCGGAAGCGGCAACGGCGGCGGCATCGGCGGCAACGGCCTGTTCACCCCGGGCGGCTCCGGCCTGCCGGGCAGCGGCGGCCCCTGGTGGACGGGCGGCACCGCGAACCTGGCCAACGCGGCGCTGCTGGCCACCAAGGGCCAGATCGTCGACGCCCAGACCGAGGCCAACGCGATGGCCTCGCTGCTCGACGAGGCGCACGCCGACTTCGCCGCCGCGCAGAAGCAGACCCGCGACGCCGCCGACGGCGCCGTCAAGGACGGCTTCAAGGTGACCGGCACCGGCACCGCCGTGTTCGACGAGAGCACCCTCGACCCGGCCACCCGCCAGGCCCTGCACCACGACCCGGAGGCCCGGCAGTCCTACCAGGACGCGGCCGACAAGTGGACCAAGGCGATCGCGGCCGGCATCCAGGCCGCCACCCGCGCCGACCAGCGCATCGCCGCCGCCCTGCGCGGCGCCTCCAAGGCCGGCAACCCGCTGGACACCACCTTCAACGGCCAGGCCGTGGGCGGCGGCGACGCCGGTGACGCCCAGCGTGCCGCCGACCTGGCCACCCACCTGAACGACCTGACCCCGGAGCAACTGGTCCAGCTGCAGGACCTGATGAAGGACAAGGCCGACCACCCCGCCTTCTCCCAAGGCCTGTTGGACCGGCTCGGCCCGGACGGCATGCTCAAGCTCGCCGGGAAGCTGAGCAGCCCCGGCGGCGACCGCAAGGCCGCCTACACCGACCTCCAGGGCGGCCTCACCCACGCGCTGGCCTCCGCCACCCAGGACACCAACACCGACTTCTACCGGCGCTGGCGCGCGGGCATGGCCAAGGTCGGCTGCGACGGGGACCACAACTACGGCTCCAACACCGACCCGGTGTACGGGTACCAGGTCCTCACCACGCTGATGACCAAGGGCGACGCCACGTACTCGGCCGGGATGCTCGGCGACCTGGCCGACGACATCACCGCCGCGGAGAAGAAGACCCCCGACGCGTGGTCCTACAAGGCCAACCACAACGGCACCGCGCTGGGCGCCGACCCGCTGGACAACGTGCTCGCCGTGATGGGCCGCGAGCCGGACGCCGCCACCGCCTACCTGGACCCCAACTCCGGCGGCGGCAACCAGCACCTGCACTACCTGCTCAAGGACCGCAAGTGGCCCGAGGGCTGGGTCAGTTCGATGGCCGGCCCGTTCAAGACGCCCGACCCGCTGTCGCAGAGCGGCCTGGGCGCGGCGCTGGAGGCCGCCACCACCGGCCAGCCGGCCGGCGCCCCGCACACCGGGCACCACACCGAGGCCCAGGCCCGGATCATGCACGACACCGTCACCACCCTGGACGAGGGCCAGGGCGGCAACAAGGTCAACGCCAACCTGCGCCAGCCGCTGGCCAACGCGCTGGCCGACTACACCAACGACAGCCACGAGATCTTCAACGGCCGCAACTCCCAGTACCTGGACCACGGCAGCACGGTGTGGACCGACGCGAACGGCACCGTGCACATGGGCGTCGGCGAGGACAGCCTGGTGCGGGTGATGCGCGGACTGTCCGACAACCCCGACGCCTACGCCACCCTGCACCAGGCCGAGAGCGCGAAGATCGCCCAGGAGCTGTCCTCGATCGGGCCCCACCCCTCGCAGAACGACGTCCAGGACGTGATGAACAAGGGCGCCGCCGGCCTGGGCGTCTACGACGCGATCCGCGCCGACGTCGCCATGGGCCAGCGCGACGACGCCAACCTCCAGGCCGACTGGAAGGCCAAGGTCGCCTACCACGTGGTCGGCGCCCCGCTCACCCCCATCCCGTGGGTCGGCGACAGCGCCCAGCGCCTGGTCGACACCTGGGCCTGGGAGTGGGACAACCAGATGAAGGACCACAACAACAGCGTCGCCAACGCCAAGATCTCCGACACCTACCTGGACGCCAACAACGAGATGACCCACCTGGTCAGCGGCTGGGCCAAGGACCGCGGCATGGACCCGGACAGCAGCATGATCCACGTCGTCGAGGACGCCTCCCACGACCGCCGCTCCACCAGCGCCACCACCGCCGGCCACTTCCTGGGCCGCGGCAACTCCTGACGCAGCGTCAACTGTGGTGCGGCCGCCGACCCGAAGTCCAGGGGGCGGCGGCCGCAGCCGCGTCGTCAGGCGCGGTGGTACTGGACGGGGGTGTGCACCTCACCGCCCAGCTGGCCGGCCGCGTGGCGGGCCCAGGAGGGGTTGCGCAGCAGTTCGCGGCCGAGCAGGACGGCGTCGGCGCGGCCGGCGGCGAGGATCTCCTGGGCCTGGGCCGGCTCGGTGATCAGGCCGACGGCGGCCACCGGCAGGCCGGCCTGGTCGCGCACCGCCTCGGCGAAGGGCACCTGGTAGCCGGGGCCGGCCTCGATCGCGGCGTCGGGCACCAGGCCGCCGGTGGAGACGTCCAGCAGGTCCACGCCGTGCGCCTGGAGCTCCTTGGCCAGGCGGACGGTGTCCTGCGAGGTCCAGCCCTCGCGGCCGTCCTGCGGGTTCTCGGTGAGCCAGTCGGTGGCCGAGACGCGGAAGAACAGCGGCAGCTCCTGCGGCCACACCTCGCGCACCGCGTCGACGACCTCCAGCGCGAAGCGGATGCGGCCCTCGAAGGAGCCGCCGTAGGCGTCGGTGCGGCGGTTGCTCTCGGGGGAGAGGAACTGGTGGATCAGGTAGCCGTGCGCGCCGTGGACCTCGACGACCTGGAAGCCCGCCGCCAGGGCGCGCCGCGCGGCGTCGGCGAACTGCCGGACGATCCCGCCGATCTGATCGACCGTCAGCTCCTCGGGGGTGGTGTGCTCGGGCGAGAAGGGCAGCGCGCTGGGGGCGAGAGGGGTCCAGCCGTGCTCCTCCTCGGGGGCCAGGGCGCGCCCGCGGTCCACCCAGGTCCGCTCGGTGGAGGCCTTGCGCCCGGCGTGCCCGAGCTGGACGGCCGGCACGGTGCCCTGGGCCTTGAGGAAGTCGGTGATCCGGCGGAACGCCTCGACCTGGGTGTCGTTCCACAGCCCGAGGTCGTACGGGCTGATCCGCCCCTCGGGGCTGACCGCCGTGGCCTCCGTGATGATCAGCCCGGTGCCGCCGGCGGCCCGCGCCGCCTGGTGGGTGTAGTGCCAGTCCGTGGGGACCCCGGCGGCCTCTCCGGCCGGTGCGGCGCTGTACTGGCACATCGGCGGCATCCAGACCCGGTTGGGAACGGTCAGTTCCCGCAGCGTGTACGGGGTGAAGAGGGTGGTGCTCATGTCGGACTCCCGGTGGGAACGGCAGCGCCAGGACACAGGCGCTTGCTGATGCGCTTTATATGTCAACACAATAGTTGCACGGGACGACACTTTCAACGGGGAGCCCTGGCCCCCACCCCAGGGCGTGGCCGCCGTGCCGCTGGCCGCCGGGTTCTGGGTCGCCCTCGCCTTCCGCGACGAACGCGAACTCGCCCCCGCCACCGGCGGCCTGCCCCCGGGCGTCGAACGCGACGACCCCCTCCCACCCCACCCCAAGTACCCCGGGTACCTCGACCGGTGGGTCTTCCGGGCCGTCCTGAACCGCCTGAACGGCGTCGACGACACGGCGGACGCCCCCTGGTGAGGAGAAACGGCGGCGCCGTCCGGGGAACCCCGGACGGCGCCGCCGGCCGACGAACCGTCAGCGCACCGTCTGCGCCACCCGCTGCGCCGGGACGCCCGGCGCCCGGCCCGTACGCGGCGCGGCCGGGGAGGCGCCCAGCGCCGTACCGCGGGTCTCCTCCGCCCACAGCACGCACACCAGCAGGCCCAGCGCCGTCACCCCGGCGGCGATCAGCATGGTCGGGCCGGTGCCCAGGCCGGTCAGCGACAGCGGCAGCAGGTAGGTGCCCACCGCGGCGCCGATCCGGCTGACCGAGGTGGCCATGCCCACGGCGGTGGCCCGGATCTCGGTCGGGAACAGCTCGTTGGGGTAGGTCCAGTCGAGCACGTTCGGCCCGCCGCACAGGAAGGCGTACGCGCACAGCGCGGTCAGCGCCACGGCCGCCGGGGCGGTGGGCCACACGCCCAGCAGCGCCAGCGGCACGGTCATCAGCGCGAAGGACCAGATGATGACGGGGCGCCGGCCCTTGGTGTCGATCAGGCGCAGCGCCGGGTAGCAGCCGAGCAGGAAGACCAGGCTGATCAGCCCGGTGCCCAGGGTCTCCATCACGGTGCCGCCGGGCATGCCGAAGGAGGACAGGATCTGCGGGCCGAAGGTGAGCATCGCGAACAGCGGGCCGACCTGGCACAGGAAGAACAGGCCGCAGAACAGGGTGCGGCGCCGGTAGGGCGGGGTCATCAGCAGCCGCAGCCCGCCGGCGGCGCGGGCGCGCCCGGCCGGGTCGGGCATCAGCTCGCGGCCGTCGACCCGCACCCCCAGGTGCTTCTCCACCACGCGCACCGCCTCGCCGACCCGCCCGTTGGCGGCCAGCCAGCGCGGCGACTCCGGCGAGCCGCGGCGGATCACCAGGAACACCACGCACAGCACGGTGGAGCTGGCCAGCATCCACCGCCAGCTGCCCGGTCCGGCCAGCTCCAGGAACAGGTAGCCCACCACGTAGGCGAGCACCGAGCCGGCGTACCAGGCGACGATCTGCTGGCCGAGCAGCCGCCCGCGGTGCTTGGCGGGCAGCCACTCGGCCAGCAGGGAGGTGGCGATCGGGTAGTCGGCGGCCACCGCCATGCCGAGCACGAAGCGCAGCACGGTGATCGCCCACACCGAGTCGACCCAGAACGAGAGCACCGAGCAGGCGACCATCACCAGCAGGTCGGCGGTGTACATCACCTCCCGGCCGATCCTGTCGGTCAGCACGCCGAACACGGCGCCGCCGACGAACATGCCCACCAGGGCGGCGGCGCCGATCAGGCTGACCTGCGCGGTGGACAGGCCCAGGTCGGGGCGCATCCCGATCAGGGCGACACCGACGATGCTCAGGATGTAGCCGTCGAGCAGCGGCCCGCCGGAACAGGCCAGGGCCAGCCTGCGGTGGAAGGCGGTGTACGGGGCGTTGTCGATCGTTTGGGACATGGGCTTCGGGGTCCTCCGGGACGTACGGCCACGTGCTCGTCACGCGTCCCGTGCGCCGGGTAGACGGCAGGGAACGGCGCCGCCCACAGCGGACGGCGCCCTCGCCCGACCACGCCGGGCGACCGTCCACGGTTGCCCGGATACGCACGGTGAACCACCGGGCCGAAGGTCGGCCGGATTCGTGCCCAAGGTCCCGAAGCGGACAGGGCCTTCGCCCGTGCCGATCCACGCCCCGCCCAGTCCTCAGGGGCTCTGACGCCGCCCGCCCGCCTGCCCGGGGTCGGTGAGTGACCCTCATCACTTCCGGCGCCGCGGAGTGTGGGACCCGCCACGTTTCGCCGCACCGGTCCGGATTTCAGCGGTCCGAGGTCGACCACGTGCTCCCGCCCGGCCGGTGGCGGTCGGCCGTCCCGGCCGGGCGGGGAGGGGGGTTCAGGAGGCGGTCGGGTGGGGCGGGTGGTTGCGGGCCTGCCTGCAGGCCTCCTGCTGGAGGATGACGGCGATCTGGTCGACGTCGTCGTTGACGTCGAAGAAGCCCTGGATGTTGGGGACGGCGGCGCCGTTGACGCCGACGAAGAAGGTGTAGAGGTGGCCGTCGTCCGCCTGGAGGTAGCCCGCGTAGGTCTGGGCGTTGATGGCGAACTGCTGGTTGAGCCAGTCGAAGCCGATGATGGTGCCGGGCTTGGCGAAGACCTTGCCCTTGGCCGGGCAGGCGTCGGTGTTGCAGTAGAGCGCGCCGGTGCCGGACACGCCGAGGATCGGCAGCGAGGTGCGGAAGGCGTCCGCGTCGGGGGTGTGCAGCCAGTACGCCAGCAGCTGGTTGAGCCCGGTGGGCGTGACGCGGTCGACGGGGACGTCGCCGCGGCCGTCGGCCAGCTGGAACTGGGTCGGGTCGACCTTCGCCGTCGTGGTGAGGAAGTCGTGGACGACGGGGAAGCCGTCGAAGCAGTTGCTGCTGCCGCGGCCGACGGCCATGTTGCACAGGGCCAGGTTGGCGCCGAGGTTGTGGCTGACGTTCAGGATCAGCTTGGCGTACTCGCGGTACGGCGGGGAGACGAAGGCGGCCACCTGGGGGTCGCCGCTGTACGAGGCGGGCAGCGCGGCCTGCGGGTTGGGCCCGGTGGGCGGGGCGGTGACGGTGACCCCGGCGCGGCCCAGGGCCTCGATCAGGGCGGTGCGCCCGAACGCGTTGGGGTCCTGGACCTGGGAGATCTTCAAGGTGGGCGGGGCGTCGGCGGCGATGGTGCCGGAGAGGGTGATGCCCGTGCCGTCGGGGGAGGCGCTGACCTGGATGTCGGTGGTGCCGCCCGGGTCGACGGTGCGGACGTTCGAGGTGACCTGGTAGGGCGCGACCTGCGGGCGCCAGCTCAGCTGGGCGGGCTGCCCGGGGGAGGAGGGCGTGGTCAGCAGGTCGATGACGTTGTCGTTGATGATGAGGGGGGTCGGCTGGGGGTTGAGCGCGGGGGGCGTGAACAGCCGCGGGTCGATGACGACGTCGCCGTCGACGGTGGTGATGCCCGAGTCGCGGACCTGACGGGCGATCTGGTCCAGGCCGGCGAGCGGGTCCTCCGGGGTGAGGGTGGCGCCCGGGACGTCGTCGGCGTAGGTGTGGTCGATGGGGGTGAAGTCGACCGACCCGTCCGGTTTGGTGCGGCCGCCCATGGTGAGGTCGCCCTGGGCGACGAGCGCCAGGTTCCCGGTGAGGGTCGAGCCGTCGAGGCGGCCGACGGCGTGCACCGGCGTGGTGAAGCGGTGGTCGGGGCCCAGGGCGTGCCAGGCGCCGGAGATGGTGATCAGCTTGACGGTCGAACCCGGCATGAAGAACTGGTCGGGGTAGCGGGAGTGGAGGACCCGCCCGTCCTCGGGGTCGATCTCCAGCAGCCCCCACTGGGCGTGCTGGTAGGCGGGCTTGTTCATGATCGCCGTGATGTCGGGACCGAGGTCGTCCTGCGGGTTCTCCCCGGGCGCGGCGGCGGCCGTACCGGCCACGACCGCGAGTGCGACGCCGACGACGGCCCAGGGCCGAAGCCGGCCGCGGATCCTTGCTCTCATCTGCCCAGCCGTTCCTCGAGTCGGAAGCCCCGATTCGCGGGGCGCTCAAGGCGCACATGGTAGGTATCCGGACTCCCGGCGCCGGGATCCCGGACGGTGTGCTGACGGCGCGGGGGGGTGAGAACCATCCGATCGGTCGAAGGCGGGCGTCTGATAACAGTAGGCCCGGACCGCATCCGCTGCGGTCCGGGCCGTCACCGCAGCGGTGCGGGGGGCCGTGACTTGGGGGAGAGAACCTGTGCGTGTGCAGACCGAGCAGCTGGAGCAGCCCGCTGCCGAGACCACCGACAAGCGATCCGTACGGCACGCCCTGCTGATCTCGCTGGGCAGCGGCATCGGCTACCTGCCGTTCGCCCTGACCATCCCGATCCTGCCCGGCCTCGTCACGGGCCCGCTGCACGGCGGTCCCGCCGAGGTCGGCGCCGTCGTCGGCGGTTACGCGCTGACCGCGCTGCTGGCCCGCCCGGTGTCGGGCGCGCTGATGAACCGCCTCGGTGCCCGGGCCCTGACCATCGGCGGAGCGCTCCTGACCACGCTCGCCACCGTCTGCTACCCGCTCGCCGGGTCGGTCGCCCAACTCGTCGGCCTGCGCATGCTGGTGGGCATCGGCATGGGCGTGATGCTGGCCGCGACCGGGGTCTGGCCGGTCCAACTGGTCGCCAAGGACCGGCAGGGCTGGGCGCTGGGGCTGAGCGGCACCGTCATCTACGTGGCCATCGGCGTGGGCGCTCCGCTGGGCACCCTGGTCGAGCACCTGGTGGGCACCACGGCCACGTTCGTGATCGCCGGGCTGCTCGCCCTGCCCGTCATCCTCATCGCCCTGTCCGTGCCCGAGGTGCGCGTGCCCGCGAAGTCGGCGGAGCGGGCCGGCATCGAGCGGGGCCGGGCCCTGCTGGGCACCGTGCTGCCCAGCATCGCGCTGGTCTTCACCGCCTTCGGCTTCGCGGCCGTCTCCGGCTTCGCGGTCGCCAAGTTCGACGCCCTCGGGGTCGCCGGGGGAGCGGCCGTGGTCACCGCGTACTCCCTGACCGTGGTGCTGCTGCGGGTGGCGAGCACCTGGATCCGCTGGGAGGCCACCCGGCCGGTGGCGCTCGCCGCCCTGTTCCTGGTCGAGGCCCTGGGGGTCGCGCTCATCGGGCTGTCGGACGGCCTCGGCGCGGGGGTGATCGGCGGTGTGCTCACCGGGGTCGGCATGTGGCAGATCTACCCGGTGCTGGGGCTGTTCGTGGTGCGCTCGGTCGGCGAACGCCAGCGCGCCACGGCGCTGTCGACCTTCGGGGCCTGCTTCACCGTGGGCCTCGCCGCCGGCAGCGGCTCGCTGGGGCTGGTCGCCGAGGCCACCGGGTACCGGACGATGTTCCTGGTCTGCGCGGCCTGCGTGGGCCTGGGGCTGCTGGTGGCCGTGGCGGCCGCCCGCGTCGCCCGGATCCGCTGACGGCACGGGCCCGGGCCCGGACCGCATCCGCTGCGGTCCGGGCCCGTGGGTGCTGCTACGAGCCGGCCGTGGCCAGGTCCAGGGTGGTGGCCATCACCGGGCTGGTGAAGGTGTTCGTCGCCTCGCCCGGGTTCTGGTGGTACGAGCCCCACTTGAGGTAGTTGCGGTCGCCGTCCCAGGTGGTGCCCTTGAAGGTCCCCGAACCGGTCGTGAAGGTCTGCTTCCTGCCGTCGAACCAGAAGTCGATCGTCCCGTCGGTGCGACCCAGGTGGATCCTGAGCGCGTAGGCGTGCCACTCGCCGTTCTTCACCGGCGCCGTCCACAGCGGGTGCGCGTTGTGCTCGGTGTCCCACTCCTGGAGCCGCACCCGCGCGTTGGTGATGTCGATCTCGATCGGGTGGTTCGCCGTGCCCTCGCTGGGCGAGCACTTGAGCTGGAACACGTACCGGCTCTGGTCGTCCTTGATGTCCACCTTGGACGACCAGCCCAGGTAGAAGGTGTCGCCGCCCTTGAGGTCCGGGCCGACCGTCTCGCAGCGCTCCTGGTCCGCGGCCTGGAAGGCCCGCCACACCTCGCCCTTGGCGGGGTCCTTGACGACGCCGAAGGTGCTCGGGGCGGCGCACTGCACACCGGGGAAGGAGGACGGGCCGGCCTTGGTGCTCGGGGTCCACAGGACCTTGCCCGCGGCGGCGGTGGTGCCGGCGGTGGCCGAGCCGCAGGAGATCGCGAACACGGCGAGGGCCAGGGCCCCGACGGTGAGCCGGCGGCGGTGGGGCAGAACGGACATGCCACTCCCGGTGGGTGGGGTCGGGTGGTCGGATCGCTGGGTGCGATTCGACCACCCGACGGCCCTGCCGGCCAGGCGGAACGACCGGCGGAAGTACCGTCAGGTCATGTCCGGGCCAATTCTGCCTACGGCTCGTGCCGCTGCCCCTCGCTCCCGGAGCCTCCGGTGCTTCCCGTGCTTCCCGTGCTCCCGGTGCTCCCGGAGTCCCCGGACGACGGTGCGTCGTACGAGGAGGTGCCCTCGTCCAGCAGCGGCTCCTGGGTCTTGAGGTGCGCGGGGGCGAGCGCGCGCAGCGCGTGGTAGCCGGTGATGACGACCAGGGTGCCCAGGGCGATGCCGCTGAGGCTGAACGTGTCGGTGAACTTCAACGTCACGTTGCCGATGCCGATGATGATGCCGGCCGCGGCCGGGACCAGGTTCAGCGGGTTGCGCAGGTCGACCCCGGACTTGGTCCAGATCTGGGCGCCGAGCAGCCCGATCATGCCGTACAGGATGACGGTGATGCCGCCGAGCACCCCGCCGGGGATCGCGGCCACGACCGCGCCGAACTTGGGGCAGACGCCGAACAGCAGGGCGAAGCCGGCCGCGGCCCAGTAGGCGGCGGTGGAGTAGACCCGGGTGGCGGCCATGACGCCGATGTTCTCGGAGTAGGTGGTGTTGGGCGGGCCGCCGAGCGCGGTGGAGAGCACCGAGCCGACGCCGTCCGCGGAGATCGCGGTGCCCAGCCTGCCGTCCAGGTTCTCGCCCGTCATCTCGCCGACGGCCTTGACGTGTCCGGCGTTCTCGGCGACCAGCGCGATCACCACGGGCAGCGCGACCAGCACGGCCGACCACTGGAAGGAGGGGCCGTGGAAGGTGGGCAGGCCGATCCAGTCCGCCTTGCCGACGCCGGAGAGGTCCAGGCGCCAGTGGTCGGTCGGCTGCCCGCCCGGGCCCACCGAGTGGATCTTCCCGAAGACCCGGTCGAAGACCCAGGAGATCCCGTACCCGAAGACCAGTCCGAGGAAGATCGCCACCCGTGACCAGAAGCCGCGCAGGCACACCACCGCCAGGCCGGTGAAGAGCATCACCAGCAGCGCCGTCCACTGGTCCTGCGGCCAGTAGGTGGAGGCGGTGACCGGGGCGAGGTTGAAGCCGATCAGCATGACGACGGCGCCGGTGACGATCGGCGGCATCGTCGCGTGGATGATCCGCGCCCCGAAGTACTGCACCGCCAGTCCCACCAGGAACAGCACCACGCCCACCACGAGCACCGCGCCGGTCACCGTCGCGCTGGTGCCGCCCTGCGCCCGGATCACCGCGGCGACCCCGACGAAGGACAGCGAGCAGCCGAGGTAGCTGGGCACCCGGCCGCGGGTGGCCAGCAGGAAGATCACGGTCGAGACGCCGGACATCATGATCGCCAGGTTGGGGTCGAGCCCCATCAGCACCGGGGCGACGAAGCTCGCCCCGAACATGGCGACCACGTGCTGGGCGCCGAGCCCTGCGGTGCGGGGCCAGGAGAGCCGTTCGTCGGGGCGGACGACCGCTCCCGGTGCGGGCGTGCGCCCGTCACCGTGCAGCTTCCAGCGCACGCCGAGATCCATGTGGGGGTTCCTTCTGTCAACTTACGGGGGGGCTGTCCGCACCATTCTCATGGTCACCAGGGCCCCCGCGCGCCACCGGCCCCGCGCCTGACCTGCGCACTCGCGTACGGGGCCGGGTGCGGGGCGGGCGCCGGGTCAGCGCAGGCCGGCGAAGAGGTCCTGCTCCGGCAGGGCGGCGCCGGTGGTGTCGCGGACCCGGACGAAGGTCTCGGTGCCCATCAGCTCGGTGAAGCGCTCCTTGCCCATCCGCAGGAAGAAGATGTTCTCGCCCTGGCTGGCGTGCGCGGCCAGCGCGTCGTACTTCTGGGCGCCAAAGGCGTGGGTGTCCACCCAGGTGGTGACCTCCTCGTCGGGCAGCCCGATCGGGGGCAGCTCGGGGGGCCCGGCCGGCTCGGAGCCCTCCGCGGCCTCCCCGGCCTGCTCGTCCCCGTCGGTGCCGAACTCCTGCATCGCCGCGAAGAAGCGCTTCATCGCCGAGTGCGGCGCGGTGGTCCAGTACACCTTGGACGCCACGCCGGGGGCCAGTTCCAGGGCGGCCATGGTGATGCGGTGGGCCTGGATGTGGTCGGGGTGGCCGTAGAAGCCGTTCTCGTCGTAGGTGACGACGACGTCCGGCCGGTAGCGGTGCAGCAGTTCGGCCAGCCGGGCGGCGCCCTCGGCGACCGGGGTGCCCCAGAACGAGCCGGGCGCGTCGTTGGCGGCCCAGCCCATCATCCCGGAGTCGCCGTACTCGAGCAGTTCGAGGTGGTCGACGCCCAGGACCCGGCAGCTGGCATCCAGTTCGGTGCGGCGCAGGGCCGCGACCGCCGCCGGGTCGTGCCCGTCCTCGCCGGGCTTGACGCCGCCGGGGCCGTCGCCGCAGGCGCCGTCGGTGCAGGTGACCAGGACGGTGCGGATGCCCTCGGCGGCGTAGCGGGCGAGGACGCCGCCGGTGCCGGTGGCCTCGTCGTCGGGGTGGGCGTGCACTGCCATCAACGTCAGGGGCCGGTCGGCCATGGGTCCGTCCTCGGTTGGTTCGGGTGATCCACCCCCCAGTCTGCCCGGTGGCCCCGACAACCCGCCGCCCGCCCTCGCCGCCGCGGCAGCCGCCGTCCCGCGCCGTTCGATGCGAACTGACATGAATGGTTTTTGGACAAGCCATACACAACAGTTGACGCATCCTCATCCGGTCGCCCACGCTGGGCGACACCAACCACACGATCCACACAACCGGTTGGGCCCCGTCTGCTCGGAAGGGACCCTCACATGCGCCTGCGACGAACCCTCGCGGCCCTGTTCACCAGCCTGATCGCCCTGGTGGGCGTCGCCGTCCTGCCCGCCACCGCCGCCCACGCGGACTCCCCGGGCCAGTGCTCCACCACCCACAGCGGCCCGGTCGCCTCCGCCTACTGCGGCAACGTGCCCAACGGCACCATCTGGCGCGCCCAGGCCGTCTGCCTCTACATCGTCGGCACCACGCCCTACACGTACTGGGTCAACGGCACCATCGTCACCGGCAACGGCTCCTCCGTCGCCTACTGCAACCCCGGCCACTACGCCACCAAGACCATCGAGCCGGTCGTCCTCGGCATCCAGGGCCAGCAGGGCCGCCTGGTCGGCTACGGCGGCAAGTGCATGGACATCGCCAGCGGCCGGGCCAACAAGGGCACCCCCGTGCAGATCTACGACTGCAACGGCACCGGCGCCCAGTGGTGGACCCTGGGCGTCGACAACACCGTGCGCGGCCTGGGCATGTGCCTGAACGTGGTCTGGGGCAGCGCCGACAGCCCCAACGGCACCAAGGTCGAGATCTACGACTGCGTGGGCGCCGCGGGCGAGCAGTGGATCCCGCAGCCCGACGGCTCGTTGAAGAACGTGCTCACCGGCAAGTGCCTGGACGAACTCGGCTTCGACACCTCCAACCGCGCCCAGCTGGGCATCTGGGACTGCAACGGCCTCGCCAACCAGAAGTGGGTCCTCACCCCCTGAGGCCGTCCCCCGCTCCCGTCCGGCTAGGGCGTGTCTTGTGGATCAGGTCGGACCAGACCGCGGCGTCAGGGTGCGTGCATCGCAAGGCGGAGGAGGGAGTCCATGCGGAGCATCGGCGACCGACGACAACGCGGCGAGGTGCGTGCCCTGGCGTCGCGGGCCTGGCCTGATCCACAAGACACGCCCTAGCCCGCACTCCCCGAACGGGTATCCGCCCGGGCCCACCTGAGTACCCGTACTCAGGTGGGCCCGGCGCCCCGCGCACCAGCATGGGAGCCATGCACGCAGCAGCGACCCCGAGGATCGGCATCACCGCCGTCGGCTCCCACCTGCCCGCCCGCCGGATCACCTCCCAGCAGCTCCAGGACGAGATCACCGCCACCGCACAACTCGCTCTGCCCGAACGGATGCTGGAGAAGGCCACCGCCATCCGCACCCGCCACCACCTCACCTCTATCGGACGCACGCCGGCAACAACGTGACTCCTCCCCTGGCTGAGGCCGGGGGCTTCTCGCTAACCCCTTCGGGCGTCGCGACGGGCCAGCCCGGCCCGTAGAACGTTGACGGCTCCCACGGTGTCGGCGTGCGCCCGGTGGCCGCAGCGCACACAGTGGAAGGCTTCCTGGCTGGGCCGGTTCTCCGCCGTGACGTGCCCGCATTCGGGGCAGGTCCGGGAGGTGTTGCGGGGGTCCACGGCGATGATTACCCGTCCGGCGCTTTCAGCCTTGGCGTGCAGGATCGCGAGGAACACCCCCCAACCGGCATCCGATATCGAGCGGTTGAGTCCGGCCTTCGCCGACGCGCCGTTGGGCAGGAAGGTTCCCGGCTGGTTCGGGTCGGGCCTGGGCGCGGGGGCCTTGACCATGTTGCGGATCCGGAGGTCCTCGTGCGCGATGAAGTCGTGCGTACGGACCAGCCGGAGAGCGGTCTTGTGGGCGTGGTCCAGCCTTTGGCGGCGGACCTTGCGGTGCAGGTCCGCGACCCGCTGGACGGCCTTGCGGCGGCGGTTGCCGTGCCGCTCGCAGCGGGCCAGGGCCTGCTGGGCGGGGCGCCGCCCGCCCCGACGCCCTCCTGTTCGGCACCGTCCCGCTCGCCGGCCGCTCCCGCAAACCCGACCGCGCCGCCGCATCCGCCCACTGCGCACGGGAGTTGACCCGATGACCGGCCCCCTCGCCCCGCCCGCCGCCGCCCGCCGGGCCCGCCGCCGCGACCGCACCGTCTACCTGCGCAGCCACCCCCTCCTGTTCGCCCTGCTCTGCGCCACCCGCCACCGCCCCGTCCTGCGCCTGGGCCGCACCCTGCTCGTCCACCACCCCGACGCCTACCGCGAAGCCCTCACCCGCATCCCCCTGCACCGCACCGCCCCCGGCACCACCGGCGCCGCCACCAGCCAACTGGCAGAAACCGCAACCCTGTTCGACCAGGACGGCGCCGACCACCGCACCGCCCGCCGCACCCTCGCCCCCGACCTCGGCGCCACCGCCCTGCCCCGGCTGCGCCCGCTCTGGCAGGCCCTGCTCGCCGAACGGATCCCCGCGCTGGCCACCGGAGACCTCGAACTCGTCGACCTCGCCGCCGAGTTGGCCGCCACCACCGCCGCCGCCCTGACCGGCACCGACACCCCGCCCCGCCAACTCGCCCACGCCGCCCGCGAAACGGCGGCCGCCGCCGCCCGCGACCACCTGCCCGGCCCGCGCCGCAGCGGCCCGACAGCCGCCGAGGCCGCCGCCCGCCTCACCGCCCTGCTGCTCGACCCGCGCCACGCCGTGCTCGCCGTCACCGCCGTCAACACCACCGTCGCCGCCCTGCCCCGGGCCGTCGCCTGGTGCGCCGACGCCCGCCTGTGGCCCACCGTCGACGCCACCACCGCACCCGCCCTCGCCGCCGAACTCCTGCGCCTGACCGCCCCCTCCCCGCTGCTGCCCAGGGCCGCCGCCGCCGACACCACCCTGGCCGGCCACCCCGTGCGCACCGGCGACCGGCTGATCCTCGTCGCCCGCCACGCCGCCCGCGCCCACCACCGCACCCCGCCCGCCGACCCCGCCGCCACCCAGGCCGTCTTCGGCACCGGCCCCCACGCCTGCCCCGGCGCCCACCTCGCCCGCGCCCAACTCGCCGACACCCTCCTCGCGTTGGCCCCCCACCAACCCCGCGTCGTACGCTCCCGCGCCGACCGCCACGCCGCCCTGCCCGGCTACGCCGAACTCACCCTGCGCCGAGGAAGCCGCTGACCATGCGCATCGCCATCACCGGCGCCACCGGCTTCTGCGGCGCCCACCTCGCCCGCGCCGCCGCCCACCTGGGCCTGGACGTCACCTGCCACGGCCGCCGCCCCGGCCCCGTGGGCCGCCACCTGCCCTGGGACGCCACCGCGGCCGACCCCGACCTCGGCGACGCCGACCTCGTCGTCCACTGCGCCGCCGCCGTCGCCGACCTCCCGCCCGGCCACCGGGACGAAGCCCACCAGCACGCCGTCAACGTCACCGGCACCCGCCGCGTCCTGCGCGCCGCCGCCGGCCGCCCCCTCGTCCACGTCAGCAGCGCCAGCGTCTACGACCCGCGCACCACCGCCACCGCCCTCACCGAGGACCACCCCACCGCCGCCGGCCACCTCGACGCCTACGGCCGCACCAAGGCCGCCGCCGAACACCACGCCCTCGCCGCCGGCGCCGTCGTCCTGCGCCCCCGCGCCGTCTACGGCCCCGGCGACCCCCACCTGCTGCCGCCGCTGCTCGCCCGCGCCCGCCGCGGCCTGCTGCCCCTGCCCGGCCCCGACACCACCCTCAGCCTCACCGCCGTCGCCAACCTCACCGACGCCTGCCTGGCCGCCCTCGGCCTCACCGGCACCCCGCCCTGGCCCCCCGGCGCCTACAACATCGCCGACCCCGCCCCCTACCGCCGCGACGCCGCCCTGCGCCACGTCCTGACCGCCCACCGCCTGCCCGCCCGCATCGCCCACCTCCCCGCGCCGCTGGCCCGCCTCGCCGCCCGCACCACCCTGCTGCCCGGCCTCACCCCCTACACCGTCGACCTCCTGGCCCGCGGCGTCGTCCTCGACCTCACCCGCGCCCGCGCCCAGGGCTGGCACCCGCGCCACACCCTGGCCGACTACCGGCCCTGACCCCCACCCCGACTGCCGTGCCGACCTCCTGTCCTGACCTCCCGTCCGGCCCAAGTGGCCCACGGATGCGGCGGTCAATTGGATACCCCGCCGGGGCATCAGCCCTGGCTAGGGTCGGGGCACACGCTGCGCCGCCAGAACGGGCGCACGCCAACGGGAGGGTTATCCATGCGCAAGATCATCATCGGGCTGGCCGCCACCGGCCTACTGCTCGCGGGCACGGTCGCCACCGCCGGCACCGCCAACGCCGCGGGCACGCGCTGCGGCGACTGGAGCACCGCCGAGCCGCTGCTCAAGTACGGCGCCACCGGCGACGCCGTCAGGGAGCTCCAGTGCGAGCTGAACTACTCGCTCAACCCCGACGTCTTCGGCAAGACCACCGTCGACGGGGTCTTCGGCGACGACACCCTGCGCCGCGTTCGCATCTTCCAGGGCTGTATGCCGAACCTCCAGGTCGACGGCGCTGTCGGCCCGCAGACCTGGGGCTCGCTGGACTGGTGGAGTTCCAAGGACGCCTACCCCAACTGCTGAGGCAGCCGGTGGGAACAGCTAGTGGGAACAGCTGGTAGGAACAGCTGGTAGGAAGGGCGCCGGGGGCGGGGCATCCGGATGCCCCGCCCCCGGCGCCCTTCCTACCAGCTGTTCCTACCAGCTGTTCCCACTAGCTGTTCCCACCGGCTGCCTCAGCAGTTGGGGTAGGCGTCCTTGGAACTCCACCAGTCCAGCGAGCCCCAGGTCTGCGGGCCGACAGCGCCGTCGACCTGGAGGTTCGGCATACAGCCCTGGAAGATGCGAACGCGGCGCAGGGTGTCGTCGCCGAAGACCCCGTCGACGGTGGTCTTGCCGAAGACGTCGGGGTTGAGCGAGTAGTTCAGCTCGCACTGGAGCTCCCTGACGGCGTCGCCGGTGGCGCCGTACTTGAGCAGCGGCTCGGCGGTGCTCCAGTCGCCGCAGCGCGTGCCCGCGGCGTTGGCGGTGCCGGCGGTGGCGACCGTGCCCGCGAGCAGTAGGCCGGTGGCGGCCAGCCCGATGATGATCTTGCGCATGGATAACCCTCCCGTTGGCGTGCGCCCGTTCTGGCGGCGCAGCGTGTGCCCCGACCCTAGCCAGGGCTGATGCCCCGGCGGGGTATCCAATTGACCGCCGCATCCGTGGGCCACTTGGGCCGGACGGGAGGTCAGGACAGGAGGTCGGCACGGCAGTCGGGGTGGGGGTCAGGGCCGGTAGTCGGCCAGGGTGTGGCGCGGGTGCCAGCCCTGGGCGCGGGCGCGGGTGAGGTCGAGGACGACGCCGCGGGCCAGGAGGTCGACGGTGTAGGGGGTGAGGCCGGGCAGCAGGGTGGTGCGGGCGGCGAGGCGGGCCAGCGGCGCGGGGAGGTGGGCGATGCGGGCGGGCAGGCGGTGGGCGGTCAGGACGTGGCGCAGGGCGGCGTCGCGGCGGTAGGGGGCGGGGTCGGCGATGTTGTAGGCGCCGGGGGGCCAGGGCGGGGTGCCGGTGAGGCCGAGGGCGGCCAGGCAGGCGTCGGTGAGGTTGGCGACGGCGGTGAGGCTGAGGGTGGTGTCGGGGCCGGGCAGGGGCAGCAGGCCGCGGCGGGCGCGGGCGAGCAGCGGCGGCAGCAGGTGGGGGTCGCCGGGGCCGTAGACGGCGCGGGGGCGCAGGACGACGGCGCCGGCGGCGAGGGCGTGGTGTTCGGCGGCGGCCTTGGTGCGGCCGTAGGCGTCGAGGTGGCCGGCGGCGGTGGGGTGGTCCTCGGTGAGGGCGGTGGCGGTGGTGCGCGGGTCGTAGACGCTGGCGCTGCTGACGTGGACGAGGGGGCGGCCGGCGGCGGCGCGCAGGACGCGGCGGGTGCCGGTGACGTTGACGGCGTGCTGGTGGGCTTCGTCCCGGTGGCCGGGCGGGAGGTCGGCGACGGCGGCGGCGCAGTGGACGACGAGGTCGGCGTCGCCGAGGTCGGGGTCGGCCGCGGTGGCGTCCCAGGGCAGGTGGCGGCCCACGGGGCCGGGGCGGCGGCCGTGGCAGGTGACGTCCAGGCCCAGGTGGGCGGCGGCGCGGGCGAGGTGGGCGCCGCAGAAGCCGGTGGCGCCGGTGATGGCGATGCGCATGGTCAGCGGCTTCCTCGGCGCAGGGTGAGTTCGGCGTAGCCGGGCAGGGCGGCGTGGCGGTCGGCGCGGGAGCGTACGACGCGGGGTTGGTGGGGGGCCAACGCGAGGAGGGTGTCGGCGAGTTGGGCGCGGGCGAGGTGGGCGCCGGGGCAGGCGTGGGGGCCGGTGCCGAAGACGGCCTGGGTGGCGGCGGGGTCGGCGGGCGGGGTGCGGTGGTGGGCGCGGGCGGCGTGGCGGGCGACGAGGATCAGCCGGTCGCCGGTGCGCACGGGGTGGCCGGCCAGGGTGGTGTCGGCGGCGGCGGCCCTGGGCAGCAGCGGGGAGGGGGCGGTCAGGCGCAGGAGTTCGGCGGCGAGGGCGGGTGCGGTGGTGGCGTCGACGGTGGGCCACAGGCGGGCGTCGGCGCACCAGGCGACGGCCCGGGGCAGGGCGGCGACGGTGGTGTTGACGGCGGTGACGGCGAGCACGGCGTGGCGCGGGTCGAGCAGCAGGGCGGTGAGGCGGGCGGCGGCCTCGGCGGCTGTCGGGCCGCTGCGGCGCGGGCCGGGCAGGTGGTCGCGGGCGGCGGCGGCCGCCGTTTCGCGGGCGGCGTGGGCGAGTTGGCGGGGCGGGGTGTCGGTGCCGGTCAGGGCGGCGGCGGTGGTGGCGGCCAACTCGGCGGCGAGGTCGACGAGTTCGAGGTCTCCGGTGGCCAGCGCGGGGATCCGTTCGGCGAGCAGGGCCTGCCAGAGCGGGCGCAGCCGGGGCAGGGCGGTGGCGCCGAGGTCGGGGGCGAGGGTGCGGCGGGCGGTGCGGTGGTCGGCGCCGTCCTGGTCGAACAGGGTTGCGGTTTCTGCCAGTTGGCTGGTGGCGGCGCCGGTGGTGCCGGGGGCGGTGCGGTGCAGGGGGATGCGGGTGAGGGCTTCGCGGTAGGCGTCGGGGTGGTGGACGAGCAGGGTGCGGCCCAGGCGCAGGACGGGGCGGTGGCGGGTGGCGCAGAGCAGGGCGAACAGGAGGGGGTGGCTGCGCAGGTAGACGGTGCGGTCGCGGCGGCGGGCCCGGCGGGCGGCGGCGGGCGGGGCGAGGGGGCCGGTCATCGGGTCAACTCCCGTGCGCAGTGGGCGGATGCGGCGGCGCGGTCGGGTTTGCGGGAGCGGCCGGCGAGCGGGACGGTGCCGAACAGGAGGGCGTCGGGGCGGGCGGCGCCCCGCCCAGCAGGCCCTGGCCCGCTGCGAGCGGCACGGCAACCGCCGCCGCAAGGCCGTCCAGCGGGTCGCGGACCTGCACCGCAAGGTCCGCCGCCAAAGGCTGGACCACGCCCACAAGACCGCTCTCCGGCTGGTCCGTACGCACGACTTCATCGCGCACGAGGACCTCCGGATCCGCAACATGGTCAAGGCCCCCGCGCCCAGGCCCGACCCGAACCAGCCGGGAACCTTCCTGCCCAACGGCGCGTCGGCGAAGGCCGGACTCAACCGCTCGATATCGGATGCCGGTTGGGGGGTGTTCCTCGCGATCCTGCACGCCAAGGCTGAAAGCGCCGGACGGGTAATCATCGCCGTGGACCCCCGCAACACCTCCCGGACCTGCCCCGAATGCGGGCACGTCACGGCGGAGAACCGGCCCAGCCAGGAAGCCTTCCACTGTGTGCGCTGCGGCCACCGGGCGCACGCCGACACCGTGGGAGCCGTCAACGTTCTACGGGCCGGGCTGGCCCGTCGCGACGCCCGAAGGGGTTAGCGAGAAGCCCCCGGCCTCAGCCAGGGGAGGAGTCACGTTGTTGCCGGCGTGCGTCCGATAGAGGTGAGGTGGTGGCGGGTGCGGATGGCGGTGGCCTTCTCCAGCATCCGTTCGGGCAGAGCGAGTTGTGCGGTGGCGGTGATCTCGTCCTGGAGCTGCTGGGAGGTGATCCGGCGGGCGGGCAGGTGGGAGCCGACGGCGGTGATGCCGATCCTCGGGGTCGCTGCTGCGTGCATGGCTCCCATGCTGGTGCGCGGGGCGCCGGGCCCACCTGAGTACGGGTACTCAGGTGGGCCCGGGCGGATACCCGTTCGGGGAGTGCGGGCTAGGGCGTGTCTTGTGGATCAGGCCAGGCCCGCGACGCCAGGGCACGCACCTCGCCGCGTTGTCGTCGGTCGCCGATGCTCCGCATGGACTCCCTCCTCCGCCTTGCGATGCACGCACCCTGACGCCGCGGTCTGGTCCGACCTGATCCACAAGACACGCCCTAGCCGGACGGGAGCGGGGGACGGCCTCAGGGGGTGAGGACCCACTTCTGGTTGGCGAGGCCGTTGCAGTCCCAGATGCCCAGCTGGGCGCGGTTGGAGGTGTCGAAGCCGAGTTCGTCCAGGCACTTGCCGGTGAGCACGTTCTTCAACGAGCCGTCGGGCTGCGGGATCCACTGCTCGCCCGCGGCGCCCACGCAGTCGTAGATCTCGACCTTGGTGCCGTTGGGGCTGTCGGCGCTGCCCCAGACCACGTTCAGGCACATGCCCAGGCCGCGCACGGTGTTGTCGACGCCCAGGGTCCACCACTGGGCGCCGGTGCCGTTGCAGTCGTAGATCTGCACGGGGGTGCCCTTGTTGGCCCGGCCGCTGGCGATGTCCATGCACTTGCCGCCGTAGCCGACCAGGCGGCCCTGCTGGCCCTGGATGCCGAGGACGACCGGCTCGATGGTCTTGGTGGCGTAGTGGCCGGGGTTGCAGTAGGCGACGGAGGAGCCGTTGCCGGTGACGATGGTGCCGTTGACCCAGTACGTGTAGGGCGTGGTGCCGACGATGTAGAGGCAGACGGCCTGGGCGCGCCAGATGGTGCCGTTGGGCACGTTGCCGCAGTAGGCGGAGGCGACCGGGCCGCTGTGGGTGGTGGAGCACTGGCCCGGGGAGTCCGCGTGGGCGGCGGTGGCGGGCAGGACGGCGACGCCCACCAGGGCGATCAGGCTGGTGAACAGGGCCGCGAGGGTTCGTCGCAGGCGCATGTGAGGGTCCCTTCCGAGCAGACGGGGCCCAACCGGTTGTGTGGATCGTGTGGTTGGTGTCGCCCAGCGTGGGCGACCGGATGAGGATGCGTCAACTGTTGTGTATGGCTTGTCCAAAAACCATTCATGTCAGTTCGCATCGAACGGCGCGGGACGGCGGCTGCCGCGGCGGCGAGGGCGGGCGGCGGGTTGTCGGGGCCACCGGGCAGACTGGGGGGTGGATCACCCGAACCAACCGAGGACGGACCCATGGCCGACCGGCCCCTGACGTTGATGGCAGTGCACGCCCACCCCGACGACGAGGCCACCGGCACCGGCGGCGTCCTCGCCCGCTACGCCGCCGAGGGCATCCGCACCGTCCTGGTCACCTGCACCGACGGCGCCTGCGGCGACGGCCCCGGCGGCGTCAAGCCCGGCGAGGACGGGCACGACCCGGCGGCGGTCGCGGCCCTGCGCCGCACCGAACTGGATGCCAGCTGCCGGGTCCTGGGCGTCGACCACCTCGAACTGCTCGAGTACGGCGACTCCGGGATGATGGGCTGGGCCGCCAACGACGCGCCCGGCTCGTTCTGGGGCACCCCGGTCGCCGAGGGCGCCGCCCGGCTGGCCGAACTGCTGCACCGCTACCGGCCGGACGTCGTCGTCACCTACGACGAGAACGGCTTCTACGGCCACCCCGACCACATCCAGGCCCACCGCATCACCATGGCCGCCCTGGAACTGGCCCCCGGCGTGGCGTCCAAGGTGTACTGGACCACCGCGCCGCACTCGGCGATGAAGCGCTTCTTCGCGGCGATGCAGGAGTTCGGCACCGACGGGGACGAGCAGGCCGGGGAGGCCGCGGAGGGCTCCGAGCCGGCCGGGCCCCCCGAGCTGCCCCCGATCGGGCTGCCCGACGAGGAGGTCACCACCTGGGTGGACACCCACGCCTTTGGCGCCCAGAAGTACGACGCGCTGGCCGCGCACGCCAGCCAGGGCGAGAACATCTTCTTCCTGCGGATGGGCAAGGAGCGCTTCACCGAGCTGATGGGCACCGAGACCTTCGTCCGGGTCCGCGACACCACCGGCGCCGCCCTGCCGGAGCAGGACCTCTTCGCCGGCCTGCGCTGACCCGGCGCCCGCCCCGCACCCGGCCCCGTACGCGAGTGCGCAGGTCAGGCGCGGGGCCGGTGGCGCGCGGGGGCCCTGGTGACCATGAGAATGGTGCGGACAGCCCCCCCGTAAGTTGACAGAAGGAACCCCCACATGGATCTCGGCGTGCGCTGGAAGCTGCACGGTGACGGGCGCACGCCCGCACCGGGAGCGGTCGTCCGCCCCGACGAACGGCTCTCCTGGCCCCGCACCGCAGGGCTCGGCGCCCAGCACGTGGTCGCCATGTTCGGGGCGAGCTTCGTCGCCCCGGTGCTGATGGGGCTCGACCCCAACCTGGCGATCATGATGTCCGGCGTCTCGACCGTGATCTTCCTGCTGGCCACCCGCGGCCGGGTGCCCAGCTACCTCGGCTGCTCGCTGTCCTTCGTCGGGGTCGCCGCGGTGATCCGGGCGCAGGGCGGCACCAGCGCGACGGTGACCGGCGCGGTGCTCGTGGTGGGCGTGGTGCTGTTCCTGGTGGGACTGGCGGTGCAGTACTTCGGGGCGCGGATCATCCACGCGACGATGCCGCCGATCGTCACCGGCGCCGTCGTCATGCTGATCGGCTTCAACCTCGCCCCGGTCACCGCCTCCACCTACTGGCCGCAGGACCAGTGGACGGCGCTGCTGGTGATGCTCTTCACCGGCCTGGCGGTGGTGTGCCTGCGCGGCTTCTGGTCACGGGTGGCGATCTTCCTCGGACTGGTCTTCGGGTACGGGATCTCCTGGGTCTTCGACCGGGTCTTCGGGAAGATCCACTCGGTGGGCCCGGGCGGGCAGCCGACCGACCACTGGCGCCTGGACCTCTCCGGCGTCGGCAAGGCGGACTGGATCGGCCTGCCCACCTTCCACGGCCCCTCCTTCCAGTGGTCGGCCGTGCTGGTCGCGCTGCCCGTGGTGATCGCGCTGGTCGCCGAGAACGCCGGACACGTCAAGGCCGTCGGCGAGATGACGGGCGAGAACCTGGACGGCAGGCTGGGCACCGCGATCTCCGCGGACGGCGTCGGCTCGGTGCTCTCCACCGCGCTCGGCGGCCCGCCCAACACCACCTACTCCGAGAACATCGGCGTCATGGCCGCCACCCGGGTCTACTCCACCGCCGCCTACTGGGCCGCGGCCGGCTTCGCCCTGCTGTTCGGCGTCTGCCCCAAGTTCGGCGCGGTCGTGGCCGCGATCCCCGGCGGGGTGCTCGGCGGCATCACCGTCATCCTGTACGGCATGATCGGGCTGCTCGGCGCCCAGATCTGGACCAAGTCCGGGGTCGACCTGCGCAACCCGCTGAACCTGGTCCCGGCCGCGGCCGGCATCATCATCGGCATCGGCAACGTGACGTTGAAGTTCACCGACACGTTCAGCCTCAGCGGCATCGCCCTGGGCACCCTGGTCGTCATCACCGGCTACCACGCGCTGCGCGCGCTCGCCCCCGCGCACCTCAAGACCCAGGAGCCGCTGCTGGACGAGGGCACCTCCTCGTACGACGCACCGTCGTCCGGGGACTCCGGGAGCACCGGGAGCACGGGAAGCACGGGAAGCACCGGAGGCTCCGGGAGCGAGGGGCAGCGGCACGAGCCGTAGGCAGAATTGGCCCGGACATGACCTGACGGTACTTCCGCCGGTCGTTCCGCCTGGCCGGCAGGGCCGTCGGGTGGTCGAATCGCACCCAGCGATCCGACCACCCGACCCCACCCACCGGGAGTGGCATGTCCGTTCTGCCCCACCGCCGCCGGCTCACCGTCGGGGCCCTGGCCCTCGCCGTGTTCGCGATCTCCTGCGGCTCGGCCACCGCCGGCACCACCGCCGCCGCGGGCAAGGTCCTGTGGACCCCGAGCACCAAGGCCGGCCCGTCCTCCTTCCCCGGTGTGCAGTGCGCCGCCCCGAGCACCTTCGGCGTCGTCAAGGACCCCGCCAAGGGCGAGGTGTGGCGGGCCTTCCAGGCCGCGGACCAGGAGCGCTGCGAGACGGTCGGCCCGGACCTCAAGGGCGGCGACACCTTCTACCTGGGCTGGTCGTCCAAGGTGGACATCAAGGACGACCAGAGCCGGTACGTGTTCCAGCTCAAGTGCTCGCCCAGCGAGGGCACGGCGAACCACCCGATCGAGATCGACATCACCAACGCGCGGGTGCGGCTCCAGGAGTGGGACACCGAGCACAACGCGCACCCGCTGTGGACGGCGCCGGTGAAGAACGGCGAGTGGCACGCCTACGCGCTCAGGATCCACCTGGGTCGCACCGACGGGACGATCGACTTCTGGTTCGACGGCAGGAAGCAGACCTTCACGACCGGTTCGGGGACCTTCAAGGGCACCACCTGGGACGGCGACCGCAACTACCTCAAGTGGGGCTCGTACCACCAGAACCCGGGCGAGGCGACGAACACCTTCACCAGCCCGGTGATGGCCACCACCCTGGACCTGGCCACGGCCGGCTCGTAGCAGCACCCACGGGCCCGGACCGCAGCGGATGCGGTCCGGGCCCGGGCCCGTGCCGTCAGCGGATCCGGGCGACGCGGGCGGCCGCCACGGCCACCAGCAGCCCCAGGCCCACGCAGGCCGCGCAGACCAGGAACATCGTCCGGTACCCGGTGGCCTCGGCGACCAGCCCCAGCGAGCCGCTGCCGGCGGCGAGGCCCACGGTGAAGCAGGCCCCGAAGGTCGACAGCGCCGTGGCGCGCTGGCGTTCGCCGACCGAGCGCACCACGAACAGCCCCAGCACCGGGTAGATCTGCCACATGCCGACCCCGGTGAGCACACCGCCGATCACCCCCGCGCCGAGGCCGTCCGACAGCCCGATGAGCGCGACCCCCAGGGCCTCGACCAGGAACAGGGCGGCGAGCGCCACCGGCCGGGTGGCCTCCCAGCGGATCCAGGTGCTCGCCACCCGCAGCAGCACCACGGTCAGGGAGTACGCGGTGACCACGGCCGCTCCCCCGGCGACCCCGAGGGCGTCGAACTTGGCGACCGCGAAGCCGGAGACGGCCGCGAAGCCGAAGGCGGTGAAGACCAGCGCGATGCTGGGCAGCACGGTGCCCAGCAGGGCCCGGCCCCGCTCGATGCCGGCCCGCTCCGCCGACTTCGCGGGCACGCGCACCTCGGGCACGGACAGGGCGATGAGGATGACGGGCAGGGCGAGCAGCCCGGCGATCACGAACGTGGCCGTGGTGCCCACCAGGTGCTCGACCAGGGTGCCCAGCGGAGCGCCCACGCCGATGGCCACGTAGATGACGGTGCCGCTCAGCCCCAGCGCCCAGCCCTGCCGGTCCTTGGCGACCAGTTGGACCGGCCAGACCCCGGTCGCGGCCAGCATCACGCCCATGCCGATGCCCACCAGCATGCGCAGGCCGACGAGTTGGGCGACCGACCCGGCGAGCGGGTAGCAGACGGTGGCGAGCGTGGTCAGGAGCGCTCCGCCGATGGTCAGGGCCCGGGCACCGAGGCGGTTCATCAGCGCGCCCGACACCGGGCGGGCCAGCAGCGCGGTCAGCGCGTAACCGCCGACGACGGCGCCGACCTCGGCGGGACCGCCGTGCAGCGGGCCCGTGACGAGGCCGGGCAGGATCGGGATGGTCAGGGCGAACGGCAGGTAGCCGATGCCGCTGCCCAGCGAGATCAGCAGGGCGTGCCGTACGGATCGCTTGTCGGTGGTCTCGGCAGCGGGCTGCTCCAGCTGCTCGGTCTGCACACGCACAGGTTCTCTCCCCCAAGTCACGGCCCCCCGCACCGCTGCGGTGACGGCCCGGACCGCAGCGGATGCGGTCCGGGCCTACTGTTATCAGACGCCCGCCTTCGACCGATCGGATGGTTCTCACCCCCCCGCGCCGTCAGCACACCGTCCGGGATCCCGGCGCCGGGAGTCCGGATACCTACCATGTGCGCCTTGAGCGCCCCGCGAATCGGGGCTTCCGACTCGAGGAACGGCTGGGCAGATGAGAGCAAGGATCCGCGGCCGGCTTCGGCCCTGGGCCGTCGTCGGCGTCGCACTCGCGGTCGTGGCCGGTACGGCCGCCGCCGCGCCCGGGGAGAACCCGCAGGACGACCTCGGTCCCGACATCACGGCGATCATGAACAAGCCCGCCTACCAGCACGCCCAGTGGGGGCTGCTGGAGATCGACCCCGAGGACGGGCGGGTCCTCCACTCCCGCTACCCCGACCAGTTCTTCATGCCGGGTTCGACCGTCAAGCTGATCACCATCTCCGGCGCCTGGCACGCCCTGGGCCCCGACCACCGCTTCACCACGCCGGTGCACGCCGTCGGCCGCCTCGACGGCTCGACCCTCACCGGGAACCTGGCGCTCGTCGCCCAGGGCGACCTCACCATGGGCGGCCGCACCAAACCGGACGGGTCGGTCGACTTCACCCCCATCGACCACACCTACGCCGACGACGTCCCGGGCGCCACCCTCACCCCGGAGGACCCGCTCGCCGGCCTGGACCAGATCGCCCGTCAGGTCCGCGACTCGGGCATCACCACCGTCGACGGCGACGTCGTCATCGACCCGCGGCTGTTCACGCCCCCCGCGCTCAACCCCCAGCCGACCCCCCTCATCATCAACGACAACGTCATCGACCTGCTGACCACGCCCTCCTCCCCCGGGCAGCCCGCCCAGCTGAGCTGGCGCCCGCAGGTCGCGCCCTACCAGGTCACCTCGAACGTCCGCACCGTCGACCCGGGCGGCACCACCGACATCCAGGTCAGCGCCTCCCCCGACGGCACGGGCATCACCCTCTCCGGCACCATCGCCGCCGACGCCCCGCCCACCTTGAAGATCTCCCAGGTCCAGGACCCCAACGCGTTCGGGCGCACCGCCCTGATCGAGGCCCTGGGCCGCGCCGGGGTCACCGTCACCGCCCCGCCCACCGGGCCCAACCCGCAGGCCGCGCTGCCCGCCTCGTACAGCGGCGACCCCCAGGTGGCCGCCTTCGTCTCCCCGCCGTACCGCGAGTACGCCAAGCTGATCCTGAACGTCAGCCACAACCTCGGCGCCAACCTGGCCCTGTGCAACATGGCCGTCGGCCGCGGCAGCAGCAACTGCTTCGACGGCTTCCCCGTCGTCCACGACTTCCTCACCACGACGGCGAAGGTCGACCCGACCCAGTTCCAGCTGGCCGACGGCCGCGGCGACGTCCCCGTCGACCGCGTCACGCCCACCGGGCTCAACCAGCTGCTGGCGTACTGGCTGCACACCCCCGACGCGGACGCCTTCCGCACCTCGCTGCCGATCCTCGGCGTGTCCGGCACCGGCGCGCTCTACTGCAACACCGACGCCTGCCCGGCCAAGGGCAAGGTCTTCGCCAAGCCCGGCACCATCATCGGCTTCGACTGGCTCAACCAGCAGTTCGCCATCAACGCCCAGACCTACGCGGGCTACCTCCAGGCGGACGACGGCCACCTCTACACCTTCTTCGTCGGCGTCAACGGCGCCGCCGTCCCCAACATCCAGGGCTTCTTCGACGTCAACGACGACGTCGACCAGATCGCCGTCATCCTCCAGCAGGAGGCCTGCAGGCAGGCCCGCAACCACCCGCCCCACCCGACCGCCTCCTGAACCCCCCTCCCCGCCCGGCCGGGACGGCCGACCGCCACCGGCCGGGCGGGAGCACGTGGTCGACCTCGGACCGCTGAAATCCGGACCGGTGCGGCGAAACGTGGCGGGTCCCACACTCCGCGGCGCCGGAAGTGATGAGGGTCACTCACCGACCCCGGGCAGGCGGGCGGGCGGCGTCAGAGCCCCTGAGGACTGGGCGGGGCGTGGATCGGCACGGGCGAAGGCCCTGTCCGCTTCGGGACCTTGGGCACGAATCCGGCCGACCTTCGGCCCGGTGGTTCACCGTGCGTATCCGGGCAACCGTGGACGGTCGCCCGGCGTGGTCGGGCGAGGGCGCCGTCCGCTGTGGGCGGCGCCGTTCCCTGCCGTCTACCCGGCGCACGGGACGCGTGACGAGCACGTGGCCGTACGTCCCGGAGGACCCCGAAGCCCATGTCCCAAACGATCGACAACGCCCCGTACACCGCCTTCCACCGCAGGCTGGCCCTGGCCTGTTCCGGCGGGCCGCTGCTCGACGGCTACATCCTGAGCATCGTCGGTGTCGCCCTGATCGGGATGCGCCCCGACCTGGGCCTGTCCACCGCGCAGGTCAGCCTGATCGGCGCCGCCGCCCTGGTGGGCATGTTCGTCGGCGGCGCCGTGTTCGGCGTGCTGACCGACAGGATCGGCCGGGAGGTGATGTACACCGCCGACCTGCTGGTGATGGTCGCCTGCTCGGTGCTCTCGTTCTGGGTCGACTCGGTGTGGGCGATCACCGTGCTGCGCTTCGTGCTCGGCATGGCGGTGGCCGCCGACTACCCGATCGCCACCTCCCTGCTGGCCGAGTGGCTGCCCGCCAAGCACCGCGGGCGGCTGCTCGGCCAGCAGATCGTCGCCTGGTACGCCGGCTCGGTGCTCGCCTACGTGGTGGGCTACCTGTTCCTGGAGCTGGCCGGACCGGGCAGCTGGCGGTGGATGCTGGCCAGCTCCACCGTGCTGTGCGTGGTGTTCCTGGTGATCCGCCGCGGCTCGCCGGAGTCGCCGCGCTGGCTGGCCGCCAACGGGCGGGTCGGCGAGGCGGTGCGCGTGGTGGAGAAGCACCTGGGGGTGCGGGTCGACGGCCGCGAGCTGATGCCCGACCCGGCCGGGCGCGCCCGCGCCGCCGGCGGGCTGCGGCTGCTGATGACCCCGCCCTACCGGCGCCGCACCCTGTTCTGCGGCCTGTTCTTCCTGTGCCAGGTCGGCCCGCTGTTCGCGATGCTCACCTTCGGCCCGCAGATCCTGTCCTCCTTCGGCATGCCCGGCGGCACCGTGATGGAGACCCTGGGCACCGGGCTGATCAGCCTGGTCTTCCTGCTCGGCTGCTACCCGGCGCTGCGCCTGATCGACACCAAGGGCCGGCGCCCCGTCATCATCTGGTCCTTCGCGCTGATGACCGTGCCGCTGGCGCTGCTGGGCGTGTGGCCCACCGCCCCGGCGGCCGTGGCGCTGACCGCGCTGTGCGCGTACGCCTTCCTGTGCGGCGGGCCGAACGTGCTCGACTGGACCTACCCCAACGAGCTGTTCCCGACCGAGATCCGGGCCACCGCCGTGGGCATGGCCACCTCGGTCAGCCGGATCGGCGCCGCGGTGGGCACCTACCTGCTGCCGCTGTCGCTGACCGGCCTGGGCACCGGCCCGACCATGCTGATCGCCGCCGGGGTGACGGCGCTGGGCCTGCTGGTGTGCGTGCTGTGGGCGGAGGAGACCCGCGGTACGGCGCTGGGCGCCTCCCCGGCCGCGCCGCGTACGGGCCGGGCGCCGGGCGTCCCGGCGCAGCGGGTGGCGCAGACGGTGCGCTGACGGTTCGTCGGCCGGCGGCGCCGTCCGGGGTTCCCCGGACGGCGCCGCCGTTTCTCCTCACCAGGGGGCGTCCGCCGTGTCGTCGACGCCGTTCAGGCGGTTCAGGACGGCCCGGAAGACCCACCGGTCGAGGTACCCGGGGTACTTGGGGTGGGGTGGGAGGGGGTCGTCGCGTTCGACGCCCGGGGGCAGGCCGCCGGTGGCGGGGGCGAGTTCGCGTTCGTCGCGGAAGGCGAGGGCGACCCAGAACCCGGCGGCCAGCGGCACGGCGGCCACGCCCTGGGGTGGGGGCCAGGGCTCCCCGTTGAAAGTGTCGTCCCGTGCAACTATTGTGTTGACATATAAAGCGCATCAGCAAGCGCCTGTGTCCTGGCGCTGCCGTTCCCACCGGGAGTCCGACATGAGCACCACCCTCTTCACCCCGTACACGCTGCGGGAACTGACCGTTCCCAACCGGGTCTGGATGCCGCCGATGTGCCAGTACAGCGCCGCACCGGCCGGAGAGGCCGCCGGGGTCCCCACGGACTGGCACTACACCCACCAGGCGGCGCGGGCCGCCGGCGGCACCGGGCTGATCATCACGGAGGCCACGGCGGTCAGCCCCGAGGGGCGGATCAGCCCGTACGACCTCGGGCTGTGGAACGACACCCAGGTCGAGGCGTTCCGCCGGATCACCGACTTCCTCAAGGCCCAGGGCACCGTGCCGGCCGTCCAGCTCGGGCACGCCGGGCGCAAGGCCTCCACCGAGCGGACCTGGGTGGACCGCGGGCGCGCCCTGGCCCCCGAGGAGGAGCACGGCTGGACCCCTCTCGCCCCCAGCGCGCTGCCCTTCTCGCCCGAGCACACCACCCCCGAGGAGCTGACGGTCGATCAGATCGGCGGGATCGTCCGGCAGTTCGCCGACGCCGCGCGGCGCGCCCTGGCGGCGGGCTTCCAGGTCGTCGAGGTCCACGGCGCGCACGGCTACCTGATCCACCAGTTCCTCTCCCCCGAGAGCAACCGCCGCACCGACGCCTACGGCGGCTCCTTCGAGGGCCGCATCCGCTTCGCGCTGGAGGTCGTCGACGCGGTGCGCGAGGTGTGGCCGCAGGAGCTGCCGCTGTTCTTCCGCGTCTCGGCCACCGACTGGCTCACCGAGAACCCGCAGGACGGCCGCGAGGGCTGGACCTCGCAGGACACCGTCCGCCTGGCCAAGGAGCTCCAGGCGCACGGCGTGGACCTGCTGGACGTCTCCACCGGCGGCCTGGTGCCCGACGCCGCGATCGAGGCCGGCCCCGGCTACCAGGTGCCCTTCGCCGAGGCGGTGCGCGACCAGGCCGGCCTGCCGGTGGCCGCCGTCGGCCTGATCACCGAGCCGGCCCAGGCCCAGGAGATCCTCGCCGCCGGCCGCGCCGACGCCGTCCTGCTCGGCCGCGAACTGCTGCGCAACCCCTCCTGGGCCCGCCACGCGGCCGGCCAGCTGGGCGGTGAGGTGCACACCCCCGTCCAGTACCACCGCGCCTGACGACGCGGCTGCGGCCGCCGCCCCCTGGACTTCGGGTCGGCGGCCGCACCACAGTTGACGCTGCGTCAGGAGTTGCCGCGGCCCAGGAAGTGGCCGGCGGTGGTGGCGCTGGTGGAGCGGCGGTCGTGGGAGGCGTCCTCGACGACGTGGATCATGCTGCTGTCCGGGTCCATGCCGCGGTCCTTGGCCCAGCCGCTGACCAGGTGGGTCATCTCGTTGTTGGCGTCCAGGTAGGTGTCGGAGATCTTGGCGTTGGCGACGCTGTTGTTGTGGTCCTTCATCTGGTTGTCCCACTCCCAGGCCCAGGTGTCGACCAGGCGCTGGGCGCTGTCGCCGACCCACGGGATGGGGGTGAGCGGGGCGCCGACCACGTGGTAGGCGACCTTGGCCTTCCAGTCGGCCTGGAGGTTGGCGTCGTCGCGCTGGCCCATGGCGACGTCGGCGCGGATCGCGTCGTAGACGCCCAGGCCGGCGGCGCCCTTGTTCATCACGTCCTGGACGTCGTTCTGCGAGGGGTGGGGCCCGATCGAGGACAGCTCCTGGGCGATCTTCGCGCTCTCGGCCTGGTGCAGGGTGGCGTAGGCGTCGGGGTTGTCGGACAGTCCGCGCATCACCCGCACCAGGCTGTCCTCGCCGACGCCCATGTGCACGGTGCCGTTCGCGTCGGTCCACACCGTGCTGCCGTGGTCCAGGTACTGGGAGTTGCGGCCGTTGAAGATCTCGTGGCTGTCGTTGGTGTAGTCGGCCAGCGCGTTGGCCAGCGGCTGGCGCAGGTTGGCGTTGACCTTGTTGCCGCCCTGGCCCTCGTCCAGGGTGGTGACGGTGTCGTGCATGATCCGGGCCTGGGCCTCGGTGTGGTGCCCGGTGTGCGGGGCGCCGGCCGGCTGGCCGGTGGTGGCGGCCTCCAGCGCCGCGCCCAGGCCGCTCTGCGACAGCGGGTCGGGCGTCTTGAACGGGCCGGCCATCGAACTGACCCAGCCCTCGGGCCACTTGCGGTCCTTGAGCAGGTAGTGCAGGTGCTGGTTGCCGCCGCCGGAGTTGGGGTCCAGGTAGGCGGTGGCGGCGTCCGGCTCGCGGCCCATCACGGCGAGCACGTTGTCCAGCGGGTCGGCGCCCAGCGCGGTGCCGTTGTGGTTGGCCTTGTAGGACCACGCGTCGGGGGTCTTCTTCTCCGCGGCGGTGATGTCGTCGGCCAGGTCGCCGAGCATCCCGGCCGAGTACGTGGCGTCGCCCTTGGTCATCAGCGTGGTGAGGACCTGGTACCCGTACACCGGGTCGGTGTTGGAGCCGTAGTTGTGGTCCCCGTCGCAGCCGACCTTGGCCATGCCCGCGCGCCAGCGCCGGTAGAAGTCGGTGTTGGTGTCCTGGGTGGCGGAGGCCAGCGCGTGGGTGAGGCCGCCCTGGAGGTCGGTGTAGGCGGCCTTGCGGTCGCCGCCGGGGCTGCTCAGCTTCCCGGCGAGCTTGAGCATGCCGTCCGGGCCGAGCCGGTCCAACAGGCCTTGGGAGAAGGCGGGGTGGTCGGCCTTGTCCTTCATCAGGTCCTGCAGCTGGACCAGTTGCTCCGGGGTCAGGTCGTTCAGGTGGGTGGCCAGGTCGGCGGCACGCTGGGCGTCACCGGCGTCGCCGCCGCCCACGGCCTGGCCGTTGAAGGTGGTGTCCAGCGGGTTGCCGGCCTTGGAGGCGCCGCGCAGGGCGGCGGCGATGCGCTGGTCGGCGCGGGTGGCGGCCTGGATGCCGGCCGCGATCGCCTTGGTCCACTTGTCGGCCGCGTCCTGGTAGGACTGCCGGGCCTCCGGGTCGTGGTGCAGGGCCTGGCGGGTGGCCGGGTCGAGGGTGCTCTCGTCGAACACGGCGGTGCCGGTGCCGGTCACCTTGAAGCCGTCCTTGACGGCGCCGTCGGCGGCGTCGCGGGTCTGCTTCTGCGCGGCGGCGAAGTCGGCGTGCGCCTCGTCGAGCAGCGAGGCCATCGCGTTGGCCTCGGTCTGGGCGTCGACGATCTGGCCCTTGGTGGCCAGCAGCGCCGCGTTGGCCAGGTTCGCGGTGCCGCCCGTCCACCAGGGGCCGCCGCTGCCCGGCAGGCCGGAGCCGCCCGGGGTGAACAGGCCGTTGCCGCCGATGCCGCCGCCGTTGCCGCTTCCGCCCAGGACGTCCTGCTCCATGGTGGTCTGCATGGTGTGGAAGCGGGTGGCCATCGCGCGCCACTGGGTGGCGGCCGAGGTCAGCGCGTCCGGGTTGGCGTTGATGACGTCTTCGTATCCGAGCATGGTCACTGCACCTGGAGGGACTGGGCGATGGACAGGTTGGTACTGCGGTAGTTGGCGCTGGTGCTCTGCATCGCGGCGGCGTTGGCGTTCAGCCGCCCGGTCAGCGCCTTGACCTGCTGGTGCCACTCGTCCAGCGAGTCCTTCAACGCCCCGGCGCTGTCCCAGTTCTTGAGGGCGCCGACCGCCGTCCCGGTGGCGTCGTCGGCGACCGCGCCCGCGCCCGGGCAGTCGTGGGCCAGGTTGGTCAGCGTGGCGTGCGCCTTGTCCAGCGCGGCGTGGTTGACTCCGAACCCGCCCGGTGCCGGTGTGCTCATCCGTCGTTCCCCCATGTGTGGTGACCCGGCGGTGTGGTCACCGGGCGCCGATGATCGTAAGTCCGCGGAGCGCCGGTTTTCGCAAGGGATTCATCAGGGATTCGTCACCGTTCTGTCACCGCCCGGCGCCCGGCGGGCCGTTCGGGTACGGCACACCGGCCGGGCCGGGGCCGGTGGAACGGTCCGGGGCCGGCGGAGCGGCCCGGGGCCGGCCGGGCCGCCCGTACCGTGACGGGCCGAGGGCCCCGCACCCGCCCGTTGCGCGGGGGGTGCGGGGCCCTCGGGTGGGCGCAGCGCTCAGGCGAGCAGGTCGGACTGGAGGTCGACCACCTGGCGGAAGGCCGCGGCGGGCACGCCGCGCGGGTTGGTCATGGTGATCACGGCCACCACGTCGGAGGCCGACACCAACGCCAGCCGGGTCGTCGGCACGTCCTTGCCCGCGGTCTCCCGGGACTCCTTGCGGGTCACCTCGACACCGTCCGGCAGCTCGCCGTCGGCCGAGGAGGTCGCGGTCCGCGCGTCGGGCGCGGCCTTGAGCTGGATCTCCGAGCGCGTCCGGGAGAAGGTGTCCCAGGCCTCGGCGGAGGTGCCGAAGCGCATCAGCCGGATCCGGGTGCTGGTGCCGTCGGAGGCGGTCCACTCCCGGACGGTGGCCGCGCGGCACACGTTCTGCCGCAGCAGGGTGCGCATCCGGGCCGGGTTCTGCAGGTCGCCGAGCAGCGCGTCGCAGGACACCCAGTTCGCCGGGGCCGCCCCGTCGGGGGCCGCCGACGCCGTGCCGGAGGCGCTCGGGCTCGCGGAGGCCGAGGAGGTGCCGGACGGGGCGTCGGACGGGGCGTCGGACGGGGTGCCGGACGGGGTGTCGGAGGCGCTCGGGCTCGCGGAGGCCGAACCCGTCGGGACCGTCGGGGCCGGGAAGACCGGCGGGTTCACCGAGCCGCCGGCCTCCTTGGGCGCGGGCAGCAGCAGGTACCGCAGGTCCGCCAGGTGCACGGCGGTGCTCTTGTCCTTGCTCTTGTCCTTGAGGTTGGGCGCGGCCTTGCCCGAGGGCAGCGGCGGCAGGGCCAGCGGCGGGAAGGTGTAGCGGCCGTCGCCGGCGGTGGCCAGGCCGGGGATGTCGGTACGCTCGGGCGCGGTGACGGCCAGCGCGGTGCCGGTGCCGGCCAGGGCGAACACCAGGACGGCGCAGCCCCAGCGCACCGCGGCCTTGCGGCGGCGGGCGCGGTGGGCGGCCTGCTCCTCGGCGGCCCGTGCCGCGAGGGCCTGCTCCTCGGCGGCCGGCGGCGGGGCGGGGGCGGGGGCCGGGTCGGCGTCGAGCGCCGGGGCGAACTCCGGGGCGGACTGCGGCCCGGGCTGCGGGGTGGCGGCGTGGTCGTCGGTCATACGGAGGCTCCGGGGCTGGCGAGGCGGTCGAGCTGCATGGTGAAGAGGGCCACGATCCTGTCCTTGGGCAGCGGTGCCACGCCCTCGGCGCTCATGATCACCAGGAGGTCGCCCTCGGCGGCCGAGCACTCCAGGTAGTCGATCGGCGCGGACGGCGGCGCGGGCATCAGGTAGCAGTGCGCCTCGGGGTGGCCGGGGATCTGCGGGCCGGAGCGGAAGATGCCGGTGTCGCCGGTGAACACCGCGGTGTACTCGTTGATCCGTTGCACCTCCTGCTGGTTGAACTGGCGCAGCCGCAGGCCGATCACCAGGTTGCCGTCGTCGTTGCGGTAGGTCCGCACGCCGGTGCCCTTGACGTGCAGGCCCTGCCAGTAGGAGCGGAGCTTGTCGCGCTTGTCCTTGGGGACCTGCTGGAGCTCGGCGTCCATCTCGTCGGTCAGCTGTCCGGCGCCGAGTTCGGTGTCGTTGCCGTAGCCGCCCTCGTCGGGGCCCGGTGCGTAGCCGGCCGGGACGGGCAGCAGCAGGTCGCGCAGCGAGCCGAAGTGGCTGCCGTTGGACTTGGCGCCGAAGGGCGTGGGGGTGGCGGTCGGGGCGGGGGTGCCGGTGGGGCCGGCGGCGGCGACCGGGGCGGGGTCGTCGTACTGGGTCTTGATGATGCCGACGCCGATGACCACGCCGACCAGGGCGGCGGCGACGGTGGCGGCGCCCGCGCGCAGCAGGCGGCGCGGGGCGGGGTTCGGCGCGGGGGCCGACTGGCCTGCGGGCGCGGCCGGTTCGGTGGCCGCGGGGGTCCGCTCGGCCGGGGTGGCCGGAGTTGCCGGGGTAGCCGGGGTGGCCGGGGTGGCCGGGATGAGTGGCTCGGCCGGGGCGGCCGGGGTGTGCGGCTCGGCCGGGGTGGCCGGCACGGCGGCCACGGAGTCGTCGGTCACGGAGTCGTCGGTCATGCCAGCCGCTCCCACTGCTGCTTGGCGAGGGCCTTGAGGTCCCCGGATTCCACCGGCTTGGGGCTGAACACCTCGACGGTCATCAGCACCGTGCCGCGCTGGGCGGCGGCGTGGCCGTAGTAGTACTGGTCCTTGGTGTCGGACCAGTGCCTGGGTTCGGGGTCCACCCGGTAGCCGCCGTCGGTGTCGTCGGCGAAGGTCTGCCCGTGGAAGGCCGCGGCCTCGTCGATGTGCTCGGGCGTGTACTGGGTGAGCGTGACCCGGTAGCGGACGTCGTCCTTCATCCAGTCCACCTCGGCGGCGCGCCGGAAGCCGGACGTGGCGAGGTCCTTGAAGACGACGGCCGCGTCGCCCTTGCGTTCGGCGAGTTCGCCGATCGACATCCAGCCGGGCTTGTCCGGGTAGTCGCCCCAGGCGGTGCTGCCGTCGGGGGCGCTGATCAGCAGCTTGGTCAGGTCGCCCTCGATGGCGGGCGGCGGGGGCTGGGCGGCGGCGAGGGCGGCGGGGTCGACCGTCTCGGCCGGGTAGGCGGGCAGGGCGACCTGGAGCGGGGGCAGCGGCGTGGGCGGGCGCTGGGCCTGGATCGCGTAGCCGACGCCGCCGCCGGCCAGCACGCCCACGACCAGGGCGCAGACGGACAGCAGCACCGGGCGGGGGCGGCGCGGGGGGCGCGGGGCGGTCTCGGGGCCGGCCGACAGGTAGTCGGCGTGGACGTCCGCCGTAGGGGCGAACTCCTCGACGACCGGCGCCTGGTGCGCCGATGCCTGGGCCGACCAGGGGGACGGCGCCGGGACGGGGGGCACCGGCGGGACCTGGGGCACCGGTGGTACGGGCGGTACGGGCGGCAGCGGCGGCGTCGGCGGTTCGGCCGACGCGCCCGACGCGGACGGGTCGGACGGTTCGTCGGCCGCGGACGGCGGCTGCTCGGGTTCGGTGGTCACGGAAGCGACTCCTGAGGAGGAGGGGCGGGAGGACGTCGTGGGGCGATCGCGCGGGCGCGGGCTCAGCCGCCGGAGGCGAGCCACTCGCGCTGGCGCTTCATCAGGTCGTTCAGCAGCGCCTTGTCCGGCGTGCCCTTGACCTCGACGTCGACGGTGTACTGGACGTCGCCCTGGCTGGAGATGCCGGTCATCGAGCCGGTGTAGGCCTCGTTCTTGGGCTTGCGGCGGAAGCCGTGGGCGTTGGGGTCGCCGTCGATGTCGATCGGTTCCTGCGACTTGACGGTGTAGCCCTGGACGAACCGGCTCGCCAGGTCGGCGGAGCCGAAGTGCAGCAGGGTGACGGTGACTTCGGCGGTGCCGTCGGCGGTGCGGTAGGTGCGGGTGGCGCCGTCCCGGTAGCCGAGGCGGCTGAGGATGGTGTCGATGTCGTCCGGCTTGCCGAACATCTCGGAGACGTCGTCACGGGTCATCGCCATCCCGTCGGCGGGCCCGTAGGACTCGCCGCCGGCCGGGATCGGGAGCAGGAAGTAGCGCAGGTCGCCGTCGTGCTTGCCGCCGCTGACGGTGCCCTTGACGGTGCTCGCCGGGGCGGGCTCGGTCGGGACGGCCGTCGGCACCGGGACGGGTACGGCGGAGGGCGTGGCGCTCGCGGCGGCGCTCGGGCCGCCGCTCGCCGGGGCGGTGGCGGTGGCGGTGGCACGCGGTGCGGGCGCGGCGGCCGGGTGGCCGTCCGGCTTGCCGACGGCGACGGTCACCGCGGCGCTGGCCGCCGTGACGGCGAGCAGTCCGGCGGTGGCCAGCGCGACCCCGACGGCGCGCGGCAACCGGCGCGGGGCCGGGGCCGCCGGGGCCGGGTCGGCGGGCTCGGGCGCAGGCGCGGGCTCGGGCGCAGGCGTGGGCTCGGGCACGGCAGCCGCTTCCGGCGCGGCTGCGGGCTCGGGCGCTACGACGGCCGGCTGCGCTACGACGACCGGCGGCGGGTCGGTGAACGCGGCGCTCTCGTTCTCGGGCGCGGGCAAAGGACTCCCCCCATGGGAATGATCGGAATGTCGCACGTGGGCCACCGTCGCAATCCGCTCCCCCACGGCTTTCCCGGACCGGCCATCACGCGTCTCAGCAGGGATTATGAGAGTCCGATGACCTTCTCGCCAACAAAATCAATCACCGCACTCCCGTGCAATGCCCGATGAATCGGACACTCCGTGACCCAACCGCAACAGGCGCCCTGCCGGGGTGTCGTGCGTCCGGGTGCCGCGGGCGGCGGTTCCGGCCCGGCCTTGAGTTGGAGTGCGCTCCAAGTCCTACGGTTCCTTCCGTGGTCAGGGCCGGTCGGCCGGGGCCGCGGCACGGGAACGGGTACGAGGAGAGGACAGGCGCCATGGGTGTTGCGGAGCAGGGGGCCGGGCAGCGGCAGGAGCGGTTCGAGCGGGGCATGGAGGTGCTCACCCGGGTCGACGGGGAGGGCGGGCAGCGGGTGGTGGACGCGCTGGCCGACATCAGCCCGGAGCTGGCCCACCAGGTCGTCGCCTGGGGCTTCGGCGACGTCTACAGCCGCCCCGAACTCGCCCCGCGCGACCGGCAGTTGGTGACCCTGGGGATGCTCACCGCGCTCGGCGGCTGCGAGCCGCAGCTGGAGGTCCACATCAACGCCTCGCTCAACGTCGGCCTCACCCCCGTGGAGATCACCGAGGCGCTGCTGCACTCGGCCGTGTACTGCGGGTTCCCCAGGGCGCTGAACGCGACCTTCGTCGCCAAGAAGGTCTTCGGCGAGCGCGGCCTCCTCCCGGTCACGGCGAACTGACGCCGGACCACCGCACCGCCGGGGCGCGGCCGGTGCGATCATGCGGCCATGACGTATTCGGCAGCACGTGACGCGTTGGAGGGCCTGGCGCTCGGGGACGGCTTCGGCGAGCGGTGGTTCCCGCTCTTCCGCACACCGAAGGTGGCGTTCGCACAGATCCGGGCCCGGCAGGTGCCGCCGGAGACCCCGTGGCACTGGACCGACGACACGGCGATGGCGCTGTCGGTGTACGGGATCCTCACCGCGTACGAGGCGGTGCACCAGGAGCGCCTGGCCCAGGCCTTCGGGGCGACGTACCTGGCCGACGCCTACCGCGGTTACGGCAACGGCATGAGCCTGCTGCTGCCCCGGCTGGCCGGGCGGCCGTCGGCGTGGCGCGAGGAGTCGCGCAGGCTGTTCGACGGGCAGGGCAGCCTGGGCAACGGTGCGGCGATGCGGGTGGCGCCGCTGGGCGCCTGGTTCCACGCGGACCTGGACGAGGCCGCGGAACAGGCCGCGCTGTCGGCCGAGGTGACGCACGCCCACCCCGAGGGGATCGCCGGCGCGGTGGCCGTGGCGCTGGCGGCCGCGCTGGCCGCGCGCGGACGCGGGGGCGCCGGGGCTCCGGCACCGGCACCGGCACCGGCTCCGGCTCCGGCTCCGGCACCAGCACCGGCCGGGGCCGACTTCCTCGCCGAGGTGGCCGGGCGCACCCCGGCCGGCCCGGTGCGCGAGGGCCTGGCCCGGGCCGCCGAACTCGCCCCGGACACCGAGCCCTGGCGCGCGGCGGACCTGCTGGGCAACGGGCAGCGGGTGCGGGCCGGCGACACCGTGCCCTTCGCCCTGTGGTCGGCCGCCCACCACCTCGACAGCCTCACCGACGCCCTGTGGACCACCGCCGAGGGCCTGGGCGATGTGGACACCACCTGCGCCATCACCGGCGGCGTGGTCGCCGCCCGCACCGGCCTGGGCGGGGAGGCCGCCGGCTGGCTCGCCCGGCGCGAGCCGCTGCCGGAGTGGGTGGCCGGGGCCGAGGACGAGAGCCCGGTACGGCGCGCGGGCTGAGCCCCCGGGCCGGGCGGGGGCCGGGCGGGGACGACCACGGTGACACCGGTCCGCCGCCGGCGGGACGAAGACAATTCCATGATCATCAATCCCGTCTCCGTCGTGCCGTCCTCTCCGTCGTTTGCCCACGTCTACGGGCCGACGCCTAGACGATGAAGCGGTGGATGGCCTCGTTGGCGTGGTCCTGAAACGACGGGTTGGCCAGGTCGGGGAAGATGTCCGCCTGGTTGACCAGGGGGCCCTTCAGCTTGTTGGCCGCGCTGGCGTAGAACACCCCGCTGGCCAGGGTCGGGTCGGTGACGCCGTCGACCAGTCGCTTCGCGCCGACCTCGAGCTTGTGGGAGATCCCCAGGGCGGGCAGGACGTACTTGGACGCCATGCGCAGCGGTAGGGCGATGTTGTTGGCGGCTTGGGTGCCGGTGGTGGCGCCGGGGCTCACGGTGATGAAGCGGCGGTCGGGGTGCCGGCGGGCCAGGTAGGCCATCCAGAGGGCCCCGATGTACTTGGCCTGCCCGAAGGCGAGGTTGAAGTCGGTCTTTCCGTCGGCGAAGAATCTGCCGTCGATGACGGTGGCGAGTTCGTCGGCAGAGGTTGAGGCGAAGGACGGCCGCTTCATCCGCAGCATCGGAAGTCCCCTGGCTGCTTCACTTCCGGCGAGGACCGCGACCTCGCCGAGCCGTCCCTCGGCCAGGAGTCCTTCGAGGAGGACGACGTGGCCGAGAACATTCGTCGCGAACACATTGGTGACCCCGTCAGCGGTCAACTCCATCGATCTCGGGCCGATGACGCCGGCGTTCATGACCAGTGCGTCGACGTTTCCGTCGACGGCGGCAAGGCCGGCGCGGACCGAGCCCAGATCGGCGACGTCCATGACGACGATGTCGAAGATTCGTCGGCCGGTGGCGGCTTCGAGCTCGGCCTTTGCCGTTGTCGCCCGGTCTCGGTTGCGGCAGGCCAAGTAGATGCGGGTCGTCTCCGGTCGCAGGGCCAGTTGCCGGGCCACGTCCTTGCCGATCCCGCCGTTGGCGCCCGTGATCATCACGGTCTTTCCCGGGAGTGTGCTCATCGGGATTCCCTCTCATCTTCTGCGGGGCCGATCAGGTTGAACGGCTCATGCCGCTTCGCGGGGGCCGGTGCTGCGTCGGCGAGTCACGTGGCCTTCAAAGTGGGTTGTGCAACTCAGTCTGACCCGGCCCAGACTGGGCTGTCAAACTCAGAATCGCTACCATGGGTGCATGGCGAACAAGACGAACAATCGGCCGCGGCTCACCGCGAAGGGCGAGCGCGTCCGGGGCCGAATCGTGGAGGGGGCTGCGGCCTTGATCCACGAGCGCGGGGTCGCGGGTACCACCCTGGAAGACGTCAAGGGGGCAGCGGAGGTCAGCGGCTCGCAGCTCTACCACTACTTTCCCGACAAGAACGAGCTCCTGCAGGCGGTCATCGACTACCAGGCCGACACTCTCGTCGCTCACAATCGGCAGGCGCTCGGCAGCGAAGACGGAATCGCAGCCTGGCGGGACATGCTGATCGCCGGGGTGAAGCACGGCCAGGCCAAGGGAGGCTGCCCACTCGGCTCGCTCGGCGGCCAACTCGCCGAGAGCGACCCCGAGTCCCGAGCCCTCATCGCCGCCGGATTCGAGCAGTGGTCAGCTGCCATCAGCGAAGGACTCACGTCGCTCCACGCCGACGGGAAGCTCGCACCCGGCATCGACCCGGACGCCCTGGCCACCACCATGCTCGCCACCCTGCAAGGCGGACTGCTGCTCGCCCAGGTTCAACGGAGCACGCGCCCCTTGGAAGTCGCGGTCGATACTCTCCTCGCCCTGGCCATCCGGACTTGAGACCCTGATGGGGATCCTTGCCTGAGGACCTGGTCGCGGACGGGTGCATCATCAAGGCGCCCTCGGGCGGACAGTGCGCGGGGAAGTCTCCTGTGGACCGGGGCGAGCAGGACACCGAGCAATCCCAGCTGACTGGCGGTCACGGGATACCCGTGGTCACGGTGCCCGTCGGCGTGAACGTTCGCGACCACACGCCCGGTCTCGGGTGGTGTCCTCGTGCCGCGCCTGCTGACGCGTGGCCGTGTACGGGCTGGTAGTCGTAGCCGGCGTCCGGCTCAGCCTCGGACTCTGCGGGGACGCCGGTCCAGACCGACGGCCGCTGGGTGGTCGAGCGCACGAACTCGTGGATGAACAACTTCGGCAAGCTTCGCCGCAACACCGAGCGGCGACGCTCCTGCACCGGGTTCTTCCTTGCTCTGGCCACGGTGATGAGGCTCGTTGAGAATCCCCACCCCATGCTCGGGGTGCGGGACAGACCTGCTCACTCGATCTCCCCACCCTCGGAGCGTTGGCCTGGGATGGAGCGTCAGGGCTCCGGAGCCGCCGCGTCGGTCAGCAGCACTTCGGGTCGGACCGCGCTGTCCAAGGGACCTGTCCACGGTCCTCCGGCCTGCAGGGGCTGCCGCTCGGGCGGCCGCCGGGGCGTCGTCACAGGGCCGCGAGTCGCCGAGGCTGCGTCAGAGTTGGGTTGCGCCGCCGTCGACGAGGAGTTCGGAACCGGTGGTGAACGAGCTCTGGTCGGCCGCGAGGTAGAGCGCGGTGGCGGCGACCTCCTCGGGTCGGCCGACGCGACCGAGGGGGGTCGGTGCGGCATGCCCGGCCACCGCGGACCGCCCACCTTGCGGCATGGCGGCCCGCAGCTCGTCGGCCCCGGGGGTCTCGACGGGGCCGGGAGTCAGGGCGTTGACCCGGATCCCGCGATCGGCCAGCTCGGCAGCCCAGGTACGAGCCAGGCTCCGGATCGCGGCCTTTGTGGCGGCGTAGACGCCGAGGCCCGGAGCCGCTCGTAGCGCGGCGCTGGAGGAGAGCAGGATCACCGAGGCTCCGGCCGACAGCAGCGGCAGGGCCTTTTGGACGGTGAAGACGGTGCCCTTGAAGTTGATGGAGGTGGTGCGCTCGTAGTCCTCTTCGGTGATCTCACCCAGTGGGCCGTAGTCCCCGACGCCGGCGTTGGCCAGGACGATGTCCAGCCGGCCGCTGCGCTCGGTGATCTCGGCGAACAGCCGGTCGAGGTCGTCCAGATTCGACGCGTCGCCCTGGATGCCGATGCCGCGCGGGCCGACCAGTGCGACGGCAGCGTCCAGTTCGGCCTTGCGGCGGCCGGTGAGGTAGACCGTCGCCCCCTCTGCGGCGAACCGGCGGGCGGTGGCGAGGCCGATGCCGGTCGAGGCACCGGTCACCAGGGCGGTCTTGTGCTCCAGCAGTCCCATGTCGTTCTCCAGTCCTAGAGGTAACCATCTTTGTTACATTTATGGGCGGAGAAACATCCCCGCACAGGGGAGCGGTCGGATCAGGTTGCCGTGAGTACGTCCCGCAGGACGTCTTCCAGTGTCGTTCTCGCCAGTTCCTTACGGAGGGCCGCTTCGATCTCGTCGTAGACAGCGGTCATCGCCGGCCCGATGCCGTGACCCACGACGCACTCCGGGTCGGGGGTCGAGCGATGCAGGGCGAAGATCGGCCCCACCTCGACCGCCTCGTAGACATCGAGAAGGGTGATGTCCGCCAGGTCTCGCGAGAGCATCCAGCCGGCCCCCGCGCCTCGCCGCGAGTCGACCAGTCCGGCCTTGCGCAGTTCGGCCAGCAAGCGGCGGATCACCACCGGATTGGTGTTGACGCTCGTGGCGATCTGCTCGGAGGTGGCAACCTCATGGCCACGGCGCTGATAAAGCCCGATCCAGGTCAGGGCGTGTGCCGCGATCGTCAGTCTGCTGTTGGCGCTCACGCCGCACCTCCCTCTGCCTTGAAGCAACAGTAATAGTTACAACAGGACCCGGCAAGTCCCTCCGGGACGTCCCGTTCGGACCGCGCCCGGAACCGTCCCCGGGGCGTGGTGAAGCGCAGTCGTCAGGCAGCACTGCTCATGAACGGAGCCGGTCGCGACCTGGCCGACGGCGGCAGGAGAGGGGGACGTGGTTTCGTTGAACGTGGGGGCAGTGGCAGTCCTGGCGATTGCCGAGAAGCGCGAACGAGGATCTTCCAGGCCGGCCCGGAGACCCCGAGGGGCCGGGTGCTCGTGGCCCTGGCTCAGAGGCAGGGTGGGCGGCCCCAGGCTGTGGCGGGTGCCGCCGGCAGGCGGGGCCCGGCGGGCGCTCGGCGGGCGCTCGGCGGGCGCTCGGCGGGCGGCTGCTGGGCGCCGCCCGCCGTCAACTCCCCTGCCGCCGACCGTACTTCGCCGGGCGGCGGCAGGGGTGCTCGGCGGGCGGCTTCGCGGGTGGGCCTGCGGCCCCGCCGGGGTCAGGCGTGGGTGATCTCGACCGAGTCGATCACCACGGCCTGCGCCGGGCGATCGCCGTCGGTGGGGGCGGCGGCGATCGCGTCCACCACGGCCTTGGAGGCGGCGTCGGCGACCTGGCCGAAGATGGTGTGCTTGCGGTTGAGGTGGGTGGGGGTGCCCACCGTGATGAAGAACTGCGAACCGTTCGTCCCCGGGCCGGAGTTGGCCATCGCCAGCAGGTACGGGCGGGTGAAGAACAGCTCCGGGTGGAACTCGTCCGGGAAGGCGTAGCCGGGCCCGCCGGTGCCGGTGCCGGTCGGGTCGCCGCCCTGGATCATGAAGCCCTTGATCACCCGGTGGAAGGTCGTGCCGTCGTAGTACGGGCCGCTGCCCGGCTCCCCGGTGCGCGGGTCGGTGTACTCCCGGGTGCCCTCGGCGAGTTCGACGAAGTTGCGGACCGTCTTCGGCGCGTGGAACGGGAACAGTTCCAGCCGGATCGGGCCCGCCGTGGTGTGCAGGGTGGCGAACCGGGCGTTGGCCACGGGTGTCTCCATTCTTCGTCGGTCCTGTTCGGTGTTCGGGTGGGCATCCTGGCACATGGGAGGATTCGTGGCCGAACCGGTAGGGGAAGTGGAGGTGGCGCCGTGGTGGTCGGAGCGGTGCTGGTCGGGGTGCTGGTGCTGGTGCTCGCCGGGTGCGGGTGCATAGTGTGGGCCGCGCGCGGCGGGCCGGGCTGGGTGCGCGCGGTGGCGGCGGTGACGCTCGGCGCGGGCGACCTGCTGCGCGGCGCGGAGCAGCGCCGTCGGCGGCGGCAGCAGCGGGAGCGGTGGCTCCTGGGCCGGAACAGCAGCGGCGAGAGCGGCGGGGACGGGAGCTGAGGCGTGACGGACGGACAGCAACTGCGACGGACCTTCGAGGTGGGGCTGGCCGAGGCCCTGGCCGGGCGCGGGGTGGCGACCTGCCTGGGTCTGGACGACCCGACCGAGGAGGCGCTGTGGGCGGTGTACGACGCCGCGACCGGCCACCGCACCGGCCCGGAAACGGTCGAGGAGCTGGTGGCGGCCGCCCGCCGGACCTTCGAGGGGCAGCTGGACGGCAGCAACGCGGCGCGCTGGCGCGAGCAGCTCGCGAAGAAGTTCGCCGAACACGGGTACTGAGCCGGAGGCGCCGAGCCCGGGGCGCTGAGCCGGGGGCACTGAGTGGGGGCCGGACGCGGCGTGTCCCCGGCCGCCGTGGTGGGCACGGCGGCCGGGGACACGAGCGGGCGTCGGCCCTGCGCGTGTCAGCCCTCGGCCTGTCAGCTCTCGGTGCGTCAGCTCTCGGCGGAGCGGCGGCGCGAGAGCGCGACCAGCGCCGCGCCCGCGGCGAGGGCCGCGGCGGCGCCGCCCGCCTCCCAGCCCAGGCCCTCGGTGCCGGTGGCGGCGAGCGCGCCGGTGGCGGCGGCGGCGCCGGTACCCGTGGTGCCGGTACCCGTGGTGCCGGTGCCCGTGGTGCCGGTCCCGGTCAGGGCGGCCGGCTGGACGGTCTGCGGCTGCTGGGCGCCCTGGTCCTGCTGCCCGGCGGGCTTGTCGCCCGGCTTCTCGGCCGGCTTGTCGGCGGGCTTGTCCGCCGGCTTGCCGGCGGCGGCCTCGTCCGCGGCGCGGGCCGTGGCCCAGCCCTCGGCGAGGAACTTGGCGATGTCGGCGTCGCTGCCCTCCATCGCCGTGCCGGCCGCCGCGCGCACGGCCGGGCCGCCGGTCTCCATCAGCTGCGAGACCTTGACGCGGTTGTCGGAGGCGCGCAGCTTGGGCAGGTCGCGCAGGAACTGGGCGACGTCGGCCGGGGTGCCGGCGAGCGCCTTCTTGGCGGCGTCGAGGGTGTGCGGGCCGGTGTTCTGGTCGGACAGCGCGACGAAGAGCGCGACGCGGTCGTCCGAGGCCTGGGCGGCGGGGTAGCCCTCCGCGAGCCACTTCGCGACCTCCGCGTCGCTGCCGTCCATCGCCTTGTTGGCGCCCTCGCGCACCTCGCGGCCGCCGGAGGCGAGCAGCTGGGAGACCTTGACCCGGTTGTCGTCGGCGCGCTGCCTGGGCAGCTCGGCCTCCAGGAAGTGCCTCAGCTGGGCGGCGCCGCCCTTGAGGGCCTTCTCCCCCTTCTCGCGCACGCCGCGGCCGGTGTTCGGGTCGGCCAGGATCTTCTGGATCTCGGCGCGGTCCGCGTCCTCGGCCTGGGCGGCCGGCAGGCCCTCCGAGAGGAACCTCAGCAGGTCCGCCTCGCTGCCCTCCAGCACCTTGCCGCCGGCCTCGCGTACGGCCGGGCCGCCGCGGTTCATGTACTGGGAGACCTTCACCCGCAGGTCGTCCAGGCGGTTCTTGGGGAAGTCGATCTCCAGGAAGTGCCGCAGCTGGGCGGCGTTGCCCTTGAGGGCCTGCTGGGCGGCCTCGCGCACGCCGGGGCCGGTGTTCTTGTCGTCCAGGATCTTCTGGATCTCGGCACGGTCGCGCTGCTCCTGCCCCTCGGGGGCCTCGGGGCGGCTGCTGTTGCCCGGGCCGCCGTTGACGCCGTCGTCGCCGGGGGTGACGTCCGGCGTGGAGCCGGAGGCGGTGTCGGGACCGGAGAGCCCGGTCGGCCGGGGGGCGTCGGCGGCGGAGGCCGAGGAGGGGAAGAGGACGGCGGGCGCCAGGACCGCGGCGGCGACGACGGTGGACACCCGGGGCAGCTTCATGCGGGCAGACCTGTATTTCCTGTGAAGAGATCTTGAACGCCCGACAGCATAGGCCCCTTTTTGCTATTGCCATACCAGGTATTTGCCGCCCCCCTTCCCGCACCGGACCGAACCGTCACGGCGGACGTCACGGCGGACGTCACGGCCTGTCAGCGGCACGCTCTAGGGTGGGCGCTGTGAGCTTTCATCTCGTCGTCGGACACGGGCCCGCCGGGGCCGCCACCACCCGCCTGCTGGCCGAACAGGGCCACGAGGTCCGGGTCGTCACCCGTACCGGGCGCCCCGCCGCCCCCGCCGACGGCGTCGAGCACCTCGCCCTGGACGCGAGCGACCCGGCCCGGCTGGCCGAGGCCGCGCGCGGGGCCGTCGCGATCCACGGCTGCGCCGCGCCGCCGCTGCCGCAGTGGGCCGGGCGGTGGCCCGCGCTCGCCTCCGCGCTGTGCGCGGCCGCCGAGGACAGCGGGGCCGTGCTGGTGATGCTCGGCAACCTGTACGGCTACGGCCCGGTGGACCGTCCGATGACCGAGGACCTCCCGCTCGCCGCCACCGGCCCCAAGGGCCGGGTGCGCGCCGCGGCCTGGGAGCAGGCCTGGGCCCTGCACGAGGCCGGGCGGATCCGCGCGGTCGAGGTGCGGGCCTGCGACTTCTTCGGACCCGGCGTCACCGACGGCGGCCACCTCGCCTCCCGGGCCGTGCCCGCCCTGCTCAAGGGCCGTCCGGTCACCGTCCTGGGCGACCCGGACGCCCCGCACAGCTGGACCTACCTGCCGGACGTGGCCCGTGCCATGGTCGAGGTCGCCGCCGAGGAGAGCGCCTGGGGCCGCCCCTGGCACGTCCCCACCGCCCCCGCCCTGCCGGTGCGCACCATGGTCGAGCGCCTGGCCGCCGAGGCCGGCACCGGCCCCGTCCCGGTGCGCCGCCTCTCCCCCGTCCTGCTCGGCGCGGCCGGCCTGTTCTCCCCGCTGCTGCGCGAACTGCGCGAGACCCGCTACCAGTTCGACCGCCCCTTCGTGGTGGACTCCTCCGCGTACGAGGCCGCCTTCACCGTCCGCGCGACCCCGCTGGACGAGCAGGTCGCGGCGACCGTCGCCTGGTGGCGCGAGCGGTCGTAGGCGGGCCCGGGGGGCTCGGTGCCCGTTGAGTCAGTGCCCCCTTGAGTCAGTGGCCCTTGAGTCAGTGGCCCTTGAGTCAGTGCCCCTTGAGGCTGTCCGCGCCCCGGTAGCCGGCCGGCACGCCCTCGGCGATGATCACGTCGGCGACCATGTGGCGGGTGCGCAGCGGCAGGATCTCCCGGTAGGCGGGCGAGTCGTACCAGGCGCGGGCGCTCCCGTAGTCGGGGAACTCGATCAGGATCAGCCCGAGCTGGCCCCAACTGCCCTCCAGCGTCTCGAACGTGCCGCCGTGGACGACGAAGCGCCCGCCGAAGTCGTCGAGGGTGGTGTCGATCCGCTCCAGGTACTCCTCGATGTCGGGGCACATCTCGGCGGCGTGGACCTGGGCGAGGGCGTAGGCGCTCATGTGCTGCTCCCGTGGCGGTGTCGGAGGGGGGTTCGTCGTGCTGACGTCTCCGACGGTAGGGCTCGGCAGGGGCCCGCCGAATCCGTCACGCATCAGTAGGGATGACGTAGCCGGGCGAGGTCGGGGCGGGGGTGCGCGCGGGGGTGCACGGGGGTGCGCGGGGGGTCCGAGAAAGCTCGGATACCGGTGGGTGACGGGTTCCTGACAGCCTGGGTGCCGGTCGGCCGGCCGTACCGCCTCTGCCCCCGTACCGCTTCTGCCCCCGTACCCCCTCGATCTGGAGATCCCTTGCGCTCGCTCATCCGACGCATCGTCCTCTCGGCCGCGCTCGCCCTGGGCGGCCTGGCGCTGGCCCCCGGTGCCGCCTCGGCCGACACCCCGGCGACGGTCCTGTTCAACCAGGCCTCCGAACGCTGTCCCGACGGCGCGGTGTGGGACACCCAGGACATGCACCCCTGCGCGCCCTCGAACAACCCCGGCAAGTGGGTGTTCACCCCGGTCCCGGGCTGGACCGGCGTCTACACGATCAACAACGAGGCCGACAGGCGCTCCTGCCTGACCGCCTCCGACAGCCGCCCCAGCGGCTACCAGTGCTACGCGAACCAGACCAGCCAGATGTGGCGGATCACCCCCTACACGGCGCCCGGCCAGAGCGCGAAGTACGACATGGTGGGGGTGCGGATCCAGAACGTGTCCAGCTCGCTGTGCCTGGACAACACCAAGAAGAACTTCGGCGGCTGGAAGCTCTACATGTTCGGCTGCAACGACGGCGCCTACCAGCAGTGGAACATCTACCGCAGCAGCTACGAGGCCCTGTTCGGCCCGGTCGGCGCCCACAAGGGCATGACCTGGGCAACCCTGGAGCAGCGCGCCGACAACGTGGTGCATGTCGGCTACGACACGGCCAGCGACCCGTACCAGGGCGACACCCCGGCCGGCAGCCGGCTGCCGGTGCTGTGCCTGCGCAAGGACGACCGCCCCGCCCCGGCGGGCGTGCCCACCAGCGGCTTCCACAGCTGGGCCGGCGGCGAGGTGAAGGCCACCGCGCCGGTGCCCGGCACCCAGCTGAGCAGCCGGGCCACCGCCGACCAGCTGTGCGCGGCCTCGTTCGGGGCGGACTTCCGGATGGCGGAGTTCCACGACGCGTCGGGCTGGGGGCTGTGGGCCAACGGCACCCTGCCGACCCAGACCAGGTTCTGGACCGCGATCGACGACCAACCGGCCAACCCGTGGAGCTGACCGCCTCGGCGGCGCGTCACGGGTGATCGGGGGCGGGGGCGGGTGCCGAGCAGTGTGGCACCCGCCCCCGAATTTTTCGGTCACCCTCGGCCTGCTCCCGGCCATTCGTTCGTACGTCCACCGGCAACGGGGGCCCGTTTCCCTAGCCTTCGGTCTGTGGCCAAACGACGCGACATCGAGCGGGAAGTGCTGGGCACCATCGGCGAACTGGCGGCCTCCCGGCTGCCCACGGCCGAGCTGTTCGGGGAGTTGCACGCCCTGCTCCGGGGCCCGCTCGGTTTCGACGGCGGGTGCTGGCACGGCACCGACCCGGTCACCGGGTTCCCCACCTCCACCGTCGCTTCCGGCCTCGACCCCGCCGGCTTCGAACAGGCCGTCCGCCTGGAGCTCCAGGGCGAGGACGCCACCACCTTCGAGGCCATCCGCGCCGCCGGGCAGCGGGTGCAGAGCGTCGGCCGCGCCACCGACGGCCACCTCGAACGCAGCGTCCGCTACCGGGAGTTGCTCCAGCCCTGCGGCTACGGCGACGAACTGCGGATCAACTTCGACCTCGGCGGCGGCCGCTGGGGCAGCGCCGCGTTCATGCGCGAGAACGGCCGCGACCCCTACGACCTGCCCGAGTTGCGCCTGGCCGCCCGCATCGCCACCCCGGTGGGCGCCGCCCTGCGCGCCGCCCACCGCGCCTCGCTGTGGCCCACCCGCACCGCCCCGCCCGCCCTCGCCCCGGCCGTCGCCGTCCTGGACGCCCACGGGCGGCTGCGCTCCGCCGACGTGGCGGCCCGCGACCTCATCTCCCGGATGGCCGAACCCGGCGGCCTCGTCCTGGGCGTGCCCAGCGGCTTCCTCACCGTGGCCCGCCAGGCCGCCCGCACCGGCCGCCCGGCCGAGGTCCGGGTGTGCACCCCGGACGGCCAGTGGCTCGCCCTGCACGCAACCGCCCTCGACGGCCCCTCCGACGGCGTCGCCGTCATCGCCACCCCGGTCTCCCCCGTCCAGCACCTGCCGCTGGCCGTCCTCGCCCACGGCCTGTCCCCGCGCGAACAGCAGGTCGCCCTCCACGCGGTGCGCGGCACCAGCACCAAGGACATCGCCGCCCTCCTGCACCTGACCGTCCCCACCGTCCAACAGCACGTGGGCGCCATCCTCGACAAGACCGGCACCCGCACCCGCCGCGAACTCGTCACCCTCCTGATGGCCGGCCACCTCCCCACCCTCGGCCTGCCCCCGGCGTGACGGGGAACGCGAAGCGGCCGGACCCGTGTTCAGGGCCCGGCCGCAACTCCCGCTTACCCTGCCCAGCTCTCAGAACGAGCGCCAGACGTCGGGACCCACCGCCCAGTCGATCAGCTCATCGGCCGAGGTGTCCCAGCAGAATTAGTCGGAGGGCGTGTTGTTCGCCCAGGCGAGCAGGCCCCCTTCGCCGGAAACGGCTCGTAGGGGCGAGCTTCCACCCCATCGCAGCCGTAGCACTTCTCCAACATCTCCGACGCCGACATAGCCAAGGGCGGCAGGATCCCCGCTCCGGGTCCTGCCGCCCTCTTCGGCACTAGAAAGCGAGGAAGGAAACCTTCCGTTCGCCCGACGGCAATGACGCCGGCAGCCCGGGCACCGGGAACCGGCCGGAGTACAGGCCTTCGAGGAAGGACACAGCGCTCTCCGGGTAGGACCACCATCCGCCACTACGGCCCCGTACGACGACCGTCCATTCATCGGGATTCCGAGCAGCCGTGTGCCAGAGGATCTCGTCCCCGTTCGGCGTCCCCGCCCAGGCCAGCAGCGCAGCTCTTTCCACGCCTGCCTCCACAGAGATGTACTCCGCAGGAATGTCCCCCTCGGCGATGTCGTCCTCGAAGACCTCCCGGTCGGACTGGACACCGGAGACGAACTTCGACTCCGAGCCCGGGGCCGGGGTCGACACCAGGAGGAAGTCGTCGACCGAGAAGCTGGGGCAATGTGCGGAGAGTTCGCGGTAGTCGGCGGGCAGGCCGGTACCGATCCCCTCTTGAATCGCCGTCCAGTCGATGGCGCGGCCACCCGGAGCGGCCCCCAGGCCGGGAAGCTGGAGCATGAGCCGATCGATCATTTGTGGCACGTTCGCTGCCTCGTATCCGTGTTCTCGATGCGCTTGTCAAACAGTTCGGAGCCGTCAGCCAGGTTGGCCTTCATGCGTATCGCCACCGGGATGCCTTCCTTCCCGGAGTACTCCAACTGCCCCGAGTACTGGACCGCCCTATTGGCCGCGAGCTGTTCAGCCATGCGATTTTCGCACGCCTTCATGCCACCGGTGTTCATCAGGTTATGCCCGGTGAAGAGGTTCTCCTCGCGCCATTCCCCATGGAAGCGGTCGCCCAAGATGTGCGTCCTGTTCCACATCCATTTGCCCGGCTTCAGCTCTTCGTTGAACCCTGGCAGCGGGAAGTCCTTGACGTCGACACTGCCGCCGTCGTCACGCCCGGCGTTGGCCGGCTTCAGGTCGGACGGACAGATGAGCGCGGTCACACCGGTAGGTCGCCCGCCGACCATGGGTTGGTAGTGGAACCGCTGACTCCGATCCTTGGAGCACTCCGTGTCCTGGTCTACCGGCCCGCTGCCGGAACCCGGCTGGGCACCGGGGGCAGTGTGGGTGCTGGTGTCCTGGTCAGGGGTGACGTTCTGGTGCGTGGTCAGCATGTTGAGCAGGTCGGCGGCGTTGTAGATCGCGGAGATGATCTTGAGGAGGTCGCCGGGGTTCGGCGGCTCCCAGTCGAGCCTGGGGAGGGGGCGCTCGACCGAGGGCTTGGTCTTGTCCCACAAGCCCCTGCGGTCGTCGTCCTTCTTGGGCTCGGCGTGGCGCGGTCCTCGCTCGGTCTTGCAGGTCACGCAGCGACCGTTGCCGCCCCCTCGACCACCACCACGACCGCCGCCACCACCACCGCCGGGCCAGGGGTCGGAGTCGGGGTCGGCGGTGCCGTCGACGGGGCGCGGGCGGGCAGCAGGCCGGGCGAGGCGACATCGAAAGGCATCGCCACCCCCGTCTCCCTGTCCAGCACCTGCCGCTGGCCGTCCTCGCCCACGGCCTGTCCCCGCGCGAACAGCAGGTCGCCCTCCACGCGGTGCGCGGCACCAGCACCAAGGACATCGCCGCCCTCCTGCACCTGACCGTCCCCACCGTCCAACAGCACGTGGGCGCCATCCTCGACAAGACCGGCACCCGCTTCACCACCGGGCTGACGCCCGGCGCACTGCGATTAGATCCGGTAGCATCCGCCCAGCTCGAACACATGATCATGCGAACGGGGTGGGACGGATGCCACAGGAAGACGGCAACGGCAGGACGACGAAGCGGCGCCGGCAGGCCCTCGCCGTCGCGGCGGGGGCCTGCGTCCTCGGCGCGGCCGGCCTCGGCGGGGCCCTGCTGCTCACCGGCTCGCACGGCACCACCGCCCCGGCGGCGCAGGACGCGGCGGCCACGTCGAGCCCCTCCCCCGCGGCCTCGCCGTCCGCCACGCCGTCGGCCTCCCCCTCGGCCCCGGTCGAGGCGCCGACGACTCCCCCGGTGCCGGTGGAGACCGGAACGCCCACGGTCGTCCCCGCAGCCGACCAGGCCGAGGACGGGGCCGAGGACGGGGCCGAGGCCACGCCCGAGCCCGCCGCCACCAAGCCGGCCCCGGCCCGACCCCATACCACCCAGGCCCCGGCCGCCCACACCCCGGCCGCCCCGGCTCCGCCGAAGAAGCAGCCCGCAGCCGAGCAGCCGCCCGCCCCCGAGCACACCGTCCCGCCCAGGCCGGTGCCCGAGGCCCCGGCCCCGGTGCGCACCGACACCCCCTGCCCGCCCGGACAGGGCATCACCTACGCCGGCTGCCGCCCGTTCGGCCCGGTCATCACCCTGGGCCCCACCACCCCGCACGGCTGACCACCCCGGGGCCGGGCATCAGGGCCGACGGGGGATCACGGCGAGAGCAAGCGCCACACGTCGGGGCCCATCGACCGGTCCATGAACTCGTCGGCGTCGGGGACCTCACTTGTCCAGGACGGCGGCGAGGAGCGCAGGACGTGGTGGTAGGGCGGTGACGACGGTGACCACCCAGCTCCCGAGTGTCGCCGACCCGAGCCACTGGGTCATCGACCGCAAGGCTCCGGCGGCGACCCTCCCCCAGGTCAAGGTGCCCGCGCACGCCGCACCGACCCGGCAGTCGCCGGAGCGGCCGGCCGACGTCTTCGGGGAGGTCCGCGATGTGGCCTACCACGGGCAGCTCTGTGGCACCGACGTGATCGACGCGAACAGCGGTCCCGGCCCCATGACCCTGACGCTGACCCAGACCCGTTCGACGGCGACCCAGTGGACGGCGAGCGCGTCGATCGACGTGTGGAAGATCTCTGCCGGCGTCGGCTTCAACGTGACCGACACCATCACGAACACCGAGTCCGGCTCCTACACGGTTCCGGCCGGGAAGTTCGGCAACCTGCAGGCGTACCAGCTCTTCGACTACTACACCTACAGCATCTACGACACCCAGGTCGGCGCCTACATCGGCGACGGGGAAGTGAAGAAGCCAGTAGGGTTCTGCTACAACAGCTCGACGAACTAGGAGAGTTGAGTACATGCGGCGATCCAGTCGGTTCCTGGGGGCGGCGAGCCTCGTCGCTACAGCCGTCCTCGCGGCTGCGTGTACCGACAACGGGACAGCGCCGGCGCCTCAGCAGGAAAGCGGTCCCTGGTTCCTGGAGGCGACGGCCGCCGCACGGGCGGATGCCGTCGTCCAGCGCAGTATCGACGCTCCGCCCGCCAAGGGCACCGCCAAGATCCTCGGCATCGCCGATGTCTCGGGCACCAGCGTCGTCCTCGCCGTCAGGAACGGCACCTGCCAGGTGGCAGTCCTGCCGGACGGGCTGACCGATCCGACCGCCACCGCTCCCGATTCCGTCGGAGCGCCGCGTCCCACTGCCAGTTCCTTCGCGGACACACACGTGGATTTCCCCGGGAATGTTCTTGCCGGAACATACACCCAGGCCTCCGCTCAGCTGAGCCCCTTCAAATTCACGGCCCTCGGCTGTGGCGAGAAGGCTATGGCGGTCAGGCTGGAAGGTGTCGGAAAATCCGCTGAGGCACAGAAGAAGGCCGGTGACTCGCTCCGTTTGTGGAAGAACGGGGCAGATCTGGTTCTGGCTGTCGGAACCCCTGAGGCAGTTCATCAGGCCCCGACGTCTGGATGATCGTCGCGCGAAGACGGAGGGTGCGCTCCCACGGGAGCGCACCCTCCGTCTTCGCACCTGCGGGCCCGTCAGTGATCCACAGCAGCGCCTGCCCGCCCGCCCCTCGTCCCCGACGACGGGACGGCCGGTCGGCAGCCAGGCGGACGGGGCGACATCGAAAGGCCAGGTCATGCGGTGAACCGTAGGGGCGGACGCTGACAGGGGCCGGCCGGTGACGGTCAGTCGGGGCGCTGGCCGTGGAGGAGGAGCGGGAGGGCGCGGCCGGTGAGGGCTTCGGCGGTGCGGGCGGCCTGGGAGGGGGCCATGTGGTTGGGGAGTTCGTGGACGGGGACGAAGCGGGCGCCGAGCAGGCGGCTGCGCTTCTGCGGCGGGACGGTGACGGGGTGTTCGTCGCGCAGGGTGCCGCCGTCGAAGACGACGTTGAAGCGCTCCAGGTAGCGGTCGGAGGGGGTGTAGTCGAGGGCGACGGCGTGGGTCAGGCGCAGGATGATGCCGGTCTGGGCCTGCAGGTGGCGGGCGGCGGCGCGGTGCGGGGGCTCGTTCGCCTTGCCGGCGCCGCCGGGCAGGATCATGCCGTCCAGGTAGTCCGGGTCGACGAGCAGGACGTCGCCGCGCTGGTTGCGGACGAGAACGAGGCAGCCGAGCCGGCAGATGGGGGGCTTGGCGAGCAGGCGGGGGTCGTGCACGGGGAGTTCACTTCCTGAGAGCGCAGAACAACAGGAGGGCGAAGCAGGCCCACCACAGCAGGCGGGCGAGGAGTTCAGTCGTCATACGTGAGGCGCTCGTAGCGCAGGCCCTTGCGGAGCAGGTCGACAATCCGCAGCAGGTCGAGGGGGCGGGCGGTGAGGTGCAGCAGGTACTCGCAGGTGGAGCGGCCGGTGTCCCAGTCCACCTCCAGGGTCGGGAGGTTGACCCGGCCGAGGGCGAGGACGGTGGTGAGGTCGTCCAGGACGGCGGCGGCCTGCCGGCGCTGCTCGGCGGTCACGCGGGAGAGGGTCACTGCTCCCCCGGCCGCTTGTGCACCTCGAACAGGCGCCAGGCCGAGAAGGCCTCGGTGAAGGAGGAGAAGCCGCTGCGCTCACCGTTGGGCTTGCACAGCCACGCCCCGGTGCACTCGTTGCGCACCCGGTAGCACCGGGCCTCGGTGTCCCACCGGACACCGTAGCCGTGAAGGCGGGGGGATTGGTCATGAGTCATGGGAGTCAAACTCTCTGCGATCGGAGTTTCACGTTCTGTGCACATGGTGGCCCAGCTTCACCTAGCATCGGAAGCGGAATTGGACTTGTCTTCCAGGACATCCAAGTTGGAGCACCCATGGTGAACATCAGGGAGATTGACCCAGAGTCAAGCCGCTGGGCTCCCTTCGGAGTTCTACTCCGCAGGTCACGGCGCGCGGCCAACCTCACCCAGAAGCAGCTCGCGAAGCGCATCGGCTGCCACCCCAGTACTGTCTCCGTCGCTGAAACTGCCACGAAGCAGGTGTCGAGACAGTTCGCCGAGAAGGCGGACGAAGTCCTCGGGACCCACGGCTCGCTGACGCTGATGTGGATCCAGGCCGCCAACAGCGCAGGCCTCGCCGAGGGGTTCGCCGAGTTCACCAAGCACGAGGCCCAGGCCACGGAGATAAGGCTGTTCGAGATCGGCGCCATTCCTGGCCTGTTCCAGACCCGGGCCTATGCCGAGGCCGAGCTGGCAGGCGCGGTCGATCTGGGTGAGGTCACCGCCGAGCAGGCCGAGGAACGTCTCAACTTCCGGATGACCAGGCAGAAGCTCCTGGAACGCACGCCTCCACCCCTGGTCTTCGTCGCCCTCGACGAGAGTGCTCTTCGATGGCGGCTCGGCGGTCCCTCTGTCATGGCCGAACAGCTCCAGCACCTCGAAGACCTGGCCAGCGGAATGCCGAACATCCTGGTGCAGGTTGTCCCCTTCACTATGGGCGTCCACCGATCGTTCCGCTCGGCCGTCACACTGCTGACAATCGGGGAAAGCACCCACTTCGGATACACCGAGACGCTGCACCGAGGTTTCCTCGAACGCGATCGGACCACTGTCGTGACGTGGCGCAGGAGATACGATCGTCTCCAAGTAGACGCGCCGCCCAGGGCCGAGTCCCTGAGCGTGATCAGAAGCATCCGGAAGGAACTGGCACCATGAGCTCCCGCCTCGACCTCTCCTCTGCACGCTGGGTCAAGTCCTCCCACAGCACCGACGGCGGCCAGTGCATCGAGGTCGCTCCCGGTTTTCCGAACGTGATGCCCGTGCGCGACTCCAAGGACCCCCACGGCCCGGCCCTCGTCTTCCCCGCCGCCGCCTGGCAGTCCTTCGTCACCGCCGTCCGCACCGGCGAGTTCGACGCCCGCTGACCCCAGCGCTTTTAGCCCCGCCGCCCCGGCCCCCGGGGCGGCGGGGCCGTCTCCACTCCTCCGCCAGGTTCAACTCCCCCGGCCACCGCGACTCCAGGGGTGATCCACGAGTGATCCGGCCGAACCTCCTCCAGCCGAACCTCAAGACCGGCCACGACCGGGAAGTTCTCGCCGTCTACCCGTACCGATCGGCCTGCCCGCGATCGGTCTGGGCGCAGCTGATCGCCGAGGCCCGGTCCGAGGTCTTCCTCGCCGGGTACACCAACTACTTCGCCTGGCTGGAGCAGCCCGAGTTGCTGCAGACCCTCCGCCGCAAGGTCGAGAGCGGGTGCCGGATCCGCTTCCTGCTCGGCGATCCGGATTCCGACACGACCCGCGAGCGTGAGCAGATCGAGGGACTCTGGTCCCGGGGCCGCGACATCCGCACCGCCCCGCTGGACGCATAGGAAGTCGGACCCGCCGACTTCCCACTCCTCCAGGAGGGAACCGCCATGAACCCCAACTCCCCCATCACCTGGCGCAAGAGCTCGTACAGCTCCGACGGCGGCCAGTGCGTCGAGGTCGCTCCCGGTTTTCCGAACGTGATGCCCGTCCGCGACTCCAAGGACCCCCACGGCCCCACCCTCGTGTTCTCCGCCGCCGCCTGGCAGTCCTTTGTCACCGCCGTCCGCACCGGCGAACTCCCCACTCCCTGAAACCGGGAGGACCCGACATGACCGACGGGAGCCGGGCAACATGAACCACTCCGGGATCTGGCTGAGCCGTTACGAGTTCCTCAGCAGCAGCCGCAACGGCACCTTCACCGGGCTGCACCACGTCGTCCTGACGCAGGAGGGCGACCGCATCACCGGGCGCTCGCTTCCCGGCGCCTCCTCCAACCCCGGTTCCCCGCTGTCCTTCGACCTGACCGTCGACCGGAACATCGTCACCGGCACCTGGGTCGAACAGACCGCTCAGGACGGCTACTACCACGGAGCCCGCTACCACGGTGCCGTTCAGCTGCTGGTCGATCCGACCGGGCGGCGCATGGCCGGCAAGTGGGTCGGGTTCGGCAAGGAATTCGACGTGAACACCGGCCCGTGGGCTCTCAGGCTGCTCGACAAGTCCACGACCGACGAAATTCTGGCCAAGTACAGCGCACCACCCGCAGAAGGCCCGGCGCTCCACAACTGACCTGCCTGCTCACGCGCCGCTGCCCCGGGGCAGCGGCGCCCCTGACCCTCCCGCCACGAGTACCAGCCCCACGCCGACCGCCCTGAGACGCCGGGGTGATGAACCGTGCCCCTGCCGAACCTCCTCCGGTCGAACCTCAAGACCGGCCACGACCGAGAAGTCGACGCCGTCGACTTCCCACTCCCCCAGGAGGGAACCGCCATGAACCCCAACTCCCCCATCACCTGGCGCAAGAGCTCGCACAGTGGGCAGGGCGGCCAGTGTGTCGAGGTCGCGGACGGCCACCAGAGCGTCGTTCCGGTCCGCGACTCCAAGAACCCCCACGGCCCAGCGCTCGTCTTCCCCGCCACCGCCTGGCAGTCCTTCGTCACCGCCGTCCGCACCGGCGAGTTCGACGCCCGCTAACCCCAGCAATCAGCCCCGCCGCCCTGGCACTCCGGGCAGCGGGGCCGTCTCCACCGAGGTTCCAGGGGTTGGCCGAACTCTCCCTGCATCGAGGACGCAGTGCCCCCGGACGAGCCGAGCCGCGCCGGCCTTTGCGGCTTCCGCTTCGCCGAGCACATCGAGGAACTCCGGTCCCGGGGCCGTGACATCCGCACCGCCCCGGTGGACGCGCGCACAGGAAGTCGGACCCGCCGACTTTCCGCTCCGCCCGGCCGGGGGCCGTCGGCAGGTCGGCCGGCTCCGGTCAGGATGCGGCGGGCAGCTGCGCGGCGAGCTCGGCGAGGACCCGGGCGGCCGGTTCCGGGGCGGCCAGCCACTTGAGGTGGCTGCCGGGGAGCGTGCGGACGGCGTAGGGGTTCCCGGGGGTCAGGGCGTCGGCCTCGCGGATCATCCGGTCCTGCATGGCGAGCGGGATGCTGGTGTCCTCGGTCAGCCGGACGTACGTCCGGGGGATCCGCCCCCAGGTGTCGGGGCGGGCCCGGTCGTCGGGGGTGCCGGCGTCGAGGTTCTCGTCGGGCTGGAAGGTGTTGAGGAGGACCAGGAACTCCTCGTCCGTCCCGTCGGCGAACAGCGCCGCCTTGAAGGCCGCGAGGGCGTCCGGGTCGGCGGTGCGGAAGTTGGAGCGCAGCAGCCCGAGTTCGGCGGGGTTGCCGACCAGCGCCGAGGCGAGCGCGGCGGGGTCGACCGCGGCCATCTCGGGTTCGGCGTAGTAGGCGCTGACGTCGAGGTCGACGGGGCACCAGGAGGAGACGTAGACGAGGTGGTCGATCAGGTCGGGCCGCTGGTTGGCGGCGACGGTGGCCGTCAAGCCGCCGCGGCTGTGCGAGACGAGGACGACGGGCCCGTTGCGCTTGGCCCGCTCCAGGATCCCGATCAGGTGCGCGGCGTTGTCGGCGAGCGTGACGCCCTTGATCACCCCGGGCGTCGCGGCGAGTTCGGCGAGGTCCTGCGGCGCCTGGTAGGCGCGCGGGTAGGTCGCGGCGAAGCCGTGTCCCGGGAGGTCGACGGCGACCGAGCGGTGCCCGAGGAGGCCGAGTTCGGCCTGGAGCGGGGCGAAGGAGAAGGAGTTGGCGAACGCTCCGTGGACCAGGACGAACGTCGGCTGCATCTGGGCTGGGACTGCCTTTCCGGGCGGCGGCGGTGGTGTCGGCGGCGGGGCGGCGCAGCCACTGGGGTGGTGCACGAACAGCTGCCCGCTGCCGGGGATTTCACCCTACTCGGTGAAGATCATCCGCACTACCCCCGGGCCGGGGCCGACCGGCCTCCGACCGGCCGTCAGGTCCAGGGCAGGGAGGAGCGGGTGCGCCAGTAGGCCTCGGCGGGTTCGGGCATGGCGGCGAGGGTGGCGAGGTCGTCCGGGGTGGGGGTGAGGTGGGCGGCGGCGAGGTTGGAGGCGAGCTGGGCGGGGGTGGCGGCGCCGGACAGGACGACGTCGGCCCAGGGCTGGGCGGCGGCGGCCGCCAGGGCGAGGGCGTCGGGGGTGGCGGCGGTGCGGGTGGCCAGGGCGCGCAGGGCGGCGGTGTCGTCCCCGGTGGCGTTGCGCCCGGCCAGGCGGCCGTTGGCCATGCCCTCCTTGACCACGACCAGCCAGCCGGCCCGGTGGGCCTCGGCGAGGGCGGGGGCGGCGGAGGTCTCCAGCAGGTTCCAGGTGGCCTGGACGGCGCTGAACAGCGGACGGCCGTCGACGGTGACGGCCAGGGCCCGGCGGATGGCCTCGGCCTGGGCGGGGCCGCTGGTGGACAGGCCCACCCGCACGCCCTCGGCGGCGAGGGCGGCCAGGCGCCGGTGCAGGGCGGGGTCGGTGAGGGCGGGGCTGTCGGTGGTGACCGAGTGGACCAGGTAGACGTCCAGGTGGGGGCCGAGCAGGGCGCGGGTCTCGCGGATCTGCCGGTCGTACACCGCCGTCGAGTGCTCCTTGACCTCGTGCGCGGTGACGCCGGTGGTGCGCCAGTCGGCCGTGTAGGTGTAGCCCCACTTGCTGCCGACCGTCACCTCGGCGGCGGCCTCCGGGTGTTCGGTGAGCCACTGGGCGAGGAACTCCTCGGCGCGGCCGTAGGAGCGGGCGGTGTCGAAGTAGCGCACCCCGGCGGCGTAGGCGGCGTCGAGGAGGGTGTGGGTGCGCTCGCGCAGGGCCTCGACGGTACGTTCGGCGGGCAGGTCGGCCGCGCGCCCGAGGGTGATGTAGCCGGGCCGGCCGACCGCCGCGGTGCCCAGGCCGAGCCGGGCCCGGGCCGGGGCACCGGGGACGGAGGCGGGGGCGGCGGCGGTGGGATCGGTCGGCATGCTGGCTCTCCTCGGGTGGCGCGACGGTGCTCACCTGGGACTTTAGACCGTCGGCAGCGGAGCCCGGGCCTGGGCGGCCGGAGCCCGGGCCGGGGCGGACGGGGCGGACGGGGCAAACAGGGCGGACGGGGCGGGCTGGGCGGACGGGGCCGGGGCGGCCGACTGGTCCAGGCGCAGCACGAAGTTGACGTAGCCGGGCGGTTTGCCCGGCCAGTGCCGGTCGTTGCTGGTGAGCAGCCGGCTGCGCACGCCGTCGCGTTCGGTGAGCGGTCCGGCGGTGGTGCGCAGGTTGGGTTGCCAGTCGCGGCCGCGCGGGCGGTGTTCCAGGGTGAGGGTCCAGCTCTCGCCGTCCACTTCCAGGACGGCGCCGGGCCGGCCGGGCAGCACCCGGGTGCCGGACGGGCCGCGGACGACCGCCCGTTGGTCGAAGTCGGCGTTGCGGCCGACCACGGTGATGCGCCAAGCGCCGTGGAACCTGAGCACGTTCGCCTCCCGCCCGTCGTGGCGCGCCGTCCGGCGGCGCGCCCCTCGTGGGGGTCAACGGCTGCGGGGTGTGCCGGGGATCAGACGGAGGGTGACCGGGCGGCGGCGGTCACGGGGCGGGGGCCGCCGGGGCGGGGGCCGTCCGGGCCGTGCGGGCGGCCCGGGCGGGTCCGGGCGGGGACCAGGCGCGGCGGGAGGACGAGCCGGGCGGCGGTGCGGCACGGCGGGGATACGGCGGTGCGGCACGGTGGGGGTGCGGCACAGCGGGGGTCGACGCCGTGCGGTCTCACGGGGGTTCGGCCCTTCCCGGCCGGGGCGCCGGGGCCGGTCGGGCGGTCCGGTGGAGATGCCAAGTGCCGCTGGTACGTGCTGATGTGATGATTCGTCAGCTCGGGTCGGCGGCGCCTGCGGGTCTGCCCGTCCAGGATGTCAGCCGACGCTACGCGGGTCAACTGGCGTTGACTGCGGGTATCTTCTGATCCATGCCAGCTGATGCCGTTCGGCTATCGTGACCTGGCCGGCCCTGTCCGTCCGCCGAGGTCGCGGCGCGGAGGGCCCGGGCGTGAGGAAGGTGGGGCATGACGGAGTCGACGGGGGACGGCGTTCGGGTGGGACCGGAGGGCGCTCCACCGGAGCCCGCCGGGGACGGCACCGCGAACGCGGACACGGGAGCGGGTACGGGCACGGGCGCCGACGCGGACACGGAGACGGACGCGGGCACCGGCACCGGCACGGAGGCGGGCGGCCCCGCGAGCACGGAGGCGGACGGCCCCGCGAGCACGGAGGCCGGCGGGCTGGCGGCCCGGATCGAGGCCCTGTTCCACACGGTGCGCCGCCCCGACCGCGAGCAGTACACCAACGAGGAGGTGGCCCGGGCCTGCCGCGAGGCGACCGGGGAGTCCTTCTCCACCACCTACCTGTGGCAGCTGCGCACCGGGCGCCGGGACAACCCGACCAAGCGCCACCTGGAGGCGCTGGCCCACTTCTTCCAGGTCCCGCCCGCGTACTTCTTCGACGAGCAGCAGGGCGCCGAGATCGCCAAGGAGCTGGCCCTGCTCGGCGCGCTGCGCGACGCGGGGGTGCGCAGCCTGGCGCTGCGGGCGGTGGGCCTGTCGCCGGAGGGCCTGGACACCGTGAGCGAGTTGGTCGACGTGATCGCCCGTCGGGACGCGGCGCGCAAACGCCCTTCGCCCTGAGCGCGGGCCGCGCCACCCCGCGGGGCCTTCGGGCCGCCGGGGTACGGGGCCGCCGGAGCTGCGGGGCCGCCGGGGCCGCGGGGCGGGCGCAGGAGCGTGGGAGGCCCGTGCGGAGGCGCCGGCGGAGGAACCGTAGGGGTGGGAGCGGTGAGGGGAGCTCGGGTTGTGGGGTGAGTTGTGGGGCGGCCGGGACTACCGGTCCTCGCTGCGGCGCTGTCGCCGGATGGCCGAACGGCTGGAGCTGCCGCGCCCGTTCGACCCGGTGGTGCTGCTGGAGCAACTGGCGGTGCGGCGCGGGCGGCCGATCGAGCTGCTGCCGGTGCCGGCCCGGCCGCACGCCCCCTGCGGGCTGCTGGTCTCCACCCTGGAGGCGGACTACATCCTGTACGCGGCGGACACCGGTGTGCTGCACCAGCGGCACATCCTGGTGCACGAGATCGCGCACCTGCTGCTCGACCACGCCGGCTCCGCGCCGCTGGCCCCGGCCGCCGCGCTGCTGCCCAACCTCTCCCCGGCGCTGGTGCAGCGGGTGCTGGGGCGCACCAGCTACGACGAGCCGCAGGAGCGGGAGGCGGAGCTACTGGCCTCGCTGATCCTGAGCCGGGCGGAACGGGCCGACGCCGCCGACCGGTCGGGGGCCGGGCGGGCGCCGGCCGGCGGGTCGCTGGACGCGCTGGGCGTCCTGCTGGCCGCCAGGCGGCACGGCGGCCCGAACGACGACGGCCCGAACGACGGCGGCCCGAACGACGACGGCCCGAACGACGACGGGCCGCAGGACGCCGGGCCGACGGACGAGGGCCCGACGGACGCCGGGCCGCAGGGGCGCCGGTCGTGAGCGAACTCGCCCTCTACCCCGTCGGGTTGTTCTTCGTGCTCAGCTCCGCCCACTTCTCCCGCAGCCGGATCGACTCCCGCCCCGCCGCCCGCTTCACCTGCTACGGCACGGCCCTGCTCGGCACCGCCCTGCTGGTGCTCGCCCCGCCGACCGTACGGGCGGTGCAGGGCACGGGGGTTCCGGTGCTGGCGGTGCTGGTGATCGTGCTGGGCGACGGGCTGCGCGACGGCGCGGCCGCGGCGATGCGGCTGCTCGTACCGGCGCTACGGGCGGCCGACGCCGCGGGCTCGGCCGGCACCGCCGCCGCGGACAACGGCGACGGCACCGGCACTGCCGCCGACGCCGCCGAGCCCCTACGGCGGGAGGTGCGGGGTGGACTGGCCCTGCTGGCCGGGGTGCTGGGGCTGCGGGTGGCGCTGATCACCGCCGCCGCGCCGGGCCTGGCGGGCCAGGACCTGAGCGTCGGCCCCGAGCTGTCCGCCCGGCTGGCGCTGGCCGGGTACACCGCCGTGGGCATGCTGCACACCGCGGTGTGCCTGACCGCGCTGCTGCGCGAGCTGGCCCGGCGCGCCCGCGCGGCCGGCCCCGGGCGGCTGGGCACCGGGCTGCGGCTGCTGGCCGGCGGGCTGGTGGCCGGGCTGCTGTGGAACGCCTGGAGCGTGGACGACGTGCTGCGCGCGGCCGTCACCGGCAGCCAGGACGGCCCCGAGGACCTCCTGTGCGCGGCGCTGGGCGGGCTGTGCGCGGCGCTGATCGCGGCCGGCCTGGGCAGCACCCTGTGGCCCGCGGCGACCGGGGCGGTGCGCGGCTGGCTGCGCGCCCACCGCCGCTACCGGGCGCTCACCCCGCTCTGGCGCGACCTGCACACCGTGCTGCCGGAGATCGCCCTCGACCCGGCCCGCCGGCTGCCGCTGCCCCCGCGCGACCCCCGGTTCGCGCTCTACCGGCGGATCATCGAGATCCACGACGCCCGGCTGATCCTGCGCCAGCACCTGGACCCGCGTGCCGCGCAGTGGCTCGACCGCGCCACCCGGCGCTTCCCGCCGCCCGCCGACCACACCGCTGCCACCGCCGAGGCGGCGTCGCTGGCCGCCGCCCTGGAACTGGCCGCGGCCGGCACCCTGCCCGGGCCCGCCGCACCCGCGGCGCCCGCGGCCGACGCCCTGGGTTCCTTGGAGTCCCCGGACACCCTGGACGGGGAGGCCGACCACCTCGCCCACCTGGCCCGGGTCTACGCCACCTGCCCGGCCGTCGCCGAGGTCCGCACCCGCGCCCGCGCCGAGCGGACCCGGGCCGCGACGGCCACGCGGTGACGGGCCCTACGGGCAGGTTCCGTCACCGCTCCCAGTACCACCGGACCGCTTCGAACAGCAGGCCCAGGGGGAAGAGCGGGACCATCGAGAGCACGCCGGGCCCGGTCCCCTTCGCCGGGACGGGTTCGGGTTCCTCCCTTTCCTCCACCGGGACGGTTCCCGGGTGGTACCGGAAGTGCAGCCCGAGCTCGCCCGGAGCGGTGGTCACCGAGTCCAGGCGCAGCTGCCGGTCCGCCTCGTTCGTGAAGCGTGGCTTCGCCCAGTGCATGGACACGGTGGCGATCGGGGCCTCGTCCGCAGGGGCGCCCTCGAGGGCTGCCGACCAGCTGGAACCGTCGATCCGGTACGGGTAGTCGACTGCCCGGTCGATGAGGTCGCCCAGGGTGGTCGTCGGGTCGACGGTGAAGTCCCAGTGGTGTGGTGGGTCGTCTCCCGGGTGCACGCTGTCGCGCGTCAGGATCACTCGCATGCCCGGCACGCTAGCCCGACGAACCAATTATCGTCAATCTGACGCAAACCTCCCGGGTGGAGCCCCGCCGCCTCCGGACCGTGACGGCCCCGCGGTGACGGGCCGGCCGTGACGGCCCCGCCGTGAGCCGCCGTGGGCCGCCGTGGGCCGCCGTCAGGCGTCGAGCAGTTCGGTGACCAGCCGCACGGCCTCCGGCACCTCGACGTGGTCGTCCAGGGCGGCGCCGAAGTGCCCGCCGGTCGCGGTCACCACGGCGGTGGCACCCAGGCCCCGGACGAACAGCCCCACGTGCTCGGCGGGGTCGGGCTGGTTCACCGGGTCGTCCATGGCCTGCAGAACCCGGAAGCCGCGCGCCGTACGCCGGATCCGCTCCCAGTCGAAGCCGCCCTCGAAGAACCCCGCGAGCAGCTCGTAGCCCACCTCGTGCGCCGAGGCGGCCACCAGCACCACCCCGGCGAACACCCCGTCGGCCTCCGGGTCGTGGCCCTCCAGGAAGCGCAGCACGTTGACCGCGCCGATGCTGTGCCCGACCAGCACGGTCGACCCGGCCGGCCCCGCCGCCCGGACCGCCTCGCCGTAGACCGCGCGCCAGGCCTCCCGCTGCGGGGCGGCGGCCTCGGGCAGCCGCGGCACGGTGACCCGGTGCCCGGCGGCCTCCAACCGCTCGGCCAGGTACGGGAACCAGACACTGTCGTCACTCGCGCCCAGGCCGTGCGACACCACGATCTCGCTCATGTGCGATCCACTCCCCATGAATCCTTCGGACCCTTCCGGATCCTTTGGCCCTCAATCGAAACGCTCCGTCGCGTTTCGATTGAACGGTAGCACGCTGCTACGGTGACGGGGTGCCAACCGCAGAAACCCCCGGCCGTCGCACCGGCGGCCGCATCCGCAGCCAGGACGCCCACGACGCGGTCCTGGCCGCCGCCGTCGAACTCGTCGAGGAACTCGGCTACCAGGCCGTCACCGTCGAACGGGTCGCCGCCCGCGCCGACGTCGCCAAGAGCACCATCTACCGATGGTGGAAGTCCAAGGCGCCACTGGTGCTGGACGCCTACCGCACCGCCGTCGAACAGCGGATGCCCGAACCCGACACCGGCACCCTGGCCGGCGACCTGACCGCCTTCACCACCGCCCTGTACGGCGTCGCCTCCCACCCCCTGCGGGTGCGCACCCTGCGCGGCCTGATGGCCGAGGCCCAGCTCGACCCCGCCTTCGCCGAAGCCTTCCGCCAGTGGGTGCAGAGTCGCCGCGACGTCGTGCTCACCCTGCTCGCGCGCGGCGTCCAGCGCGGTGAACTCCCGCCCGCCGCCGACCTGGAGGCGGCCACCGACCGGCTCTTCGGCCTCTTCTGGTACCGGCTGATGGTCGGCCACCAGCCACTGGAACCCGCCCAGGCCGCCGACCACGTACGGCAGTTGCTGGACGGCCTACGCGCCGGGCGGGCGGGCTGACCGTACGACACCGCGTCGGCCCAGCCCGTACGTCAGTCCCACCAGAAGCCCCAGTGGACGGCGCCGACCAGGTCCTCGGCGTAGCCGGCCAGGCCCTCCTCGGCCCCGAGGACGTTGTCCGGGCAGAACGCGGCGTGCTCGGCCGCCACCAGCAGCGCCTGCGCCCGGCTCGTCGGCGGCGCGGCGACGCTCAACTCCATGGAGGCGGCGCCCACTTCGACCAGGCGGGCGCCGAAGCGCTGCTGCCAGCCGTGCAGTACGGCGGCGATCTCGCCGGTGTCGCCGTGGCCGTTGGTGCCGTTCCAGCCGCAGGCGGCCAGCGCCTGGGCGCCGCCGTCCGCGCGGACCAGGCCGATCCGCAGCGAGGGCCGGGCGCGCAGCAGTTGGCGGGCCAGGCGGTCGGCGCACTCCTGCGGGTCGCGCTGCGGCACCGGGGCGGGGGCGGGGCCGGGCCAGGTGTCGCCGTAGGGGGCCAGCGCCTCCAGCAGGTCGGCCCGGTCCTGCGGGTCGCCGCTCGGGCACCACAGCAGCGACTTCTCCCACCACTCGCGCAGCAGGGCCGCCACGTCGTACCGGTCCGCCCGGAACTCCCCCGACCCGCCCGGCTCCCCCGGCTCCCCCGGTTCGCCCGGTTCGCCGGGTTCGCCGGGTTCGAGCCCCAGGTCCCGCGCCTCCAGGTGCGGGACGCCGTTGCCGGGCGCCAGCAGCAGCGGCCACAGCCCCGAGCGCGCGTGCTCCCGGCGCAGCCGCTCCCACGCGCCCTGCGGCGCCGGCCCGTCGCTCACCCACAGCGACGGCACCACCTGCCGCCCCGGCAGCAGTGGCGCCGTACGGCCTTCGGCGCTGCGGTCGGGGAAGCGTCGGCGCAGGTCGCGGAGCAACTGGGAGTCGATCATGCCCCCACGGTAGGGGTACGCACCGACAACGCCCCCGGCAGGCCCGCCCCACCCCGTCGTCCGCCTCGACGCCGCCGGGGTCGTGCAGCTGCCCGCGCAGGACCCCGCTCCTCACCAGATCCTCGTGCGGTCCGGGCGCGCGGGGGCTCGGGGGGCGGTTCTAGGGTGGTGGGAGGAGTGCGGCGGCCGGTCCGTCGTGTCCCGGGGTCTGCGCTGGGTGGCTGGAGGTGGGGCATGGGTGGCGCGTCCGATGGGCGTCGGGTGAGGGTGCTGGCGGCGGCGGTGCTGCTGGCCGCGGGCGCGGCGGTGGTGCCCGGGGCGGGGGTGGCCTCCGCCGCCGGGAGTGCGCCGGTGCGGGCCTGTCCGGTGCGGGCCGGGGCGCCGGGGCCGCCGCCGGGGGCCGTACCGGCCTCGGTGCCGGTGCCGGACGGGGTGGACGTGCCGGCGACGGCGGCGGTGTACGGCGCCCGCTACCCCGGTGAGGTGCACTTCCTGGTCGCGCCCGCGGGCTGGACCTGCGACGCGGTGTTCTTCGCCGGGGACGGCGGCCAGCAGGCCTACCTCCACCCCGGCGCCCCGGCCGCCGACCCGGCCGGCACCCGCTTCGACGCGGTGGTGCAGGCCGTGTTCGTCAGCGGCGGCGCACAGACCGAGATCGACCTGGCCTGCGGACTGCTCCCCGCGGCCGGGGCCGCCCCCGCCACCTGCAACGCCCCGCAGCGCTCGCCCGCGACCCTGGTGCACCCGCTCCCCACCCGGGCCCCGGGCCTGCTGCTGGCGGCCGTCGGCGTCCCGGCGAACGCCACCGAGCCCAACCTTCCGGCCGCCGGCGGGCCGAACCGTACGGTCGCCCTGGTCACCTTCCAGTCGCCCGGCGGGCCCGCCCAGGAGGTCAGCTGCGCCCTCCCGGCGTCCGCCTCGCCCGTCGCCACCTGCCGGGCCGCGCTGGGCCACCTGCTGGCCACCGGGGCCGCCGCCGGGCAGCTCACCCGCGCCGACCTGGCCGCGGCCCTGGCGGACCTGGACGCCTTCGTGGGCGGCTACCTCGCGCCGCAGCCGTAGTGGTGTGACCCTCAGGACTGCCCGACGACCAGCCGTACCAGTGCGACCGCGTCCCTGAGGCTGAGGCCGGGGTGGGCGCGGCGCAGTTCCCGTACGGCCTTGACCTCGGCCGTGCGGGGGTCGATCCCGGCGTGTGCCAGGACGCTGCGGGCCCAGTCCACCGGGGTCGGGGCGGCGGGCGGGACGAAGTCCTCGACGATCCGCAGGGCCCGGCGCAGGCCCGGCTGTTCGGCCTGGTCGGCGGTGTCCAGGGCGGCGTGCAGGGCGGCCCTGAGCGGTTCGAGGCCGGCCGGCTGCGGGGAGCCGGGCAGGGGGACGAGCATGGTGGTACCTCTTTCTTCCTTGCTTCGGGGTCAGGGGGCCAGGGGTCAGTGGGCGCTCATGGCTCTCAGTAGGCGCTCTTGGCCAGGCGCTTGCGCTCGCGTTCGGACAGCACGGAGCCGGACTCCTTACGGGCCATCCGGCGCAGCAGGCCGGGGGCCAGCAGGAAGCCCGCGAGGGCCCAGCACAGCAGCACGCCGGTGATCTGCGGGTGCTGCCAACTGCCGGAAACCTCCAGGGCCTTGGCGCTGTCGGGCAGCAGGGCGGAGCGCACTCCCTGGGCGATCCAGCGCAGCGGGAAGACCGAGCCGACGGCCTGGAGGGCGGTGGGCAGGTCGCGCAGCGGGGCGAAGGCGCCGGAGATGAACATCAGCCCGAGCATGGGCATCATGTACAGCGCGAGGGCCTCGCGGGCCGGGGGCAGCAGGGCGCCGATCGCGGCGCCCATCGGGACGACGGCGGCGGTGCCCAGCAGCAGGGTGAGGGCCAGGGTGAGCCACTGTCCGGGGGTGGCGGGCAGGTCGGCGTGCAGCAGCAGGGCGCCGCCGGCCAGCAGCAGGAGGATGGAGGCGCCCATGGTCACCAGGACGAAGAGCGCCTTGGCGACCAGGTAGGCGGGCATCGCCCCGGGGACGCCGCGCAGGCGCAGCAGGGTGCCGTCCTCCCGGTCGCCGGAGAGGAACTGGGGGACGGTCATCAGTCCGAACATGAAGACGGTGGAGGCGATGCCGCCGGCCAGGCTGAGCTGGGTCAGGGCGTCGCCGGAGCCGTCGGTGCCCGCGTTGCCCGCTGCTGTGCCGCTGGGGCCGTCGGAGCCGGAGCGCCAGTAGGAGATGGCGAGGAAGACCAGCGGGGTGGTCAGGTAGGAGTAGAAGTCCTTGCGGCTGCGCAGGAGTTGGCGCAGTTCGACGGCGCCGCGGCGCAGGCCGAGGACGTAGGGGTTCACGGGGTTCACGGGGTTCACGCGGCCTCCGCCGGGTCGGTCGAGGGGGTGGCGACCATGCCGAGGTAGGTGTCCTCCAGGCTGGGGCGGCGCACCTCCAGGTCGGGGATCGGTCCGCCGAGTCGCTGGTGCAGGTCCCAGACCGTCTGCGAGGGGTCGGCGGTGCGCAGGCTGCGCGGGGTGCCGTCGGGTTCGCTCCAGCGCACCTCGGACTCGGCCCGGGCGGCTTCGGCGAGTTCGGCCAGGGTGCCGCAGGCGGTGAGGCGGCCGGCTTGCAGGATGCCGATGCGGTCGGCCAGTTGCTGGGCCTCGGTGAGGTCGTGGGTGGTGAGCAGGATGGTGGTGGCGCGTTCGTCGCGCAGTTCGCGCAGCAGGGCGTGGAAGTCGCGGCGGGCCTCGGGGTCGAAGCCGGCGGTGGGTTCGTCGAGGAAGAGCAGGTCGGGGCGGCCGACCAGGCCGAGGGCCACGTCGAGGCGGCGGCGCTGTCCGCCGGAGAGGGTGGCCGCGGTGCGGTCGGCCTGGTCGGTGAGGCCGACCCGGGCCAGCAGTTCGGCGGGCTCGTAGGGGTCGGGGTAGTAGCGGGCGAGGTGGCCGAGCAGTTCGCCGACGCGCCAGCGGCCGTGGTCGCGGCTGGACTGCAGGACGATCCCGATCCGGGCGCGCCAGGCGGGGTCGTCGCGGGCCGGGTCCTGTCCGAGGACGGTGACCTCGCCGGCGGAGCGGCGGCGGTAGCCCTCCAGGATCTCGATGGTGGTGCTCTTGCCGGCGCCGTTGGGGCCGAGCAGGGCGAAGAGTTCGGAGCGTTCCACGCTGAGGTCCAGGCCGTCCAGGACGTCCCGGCTGCCGTAGCGCATCCGCAGTCCGGACGTCAGGATCGCCGGTTCTCCCCCGGGCCGTTCGTCTCCGGAGCGCTCGGCCGCGCGCTCCTGCGGCGTCGTCGTCGCGGTCATGTCCCTGCCTCCCCCTTGCACATGCCCGCCACGCTAGTACTTGCCCGGCGGGAAAGTAAATGCCAGGATCTCCGGTGCTGTCAGAAGCCTTCCGGGACCGGGGAGTTGGAGCATCAGGTGAGCGTTCACGACATCGCCCCCGAGGACGCCCTCGCGTCCTTGCGCACCGCGCAGCGGGCCCGGGCGGCGGCCCGGCGGCCCAACCCGCTGCCCGCCTGGTACCCGGCCACGGCCGCGGGCCTGTTCGGGGCGGGCTTCGCCGGGATCGGCCTGTCCGTCCTGCTTCCGGAGCGGCTGTGGATCGCGACGGCGCTGCTGCGACTGGCGGCGGCGCTGCTGCTGGTGGGCCACGTGGTGGTCAGCCACCGGGTCGAGCACCGGCCGGGCATCGTCGCGGCCCTGCCGCGCGGGGCCGCCGGGCTGCGCGCGGCCGCGCTCCAGCTGCTGCCGCCGGCCGCGGCCGGGGCGCTGGCCCTGCCCTTCGGCCTGCCCGGGTTCCTGCTCACCCTCGGCCTCGCGGGGGGCCTGACCCACTTCCTGCTGCTGCGCCGCAGGCGGGCGGCCGGGGCGGGCGCCGAGTGAGCGCCGGGCCGCCGCCGGAACCGGCCTTCGACGAGCTGATCCACCAGCCCACCCGGCTCGCCGTGGTCGCCTTCCTGTCCGGCTGCGCGGAGGCGGAGTTCCGCGCCGTACGGGAGGGCTGCGGGATCTCGGAGTCGGCGCTGAGCAAGGTGGCCGCCACCCTGGAGGCCGCCTCCTACGTCAGGCTGCGCCGCGGCTACGTCGGCAAGCGGCCCCGCACCTGGCTGCGCCTGACCCCCGAGGGCCGCCGCGCCCTGGCCGCCCACCTCGCCGAGTTGCAGCGCATCGCCGCCTCCGCCACCGCCCTCGGCGCCGCCCTGGAACAGGCGGCGGCCGAGGGGTAGCCCGGGCGGGGCCGCGTATCCGACTCACGGCTTCCTTCCGTGCGAGGCGGCGGGCGCGCATTCGCACCACACCACCTTCCCCACCCCGCCCGGGCGCGGGAAGCACCCCCACTCGCCGGCCAGGGCCGCCACCAGGAGCAGCCCGCGCCCTCCCCCGGCGGCGGGGTCGGGCCGCTGGGGCACGGGCGGCCGCTCACCCGCGTCGTGCACCTCGATGCGCAGCCGGGTGGCGTTCAGATCGAAGGACACCCAGATCAGCCGCCCCGGCAGGCCCGAGTGGAGGACGGCGTTGCCAACCAGCTCCGAGGTGAGCAGCTCGCCGACCTCGCGGTAGCGGTCGCCGTCCGCCACCGTGGCGAGCAGCTCGCGCAGCATCCGCCGCGCGAGCGACGGCGAGCGGCGCGATCGCGGGAACCAGCAGCCGCGACGGACGGACGGACTGGCGGACGCATCGGTTTCAGGCATGGCGGAGCCACCTCCGGTGGGGTTGGGGATCAGGATCGGGCGAGAACGCCCGGCAACGGATCGAGGCATGGGGATGCCCGGCAGCAAGCTCGCGTTGATCACGCTCTGTGTCGCGACTTGCTACGCCAGGTAGCATGCATCCGCTTTAAGATCATCCGCAACGTTGCCTGAGGAAAAGGTGCGGGAAGTCGGGATTGCCTGCGCGGCTACTGTGAGCGCAGATTGACTGCTGATCAGAGGAGGTTGCGTGCAACCGGATCGCGTGGCGAGCGCGCCGTCCACCGTGCTGGGACGGCAGTTGGGCGAGGAACTGCGGGGCATGCGGGAGCGTGCGGGCTTGAGCACCGGCACGGTTGCCGAGGCGCTGGACTGCACCAAGGGCAAGATCTCGCGAATCGAGAACGGTCGCAGCCCTGTTCGGATTCCGGATCTCACTGCGATGCTCCGGCTCTACGGCGTTGACGAACCGACCGTTCACGAGCGCCTGGCCGAGCTTGCTCGCACGGCCAACAAACGGCGGCGCGGCAGTGGCTGGTGGAACGAGTACGGCGACGTGCTCGCGGACACCTACCGCGACTTCGTCGCACTGGAGGCCGTGGCGTCCTCGGTGCGCACGTTTCAAAGCCAGATGATCCCGGCACTGTTGCAGACCCCGGACTACGCACGCGCGCTCACCGCGGCGGGCCGCCGCTGGAAGCGGCCGGAAGAGGTCGAGCAATTCGTGACCGTTCGCCTGAGGCGGCAGGAACGCTTGACCGCCGACCCGCCGCTGTTCCTCTCGGTCGTGCTCGCCGAAGGTGCTCTGCGCCAACAAGTCGGCGGGCCTGCCGTCCTACGGGATCAGCTCGCGCACTTGGCGCAGGCGGCATCATTGCCCAACGTGACGATCCGGGTGGTTCCGTTCAGCGTCGGCGCGCACGCCAGCATGGCCGGGCCCTACGTGATCCTGGGATTCCCTTCCGAGGCCGCGATGGATGTCGTCCTGCTGGACAACCCGTCGGGATCCATGTGGCTCGAGGGTGCGACGGAGGTGCAGGCGTACTCGGAGCTTTGGGACGATGCCTCCACGAAGGCACTGCCGCCTACGGAATCCCTGCAACTGATCACCTCTATCAAGGATCTCGACGCATGAGGCACATACCCGACTTCTCCACCGTCACTTGGCGCAAGAGCTCGTACAGCGGCCCCGACAACGAATGCGTCGAAGTCGCGGACGGGCTCCCGGGCGTGCTTCCCGTCCGCGACTCCAAGGACCCGCAGGGGCCCTCACTCCTCTTCACCGCCGATGCCTGGACCGCCTTCATCGCCGCCGTCCGCGCGGGGGACTTCCCGGCGTAGGAAGTCGGCCGGGCCGACTTCCTGTGCAGAGAGCCGGAGGATGCCGTTGGGCGGCCCGGCCGGGGCGAACCTGGCCGGGCCGCCGTTGCTTCGGCGCTCCCCGGGCGGCGGGGCGGCCGGGGGCTGTCGGCGGGAAGGAATATCGTCCGTCTTCGTCGAGCGTGTCGATCCACGGGCGCGCCGTTCGACCTTGGGTTGGAAGGGGCCGGGAGGCGGCCCCCCGTCGAAGGAGGTCTGTGATGGCGAAGTACATGCTGATCATGCGGGGCACGGACGAGTCCATGGCGAAGATGATGGAGACGCCCTTCGAGGAGATGCTGGAGACCGTGGGGCGCTTCAACGAGGAGCTGATCCGGGCGGGCGTGCTGGTGGCCGCCGAGGGGCTGGACGACCCGTCGCAGGGCGTGGTGGTCGACTACAGCGGCGAGACGCCGGTGGTCACCGACGGCCCGTACGGGGAGACCAAGGAGCTGTTCGGCGGCTTCTACCTGCTCGACGTGGCCTCCAAGGAGGAGGCCGTGGAGTGGGCCAAGCGGATGCCGGCCCTGCCCGGCTCCAAGTGCGAGGTGCGCCGGGTGCCGAGCATCGAGGAGTTCCCGCAGGACAACGAGTGGATCGTCAAGGAGCGGGCCTGGCGCGAGCGCACCGGCCAGCTCTGATGCCCGCAGCCACCGACGGCCCCGACCGCCTCGACGGCCCGCCGGACGCCGAGGCCGCCCGGCGGGCCGTCGAGGCGGTGTGGCGGATCGAGTCCGCCCGGATCGTGGGCGCACTCGCCCGCTACACCGGGGACTTCGCGCTGGCCGAGGACGTCGCCCAGGAGGCACTGGCCGAGGCCCTGGTCTCCTGGGCGCGCGACGGCGCCCCGGCCAACCCGGTGGGCTGGCTGCTGGCCTGCGCCCGGCGCCGGGCCATCGACGCCTTCCGCCGCGCCTCGGCGCTGGACGAGCGCTACGCCGCGCTGGCCGGCGGCCTGGCCGAGGGCCAGTTCAGCACCGGCTCGGCGACCGGCCCCGACCCGGCGCCGGAGCTGCCGTTCGACCCCGACCGGGTCGACGACGACGTCCTCGCCCTGATGTTCACCGCCTGCCACCCGGTGCTCTCCCCCGAGGCCCGGGTGGCGCTCACCCTGCGGGTGGTGGGCGGCCTGTCCAGCGAGGAGATCGCCCGGGCGTTCCTGGTGCCGGTGCCCACCGTGCAGGCCCGCATCACCCGCGCCAAGAAGACCATCGCCGCCGCGCACGTCCCCTTCGAGCTGCCGCCGCCCCGGGAGCGGCGGGCACGGCTGGGCGCCGTCCTGAGCGTCCTGTACGTGGTCTTCACCGAGGGCTCGACGGCCACCGCCGGCAACGACCTGCTGCGCACCGACCTCGCCTACGAGGCGCTGCGGCTGGCCCGGACGCTGGCCGCCCTGTTGCCCGAGGAGCCCGAGGTGCACGGCCAGCTCGCCCTGTTCGAGCTCACCGCCTCGCGCTTCCCGGCCCGCACCGGCCCGGACGGGGAGGCGGTGCTCCTGGAGGACCAGGACCGGCGCCGCTGGGACCACTCGGCGATCCGCCGCGGCCTGGCGGCCCTGGGCCGGGCCGCCGCCCCGGGCCGGGGCCTGGGCCCGTACGGCCTCCAGGCGGCGATCGCCGCCTGCCACACGGCGGCGCCGTCGGTGGCCGACACCGACTGGGAACGGATCGTGCTGCTCTACGAGGCGCTCGGCCGGGTGGCGCCGTCCCCGGTGGTCGAACTCAACCGGGCGGTGGCCGTCGCGATGGCCGAGGGGCCGGGACCGGCGCTCGCCCTGGTCGACGACCTGGCCGTCTCCGGACGCCTGGCCGGCTCCCACCTGCTGCCGGGGGTGCGCGGCGAACTGCTGACCCGCCTCGGGCGCACCACCGAGGCCCGGGCGGAGCTGGAACTCGCCGCCCGGCTGTGCCGCAACACCCGCGAGCGGGCGGTGCTGCTGCGCAAGGCGGCCGCGCTCGACTCCGTGGGGTGACCGTACGGCCCCGCGTCCGGTTGTCGGACGCGGGGCCGTACGGCTCTGCCGTTGAGCCGTTCAGCACTGCGGCCGGCGGCCGTGGTTGGCCCCGCGCCTGGCCCGGGCCTTCTTCTTGCGGCGGCGCTTCGACGACATGGCGACTCCTCTCGCAACCGGCCCCCTGGTCCCCCGGCCTTGGGGCCCCCGGCCTTCCACCGTTCCACACCCGGGCCGCCCCGGCCCGTCGAAGAGCCCCCGTCGCCCTCGCCGCCCCGTCGGCCCCGTCGCCCCCCGGGCCGAACGCTCAGGCCCGGCCCGCCAGGGCGGCGCGCCAGGCGGGGCTGTCCACGTAGTGGTTGTCGAAGCGCTCGGCGGAGGCGGCGATCGCCCCCGGGTCGGCCTCGCCGCGCATGACCGTCCCCAGCAGGCGCAGGTAGTCGAAGCGGTCCATGCCGGGGGCGAACACGAACAGCACGTCGGCCTCGGAGCCCGGGGCGGCGGCGAAGGCGTGCGGGGTGTGCGGGGGCACGGCCAGGAAGTCGCCCGCGTTCAGGACGGTGACCTCCTCCCCGACCAGCACCCGCAGCGAGCCGCTGATCACGAAGAACAGTTCCGTCGCCCGGGTGTGGAAGTGGGCCGGGGCCCCGACCGCGCCCCGGGCGAAGGCGGAGCGGTAGACGGTGAAGCCGCCCTCGCCCGGGGCCGTTTCCGCGAGCAGGGTCATGGTGGCGCTCGGGTCCGCGCAGGTCTCGGCCTCGCCGTGGCGGGCCAGGACCGGGGCGGTGGCGGTGGCGGGAGCGGTGTTCTTCGTCGTCGTCATGTGACCAGACTAGGAGCGGAAAGACCCACGATCAGGGGGCAATCGATCACCGTTTCCGTGGGTCAATTCCGCTCGCGGGGCCCGTGCCGGACCGCCCCGAGTACGGGCGCAGCGTGCGCAGTTGGGGGATCCACCGGGCCGTCCTGGACGAGGGGGTGCGCACCCCGGAGGAGTTCGAGCGCCACCGCGCCGGGTTCTCCTGAGACTCTCCCGAGGATCTCCCGAGCCCGCCGCCCGTCGACCGCCGCCCGTCGTCCGTCGGGTCCGTCGTCCGTCGGGTCCGCCGGCCGCCGGGTCCGTCACTGGCCCACGCGGCCGTCCACGCACTCGCGCAGCAGGTCGGCGTGGCCGCAGTGGCGGGCGTACTCCTCGATGCGGTGCACCTGGAGCTCCCGGACCGAGAGCCGCTGCTTGCCGAGGCGCTCGCCGAGGTCCGGGTGGGCGGCCAACACGGCGTCCAGGGCGGCCTGTTCGCGTTCCAGGTCGCGCCAGGCGGCCTCGACCAGGGCCGGGTCGGGGAGCGCTCCGTCGAAGTCGGCGTCGCGGGGACCGTAGAGCTTGGGCTGCGGCTCGTCCTCGCGGATCCAGTTGTGCCAGTGGCGTTCCACCTCGGCCAGGTGGCGCACCAGGCCGAGCAGCGACATGGTCGAGGGCGGCACCGAGCGCCGGGCGAGCTGCTCGGCGTCCAGGCCCTCGCACTTCATCCGCAGGGTGAGGCGGTAGTTGGTCAGGTAGTCCTCGATGGTGGCGGCTTCGCCGTCCGGGGAGGGGCCTTCGCTGTTGCGCGGGTCGTCGGCCGGGTCGGCCCACATGTCGGGGTAGACGGTGGCCTGGGTCCATCGCTCGGGTCGCTCGCTCATCCCCGCATGCTCGCCCACACTCCCGGCCCGTTCAACCCGGTTTCCCTGCGGCCGGATCCGGGACTGCCGGCCGGCTCGGGGGCGGCGGGCCGGTTCGGGGGCGGCGGGCCGTCAGTCGCGCCGGCCGGCGCGCGCCGCTTCGCGCAGGAAGCCGAGGAAGCCGGTCACGGCGGGTGGCACCCGGCGGCCCCGGAGGGTGGCGGTGCGGACGTGGCGCACGGGGGTGTCCTGGGGGTGGAGCGGGACCAGGGCGATGTCGGGGCGGGCGGCGCGGGCGGCCAGGGCGGGGATCAGGGTGGGGCCCAACCCCGCGGCGACCAGGCCGAGTTTGGCGGCCCAGGCACCGACGGCGTACTCGATGCGGGGCTGGAAGCCGCTGCGCAGGCAGGCGGCGAGCAGGGTGGACCCGGGGTCGCGGCGGGCGGCGATCCAGGGTTCGTCGGCGAGTTCGGCCAGCCGCAGGCGGCGCCGGCCGGCGAGCCGGTGGCCGCGCGGGAGGGCGACCAGGACGGGGTCGCGCAGCAGCGGGCGCAGGTCGAACTGGTCGGTGTCGTAGGCGTCCTGGGGGTTCTCGGCGTAGGAGGCGACCACGGCGAGGTCGATGGTGGCGTCGGCGAGGCGCTCCAGCAGGTGGGTGCTGAGGCCTTCGGTGAGGGTGGTCTCGACCTGCGGGTGGGCGGTGCGGAAGGCGGCGAGGGCGGCGGGGAGGAGTTCGGCGTTGGCGCTGTCGAAGGCGCCCACCCGCAGGCGTCCGGCGTCGAGTTCGGTGAGGGCGACGAGGTCGCGGCGGGTGGTGTCGAGGCGTTCCAGCAGGGCCTCGGCGTGCGGGAGCAGGGCGCGGCCGTGTTCGGTCAGCCGGACTCCGCGGGCCAGGCGGTCGAACAGCGGGGCGCCCAACTCGGCTTCCAGGGTGGCGATCTGGCGGGAGACCGCGGACTGGGTGAAGCCCAGGCGCTCGCCGGCGGCGGTGAAGGAGCCCAGGTGCGCGACGGTGCGGAAGACGTCCAGCCAAGCCATGTCCATTGGGCATGGGTACCATGCGAGACATTCGTTTGTCGCCTGGCTCGGGGGTGCCTAGCGTGGGGGCCATGGAAAAGATCGCCTTTCTGGGCCTGGGCCGGATGGGGCTGCCGATGGCCCGTCGCCTGGCCGCCGCCGGCTACCCGTTGACCGTGTGGAACCGCACGCCCGGCCGGGCCGACGGCCTGACCGAGGCTTCGAGCCCGGCCGAGGCCGTGGCCGGGGCCGGCATCGTGGTCACGATGCTCTCCGACCCGCAGGCCGCCGCCGAGGTCGCCGGACGCTTCACCGCCGCGCTGGCCCCCGGCACCCTGTGGATCGACATGTCCTCGATCGGCCCGCGCGCCGTCGCCGGGCTGCGCGGGCAACTGCCGGACGGCGTGGCCCTGGTGGACGCCCCGGTGCTGGGCAGCGTCGGCCCGGCCGCCCGCGGCGAGCTGACCGTCTACGCGGGCGGCGAGGACGGCGACCTGGAGCGCGCCGAGCCCGTGCTGTCCCACCTGGGCCGGGTGCGGCGCTGCGGGGGCCCCGGGGCGGGGGCGGCGTTGAAGGTGGTGGTGATGGGCGCGATCGTCACCTCGGTCGCCGTCCTGGACGAAGTGCTGTCGGTGGCCGGCGAGTTGGGCGTGCCGCAGGAGCAGGCGCTGGAGGTGCTGGCGGGCGGGCCGCTCGCGGGGGTGGTGGCCCGGGCGCGCAGCACGGAGTCGGACTTCCCGGTGCGGCTGGCCGCCAAGGACCTCGCCCTGGCGGGCGGCGGCCCGCTGCTGGCGGCGGCCCGTCAGGCGCTGCTGGCGGACCCGTCGATCGCGGACCGGGACCTGTCGGCGGTGGTGCGGGCGCTGCGGGAGGAGTGATCCCCTGGGGGCGGAGCGCCCCGGGTCGGGCCCGGGGCGGCGGGCCCGGTGCGGCGGGCGGGCCCGGGGCGGAACGGGCCCGGCTCGGAGGAACGTCCAGCCCCGGCCCGCCCCCGGCGCGGGCCACTTGGTGGCCGCCGCCGATGGCCGAGCGCGCGTGCCGTCCGGTGTAGTGGGGGCGTCCGCGCCGACCACCGAGGAAGGGCGCCCCTTGTCCGCTCGCAGCGCCGTGCACGGCGTCGCCCGACTCGCCGGGCCACGGCTGCCCCTGGTGTCCTTCCTCGCCCGGCTGCCCGCCGCACTGTGCCCGACCGGGACGCTGCTGATGGTGACCGCGCTGGACGGGGTGGGCCGCGGCGGGGTGGTGGCGGGCCTGCTGTGGGGCGGGCAGGCGGTGGGCGGGCCGTTGCTGGGCCGGCTGGCCGACCGGCGCGGCCACCGGCCGGTGATCCTGGCGGCGTCGCTGGCCAACGCGCTGCTGACGGCCGCCCTGGTGGTGGCCTCGGTCGCCGGCCTGGCGCCGGCGGTGCAGGCCGGGTGCGCGGCGCTGGCCGGTTTCACCGTGCCGCAGATCGGGCCGCTGTCGCGCACCCGCTGGATCGCGCTGGCGGGCGGGCGCCGGGACGGCCACCAACTGGTCGGTCCGGCACTGGCCTTCGACGCGGTGGTGGACGAGACGAGTTTCGTGGCCGGCCCCGCCCTGGTCGGGGTGCTGGCCTGGGCGGTGCACCCGGCGGCGGGCCTGGTGTGCGCGGCGGCGCTGATGGCGCTGTTCGGCACGGTGTTCGCGCTGCACCCCACGGCTCCGGCGGCGGTGGCGCGCGCGGTGGCGGCGGGGCGGGTGCTCTCCGGGCCGCTGCTGGTGCTGATCGCCGTGACGGTGCTGCAGGGCGTGGTGTTCGGCGCCGCCAACACCGGCGTGCAGTACCTGGCCCGGGGCGACGCGGGCGTCGGCGGCCTGGTCTGGTCGGCGATGGGGGTGAGCAGCGCGGCGGCCGGGGTCGTGCTGGCCTCGTTCGCGGAGCGTTTCGACCTCACCGCGCGGCTGCGCACGGCGGTGGCGGCGCAGGCGGTGCTGCTGCTGGGGCTGCTGCCGGTGGGCGGGGTGGCGGGTGCGGCGGTGGCGGTGGGGGCGGTCGGGTTCGCGGTGGCGCCGGCGCTGATCGCGGTGTTCGGGCTGGTGGAGCGGGTCGCGCCGGCGGGTCGGATGGCGGAGGCTATGACGCTGCTGGGCAGCGGGCTGATCGCGGGTCAGGGCCTGGCGGTGACGGGGGCGGGGCCGCTGGTCGGCGCGTACGGCCACCTGGCGGCGTTCGCGCTGGCCTGTGCGGCCGGGGCGCTGGCCCTGCTGCTGGTGCTGGCGCTGGTGCGGCTGCGGCGCTTCCCGCCGGCCCGTCCGGCGCCGGCCCCGCTGGCGGCGGCGGCCGCGGCCTCCTGACACCCGCGGCCTCCTGTCACCCGCGCCTTCGTGACGCCCGCGCCTTCGTGATTCCCGCGCCTTCCCGGCTCCCGGGGCCGTCAACCGCGCGCCTCCTGCGGATCCCCCCGGGGCCGGTCAACCCCCAGCCCCCCGTTCACCCGGTCAGGGGGGCTGGTGTGCGGGCCGGGGGGCGTGGGCCGTAGCGTCGTGGCGGCGGACGGTGACGGCCCGGGGAGGGCGGCAGGAGTGCAGGTCATGAGGGCTGGACGGGGCGGGCGGGCCGGAGCGGCCGGACGGGCGGGACGGGGCGCGGTGGCGGTGGCGCTGGCGGCGGTGGTGCTGGCGGCGTCGGCGTGCGGGGCTCCGCCCTCCGGGGCCGGACCGGACAGCGCCGACCTGGCCGGACGGGCGCCGCGCGCGGACGCGACCGGCGGGGTGGCGCCGGATCCGGACGGCCGTCCGGTGGCGCTGGTCTACCGGGGCCCGGCGGCCTGCGAGGGTTGCCCGGAGGCGGCGCACGACCTGCTGGAGCACGACGGCTACGCGGTGCGCTACATCGGGCCCGAGGAGGAGGTCCGCTTCGGCCCGGACGCGCTGTCCGGCGCGGCGCTGTACGTGCAGCCGGGCGGCACCAACGGGCAGGAGGTGTCCACCGCCTGGCGCCTGTTGCAGCGTGACCCGGGCTTCTCCCCGGAGCTGGTGCGCGCCTACGTGCGCGGCGGCGGGCACTACCTGGGGCTGTGCATGGGCGGCTACCTGGCCGGCCACGACCCCGGCTACGGCCTCCTGCCGGGCGACTCCGGGCAGTACATCGGCTCCCGGGGCGCCACCGTCACCGACGAGCAGGACCACCTGGTCGACGTCTCCTGGCGCGGGCAGCCGCGGCGGATGTACTTCCAGGACGGCCCGTACTTCGACGTGGAGGGCCCGGACGCGCGGGTGCTGGCCCGCTACACCAACGACCGGGCCGCGGCCGTGGTCGCCCCGTACGGCTCGGGCCGGGTGGCGGTCACCGGCCCGCACCCGGAGGCCCCGGCCGACTGGTACCGCGACTACGGCCTGCCGGACGAGTCGCCGACCGGCCTGGCCCTGGGCGAGGACCTGGTGCACACCCTGGTGGGCACGGAGCCGAAGTCCTGAACACGGAGCCGAAGTCCTGAACCGGGCCCCGGCCCCCACCCACCCCTGACGCACCCCCGAGCCGACCCCGACCCCGTCGGCCCGCCCCCGCGCGCACTAGTGCACCGGCCGGCACCCCCGGGGCCACCGCAGCAGCCGGGCAACCACCCCGCACCGGCCCCGGGCCAACCCTCGACCGACCCCGAGCCGACCCCGAAGCGCCCCTAGTGCACTAGTGCAGCAGCCCCAAATCACCACAGAACACGGCTTGTTGAGCGCCATGCGTACGCCGTACGGTTGCAGGCATGGAGAACACCGACATCCTCGTCTCCGGCGCCGGCATCGCCGGCCCCGCCCTCGCCCACTGGCTGCGCCGCCACGGCTTCCACTCCACCGTCGTCGAGCGGGCCCCCGCCCCGCGCCCCGGCGGGCAGGCCGTCGACCTGCGCGGCGCCGGACGCACCGTCATCGAGCGGATGGGCCTGATGGAGCGCGCCCGCGCGCTGTGCGTGGAGCAGCGCGGCATCGCCCTGGTCGACACCCGCGGCCGGCACACCGCCCGGATGCCCGTGGAGCTGTTCGGGGGCGAGGGCATCGTCTCCGAGCTGGAGATCCTGCGCGGCGACCTCGCCGAGCTGCTCCGGCAGGCCACCGACGGCGTCGAGTACCTGTACGGCGACACGGTCACCGCCCTGGCCGAGGACGCGGACGGCGTCACCGTCGACTTCGAGAACTCCCCCACCCGCCGCTTCCACCTGGTCGTCGGCGCCGACGGGCTGCACTCGGCGGTGCGCCGCCTGGCCTTCGGCGCGGAGCCGGAGCACTACCGCCCGCTCGGCGGGCACCACTGCTGGTTCACCGTCCACGACCCGGCGCTGGCCCGCGAGTTGGACCGCTGGTTCCTGATGTACAACGCCCCCGGCGGGCTGGTCGCCACCGCCCGGCCGGGCCGGCTGCCCGGGGAGGTCAAGGCCTCCCTGGCCTTCCGCTGCGGCCCGCTCGCCCTCGAGCGCGGCGACGCCGCCGCCCGGCGCCGCCTGGTCGCCGACCGCTTCGCCGGCGCCGGCTGGCGGGTGGAGCGCCTGGTCGCCGGGCTGGCCGCCGCCGACGACTTCGCCTTCGACTCCTTCGGCCAGATCCACCTGGAGCGCTACAGCCGCGGGCGCGTCGCGCTGCTCGGCGACGCCGGCTACAGCCCCAGCCCGCTCACCGGCCTGGGCACCAGCCTCGCCCTGGTCGGCGCCTACCTGCTGGCCGGTGAACTCGCCGCCGCGGCCGGTGACTTCACCGCCGCCTACACCCGCTACGAGGAGCTGATGCGCCCCTACGTGACCCGCGCCCAGGAGCTGCCGCCCGGCGGCGTCGGCGGCTACGCCCCCGACAGCGCCCTGATGATCCGCCTGCGCGCCGCCTCGATGCGCTGGATGGGCCGCTGGCCGCTGCGCGCCGTCCTGGCCGCCCAGTTCGCCAAGGCCGGCGACATCGCCCTGCCCGACTACCCACTGCCCGCCTACCCACTGCCCGACAACCCGCCGGCCGCCCACCCGCTGCCCGCCCGCACCACCTGAGGCGCGCCCCGGGCTTGCACCTCACGCGACGTCAGGAGGGATGCTCGTGCCATGCCCTCCGATGAACAGACCTGGAAGGTCGGCCCGCTCGCCGAGGCGAGCGGACTGACCGTACGCACCCTCCACCACTGGGACCACCTCGGCCTGCTCTCCCCCTCCCGGCGCACCGCCTCCGGCCACCGCGCCTACACCGAGCGGGACGTCGTGCGGCTCTACCAGATCCTCGCGCTGCGCCGCCTGGGCCTGGGCCTGGAGACCATCGCCACCTGCCTGGACGCCGGTGTGGACGCGCGGCGCCTGGTGCGCGAGCACCTGGCCGCCACCGAGGCCTCGCTGGCCGCGCTGCAGGAGCTGCGCGAGCGCCTGGACCACCTGGACGGCGAACTCGCCGCCGAACGCGAGCCCGGCACCGAGGACCTGCTGCGCCTGGTGCGGGCCACCGGCGCCACCCGGCCCGCCGCCGACGAGGCCCTGCGCCGCCACCTCGACGAGGACCAGCTGCACGCCCTCGCCGACCACGCCGCCGCCCTGGGCCCGGCCGCCCACTACCTGCTGGAGGTCGAGTGGCCCCAGCTCTACCGCCGGGCCGAGGCGCTGCGCGCCGCCGGCACCGATGCGGCCGACCCCCGGGTGCGGCGCATCGCCGCCCGCCTCGACGAGCTCTCCCGCCTGTTCAGCGGCGGCGACACCACGCTGTCCGCCGCCGTGCGCACCGCCTGGCGCAAGGACCCGGCCGCCCTGTCCGGCGACCCGGCCGCCCCGGCCGACGCCTGGGCCGACCTGCGCACCTTCCTGGACCGGGCCCGCGGGAGCGCCTCGTGATCCCCCGTCGGGCGCGGCTGCGCATCGCCCTGTCCAGCACCCTGCCCGTCCTGGCGGCGACTGTCCTGGTGCTGTTGCCGCTGTCCGTGGCGGGTCTGCTGCCCTGGTCGGTGCCGCCGGCCGTGCTGCTGGCCCAGGCGGTGCAGGCCTGGCTGGTCCTGCACCGCCTGGGCCGCCCCACGGGCGGGTCCTGAGCGCCGCTCGGGCCGACGGCTACGCGGCGCGCGGCTGGTTGAAGCGCAGCATGTTGCCGGCCGGGTCGCGGAAGGCGCAGTCGCGCACGCCGTAGGGCTGGTCCATCGGTTCCTGGAGGACCTCGGCGCCGGCGGCGCGGATGCGCTCGAAGGTGGCGTCGCAGTCGTCGGTGCGGAAGATGACGCCGCGCAGCAGCCCCTTGGCGAGGAGTTCGGCGGCGGCCCGGCGGTCGTCCTCGGAGGCGTGCGGGTCCGCCAGCGGCGGTTCCAGGACGATCTCCACCCCGGGCTGCTCGGGCGAGCCGACGGTGACCCAGCGCATGCCCTCGAAGCCGACGTCGTTGCGCACTTCGAAGCCGAGGACGTCGCGGTAGAAGGCGAGCGCCTTGTCGTGGTCGTCGACGGCGATGAAGCACTGTGCGAGTTCGATGCTCATGGGCCTCAAGTTACGGGAGCGGGGCCGCCCTTCGCCTCACATGCGGCGCCTCAGGTGCGGCGCCTCAGGTGCGGCGCACCGGGCGGGTGCGGATCTTGGCGATGCAGGCGGGGATCGGCTCGCCGTCGGCGTGGTCGCGGGCGCGGTAGGCGCTGGGGCTCTCGCCGACCAGTTCGGTGAAGCGGCTGCTGAACGAGCCCAGCGAGGTGCAGCCCACCGCCATGCACACGTCGGTGACGCTGAGGTCGCCGCGGCGCAGCAGCGCCTTGGCCCGTTCGATGCGGCGGGTCATGAGGTAGCTGTACGGGGTCTCGCCGTAGGCGGTGCGGAAGCTGCGGGAGAAGTGGCCGGGCGACATCAGCGCGGTGCCGGCCAGGGCGGGCACGTCCAGCGGCTGGTCGTACTCGCGGTCCATCCGGTCGCGGGCCCGGCGCAGCCGGACGAGGTCTTCGAGGGGTACGCGGGTGGGCACACCAGCCACCGTACCGGGCCGCTCGGACACTCTCCCCCGCCCGGCGGCGGCCCGCTCGCGCCCGCGGGCCGGGCGGTGGCGCTGGGCGGGGCCATGGAGCGTGGTGCCCGCCGCTGGAGCGGCGGGCACCGGCCCCCTCAGGGCGTGCGCGGGCCGCGGGCGAGCAGCGGGGCGGTGCCGTCGTGCGGCAGGACGACGAGGTAGCGCCAGGGGCCGTCCTCGGCCAGGGCCAGCGAGAGGGTGTGCGCGCCGAAGGCCGCAGCGGCGGGGGCGGCGCCCTCGGTCAGTTCGTCCAGGCCCGCGTGCGACACCAGGAAGTCCGCGGGGCCGTTGAGCCACCTGGGGACGGGCGCGCCGCGGCGCAGCGCGGCGAGCAGGTCCGTGCGCAGCGGCCCCTCGGCGGCGTCCAGGACCCGTTCGTGCAGGCGTTCCTGGACGCCGGGGCGGGACGGGGCGGTGGCGGCGAGGTGCTGGCAGCGCGGGCAGAAGCGGGCGCCGATGCGGATGCCGAACGGGTGGCGGTAGCGGGTGATGGTCCGTGGCTGCTCCTGGCACAGCGTCCGGTCGTCGCCGACCGCGGCGTGCTCCGGCTCGTCCGGTTCGCCCTGGACGGTGCAGGCCCCGAAGTGGGCGGGCTGCCGGGCGCCGGCGAAGGACCAGCCGGTGTGCGTGTCGGTGTTCATGCGCGGGACCCTCCCACGGCGGCCGGGGCGCGGGCATCCGCTTTTCGTGGCACCCGGCCCCGGCCCCCCGGCCCCCCCGGCTGCGACTGCCGGCAGCGGCGATCTAGGGTGGCGCCATGATCTCCTCTCCGATATCCGGCCCCGTATCCGACCCGATATCCGACCCTGCCGAGGCGCTGCGGGTGCTGTTGGAGGGCAATGCCCGTTTCGTCGGGGGCAGCCCCGAGCACCCCAACCAGGACGCCGGGCGGCGGGCCGCGCTGGCGCCGGCGCAGAAGCCCTTCGCGGTGCTGTTCGGCTGTTCGGACTCCCGGCTGGCCGCCGAGATCATCTTCGACCGGGGCCTGGGTGACCTGTTCGTGGTGCGCACCGCCGGTCATGTGACCGGTGCGGAGGCGCTGGGCAGCATCGAGTACGGGGTGGCGGTGCTGGAGTGCCCGCTGGTGGTGGTGCTCGGGCACGACTCCTGCGGCGCGGTGGCGGCGGCGCTGGACTCCCTGGAGCAGGGCAGGCTGCCCGGCGGGTTCGTGCGGGACGTGGTGGAGCGGGTGACGCCGAGCGTGCTGTCGGCGAGGGCGGCGGGCATCGAGGACCCGGACGCGATCGTGGACGAGCACATCCGCCAGACGGTGGACCTGCTGCTGGAGCGCTCGCAGCTGCTGGCCGCCAAGGTCGCCGAGGGGCGGGCCGCGGTGGTGGGCCTGTCGTACCGGCTGACCGACGGCCAGGCCCGTACGGTCGCCGTCCGCGGCCTGGGCTGACCGTCCGCGTCCTGGGCTGACCTCCGGCGCGCAGGCGCGGCGGGTACGGAACGCCGTGTCCGATCCCCGCCAGCGCCGGGGCGCGGGCGGGGGCAGAGTCGGTGGCCGGTCGCGGACCGTCCGGTCCGGGCCACCGACTCACCCGAGGCGAGGACGGCTCTTCCCGTGCACAAGGTCACCGATCTCAAGGTCCTGTACTTCGGCACCCCCGTGGTGCTGATCGGCTCGCGCAACGAGGACGGGAGCGCCAACCTGGCGCCGATGTCCTCGGCCTGGTGGCTGGGCCAGTCCTGCGTGCTGGGCCTGGGCAACAGCTCCCAGACGTCGATCAACCTGCGGCGCGAGGGCGAGTGCGTGCTCAACCTGCCCTCGGCGGCGCAGGTCGACGCCGTCGACGCGCTGGCGCTGCTGACCGCCAACCCGCGGATCTCCGAGTACCGGCTCGCGCAGGGCTACCGGCACGAGCGGAACAAGTTCGCCGCCGCGGGGCTGACCGAGCTGCCCGGCGAGCTGGTGGGGGCGCCGCGGGCCGCCGAGTGCCCGGTGCAGCTGGAGTGCCGGCTGGAGGAGGCCAGGGCGCTGGCGGGCAACCCGGGGTGCACCGCCTTCGAGGTGTCGGTGGTGCGCGCGCACGTGGACGAGCGGCTGATCGTGCCGGGCAGCGACCACTACGTGGACCCGGTCGGCTGGGACCCGCTGATCATGAAGTTCTGCGAGTTCTTCGGCGAGGGCCGGCGCCTGACGCCCTCGCGGCTGGCGGAGGGCTGGCGGATGCCGGGCAGGCTGCCGGCCGCGGTGTGACGGCGGCCCGACGGCGGCGGTTCAGCGGGCGCGGTTCAGCGGTGGGTGAAGAAGCGGCCGATCGCGCCCGCGAACCCGCGGAAGCGGAGCATGAGCAGCAGCACGACGGGCACCAGCGCCTGTGTGCCTGCGGTCACCGGCAGGCCCGCGCACGCGAACAGGACGGCGCCCGCCACCGGGAGCAGGAACGCGGCCAGGACCAGCGCCCAGGCCGCGTTCTCCCAAGGACGGGGGCGGCGGCCCCCGCTCTTCAGCAGCACGGCGAAGAAGAGCAGGACGGTCGCGCCCCATTCCACCGGTGCGAGCACCAGGCCGAGCAGCGCGTCCAGGGCCCAGCGGGTCACGCGGTCCTCGCCCCGCAGGAGTCGCACACCCGGGTCGCGGGCAGTTCCAGGAAGCAGTTCGGGCAGATCGCCGGCGGGCGCGGGGCGGTGGCGGTAACCGCGGCGGCGGTCTTCGCGGTGGCGGTCTTCCTGCGGGTCACCGTGGTGGTCAGGCGCGGGGCCAGGGCGGGGATGCCGCCGTCGGCGGGCAGGTCGGCGCCGAAGTGCCGGTAGCAGGCGAGGCGGGCGGCGGCGGCGTGCTGTTCGCGGTCCATCTCGTCCAGGATGGGCGGCTGCCCGGCGACCTCCAGGACGTCCTGGTAGGCGGCCCCGACCATGCCGTCGGCGGCGTGCACGACCAGGGAGGTCAGCGGCGGGTCGCCGCGCCGGTGGGCCTCGCGCACCACCAGGGCCAGCACCTTGCCGATCCAGTGCCGCTGGTTGACGCTGGTGCGCACCCCGGAGGCCTGCTGGACGGCCTCGGCCAGCTCGGCGTAGGTGATCACCGCGTGGTAGCGGCCTGCCACGTCCACCAGGGCCGGGTAGGCCGCCCTGGTCCACACGATGTGCGCCTGGCTGACGGCGACGGGCGTGCCGTCCGCCTCCCGCCAGTAGCCGCGCTGCTGCTGCGTCATCCCGTCCGCCCCTCGTCCCCTCGCGCCTGTCGGCCCCCGCCGGGAGCGAGGCTACCCCGCTGCGGTGTCCGGTTTCCTGCCGGGGGCGCGGCCGGGGCGCTTGACTTCAAGTGCTGTTGAAGTCGTCCAATGGGTGCCGACCGCAGCCGTACGGGCTTTCGCGGTCGATGCCCCGCCCGTACGGGAACGGACCGGGGCCGGGGCCGCCTTCCTTCGATCGTGCCGTTGGCGGCCCCGGCCCTCGTCACCGCCCGGCCCTCGTCACCGTTCCGGTCCTCGTCACCGTTCCGGTCCTCGTGCGGCGTCGTGCCCCGCGGGTTCAGCGCCGCGGCCGGAGGCCGTCCAGGGTGAGGTCGAGCAGGCGCTCGGCCTGCTGCCGGTGCTCGGCGCCCGCCGAGGTGAGGGCGATGCCCTCCAGGGCGGCGGCGAGGTCGGTGGGCCGGATGTCGGTGCGGATCACGCCGGCGGCCGCGCAGGCGTCCATGAGCGTGGCGACGGCGTTCCGGATCATCTCCCGGCTGCCGCCGTAGGGGTTGGCCCCGGTGGCGGCGATGGCGCGCAGGGCGTCGATCATGCCGTACTTGGCGGTGACGTAGTCCAGGAACAGGCGGGTCCAGGCGCGCAGGGCCCGCTCGGGCGGGTGCCGCGCGAGCAGGGCGGGGGCGGCCTCGCACAGCTGGACCACCTCGTTGCGGTAGACCGCCTCGATCAGGGCCTCCCGGGTGGGGAAGTTGCGGTACAGGGTGGCGCTGCCCACGCCCGCCTCCTTGGCGATGCGTTCCAGGTGGGCGTCCGGTCCTTGTTCCCCGAACACGCGCGCGGCGGCGGTGAGGATCTTCTCCCGGTTGCGCCGCGCGTCGGCCCGCAGCGGCCGGGGTGCTCCGTCGGTCATCGGTGCTCGCCGTCCTCGTTCCTCGGTGGTCTTCGTCCGTCGGCGGTCTTCCCGCTTGATAAACGGAGGCGGCCCCACTTAGCCTGAGGGAAGCGGGGGCGCCTCCGTTTTCACTGTAGGGCAGTGCGCCCACCGCGTACGCACCGGGGAGAGGGAGAGGCTCATGACGGGCATCCAGGGCAAGGTCATCGCGATCACGGGCGCCAGCAGCGGCATCGGGGAGGCGACCGCGCACCACCTCGCCGAGCGGGGCGCCCGCCTCGTGCTCGGGGCCCGGCGCCGGGAGCGGCTGGAGGCCGTCGTGGCGGCCGTCACCGCCCGGGGCGCGGCCGCCACCGGCGTCGTCGTCGACGTCACGCGCCGCGAGGACCTGCGGCGCCTGACCGACACGGCCCTGGACCGGTACGGCCGGCTCGACGTGCTGGTCTCCAACGCGGGCACGATGGCCGTCTCGCCGTTCGACGAGCTGCGCCAGGACGACTGGGACGCCATGGTCGCCACCCACGTCACCGGCCTGCTCAACGGCATCGGGGCGGCCCTGCCGGTCTTCCGCCGCCAGGGCGGCGGCCAGTTCGTCAACGTCGGCTCCACCGCGGCCCACGTCGTCAGGCCTCCGCAGGGGGTCTACGCGGCCACCAAGGCGGCGGTGAAGGTGCTCACCGAGGGCCTGCGCCAGGAGGCGGGGCCCGACCTGCGCGTCACCCTCGTCTCCCCCGGCTTCACCCACACCGAGGGCGTCGGCAAGGGGGCCGGCCCCGAGGTCGCGGCCGCGCTGGTGCGCCGGCGCGACGAGATCGCCATGCCGCCCTCCGCCGTGGCCTCGGCCATCGGCTACGCCGTCGCGCAGCCGGACGGCGTCGACGTCAGCGAGATCGTCGTACGCCCCACCGCCCAGGACTGAGCCCCGCCCAGGACCGAGCCCCGCGCACCCGGGCCCGCACCGGCACCGGCACGGGCCCGGGCACGGACACCGGCACCGGCACGGGCGCACCGGACCGACAGGCGCCGCCTTCGCCATGGCCGTGGACACGGCGTTCCTCTCCCGGGTCCGGGCGCAGCGCAGGCGGTGCGGCCGCGGGGGGATCCGTGGCCGCACCGCCGGTGCGCGGGCTGGTCCGTGCGGGCTACCGCGCGGCGGCCCGGCGGCGGCCGCGGGCGGCGCGGCGCCCGGCCGGCGGGGTGGCGTCGGCGTTCCAGGCGGCGACCGGGTTGCCCAGCCAGCGGGTGGCGGCGGGGACGTTCTCGCCGCGCATCACCAGGGAGGCCGGGCCGACCGTGGTGTCGTCGCCGAGGGAGGAGTTGAGCAGCACGATCGAGTGCGGCCCGGTGGTGGAGCCGGCGCCCAGGTGGACGGGGCCCAGCCGCATCACCCGGTCGTGGAACAGGTGGGTCTGCAGCACGGTGCCGCGGTTGACGCTGGCGCCCGCCCCGACGGTGACCAGGTCGCTCTCGGGCAGCCAGTGGGTCTCGCACCACGCCCCGCGTCCGATCCTCGCGCCGAGGCTGCGCAGCCACAGGTTGAGGTAGGGGGTGCCGGTCATGGCGGCGCCGCCGAAGGGCATGGCGAGTTCCTCGACGAAGGTGTCGTAGAGCTCGTTGCGCCATACGAAGGAGGACCACAGCGGGTGCTCGGACACCCGGAAGCGTCCGACCAGCAGCCACTTGGCGAGGGTGGTGACCGCGCACGCGGCCGCGGCGGCGGCCACCAGTACCAGGCCGGCCGCGGCGGCGGCGGTGCCCAGGCCGTAGTCGTCGCGCAGCGCCTGGAGGGCGGCGAAGACCAGGTCGGCCAGGATCGCGGCGACGACGACCGGCAGCAGGCGGCAGACCTCGACGCCGGCCCGGGCCCACATCAGGCGCCTGGGCGGGTTGTAGGTGCGGTCCTCGCCGCCGGCGGCGGCCACCCGGGGCAGGGCGAAGGCGGGCCGGCCCAGCCAGGAGGAGCCCTCGGGGGCGTGGGCGGGGGTGTCGGAGAGCACGCCGACCAGGGAGTTGTCGGGCAGTGAGCGGCCGGGGCCGACGATGCCGGAGTTGCCGACGAAGGAGCGGCGTCCGACGTGGGAGCGGCCCAGGTGCAGCCAGCCCCCGCGCAGCTCGTAGGGGGCGACGAGGGTGTCGTCGGCGAGGAAGGCGCCGTCGTCGACCCGCATCAGGGCGGGCAGGGCGAGCACGGTGGAGGCCTCCACCCGGCGGCCGATCTTCGCGCCGAGCAGGCGCAGCCACACCGGGGTGAGGAGGCCGGCGTAGAAGGGGAACAGGGTGCGCCGGGCGCCGTCGCCGAGGTGGGAGACCGCCCAGGCGCAGAACGCGACGCCGCCGGTGGCCGGGTGGAAGCCCGGGCGCAGCGGGAGGGAGAGCAGGCGGATCAGGAGGGCTATCAGCGCGGCGTGGCACAGGAGGGTCAGGACGGCCAGTGGCACGGTCAGCGGCAGCAGCTGGAGCAGGGCGGCGGGCAGGGTGCGGTCGTGGTCGACCAGCGGGTAGAGGATGGACAGCGCGGGCAGGGCGGCCAGGACGGGCAGGAGGCCGAAGACGGCGAAGGCGGCGCCGTAGGCGGGCTTCCAGGCGCGCGAGCGCTTGGCGGGGTGGGCCGGCCAGGGGGTGGGGGCCTCGGTGCAGGGGCGGGCCGGGGAGCCGTGCCAGTGCTCGCCGGGCGGGACGGCGGCGGTGACGCAGGAGCCGGGGGCGATCTGGGCGCCGGCGCCGATGCGGGCGCCGGGCATCACGGTGGCGCGGTGGCCGACGGCGGCGCCCTCGCCGATGTCGAGGTGGCCGAGCTGGAGGGTGTCGCCGTCGAGCCACCAGCCGGCGATGTCGACCTCGGGTTCGAGGCTGGCGCCGTTGCCGATCCGGGCCAGGCCGGTGACCGGGGGCGCGGTGTGCAGGTGGACGTCGCGGCCGACGCGGCAGCCGAGCATCCGGGCGTAGCGCACGGCCCAGGGGGTGCCGGCGAGGTTGCCGGTGCCGAACATGGCGGTGTAGCGCTCGGCGGCCCACAGTCGCAGGTGGACGTGGCCGCCGCGGGGGTGGCTGCCGGGGCGGATGCCGGCGGTGATCAGGCGGGCGCCGGCGGCGGCGAGCAGGGTGCGGCCGGGGGCGGTGAAGAAGAGGAGCGCGCCGGCGGCCACGGGCCACCAGGAGCTGTGCGGGGCCCAGGGGAGGCCGGGGCCCATGAGGTTGTCGGCGGCGATCAGGACGATGATCCAGCGCAGGCCGGAGAGGCCGAACATGGCGAGCAGCATCAGGGTCTGCCAGAGGGCGGCGCTGCGCGGGGTGGGGCGCACCGGTGTGCGGGGCGTGGTGGTGGTCGCGGCGGCTTCCGGCCCGGCCGCGGCCGCCTGGGCCCGCGGGGCCGGGGCGAGGGAGTCGAGGTAGCCGGCGAGGTCGCCGAGTACCGGGTGGGCGTAGAGGTCGGCGACGGAGACGCCGCTGTGGCGGGTGCGCAGTTCGGAGACCAGGCGGGCGGCGGTGAGGCTGGAGCCGCCGAGGGCGAAGAAGTCGTCGCCGCCGGCGGGGGCCGTGCCGAGCAGGCGCTCCCACTGGGCGGCGAGCCAGCCGGCGGTGCCGTCCAGGGGCTGGGCGGGGCCGCCGCCGCCGGTGGTGGTGCCGGTGGTGGGCAGGGGCCAGGGCAGGGCGTTCCGGTCGACCTTGCCGGAGGTCTTGGTGGGCAGGGAGTCGACCAGGGCCAGGACGGGCACCAGGGGGGCGGGCAGGCGTTCGAGCAGGTGCTGGCGGGCGGTGGCCAGGTCGGGGGTGGTGCCGGGTCGGGCGACCAGGTAGCCGACCAGCAGGTCGGCGCCGGCGGGGGTCTTGCGGACGGCGGCGGCGGCCGCGCGGATGCCGGGCAGGGCCTGGAGGGCGGCGTCGATCTCGCCGAGTTCGATGCGGCGGCCGCCGAGTTTGATCTGGTCGTCGGCGCGGCCGAGGAAGACCAGGCCCTCGGGGTCGTTGCGGACCAGGTCGCCGCTGCGGTAGACGCGGGGGGAGGCGATGGCGGGGTGGGGGCTGTACTTCTCGGCGTCCTTGGCGGGGTCGAGGTAGCGGGCGGTGCCGATGCCGCTGATCAGGAGTTCGCCGCTCTCGTACCAGGGCACGGGGTGGCCGTTGGGGTCGACGACGGCGATCTCCCAGCCGTCCAGGGGTGCGCCGATGCGTACCGGCTGGCCGGGGAGCAGGCGGGCGGCGGTGGCGACGACGGTGGTCTCGGTGGGGCCGTAGGTGTTCCAGAACTCGCGGCCGGGCACGGCCAGGCGCTCCACCAGTTCGGCCGGGCAGGCCTCGCCGCCGACGATGATCAGGCGGACCTGGTCCAGGCACTCCTGGGGCCACAGGGCGAGCAGGGTGGGGACGGTGGAGATCGCGGTGATGCGGCGCTGGAGGAGCCAGGGGCCGAGGTCGGTGCCGGCCTTGACCAGGGAGCGGGGGGCGGGCACGAGGCAGGCGCCGTGGCGCCAGGCCAGCCACATCTCCTCGCAGGAGGCGTCGAAGGCCACCGACAGGCCCGCGAGGACGCGGTCGCCGGGGCCCAGCGGCTGGTGGCGCAGGAAGATCCGGGCCTCGGCGTCGACGAAGGCGGCGGCGCTGCGGTGGGTGACGGCGACGCCCTTGGGGCGGCCGGTGGTGCCGGAGGTGAAGATGATCCAGGCGTCGTCGGCGGGGGTGGGCCAGGCGGGGCGGCCCGAGGGCCGGGCGGTGGGGCCGGCGAACAGGCGGCGTTGGGCGCCGACGACGGCGCAGACCCGGGCGTCCTGCCAGATCATCTCGGCGCGCTCGTCGGGGTCGTCGGCGTCCACCGGGACGTAGGCGGCGCCGCAGCGCAGCACGGCGAGGATGGCGACGTACAGGTCGGCGGTGCCGGAGGGGATGCGCACGCCCACCCGGTCGCCGGTGCCGATGCCGTGGCCGGCCAGGACGCCGGCGAGGGCGTCGACCTCCTGCATCAGGGTGCTGTAGTCGAGGACGGTGTCGCCGGTGTCCAGGGCGGGCGCGTGCGGGTGCGCGTCGGCCGTGGCGGCGATGACGTCCAGGAGGCTTCGGGGGTGGGCGGGCTGGGCCACCGGCCAGCCCGCCGCCTGCCCGGGGTGGGGGCGGTGCAGCGTGGCTGGGCCGGCCGTGTCGTGCCGTGCGTCCATGGGGTGGTTTTCCTCGGCTCCGTATTCCTGGGAGGGCGCGCATCGCCTGCTACGTGCGGTGACGTCCGGGTCACCCGGTGGGAGGCGCCCACTCACCATGACTCCGCTGGGAGTCGGCTGGATGCAGCGCAGGCGCGGTCAAAGGGAATTCTCATCATCGATGCCGTTTCCTCAGGCACCGATACGAATCGAATGTCATTTCGAGGTTTTTCGAGCGTTTTCGATGGTGAAGGCTAGTCGGCGGACACCGGAGGGGCGTGACGACGGAGGGAAGAGTGATGAACACCATGGCGACCGGAACGGTACAGGTAGTGAGGGGTCGACTACCGAATCGGGGGGTTTCGGTCGGATTCTCGACCTGTGCACGTCATTCTCGTGTGGGTGCGGGCGGCTGCCGCCGTCCCTTTCCGTGCGGATGTCTCCTGTGAATTCGGTGTGCGCCGCAACCGGCGGCCGCGGCGGCGGTGGCCGGGGCGGCGGCCGGGACCGGCTCCTGTGGTACGCGGCGTACGGGTCCAACCTGCACGCCGCCCGCTTCTCCTGCTACCTCTGCGGCGGCCGTCCGGACGGCGCGGCCCGCACCTGCCCGGGCTGCCGCGACCGGCGCCCGCCGCGCGCCAGCGCCGCCCTGACCCTGCCCGGCACGGTGTACTTCGCCGGGCACTCGGCCACCTGGGGCGGCGCCACCGCCTTCTACGACCCCGCCGCGCCCGGACGGGTGCCCTGCCGCGCCTACCTCGTCACGGCCGGCCAGTTCGGCGACGTCGCCGCCCAGGAGATACACCGCCGCCCCGGCACCGACCTCGACCTCACCCGGGTCCTGGCCACCGGACGCGACCGGCTCGGCCCCGGCCGCTACGAGACCCTCCTGCACGTGGGAGCACTTCGGGGGCGCCCGGTGCTCACCCTCACCTCCCCCACCGGCCTGGCCGGCGCCACCTGCGCCGCCCCCTCCCCCGCCTACCTGCGCACCCTGGCCGCCGGCCTCGCCGAATCCCACACCTGGGGCCCCTGGCGCACCGCCGGCTACCTCGCCACCCGCCCCGGCGCCGCCGGCCACTGGCCGGTGCCGGCGGTCGCGGCGCTGCTGGACTGAACAAGCGGCACCGCCCCGCCGGGCCGGCCAGGGGCGGCCAGGGGTGCAACAGGCCTGCGCTGAAAGGGCGTTGACGCCTCAGGCACCGACGGGGTCAGGCGCCGGGCGTCGGGGGGCGGATGCCGAGCCACTGCTCGGCATCCCAGGCCCGGTAGCGCTCCAGCTCGGTGAAGCCCAGCCTGGCCGCGAGCCGCATCGAGGCGGTGTTGGCGCTCTGGGTGGCCAGCACCACCGGCTCGCCGGGCAGCACGCCGGCGAGCCAGGCCAGGGCCGCCGTGCACGCCTCGGCGGCGTAGCCGGCCCCCCAGGCCCGGGGCAGGAACAGGTAGCCGAGGTCGAGAGCGCCGGCGGCGGCCGGGCGGTGGTGGCCGCTCGCCCTCCGGAGCAGGACCAGGCCGACCATCGCCCCGTCGAGTTCGGCGACGAAGGTCCCGGGCCGGTCCTCGGGCGCCCCGGGCAGCTCGCGCTCGACCTCCTCGCGCGGCCGGGCCCCGCCGAGGTAGGTGTGCACCTCGGGCGAGGAGAGCAGGTCGACGAACGCCGCGCGGTCGCCCTCCCGGCTCCCGCGCAGCACGAGGCGCTCGGTGCGGATCGGCACGGGCGGCCAGACCGCCGCCCCCAGGTCCAGGTCTTCCATCCGCGCACCCTACAAGGGCCCGCCGCAGGCCAGTTGAGGCAGGCCTGCCGTCACAGCCGGCCCCAGGCCACGAAGGCCGCCAGCAGCAGGTAGAGCGCGTCCACCGCCACCAGCGGGTACTCCCGGCGCCGCAGGCGCACCGCCGCCGCGCCGGCCATCATCAGCACCAGGCCGAGCGCGGCCAGCGGCACCAGCACCGGCGCGACGTGCAGCAGCGCGGGCAGCACCAGGCCCAAGGCGGCCAGGACCTCGAGGGCGCCGATCGCCCGCACCCCCGCCGCGCTGAAATCCTCGACCCAGCGGCCGCTGCGCCCGGCGGCGGCGATCCGCTCCTTGGGCACCAGCACCTTGAAGGCGCCGCCGAGCAGGTAGGCGGCGGCCAGCAGGGCGGTGACGGTCCACAGGGCAGGGTTCATGGTGTTCGTTCTCCTCGGTACGTTGTCCGCTGCTGCCCTCTGGGACAGGGCGGCCGGGCGGCCTGTGACAGCCGCCCGCGGTGACGCGCGCCACCCCGGGGCCGGGGCGGCGCCGGGACGGGACGGAGTGGCCATGGCAGCAGCGGCGGGCGCGACGGAGGCGGCGGGGTACCGGCCGCTGCTGTTCTCCATCGCCTACGGCATGACGGGTTCGGTGGGCGACGCCGAGGACCTCGTCCAGGACACCTTCCTCAACCTGACCCGCGCCCAGCGGGCGGGCACCACCGTCACCAACCTCAAGGCGTACCTGACCACGTCGGTCACCCGCCTGGGCATCAACCACCTCGGCTCGGCGCGGGTGCGGCGCGAGTCCTACGTCGGCGAGTGGCTGCCCGAGCCGGTCGTCGCCTTCGCCGAGCGCCCCGGCGACGCCCCGGCCGAGCACGCCGAACTGGCCGACTCGCTGTCGATGGCCCTGCTGCTGATGCTGGAGGCCCTCTCCCCCGTGGAGCGGGCGGTGTTCCTGCTGCGCGAGGCCTTCGGCTACGGCTACCCGGAGGTCGCGGAGCTGACCGGCAAGTCGGAGGCGAACTGCCGTCAGATCCTGGCCCGGGCCCGCAAGCGCCTGGCCGCGGGCGACGCCCAGGCCCCGGCACCCACGGCCCGCCGGGCGGAGGGCGACGAACTGGCGCGCCGCTTCTTCGCGGTGGCCGCCGGCGGGGACCTGACCCAACTCCTCGACCTGCTCGCCCCCGACGTGGTCTTCCACGGCGACGGCGGCGGCAAGGCGCAGTCGGTCGGCAGGTCGGTCGCCGGCCAGGAGCGCGTCGCCCAGCTGCTCGCCTTCGGCTTCGGCCGCAGCCGCGAACTCGGCATCACCCTGCACCCGGCACTGGTCAACGGCCGCCCGGGCGCCGTCTCCTACGACCCGCAGGGGCGCGTGACCTCCGTCCTGGAACTGCACATCGTCGACGGCGCGATCCGGGCGCTGCACTCCGTGTCCAACCCCGACAAGCTCGGCCACCTCGGCGAGGTCTCCGACCTCGGCCTGCGGCGGGTGCGGGAACGCCAGGGCGCGTCCGACAACGCCCCAGGCCTACGAATCCCGTTCGGGTGAACCACCGCGCCCCGGCGTAGGGGTGGGGCCGGGCGGGGGTAACCCCGTCACCGGGAGTCGCGAAGGCCCGTACCGGTGCGGGCCTTCGCGGCTGCCTCCCCGGCCCCCGCCGTGAGCGCCCGGCGACGACGCACGCGCCCCCGCCTCGGCCGCACCCTCCCACGGGTGCAGGCCGCAGGGCGGCCCCGCCCGGTCACGGCGCACCGCCGCATTCCCGATCGCGTGCCGCCGACCGCGCCGGGCGCAACGGAAGGGGCCGCAGCCCCCTGCCCTGCCCGGCCCCCGGCCCGGCCCGGCCCGCGAAAACAGTAGCCATGGACATAGTAGCCATGTACAGTATCCGTCATGAGCGAAGCAGCCGAGAGCGCCACCGCCGGATTCCTGGTCTGGCGCCTGTCCATGAAATGGCGGGCCGCCATCGACCGGGCCCTGGCGCCGCTGGGCCTGACCCACGCCCAGTACGCGCTGCTGGGCTCGCTGTACGGCCTGGCGCGCACCGGGCAGCGCCCCAGCCAGCGCCAACTCGCCGACCACACCGGCCTGGAGGCCCTCTACGTCTCCAAGCTCGCCCGCGCCCTGGAGGCCGCCGCACTGGTCGAGCGCACCCGGGACCCGAAGGACCCGCGCGCGATGCGGCTCTCGCTCACCGACCAGGGCCGCGAGGTCACCGGGTGCGCGATCACCGTCGTCCAGGGCCTGCTGGAGCAGCTGCTGGAACCGCTGGGCGGCCAACACAGCCCGCGCACCCGGGAGTTCACCCGCGAGCTGACGGCCCTGCTCGACGTACCGCTGGACCCGCACACCGACGACAACGAGGAGCAGCCCCAGCCATGACCACCACCACCGCAACCACCACCGCAACCACCACCGCCACCGCCCCCGTGGCCGCCCCCGCGCTCAACCCCCGCTCCATCGCCCTGGCCCACTACGCCGCCCGCGCCCTCCTGGAGGGCGTCCTGGCCCGCCACGGCGCCACCTTCGAGCAGAGCGTGACGCTGCGCGCCGTCACCGCCGCGGGCGGGTCGGTCGGGGCCGGCGAACTCGTCGCCGAGGTCACCGGCGCGCTCAAGGCCCCGGAGGCGGCGGTGCGCGCCGTCGTCGGCGAGCTGACGGCGGCCGCCCTGCTGGCCGAGCGTCCGGACGGGAGCCTCGAACTCACCACGGCCGGGCGCGAGTTGTACGAGCGCGCCGGCGCCGAGACGGCCGGGATCTCGGCCCGCCTGTACGCGGGCATCCCGGACGCGGACCTGGCCGCCGCCGGACGGGCGCTGGCCCTGATCACCGAGCGCGCGAACGCCGAACTGGCCCGCCAGGCCGGGTGAGCAGCGGCCACGCACCCCCGGCCGCCGGAGACTGATCCGTCCACCGGTGGGAGAGTGTGGCCGTGGAGACTACCGACCGACCGCTGACGGCGAACGTGATCGCGGCCCTGACGTACTGGCCCGGCGTCATCTGGGGTGGCCAGAAGCATCCCCCGGACCCGGTGGACGTGACCGTCCTACCGCCGTTCTTCAACGGGCTGCTGCGGGACCTTCCGTGGTGGAACCGCGACTGGAGGGTCGACCGCGTCGAGCCGGGAACTCCCGTGGAGACCGGGGACCACCGCTGCGATCCCGCCGTGAGGTTCGCCGAGGTGTCGGTCCCGGGGACGGTCGTCTCCGGCGACGGCGAGAGCCTGCCGTTCGTCGCGAAGGTCGGGTTCACGGGCGACCGGCTGGTCCGCTTCCAGGCCAAGGTCGGTGACGTGGTGATCGGCCCGGCCCTCTCCCCTGCCGGGCGGCCGGAGCCGCATCCGTTCGGGCGGGTGCTCACCGGGTTGATGGAACTGCGCGGGATCCCGGTCAGGGACGTGGCCAGGGGCGCCGGACTGTCGATGTCCACCGTCCGGATGCTCCGCCGCGGGCACAACCCGGACCTGCCGCTGGTCCGCCTGATCGCCGAGGCCCTGGACATGTCCGAGGCGGACCTCCGGGTCATCGCCGGGCTCGACGACGGCGGTTCCCGGTAGCCGACGGTAAGGCGGTTCGAGGGACGGGCGGCCGGGGCCACGGATCCGCAACTACGCAACCCGGTCACTCGACGAAGTAGCTGGCCCCGGAGGCCGTGGCGGACTCCCCCGGCCCCACCTCCAGCGTCACCGGGCCCCGGCAGTCCGCGGCGGAGTGCACCAGGACCGTCGAGCTCGTGAGGTTCTCCACGGCGACCGGCGAGGTGGCCGGGTAGCAGCCGCGCTGCGGGTTCTCGTGGGGCACGCCGTTCACCACCAGGAGCCCGATGGCGGCCTGGGCGGGGACGGCGAGGGCGAGCGTCCCGGCGGAGGCCAGCAGGACGAGGGCGAAGAACCGGCGACGCATGGAGCGATCCTCTCGTTTCGGGCCCGGCGCCGTCGGGCGGCGCCGGTGCGCAGGATCCTCCCGGCGCCGGGGCGGATACGGCAATCGCCCGAACCGGCGACGCAACAGGGCCGGTTGAGCGCCCCCGTTGATCCCTCGGAAGTCCACGCGGCCTCGAGCGGGCTGCCGTCGTACGTCCTGCGGTAGGGCCCGGCGTCGTGTTCGTCGCAGGCCGGGACACAGGTGGCTGCTTGACGATGCCGGCGCAGGGAACGTCGCGCCGCACGACCTGGTCCCGGGGTATGACTCCGGTACCCCACGGGGGCTACGAACGACGCCGGAAGGTTTGCCTCCACGGGTTGATTCGACGCGCGGCCGCGGACCCTAGGTTCGAGCCCATGAAACGCAATCGCCGTATCAGCGCCGTCGCGGCGCTGACGCTCGCCGCCCTCGTCACCGGAACCGGCGCCGGGTTCGCCGCCACGACGACCACACCGTCGGCCTCACCGTCGGCCTCACGGTCGGTCACACCGCCGGCCACGCACGCGTTCAACACCGCACCGGCCACGGCCACCGCGCCCACGCCGGCCTTCCACGGCACGCTCCCCGCGCCGACCGGCCCCTACGCCGCCGGCGAGGAGGTCATCCACCTCACCGACACGAGCCGCCTTGACCCGTGGGTGCCGTCGTCGGGCCCGCGCCAACTGACCGTCACGATGGTCTACCCGGCCGTCCCCGGGACCGGGGCCCCGGCCCCGTACATGACCCTCGCCGAGGCAGCCGGAGTCCTCCAGCGCCGGAAGCTGCCGGCGAGCTCCGGCGTCACCCCGCAGACCCTTTCCGGCGTCACCACCCACGCCTTCGACGGCGCCCGGCCGCAGGGCGGCAAGCATCCGCTGGTCGTCCTCTCACCCGCCTACGAGAACCCGCGCATGACGCTCACCTCGCTCGCGACCGACCTGGCCAGTCACGGCTACGTCGTCGCGCTGGTCGGCGACACCTTCGGGGACAGCGGCGAGACGCTGGCGGACGGCCGGACGCCGCCCTGCGCGATCTGCGACGACCCGGCGCTCGACTTCGACGCCGTCGCCGCCAACCGCGCGCGGGACGCGTCCTTCGTGATCGACCGGTTGACGCACGGCAACACCGCGTGGCGCCTGGCACACCTCATCGACAAGCACGAGATCGGCATGGCCGGACACTCCATCGGCGGAGCGGCGGCCGCCGCCACGATGATCGCCGACCCGCGCGTACGGGCCGGAGTGAACATGGACGGCTCCTTCCACCCGGACCCGCTGCCCGGCCAGATCGACCGGCCGTTCCTCATGCTGGGTGCGGCCGCCTCCAACGACTCGGCCGGCGGCGAGTGGGAGCAGCCCTGGGCCGCCCTCGGCGGCTACAAGAAGTGGCTGACGTTCACCGGCGCCGACCACTTCAGTTTCAGCGACCTGGACCTGCTTATGGAGGAGGCCGGGTTCCCGACGCCGCCCCTCTCCCCGGAACGCGGGGTGGCGCTCACGCGTGAGTACGTGACGGCGTTCTTCGACCGGACGCTGCAGGGGATCCACCGTCCGCTGCTGGACGGCCCCTCGCCGGACAATCCGGAAGTGCTCTTCCAGCACTAGGTGTACTGACCACGGAGGTTGGTGACAGGGCTCACGGCGTGGTGATCTTGAAATGAGTGAGGGCCTTCTGGCTCGGTGTGGATTGCGACATCTGCACCTACAGCCAGAAAGGCCCTCATGCCACACCGTAACGCACCGCTGACCGAGACCGGACGCCTGCGCCTGGCCCGCTGCGTGGTGGAGGACGGCTGGCCGCTGCCCGAACCCGCCACGGTGCCGACCGGCGTGACCACCGCGACCTTCGCGGGTGTCAACGGCAGCGGCACGGCCGACTGGGCGCGGCGCAACATCAACGTCCACCGCGAGTACGGTCAGGACTGCACGAACTTCGTCTCCAAGGCGCTGTACTACGGTGGCGGAATGCAATTCCGCCAGGGCAACCGAACCAGGGACTACGCCTGGTGGGACAAGGGCTACCTCTTCTTCAAGCCCTTCAAGAGCTACACCTGGTCCGCCGCGCAGAACCTCTACACCCACCTGACCGGCTACCGGCAGACCCAGGCCATCATGGGCGCGCACTCCGCGAAGCCCGGCGACCTCGTGTTCTTCAAGTGGGTCGGCGAGTCCCGGATCGACCACGCCGCCGTCGTGGTCAGCTACGGCCGCAAGATGGAGCTGCGCCAGCACGGCCTGGTCGACCAGACCACGCTGTACGACGCGCTGGCCCGCCAGCGCCGCGCCGGCAAGCCGGTCGAGCGGTTCTGGATCGTCCGTCCGCTGGGTACGTCCTGATGGCCGGCCGCTGGAAGACGTCGACCATCGTCGCCGTCGGCGCCGTGGCCGTCGCCGTCTCGGCGGTGGGGATCGCCACCTGGCAGCTCTCCGCGGGAAGCGACTCGCTCCGCTACGCCGACGACTACGCGCAGCACGAACCGCTGCGCGTGACCGGCTACCCGTCCGCCGGCAGCCTGCGGCTGACGCAGGAGGTCGTGTGGCGGCTCGCCGACGGGTCGCGGGGCAAGCTGGCGGCCATGGCCACCTCCGACGGGTCGGCCGCCGAGGCGAACACCACGGCGGCCAACTGGGTGACCACCTTTCACGAGGGGGCGACGGGACCGGTGACCGCGGAGTTCCACGGCGAGGCATCGGAGCGGCAGACCGTGGTGCTGTACTTCGAGCGCACCCGGCAGGTCAAACAGATCAACCTGCGCCTGGACGGGAACGCCGGAGAGGACGGCTGGAAGGTCTCGATGCGGGAGACCGACCCTCAGGAGGCCGCCGCCCCGCCCACCTGGGCACCGGCAACCCCCGGCGGAACCCTTCCCCCGCCCACCAGACCATGACGCCGCTCGCACGGTGAACGGCGGTCGGGGGGGGGGGGCCCCCGGGGGGGGGGCCCCCCCCCCCCGCGGGGGGCGGGGGGGGGGGGGGGCGCCCGGCGCGCCCCCCCCCCCGCGGCGGGGGGGGCCCCCCCCCCCCCCCCCCCCCCCCCCCCCCCCCCCCCCCCCCCCCCCCCCGGCCCGGCGGGGGGGGGGGGGGCCCGCGCCCGGGGCGGCCCCCCCCCCCCCGACCGCCGTTTCGGCGGCACTGGCTCCGGTACCGCGGGACGCTCAGCGATCGCGTCGAGCGGTGCCCACGCGTTCGACTCCTCCCTGTCGGGCAGTGCAGAGATCACGCCGACCGGTGCCCGAATGTGACACGAGATTGTCGGGGACTTCGCCGCACTCAAGGCCGAGGCCGACCGCGAGCACGCGGGCTAGTGCCGCGTCAGGCAGTGTTTGCCCCGTTGTTCATGACGATCACTCGCCACCTGCTGAAAGGTGTGATCTTTAGAAGTTCTTCTGTGCCGGCCCGGCTTGTGCGGGATGATGCGGGCCAGGCGCGGCAGTCGGCAGGTATGGACGAGTCAGCAGAGCCGCGCCGCGGACCTTGTGCGGCTCAGGTCCGGATCCCGTCCACGCCGCGGGCCGCGGGCCGCGAACTGCCCACGATCCGCGGCGCTGCACGAGTAGCCGCGCGCCGGCAGCCCCCTCAGAGCCGCATGAGCCCGGCGGCGGTCGGCCGGAATCCGCACTGACCGTAGAAGGACTCCAGGTGCGGCTCGTAGTCGACGTGCAGCCACTCGGCACCGCTCGCCTTCGCCTCGTCGGCGGCCGCCCTCACCAGCCGCACCCCGAGCCCCTGCCGGCGTTCATCCGGGTGCACGGTCGTGTCCAGGATGAAGGCGTGCGCGCCGCCGTCGCCGACGACGTTCACGAATCCGACCAGCCGGTCACCTCGACGCGCCGCGATCCAGGTCAGACTGCGGGACAGCACCGGTGCGAAGGAGGTCGGCCGGTGGGCCGGCCACGACGCGCCGAACAACTCGTTGAGTTCGGCATCCGTCAGGTCAGGACACACGACCAACACCTCGTCGCCGGCCTGCGACGCATCACTGATCACCATGCACAGCAGCCTGCCATGCGCGCCCACGGCTGTGATCACCCCCTCCACGAACCTCCGGGGAGCAGCACTGGTCGAGCGCCGCGCGGGGGCCCACCGCCGGTTCGAGCAGCGACAGGGTGCGCTGCTGCGCGTCGAGGCCGGCGCGGATGCCCACCGGCAGCGGCAGGTTCGGGCCGGCGTGCCCGACGTCGACGTTGCCCAGGACCGGGATGTCACGATCGCCGAGGACGTCGAGGACGATCTCGCGCAGGGTCGGGGAGGTGCCGGGCTCCAGTCCGCCGATCTCGCGTGGAACGCCCACGACCATGCCGGAGATCCGGTCGAGGATGCCGCTGTGCCGCATCACCTGCAGGTAGCTCCACACGTACGATGCCAGGCCGCCCATCTCCTCCCAGAACAGCACCGCGCCGTCGAAGCGTTCGAGCGGCAGCGCGAAGGGCGTCGCCTGCGCCAGCACGATGCGGTTGATCACCCCGCCGATCAGCGGCCCCTCGGCACGACCGGGACGCCAGCACTCCCAGGACGGGCTCGCGGGCAGCGCGCCGATCGCCCCGGTACCGGTCAGCAGCCTGGTGTAGAGCTCCTCGAGTTCTGCTTGGCGTGCCGCTGGCGCGTACGGCCAGTGCCCGCCGAAGCCGGGGACGGCCATGTCGGCGTGGAAGCCGACCAGGCCCGTGCGCGCATGGAGCACCAGGTGCAGCAGCGAGATGTCGCTGTAGCCGAGGATCGGCTTGGGGTCGGCCCTGACCGCCTCGACGTCGATCAGGTCGAGGTAGCCGAGCGCCGTCTGGCCGCCGTCACTGGCGACGATCGCGCGTACCTCGGGATCACGCAGAAGAGCGTTGAGCTCCCCGGCGATCTCGGCCGGCGTGGCCGCGCTCCACCAGTGGCGCCGTCCTGCTTCGAGCAGCGGAGCCCGCCGCACGCGGAACCCCATCCGCTCGAACACCTCCACCGTCCGCTCGACGTTGGGCTCGTAAGCGGCCGGCAGCGGGCCGGACAGCGCGGCGATGACGACGAGGTCCCCGGGCGCCAGGGCGCGCGGCCGCAGCAGTGGGGGCGGGGGCGTGGAGGCGGTCATGGCGCCAGTGTCGCCGCTGCCACGGCCCGGGTCACCCGAGTTATTTCCGCCGCCGTGGGGCGTGTCGGGCACGCCCCTAGGGCGTGTCTGACAATTCGCGTCGGATCAGCGCGCGGCGTTGGGGTGCGTGCATCGCAAGGCGGAGGAGGGAGTCCATGCGGAGCATCGG